>CANQNT010000004.1 GCA_947625255.1 uncultured Acetatifactor sp. | reverse complement strand
ACCCGAATGAGAAAGACACTTAAGAAACTGGTCGCGATGGTTCTTGTTGCGGTGATGTTGCAGTCTGTGCTGAGCGTGAATGTATTCGCTGCCGAGGACAAAAATGTTTATTACGATGTTGAACGGGCGGTCAATGCATTCCGCAAGATGGCGAAAAGTTGGCCTTCGGAGATTACTCTGAAAGTTGCCAAGGAAACAATCGATGAACTCTGTGACGTATCCGGATTTGATCCCTGGGGTGAATTCCGGCAGCAGTTTGTCACAAATATGTCCGTAACACCTAACGATATGCTTTGGCTTTACGGCGTCACTGTTTCCGACGGTTCACATGTCGGCGGAAAGTATTCCGAGGAGAAAAGCGGGGACGATGAATATTACAAGCTTACCTATTACTGCGCGCTTTCCAAAAATGAGATCAATGAAACCGAAGAGGCTGCTAAGGAATTAGTTAATGAATTGAAGCTTGATGATTGCCTGTCGGATTTTGAAAAGGTTAAAAGCGTATACGATTGGTTTACCGAAGAAGTTACATATAAGGATAATAATATGCTTTATGCGCAGACACCCTACGGCGCTTTGGTAAAGCATGAAGCCGTATGCGCGGGAATCGGACTCGGTATTGAAAAGGTGCTTACGCTGGTGGGAGTCGATTGCAGATATTTAAGCGGCTTTTGCACAAAGGGAGATAAATCGTATCACGGTTGGAATCTGGTTAAGCTTAATGGGAAATATTATGGTCTTGACGCGACAAACGACCTTGGAAAGGACAGATATGATTGGTTCCTGAACGGCTCCGACACGTTTTACAACGACGGCGAGAACCATATCGGGACCGGAATCTTTGGCGGAAAGGATTTTACTAAAAGTATGCTCTTTCTTCTCAAGATTTCCTGCTTCCCGGTATGGCGGGATATTCAAATGTCGGCAACATCGGTAAATTCGCTTCTTTTTTCGTAGAATCGAAAGGGAAAGGCGACGTGAGCTTAAAATGGGATAAAGTAAAGGACGCGAAAAAATATACCATCGAATATAAGGGCGAGGGCAAGTCGTGGGCGACTTTCGGCGAAACGACGGACAATACGTTCTCACGTACGATCGGCAACTATTCGGGAGATACTATCGCCTGGAGGATTCGAAGCGACACCGGCGCTGTGTCTGCATCTCTTGAACTTAACCTTGGCAAGAAAGGAAAGGTGGAAAGCTCCTATCCAGACATTCCGTATATTCATTATTGTAAAAGTGAAAGGAAAGGCGGTGTGACGTTGAGATGGACGCTTTCGGATGACGCCGAGGGATATATTGTCTATTATTCCAAGGATGGAGGTAAAACCTATGAAGAACTGCATCATACGGCAAATGGGAAAGTAAATAATCTTGCGGTTGAAAAGCTTACTTCCGGCAAAAAATACCGCTTTGTGGTATGTGCAGTTGGCAAAAACGGCATTACAACCGCACTGGGCGACGGCTACTATTCGGAAGTGACTGTCAAGTAAAAAAGCAGATAGTTCACCGTCCGGGACATCAATGTTCCGGACGGTTTTCATAACCTTGCCGTTATCTCTCGCAAAAGGGTGGATTATAAAAATGAGGCAAAAAAATTTGAGACTCGCGGCATTTGCAGGTGTTGTTTTACTTGCTGTTATCTATTTTGTTACGGTAGCTTTGAGCGTCGATCGCCCTGGAATTGACTTGCAATTTTCGCATTTTTTCAAGTTAGAGGCCGTAGATTTTGCGGTTTCGACCGTCTTCGCGCTTTCGGTGATCTGGTTTCTTAATGCTCCTGACGGCGCAGACCGCTGGCTTAAGTTGATACCCGCTGCGGCTGTGCAGGTGTTTTTTTATATACAGTTGTAATCTCTCGATCATTCCCAACAGTTGGAGGGAATGGTCTATAGTCGACAACGGTATTTTTCTGTTTCTCTTTCTCATATGCGCGGGATTTTTGCTGAATCGTGCGGTGATAAACACGCGGCAACGCGCTCCGAAATGGAAACCCGTCCTACAAACTGCCGGGGCAGTGATTCTTTTTGCACTTGCTCTGAATGAAAATATTTTTCGTGAGATTCTGGCCTGTGCCCTGCTTCTGCCGGCGTTGTTTTTGACTGTGGCTAAAATGATCAGACGGGCGGAAGAAAAATATCCCAAATTTGCACCGTTCGGAACGTTTACATACTTTGCCTGTACTTTGGTGGTGATCCTTGCTTTTGTAAGGATCTCAGGTTCTATGATCCTACAAGACCGGCGTTTCTTGTCGCGGCGACGGTTCTCGCGCTTTGGTCAACACAAAAAGATAGCTTTGGCAGATGGTTCTTCGGCTGGAAAAGCCGTAAATTCTACGCTCTCCCGTGGCTATGGGCGGCTTTGATGTCTGCGGGATTTTTCTTTACTAACTTAAGAATTACAACGGAGATCCTGCCCTCGTGGAATCTGCCCGACGTTTCCACTGCCATAAACGGACCTTCTGATGCTCAGAACTGGTTTTCATACCGTTGGGTTGTCCTCAAAGACAATCTGTCCGGCAGCTTTGAAAATTTCAGGCCCTCGCATTTATTACAAATACCAGGGAACGACAATCTTGCGTGGATACGTTACGTTTATGGGATCTTTGCCGCATTAGGAGTGCTTCTCCTTATTGGGGTCACGTTTTTCCTGTTATATAAATGTGTCGGAAACAACGGTCTGAGGCGATATCTCTTCGCAGTTTTGGCGGTGCGCACGGTAATCGGACTCGCGGCAAATCTTTTGTTGGTATTTTCAACGGACATGACGCCGCTGATGCTTGGCTCGATGTATGATATAGCGTTCGTTTTGGGGATTCTGCTGATAAAAGACAAGCAAAGTTGAAAGGAGATTTTGTCGTGAAAAAATACTTATGTCCCGCATGCGGCCGGGAATATGCTGTGGAGAATTTTACCTGTGAACACTGCGGAAGAATCCTCGCTTCGTTCGTGAACGCAAGCTATGCCTTATTAAATGTGCCAAAGTTCAGGATCTTTACGTGTTCTTTTTATATCACTGAAAAGCGCTGCATTATAAAAACAGTCAGCGACAGTTATGACGATTTTGGTTTGATTGGTGCGGTGGCATCGGTTATCGCCGAGGCTAAGCAATCCGGCGCTTGGCGGCATTTCGATTCCCCCTGGGAGAATTTAGCTGGGGTTCAATATCCCAACTCAAGGATAGGAAATATTATCAACGGCATATCCCCGAACCACGGGATAATCATTACTTATTCTGACGGCACAAGGGTCGCCCTGGGCCTCACTGTGAAAAAAGCCCAAGAGGCTTATTCGCTTATACGTTAAACTGCGGAACACCTGTAAGTTTGCCGAACTGTCCTTTTCCGAATCTTTCCTTTACGCAAGTTTCGTACTGCCTCATACTGCGCAGGTATATGACTTTGACTCCAGGCGACCGGGTTGGCCGCCTGAAAAAACATTGACATTCCCTATTTGGCGCTATGCCCCGTCCTGCTCATTCCCTGCTGTTTTTTATGAATCTTTCCAAAATTGTTTCACTGCCCAAACGGCGTCTGCGGTCTTAAGGCCATATCGTTCCTGCAGACACACAATGGCTTCGTCCCGGGACAGACACTCTCCCTGGCAGATGGAAACCAACTGCTCGAAAACGGTGTTCAATTTGCCGGAAGTTTCCTCCAGCTTCTGCTTGGAAGCATTCGCTTCCTGCTTGGCGGTATTTGCTTCTTGATTAGCCGCGCTCAGCTTCTGGTTTGCATCCTCCAGCCTCAATTTGGCGGCACTAGCTTCCTGCTTGGCGGCATTCGCTTCCCGCTTCGCCTCTTCCGCCTCCTGTCTGGCCAATTCCGTGTTCCGGCGCTCCGCCTGTATGTCCATTTTCTCCATGTCCGCGAATAAATATCCCATACCGCTTTCCTCCAATTTTGCCAACAGTTCCTGGCCCTCCTGCACAGGCACGTTCATCTTCTGAAACAGGCTCCAAAGCACGTCCCGGTAGACCCTGCGGATGTCCGACGGCGCCTCCCCGTAGATCTCCTCCGCGTATTCCCCGGAGGTCCTCAGGAACTCCCTGTAATCCTCCGGGTTCTGGATCCGATTGAGCATCATCAACAGGGACATCTCGTTGTGCTTCTTCTTCAGCTCCTCGTTCCGATAGCCATGTACCTGCACCACCTTGTAGGTGAAGTCCGGGATGTACCCGGCAAGCCCGTCCGCGGCGCTCGTGTCGATCCGATCCGACAGCCGCATCCCCGCCGTCCAGTCCGCCATCCCCTCGTAGTACACGATGGGGATGATGGCCGGGTAACGGAACGATTTCTGGCTGGAGACGCCTTTCCGCAAGCTTTCCTGCCGCTTCCGATAGTCGTACCAGATTACGGCCATGTAACGGAGAAGCTGCATGGCCACGTCGTAGTCCACCCGGGTCTTGTGTTCAATCAGGGGGATCACGAAGATCTCCCGTTCCTCCCCGGAGGCTCTGACCCGAACCTTTTTCACGGTGTCCATCTCGAACTCTACCCCCAGGAACGCCCGGTAGCGGTCGGTCACGTCCTCGATATCCTCAGGCCGCAGGTCGGAGAAGATGGGGAGATCGCTGTAATCCCGCAGGAACTGGCAGGTGAGCCTGTGGTTGCCGAAGATCGTCCGGCTGTTGGCGTCCCGGACGTGTTCGGCAGGGAAGAAGCCTTTTTCGCTTCTTCCTGATCTGGTGTGTCTTTCGCCGTGTCGCTTTTATCGAATGTATTTTTCTCCGCCTCCACTTTCCCGGAGGCGATTTTCTCTTTTACAAGGGTATTTTCTGGATTTTCTCTTCTGTAGGAATCTGCTGTGTTTACGTACTTTTGCATCTCCTGCATTCCTCCCAATACCGGACGGGTATGAGCAGAGAAGAAAGACGTGAAGCAAAGGGATTGTCAATGTGGTATGGAATTATTATAAAGCAAAAGGATATATAAATCAAGAAGTAATTTTTCCTGATCAGGGTGGTTTCTTTCCCTCTTTCATCCTGAACTTCCTGAAAAACTGATTGACAATCCTTGTCTACTATGGTAGACTACAAGTAGAGTCTAACGCAGTAGACAAGGAGGCGTATCTATGGAAATTCCCAAAATTCATGAAAGTGAATATCGTTTTTGCCTGATTCTGTGGGAGCGGGAGCCCGTTACGGCAGTGGAGCTTGCGAAGCTGTGTCAGGAGCGGCTGGGCTGGAAAAGGACCACCACCTATACCGTCATCAAGCGTCTGGGGGAGAGGGGCGTCTTGAAGAACGAGGATGGCGTGGTCACCTCCCTCGTTTCCAAAGAAAGGGCGCAGGCCTGGGAACTGGACGAGCTGGTGGAGAAAAAATTTGAAGGTTCCCTGCCCGCTTTTATCGCGGCTTTTGCCAGGCGACAGGAGTTGTCTGAGGAGGACATCCAGGAAATCCAGAGAATCATTGAAAAATAGAAAGGGGGGATTCCGCCCGGTCGGCGGCGGAAGATGAGGAGAGATGAAAATAGAAGAGCTGTTTTTAAATTTGGTGAATCTCAGCATTACTGCCAGTTATCTGGTGGCGGCGGTTTTGATTTTGCGGCTGGTACTACGGAGGGCGCCCCGTTGGATGTTCTGCCTTTTGTGGGGCCTGGTCGCCCTGAGGCTCGTCTGTCCGATCTCTGTGGAAAGCGCCCTCAGTCTGATTCCCAGCGCCGAACCCCTGCCCCGGGAGATTCTGTATACGGCGGCACCGGAGAGGACGGGCGGCGTTACGGAAGGAATTGGAGATGTGGGAGAAGCCGGCGGTTTCGTGAATCTGGCTCCTTTGGATACTGCCCCGGCGGCACCTGTGGAGAACGGGGAATCCCATACCCGGATCTGGTCTTTTGTCCTGTCTCGGGTGTGGGCCGCAGGGATGGCGGCGATGCTTTTTTATGGGGTGATCTGTTACTTCCTTGTACACCGCCGTGTTGCTGAAGCCACAAGGCTGCGGGGAAACATCTGGCAGAGCGAGGCCATAGATTCGCCCTTTGTGCTGGGGCTTTTCCGGCCGATGATCTATGTGACCTACAAAATGGAGGAAAGGGATCTGGAATACGTACTCGCCCATGAACAGGCGCACATCCGCCGGGGAGACCACTGGTGGAAGCCTCTGGGATTCGCACTTTTGGCCGTCTATTGGTTCAACCCGCTTTTATGGGCGGCCTATATGGTATTTTGCCGGGATATCGAGACTGCCTGTGATGAAAAGGTGATTCGCAGCATGGGGAAGGAAGGGAGGCAGGCATATTCCCGGGCCCTGCTGCATTGCGGTGTCCGCCGCCGTTCCATCGCCGCCTGTCCGCTGGCCTTCGGGGAAATCGGCGTGAAGGAGAGGATAAAAGCCGTGATGAATTATAGGAAACCGGCGTTCTGGGTGATTCTTCTGGCCTTTGCGGCGATCGGTGTGGCGGCGGTCTGTCTGCTGACGAATCCCGTGGATCCTGCAGGAGAAGAGGAGGACTCTCCGGAGAAGGAAAGCCAGGGGGAAACCCTGGAAAGGGAAGAGAAGCCGGAGGAAGGGTATGTTTCCTGTCGGCTGACGTTTCCCGCAAGCGATGCCGGGCGGACTGAATATAATCAGGCGATATTTGACATTTCTCCTTTTACCGTGGATTTCGTGCTTCGGGAAGGCTGGGGCGTGGAAGAACTATCCGCATCCACGGAGAGCATTTATCTGCCTGACTTCGCATGGTCCTGCGTGGGAATCTATGATGAGGAAGGAAATTGCGTCGGCGCCGTGGGCTACAATATCTTTGAGCCGTCAGGGGGGACGGAAGAGGAGCGGATGTCCATTTATAATCAGATCGCCCTGGGGAACGATTATCGGTTTGACGTAAAAGACAGCTATAGGAGAATCAAAGAAACGGATCAGGGAGAGACTGCCCGGGTGGATGTATATTATTCGCCTGTTTTAGAAGATGCTTCTCTTGCTGGAGTCAATGTTCCGGAATCTGGGGAGGATGGTTCCGGCTTTGGCGGGGAAGAAAAGAGAAACTTCGGCATTCTCTCTTATGACAGGGAAAAGTCCGTTTACGTGGTGTTTGAATTTGACAGCGCATATGTCTCAGAGGAACAGGCGGATAGCATTGCCGAAAGCCTTTCTTTCGAGGATTCTTCCGATGCGTCCGGACAGTCTGGGGAAGGTGCAGGCACCGGTCAAGAGGGAGGCAACCCAGCGTCCGGCCGGGGAGAGGAAGATTCCAATGTCGGGCAGGGCGGGGAAAGCATCGCAGCGTCCGGTCAGCCGGAGGAGACCCCTGATACTTCCGCCGCAGGGGAGGACTGGGGGGAACTCCTCTGGGAGGAGGCGGACCTGGATCGTGACGGGGAGAATGAGTCCATATACCTTCAGGAAGTGGCGGAAGACATGGAATATGAATTGAACGTGGTGAAAGCGGACGGAACGCTTTTGTGGAGTACCTGGATTTCTCCTGCTCACGTGGGCTGGAACACGATTTTGCTGATACAGGAGAACGGGGGCTCGGATTATCTGGTGGAGTATCATCCCACTATGTTCCAGGGGTACGGGGATTATTGGTGGAGCCAATTCTTCTGGCTGAATGGCGAGTTCCAGGAACTGGACGCTCCCTCGGTGGAATATACCCTGTTGGAAGCCACGGGAGAGGGCGGAGAAGGGCTGCCGCCGGAAAAATATGTCCGGCTGAAGGAGTTTGAAAGCCTGACGAATCGGATGCTGGAGAACGCCGTCCTCCTGGTGACCAGCGAACAGGGGGAGCTGGTGAAGGGGCCCAGGAAGGCGACGGAGCTTGCACAGCTTTATCCGGTGAATTATTACGGGGATTATCCAGAGGGCGATCCCGGAGAATTGGCTTTTGGAGAGCGGCTGCAATTTACGTTTTCCAGCGGCGCCGGGGCCTGGGCGACGGGACTCACTCTTCGTTCGGACGGCTCCTTTGAGGGAGAATATGTCGACGACGACATGGGGGACGCCGGAGAAGGATATAGCGGAACCGAGTATCTCTGTTCCTTTACGGGACGGTTCGGAGAGATCAGGAAGATGGGAGAACATGCCTATCTCATGAGATTGGAAGAGCTTGTCTGTGAGGAAGAAGAGGGAAAGGAATGGATCGAGGGGGGAACCCGTTACGTCGCTTCAGGCCCTTATGGGATGGAGGACGGGGAAGAATTCCTCCTGTATCTGCCGGGCGTGGCTGCGGACGACCTGACGGATCTCTGCTTGTCCTGGTGGCCGGGGAGGTTTGCCGTCAACAGCGAAGGCGCCCCGGAGAATCTGGACTGTTACATCCTTTATAATATCAATACCGGTCAGGGATTTTTCACGGATGAAATGGAAATCTTGTAGAACGCTCAATTTGACAAATCCCGGAGGGTTTGTTATACTGAAACCACGTAAAGTTTTGCACAGCATGTTTCGGAGGTACGGAGAATATGAAGAAAGCATTTTGCAGAGTCGCCGCGAGCATGGCCGTGCTTTTGCTGACGATGAGCGTCGCAGCCTGCGGAGGAAAGACCGAAGGGGATGTTACCTATAATTATAATCAGGGCATCTATATCATTGACGATAATTATAGGAATTACTATGAAATATTTGTCTACTCTTTTTATGATTCCGACGGAGATGGGATCGGAGATCTGAACGGTGTTGCACAGAAGCTGGATTATATCAGCGATATGGGCTTTAACGGGATCTGGCTGATGCCCATCATGCCGTCGCCCACCTATCATAAGTACGATGTGATCGACTATATGCAGGTGGATCCGGAATACGGGACTCTGGAAGACTTTGAAAACCTTGTTAAGGCCTGTCATGAACGGGGCATCCGGCTGATCATTGATTTTGTCATCAATCATACTTCTTCGCAGAATCAGTGGTTCGTGGAGGCCTGTGATTATTTAAGGAGCCTAAAGGAGGGCGAGGAGCCGGATCCCGCGGCGTGCCCTTATGTGGACTACTACCATTTTTCCAGGGAAAAGGAAACCGGGACTTATTATGAGGTGAGCGGTACGAAATGGTATTACGAGGGTTCTTTCTGGTCGGAGATGCCGGACCTGGATCTGAGTTGTCAGGCGCTTCGCGGGGATTTGGAGAAGATCGCGAAGCATTGGATCGACCTGGGAGTGGACGGTTTCCGAATGGATGCCGCCCTGCATTTCGAGGAGGGAGCGACGAGCTTTAACACGGAGGTGCTGAACTGGCTCTATACTTATTGCAGGAACTGGAATGATGATTTTTACATGGTTTCCGAGGTATGGGCCAATCGGATGACCATTGCCGAGTATTATGCCAGCGGCACGCCCAGTATGTTTAATTTCGATGTGGCGGATACGGGCGGCACGCTGATCAAGGCCGCCAGGGGAAGCTATGAGATCGCCAGCTTTGTGTCCAGCATGGTGAACTTCCAGACGGCTTTCTCCGCCCAAAACCCGGACTTTATCGACGCGCCGTTTATCGCGAACCATGACATGGGCCGGGTGTCCAACATCCTGGTAAAGGATGAGGATGCCATGAAGATGGCCTGCGGCATCCTGATGATGATGAACGGAAGCCCGTTTGTCTATTACGGGGAAGAGATCGGCATGGCCAGTTCCGGCTCCAAGGATGAGAACAAGCGTCTTCCGATGATCTGGTCCGATACGGACGACGAGGGGATGACCAAGGGCCCGGCGGACGCGGATCCGGGGATCACGTCGGCTTTCCCGGGCGTGGAGCAGCAGCTGGAGGATCCGCGCTCGATCCTGAATTATTACAAGCGGGCGATCAGGATCAGAAATGAGAACCCAGAGATTGCCAGGGGAGAGATCGCTATTTTGGAGGAACTGACCGCGGGCAATCAGGCGGCCATTACCAAGACGTACGATGGAAGCACGATAGGGATCGTCTATAATACCTCCCAGGAGGAAGCGACGTTTTCGCTGTCCGACACCGAATTGAAAGATATGCGGATCCGCGGATATCTGACGCTGCACGGCGAGGTCGTCACGCTGAAAAAGGGAGTTCTGACCCTGCCCGCGCGGTCTATCTGCGTGTTGAAGTAAAGAGGGTTAAAATAAGTAGAAATAGGATTGAAACAAATAGGTTCGAGACTCGTTCAAAACCGCGGAAGCGCCCCATGACGCCGCCGCGGTTTTTGTCTCAGGCCCCCTGCCGGCGCCAGTGCCGGGAACCGAAGAACGGTTCTGAAAATTTCGTGAAAATTGCTGACATTCTTTTCGTGAAACTTTTCTGTGAAACCCGTTTCGGACGTTTTGAAAAGCCACTCTATCTAAACTTTTTCTAAATAAATTCTAAAAAATCTATAACCAAAAAATTGGACCCGGATCAAAATGTGGAAAAAATGGCTTAAAATTCAATAAAATCAATCGTGCCCAAAAGTTTCCACGAAGATTTCCCAACGAAAAAATAAAATATTAAGTTTCGAAACAAATATAAAAACTTTGTTTCGAATTCGCTGACATTTTGCACAAAAGTATGTATAAAAACAATCTTTTGAGGGCAAACTAACGAAAAAACTTTCTTGACGCGTTGTTCACTTTGTGATACTCTAAAGTCAGCAAAACTTTACGAAACTGACAATCATGAGTTCAACATTTACAGGAGGTAAAAAATGAAAATGAAAAAAGTTTTGGCTTCATTACTTGCAATGGCAATGTCAGTGACATTGCTGGCGGGCTGCGGCGGCGACTCCGGCAAAAGCGGCGGGGAAGTGACAGATATCAGCCTGAAAGTTTGGTGCCCTCAGAACCAGGTGGATACCGGGATTATGGAGCAGCAGCAGAAGGAATTCGCGGAAGCGCATCCTGAGTGGAACATTACCTGGACGACCGAGATCGTGGGCGAGGATAACGCAAAGACGGAAATCTTGAAGGATGTCGGCGCGGCCGCTGATGTATTCTTCTTCGCATCCGATCAGCTGATCGAGCTGGTGGACGCCGGCGCTATCGCGCAGCTGGGCGGAACCGCCGAGAAGATGGTTAAGGAAGAGATCGCCGAGTCCGTTCGCGCGACCGCGATGATCGGTGATGCCACCTACGCCATTCCTTTTACCCACAATACGTTCTTCTTGTTCTATGACAAGACTCTCATGAACGAGGATGATATTACCTCCCTTGAGAAGATCATGGCAAAGGACACCCCGGACAATGTTTACAACTTCTACTTTGAGTCCGCCGGCGGTTGGAAGCTGGGCTGCTACTATTACGGAGCCGGCCTGACCGTATTTGGACCGGAAGGCAATGACCTTTCCGCAGGCGTTGACTGGAACAATGAGACCGGCGTGGCGGTTACCAATTACCTGATCGACCTGATCAACAACCCGAAGTGCGCTTATGACGGAGAAATTTCCGTAACCGAGCTGATCGGCGACCACAGACTGGGCGTTTGGTTCGACGGTTCCTGGAACTATGACGCGTACAAGAACATTCTGGGCGACGACATGGGCATTTCCATCATCCCTACGTTCAATCCGGACGGACACGATTATCAGTTGAAGGGCTTCTACAGCTCCAAGTGCATCGGCGTCAACGCCCATTCCCAGAATATGGCGGCAGCCGTTGCGTTCGCTACTTATCTTGGAAGCGAAGAGCAGCAGACTCTGCGTTATGAGAAATCGGCACAGATTCCCGCCAACATCGCGGCTGGCCAGAGTGAAGCGGTTACTTCCGATCCTCTTGCTTCCGTTATTGTCAGAGAGGCCAACGAGGCCAGCGTTATGCAGCCCGTGCATTCCGTATTCTCCACCAGATATTGGACTTATGCGGGAGCGATCCCTACCGAGATCAGGAGCAAAGAGCTTACCAAGGATAATGTAAAGGCGAAACTGGATGCTTTCGTGGCGGCCATGACGGCTGAATAATTTTTCCACTGCCGTGGATGGCAGTAAAGAGGACTCGCTGCCGGTTGCAAGGCGGCGAGTCCTTTCACCAAATCGCACTCCATTTTAAGTTACGGGAGGTTTTCCATGGGAATTTTCAAGAAAAAGCAAGAGGCTACCTATACGAAACCGAGTGATGCCAGTGTAGCCCAGGCGTTCAAACATGGCGATCAGACGACCAAACTTTCCTTTTTTATCTTTGGTTTGGGGAATCTGATGAATAAGCAGATTGTCAGGGGCGTCGTGTTCCTGCTTCTGGAGATCGGATATCTTGCGTATATGATCGGTTTTGGAATTCATTCCATCGGAGATCTGATCACTCTGGGTACCGTTGAACAGGGGCAGACGTACAATGAGGCTCTGGGAATATATGAGTATTCCCTGGGCGACAATTCCATGTTGTGTCTGCTGTACGGCGTGATCACTCTCTTTTTGACGGCGGCGTTTATCTTCGTTGCCTGTATGTCCGGCAAGAGCGCGTATGCCACGCAGTTCCGCAAGGAAAGGAAAATGCCGGTTCCGACGTTTAAGGATGACCTGCGTTCCCTGAAGGAAGAGAATCTGCATTCCCTGCTGCTGGCGCTGCCGATTATCGGTATTATTGTATTTACGATCGTACCTTTGGTATTTATGATCCTGATCGCGTTTACCAGCTATGACCATGAGCATCAACCGCCCGGAAACTTGTTCGAGTGGGTGGGACTGCAGAACTTTGTAGCGATGTTCGCCAATGGAAGCAAGTTGGCGAGTACGTTCTGGCCGGTATTGTCCTGGACCTTGATCTGGGCGGTATTTGCCACGTTCAGCTGCTACATCCTTGGATTAATGCTTGCTCTTTTGATCAATCGGAAAGGAACCCGTATCAAGGGCTTCTGGAGATTCATGTTTGTATTGTCCGTGGCGGTTCCCCAATTCGTAACCTTGCTGAGCATGAGAACCATTTTCAATGCCAACGGCCCTGTCAATGTGTTGCTGCGTACCCTGGGCGCGATCGGCGAGACGGAGTCCATTCCGTTCTTTACCAATCCGCTGTACGCGAAGATCACCATCATCTGTATCAATATTTGGATCGGCGTGCCTTTCACCATGCTGTCCACGACGGGTATTCTGCAGAATATTCCCGCGGAGCTTTATGAAGCGGCGAGGATTGACGGCGCCAGCGCGCCTACCATTTTCCGGAAGATCACGCTTCCTTACATGGTATTCGTTATGACCCCCAATCTGATCACCTCCTTTACCGGCAATATCAACAACTTCAACGTGATCTACCTGCTGTCGGGAGGCGGACCGGATACCGTGGATTACTATTACGCAGGTAAGACGGATTTGCTGGTCACCTGGCTGTACCGACTAACCATTACCCAGAAGGACTACAACCTGGGCGCCGTTATCGGTATTCTGGTGTTCATCATTCTTGCTGCCGTGTCACTGTTAACCTACCGCCATACCGGTTCCTATAAAGATGAGGGGGCGTTCCAATAATGAAAACGAAGAGATTTATAGTCAATTGCGCCTGCCATGTTCTGCTGGCAATCCTGAGCATAATATGGGTCCTTCCGATCTTCTATGTGATCTTGACATCTTTCCGGGAAGAAGGCGGATCCTACAAGAGTTATATCTGGCCCAGAGGCTTTACTCTGAAGAATTATACGGATCTGATGAGCGGCGGCAGCGACATCAACTTCCCCAGATGGTTCCTCAATACGCTGGTGATCGCGATCTTCAGCACTGTTATTTCCGCGTTCTTCGTGCTGTGCGTATCCTATGTCATGAGCCGTCTGCGCTTCAAGATGCGTAAAACGTATCTGAATATCGCGCTGATTTTGGGAATGTTCCCTGGATTTATGTCCATGATCGCTGTATACTATATCTTAAAGGGACTGGGCTTCCTGGAGACCGGCCTGTTGAAGCAGATCGCCCTGGTCATTGTGTATTCCGCCGGATCGGGCCTGGGCTTTTACATGGCCAAGGGCTTCTTTGATACCATTCCCAAGAGTATCGACGAGGCGGCCTACATCGACGGCGCGACCAAGTGGGATACCTTTATCCATGTTACGATTCCGATGTCCAAACCCATTATTACTTACACGCTGATCACTTCCTTTATGGGTCCCTGGGTGGATTACATTTTCGCAAAGGTTATCATGGGTAATGATACCAAGTATTACACAATTGCCATTGGCTTGTGGACGATGTTGGAAAAAGAATACGTGGAATACTACTACACCCAGTTCTATGCGGGCTGCGTACTGATCTCCATACCGATCTCCATTCTCTTCCTGCTCACGCAGAAGTGTTATGTGGAAGGGGTTACAGGAGCGGTCAAGGGTTAAGGTATCCGCGACATCAGTCAAAATCTGGCTTGAGGAGACAAAACTGGATGGCGAACGGAAAATTCATTTGCGGGAAAGATATAGACGCGCTCTATAGCTATAGCGGCAATGATTTGGGCGCTATCTGTTCAGAGGAGGGCACCATATTCAAAGTATGGAGCCCTCTTGCTGACAGAATCGAATTACATTTGTATATGACCGGGACGGCCGAAAGCTTCCAGGATCTGGAGCTGCATCGGGAAGAGCGGGGGACCTGGGCGGTCGAAGTGAAGCGCTGTCTCCACGGGATTTATTATGATTACACGGTTTGGATCGATGGAGAAGCCAGGCAGACCGCGGATCCTTACGCGGTGGCCTGCAGCTGCAACGGTCATCGGAGCATGGTGGCGGACCTGCGCCGGACGGATCCGGAAGGCTTTGACCGAGATGTCTCGCCGCCACGCTGCACGGAGCAGGTGATCTACGAGCTTCACGTTAAGGATTTTTCCTATGACGAGGAGAGCGGCGTCCCCGCGGAATACCGTGGAAAATATAAGGCGTTTACCATGACCGGGACCAACGGTTCTTACCCGACCTGTATGGAATATTTGAAAAAACTGGGGATCACCCATGTACATTTGCTGCCGATTTTTGATTTCAGCGCCCTGGATGAGGCGGGCGGAGAGAAGCAGTACAACTGGGGCTATGATCCGCTGAATTTCAATGTGCCGGAAGGCTCCTATGCCACGGATCCTTTCGATGGGACCGTGCGGATCCGGGAATGTAAGGAAATGGTGCAGGCGCTTCATAGAAGCGGGATCCGGGTCATTATGGACGTGGTGTATAATCACACTTACAGCAGCGATTCCTGGCTGGAACGGATGGTGCCGGGATATTATTACCGGCATTGGGAGGACGGGAGTCTGTCCGACGGTTCCGCCTGTGGGAACGACTTGGCCGTGGGACGGGTCATGGTGGATAACTATATTGTAAATTCCATTTTTTATTGGACCCGGGAATATCACATTGATGGTTTCCGGTTTGATTTGATGGGCTTGTTGACGGTGGATCTGATGAATCGTATCCGCAGAGAGCTGGATAAGGAGTTCGGTGTTGGGGAAAAGATGATTTACGGGGAACCGTGGCGGGCAAAGGAATCCCCCATGGAGGATGGAAAGCTTGCCGCACTGAAGTCCAATGTCCGTTATTTGGATGAGGGAATCTCTATTTTCAGCGATGATACCAGGGACGTGATCAAGGGAAACGTGTTTTATGAGGAGCTGCCCGGATTTGTCAACGGCGGCAGACACCTGGAGGAAAAGGTGCTGCTGGCGGTATCCGGATGGCGCAAAAAGGAACTGGCGCAAAATGCACGGCCGGCAGGATTGTCCCGGGAGCCGAAGCGAAAAAGTGTTTCTCAGGAGCAATTTTCGACGAAGAGCTGTTCCCAAATAATTAATTATGTGTCCGCCCATGATAATTTCACTTTGTGGGATAAGCTGGTCTTATCCATGCATGGCGGAAACGGACACAATAATGAATATCGCGAAGAAAGGGGCCCTGCCAGTAGGGCGGAGGTCTTTCAGGTAAAGCATCCTGACGTGATGGCGGCGAACAAGCTGGCGGCATTCATCTATTTTACTTGCCAAGGGTACCTTTTCCTCCAGGCGGGAGAGGAATTTGGAAGGACGAAATTTGGGGACGGCAATAGTTTCCGTTCCAGGCCCGAGGTCAATATGCTCAGATGGAGGCAGACGGTGGAGTTTGGCCGGCTGGTGGAATATTATCGCGGATTGATCCGGCTGCGGAAAAGGCTCCCCGGGCTTTATTGCAAATCGGCGGACGCGGCGGATCGGATAACGGAAGAGACGATTCATGAGGAAGGCGTGGTTTCTTTCCTGGTGAATAATATGTCAGATGAGGATTTGGCGGACGGTGCCTTGGCGGATCCTGAACCGGCTGGCGAAAAAACGACGGCAAGGCATCACGATCATCCTGCAGATCGGGATGGGTGTGAGCAATTGTTTATTTTGTATAATTCTAAAAAAGAGGAGACCGCAGTGGAGCTTCCTCAGGGAGAATGGGTGGTTCTGACGGATGGAGAGGAAGCGGATTGCTGGAAAGAGGCGAAGAGAAACAGCGCCAACCAGGTGCTGGTTGCTCCCTGCAGTGGTCTGATGCTGGGACGGGTCAGCAAAAAAGGAAATGCGTGAAAAATTGCGTGGAATGAGAGGCGAGTATGAAAAGAGCGAGCGGAATTTTGCTTCCGGTGGCGAGTCTGCCATCCCCATATGGGATTGGTTGTTTTTCCAGGGAAGCTTATGATTGGATTGATTATTTAAAAAAATCGGGGCAGAGCTATTGGCAGATTCTGCCCCTGAACCCTACCGGCTACGGAGACTCCCCTTATCAGTCCTTTTCTTCGTTTGCAGGCAATCCGTATTTTATTGATTTGGAGGCGTTGATCGAAGAAGGGCTGCTGACCAGGGAGGAATGCCATGGAGCGGATTTTGGCGCAAATCCCCAATATGTGGATTACGGCAAGATTTATGAAAACCGTCTGCCCCTGCTGCGCCTGGCCTATGAGCGCAGCCAAGCCTGGAAAAATCCCGAATTTGTAAAGTTCATTCAAGAAAATGCTTACTGGCTGGATGATTATGCTTTATTTATGGCGGTGAAGCAGCGCTTTCAGGGAGCGCCCTGGAGCGAGTGGGCGGAGGATATCCGGAAACGCTGGGGATTCGCGCTGGATTATTATAGGAAAGAATGTTATTTTGACATTGAATTTTATAAGTACTTACAGTTTTTATTCCGGGAACAATGGCAGAAGTTAAAGCTTTATGCCAATAAGAACGGAATAGAAATCATCGGGGATATCCCCATTTACGTGGCCTTTGATTCCGCGGATGCCTGGGCTTCTCCGGAGTTGTTCCAGTTTGATGAGAATCTCCTGCCCGAGGCGGTGGCGGGATGTCCGCCGGACGCGTTTGCGGCGGAGGGTCAGCTATGGGGGAATCCCTTATATCGTTGGGAGTATCATCGGGATACGGGATATGACTGGTGGTGCCGGAGAATCGATTACTGCTTTAAGCTGTATGATGTGGTGAGAATCGATCATTTCCGCGGCTTTGATGAATATTACAGTATTCCCTTTGGCGCAAAAACGGCTAAGGGAGGTCATTGGGAAAAGGGGCCGGGAATCGGCTTGTTCCAAACGCTGAATCAGCGGCTCGGGGAAAAGCGGATTATCGCGGAGGACCTGGGATTTTTGACTCCGACTGTGGCGAAGCTTTTGCAAGAGAGCGGCTATCCGGGGATGAAAGTGTTGGAATTTGCATTTGATCCCAGGGAAAAAACCAACTATTTGCCTCATAGTTATGACCGAAATTGCGTGGTTTATACCGGGACCCATGACAATGAAACGCTGGTGCAGTGGTATAAGGGATTGGACGAGGAAAGCCGGGCGTTTGCCGAGGAATACATGGATAACGCGCATACTCCGAAAGAAAAACGGTATTGGGATTTCGTGCGTTTGGCCATGATGAGCAGCGCCAATACCTGCGTGATCCCGATTCAGGATTATTTGGGGTTGGATCAGGAAGCGAGGATTAATTTTCCCTCCACTCTGGGCGATAACTGGACTTGGAGATTGAATATGGGGCTGTTGACCCAGACTCTTTCCGAAAAAATCTATAACCTCACCAGAATCAGCGCCAGGCTGCCGGAAGAAGTAGTGCTGGCAAGGCGCGGGCAGGCGCAGGAAGCGAACCAGGAAAGGAAATAGGTGGTCTATGGAGTTTTTGTACGGAAAGCAGGACTGGAGGACCTTTGAGCGGGGAGAAGAGAACTGTTATTTGATGACCAATGGTCTGGGAGGATTCTCTTCCTTGAGTATGATTGGTTCCTGCAGCCGTAATGATCAGGCTGTGCTGATGGCGTGTCTTCATTCTCCCAACCATCGCTACAACATGGTGCATCGTCTGGAAGAGGTGTTGACCAAGGGTGAAACAGTGCTTCATTTGTCCAGTCAGGATGATCAATGCCATGAAAAACGGGAGAGCGGTTATTTGTACCAGATTCGATTTTCTTATGAAGATTATCCACAGTGGGCTTACCTGGTGGATGGCGTAGAGATTATTCGGACGATTGCCATGATGCAGGGAAAAAACACGGTAGGTGTCACTTATGAGATTCGTAACCGCAGCGATGAACCGGTAACCCTGCGGGTTTTCCCGCATTTGCAGTTCGTACCCAAGGGCGTTCGTATGTCCCGGAATCAAAGCTTTACATTTGAGGAAGTATCTCCCAGGCAGAACGCGTTTTCTGAAGCGGCTCGAAATGTGACGGCCGGCAGTTCGTCTGTGGGAGAAAATCCGCAGTCCGTGGTGAGAATCAGCTCCAACGGACAACATTTATATTTTCGTACCAATGGGACGTGGGAAAAAACCATCCCCCGTTTTTGCGAGACATTGTATTATGCGTTTGACGCGCGGGACGGCAAGATGGAGTTGGGAAGAACGGCGGTAGGTCATGTTGTCTCTTATACCGTGGGTGCGGGTCGGATGGATACATTGGAGATCATCTATGGACTTGATGCCAATTCTCCATCCATGCCGGAGATTCTTGCGGGCCTGAAAGCCTATCGACGATACTGGAGGGAGCGGGCGGGTCTGCAGGATGAGACGGCCAGGGATCTGTGTGCGGCGGCAAGCCAGTTTATTTCTTATCGGGCATCCACTGCTAGGCAGACCATTTTGGCCGGATTCCCATTTTTTGAGGACTGGGGCAGAGATACGATGATCGCGTTGTTGGGCTGTTGTCTTTCCACCAGACAATTCCATGTGGCCGAGAGTATTTTGCGGACCTTTATGATTTATTGCCGAAAAGGTCTTATGCCCAATCTTTTTCCGGAAGGCAAGGACGCGCCGGGTTACAACACCGTGGACGCGGCCCTGCTGTTTATAATAGCAGTGTATGAGTATTTTTGCAGGACGCAGGATCGGGTCTTTGTGGAAAGCGCTTATCCGGTCATGGCGGATATTATCGACTGGTATGAAAAAGGGACGGATTACGGAATCCATATGGACGCGGACGGTCTCATTATGGCGGGACAAGGCCTGGATCAGGTGACCTGGATGGATGTGCGGGTAGGAGAGATTCTTCCCACGCCAAGGCACGGTAAACCGGTGGAAATCAACGCATATTGGTACAATGCCCTGCGGATCATGGATCTGTTCGGCAGAGAGTATCCGGAAAATAACAAGAACTACGGCGTTATGGCGCAGCGTGCCGCGGAAAGCTTTCGGAGGCTGTTCTGGAATGAGGAAGTTGGGGCTCTGCGGGATGTGATTTCTGAAGCCGCAAACGGGAATCATGTTAGGATAACAGGATCGGCGGCGGAAGATATTGGAGCTTTCGGAGGGAGCGGAGCATTCCCCGGACCTGACGATCAGATTCGCTGCAATCAGATTTGGGCGGTATCTCTGCCTTTTTCCATCTTGTCCCCGGTGCAGGAGAAGGCGGTGGTGGAAACGGTCTTTCGGAAGCTCTATACGCCATATGGCCTGCGAACCCTGGATCCGGCGGACAGGCAGTTCCGGCCTTTTTATGGAGGCGCGCAGCTGGACCGGGATCTGGCCTATCATCAGGGAACGGTGTGGACATTTCCACTGGGAGGGTATTACCTCGCTTATTTGAAGGTAAGCGGCTATTCCGATGAGGCCAAACAGTATGTACGGCAGCAGCTGCGGAGCATTGAGGCGGCGTTGCGGGAAGGCTGTGTGGGGCAGTTGCCGGAGATTTACGACGGACAGAACCCCATTTCTTCCAAGGGCTGTTTTGCTCAGGCATGGAGTGTGGGAGAAATCCTGCGGGTGTATGAGTGTCTGGAAAATCACTAAGAAAAACTTGGCCGGGCGGGGCTGCAAAAAGCTTTCGCCGCGTTTTAGGCAGGGACTTCCGGAGGAGTATGGCAGATTTCCTGCTGTCTGCCGTGTCATGGATGGGGGACTTACGAAAACTATATCGATTTTTTCGTTCGGAGATTGTAAAATATGAAAAAAAGTTTATAATAAGAAGTCGGCAGCCTTTATCATATCAGGAAAAGAGGTATCATGGATCGAGATGGCAGGGGCGAAGACGGAAATGATGGAAAGGTCAAAGGTAAGCGCGGACTTAACGCAGGGGAATTTATGGAAGCAAATTTTTCTGTTTAGTCTTCCGCTTATGCTTTCCAATGTTTTACAGGTTTTGTTTAATATGTCGGATATTGCGGTGGTAGGTCGTTTCGCGGGCTCTGTCGCGCTGGGGGCGGTTGGGTCCACTACCACGTTGGTTTCCTTGTTTACCGGAGTCTTAATTGGCATGGGCTGCGGTGTGAATGTGTTGGTAGCCCGTCATTTTGGAGCAAAACAGGCCAGGGATTTGGAGGAAACGGTACATACGGCTTTGGTGGTCTGTCTTGTGGCGGGAATTTTGATTTTGACAAGTGGCATTGTTTTTGCCAGACCGCTTTTGCGGCTTTTAAATACCAAGGCGGAATTGATTGACGGGGCCGCGCTGTATCTTCGAGTTTATTTTTGCGGGATGCCGGCGCTGGCAATCTACAATTTCGGCAACGCGATTTTCAGTGCCATCGGGGATACCAGGAAACCCTTGTATTTTCTGTCGGCGGCAGGCGTCCTGAACGTGTTTTTGAATTTGTTTTTTGTGATTGTCTGCCGAATGGACGTAGCGGGCGTGGCTCTGGCCAGCGTTCTTTCTCAATATCTGTCGGCGGTTCTGATATTGGCAGCCTTGCTGCGCTGCAAAAATGAGGTGTACGGTCTGCGGCTTGCGGCAATTCGGATTTCCCGGCATAAACTGGGAACGCTTCTTTCGCTCAGCATACCGGCGGCGTTTCAATATGCCATTTTCCAGATTGCCAATTCCTTTATTCAGGTGGGTGTCAATACCTTTGATGCCGTGATGGTGGAGGGCAACTCCGCTGCCGCCAATGCGGACGGATTGGTCTATGACGTGATGGCGGCTTTTTATACCGCGGGATCCAGCTTTATCGGACAGAATTTTGGCGCCCGGAAAAAGGACCGGATCATGAAAAGCTATCTGATCAGTCTGGCCTATTCCTTTGGGTTTGGGGCGGTTTTGGGATTGTCCCTGGTGGCCTTTGGAAAACAATTCCTGGCCATTTTCACCACAGAGGCTGCGGTGGCCCAGGCGGGGATGTATCGGCTGACCATTATGGGATTTTCTTACGCGGTTTCGGCCTTTATGGATGCGTCCATTGCCGCCAGCCGCGGACTGGGCAAGAGTCTGGTGCCTACTGTCATTGTGATCTTGGGTTCCTGTGTATTCCGTGTGGTGTGGGTGTACACGGTTTTTGCTTATTTCGGCACAATTACGTCACTGTATTTGTTGTATGTATTTTCCTGGTCTATAACTGCTCTGGCAGAGACCATTTATTTCCTACATAGTTACCGGAGGCAAGTGCGGAATTTCGCGTGACGTTCCCTGTCGGTTGAAAATGGAGAGATGGAGATATGCGGTTGATTTATGGAACCCACAATCCGGCGAAGGTGTTGTATATGAAAGAACGGCTGGCTTCGTCAGGCCTGGAGATCGTGGGTCTGAACGAGTTTTCCTTTGTTTTGCCGGAAGTGGTAGAGGACGGGAATACACCGTTGGAGAATGCCGGAAAGAAAGCCTTGACCTATTATAGAGCGTTGAAAGCCCCGGTGTTTTCCTGCGATTCCGGGCTTTATCTGGAGGGTTTGCCAGAGGAGGAACAACCGGGGATTCATGTGCGGACGATTGGAGGGAAGTATCTTTCCGATGAGGAGATGGTAGCCCATTATACCGGACTGGTTGCAAAATATGGGAACCTGCGGGCGAGTTACCGCAATGCGATTTGCCTGGTAATGGATGAAAACCATGTTTATGAAGCGATGGAAAAAAGTATGGAGAGCGAACCCTTTTTGATTACTGCTCAGACGCGTCCCATCCGTAGGAAAGGATTTCCATTGGACAGCTTTTCCGTGGATATGAAAACGGGAAAGCATTTTTATGATTTGGATGAACGGGTACTGGAACGCGTGGCGGTGACGGATGGGTTTTTGGAGTTTTTTCATAAATGCTTTCATACAATTTCCAGTGATCATCTTTAGGGGCAGCGCCAAATCCCTGTATGGCAGGATTTGGCCCTTGCCTTTTTTTATTGGCATAAGATGGTGCGCAAGACGCGGCATCTGTTGTTTTCTTGTCTTTTCTGACGTTTGTCTTGTCCGGCAGCCGTATTGGATCGTTTCATGGCTGGTCGGATAAAAAAGCTGGTAGGATAAATGTGTAAAAAGAAGCTACCAAAGTAAAATATTGTACATCACATATTGGTTGCCGAAAGGGGTATAATGAATTTGTTAGTGAAAGTAGAAGGAATGCTCACTGGATTTGCCGGATTCATGGAGGTAAAGTTTGTCGGCATGCTTGAGTAAGGAGAGCAAAATGGAGAACTATGTGGTTTCTACGAGTAGTGGGAAAATAAGGGCCTTTGGCGGAGATCCCCAAAGGATTACGATTTCCGGGGAATCGGCGGGGGCGATTTCCGTGATCGCCATGATGGCAATCCCGGAATTAATGGTATCAGAGAATGCCTCATTCGCTTCACGAATTATATGTTTCAAGTACTCTCCCTTCCAAGTGGCAGAAGCACAGAAAGAATATAACGATGTTTATGTTTAGCGATTTGCATATGTTCCGGAATCGTCAAAGAAATCGGGAATGCTGTGTGCTCATGCGTTGGATCTTCCCTTTGATTTCAATAAAGTGGAGATTTTTATGAACTGATTTTAAAGGAAAATCCTGGAGTAGTGCGGAAACTGATGCATGAAGTACATATGTCATGGGTGCGCTTTATAAAGACGGGGGAACCCAATCAAGGGATTTGGCCTGCTTCTAAGGGTTATCATTCTTCGGTCCGTATTTTTGATCAAAAAAGCCGGACGGAGGTGATGGATTATCATGAATTAATGAACGTATGGGGAGATGTCACATTATACGGTGAAAGAGAAAAATCTGGGGGATTTTCATGAAAAGAGAATGGATGAATTCAATCGTTACAAAGTTTATGGCGGGATTTGGAGTGGTGCTTTTGACTACCATGGCGGCTTTTGTGTTTGTGTATCATCAGGCAAATGAACTGGCGAGAAAGATCACTTATGAAAAGATGTATTCACAGGCGGAATATTATCTGCAATCCTTTGATAATGAGTTGGATCACGTCCGGCAATTACAAAATGACTTCTTTAATGACAGGAAATTAACATTTATTATTGCGCCTGATATGAATATTGATGATTATGAAAAAAGGGATTGTATTTTGTCCGTAAAGGAGCGGATTGATACTGTGACCGGAGTCAGTAAATTGGTGGAGGACGGTGTATTGTATCTCCCGAAGACAGAATACAAAATTTTTCCTGCCGCGGTAAACAGTATGCGTGAAGCGGATATGGAACAGATGAAATGGTATCTGAATTATGCGGACGATCAAATTCATTATGATGGCAATAACTTCTTCATTGTAAAAACGG
The DNA here is from genome assembly GCA_947625255.1 of uncultured Acetatifactor sp. Lineage (GTDB taxonomy): Bacteria > Bacillota > Clostridia > Lachnospirales > Lachnospiraceae > Acetatifactor. The sequence goes on along the minus strand of CANQNT010000004.1, from coordinate 126,892 downwards.
GTGTGCCAAGAATACAGTCAGATTCTATTCCGAATCATGTCTTTGTCATTTATTTTTCGAAAAATGAAATAATGAAAGATCTGGCCGTTGTAAATATTTCCGATGACAGCGGCGCTTTCTGGTATAACGAGAAAGAGGATGTTTTGGTGGAACACAGCAATGGGGAAGCTGTGGGAAGCCAATTACTGCCCTTGTTGAATAAAAAGAAATCCGGGGAATATGAAAGCGTGCAAAGGCTGAACGTGCAGGGCAGGGATTATTTGGTATTTGTGGGAGGCTATGGGAATCTGGGACTGTTTGTGCAGTATGAATTGGAGGCGTCGGTCATGAAGCCGATCCTTCAGTTCCGGAATCTGGCATTTGTGGTATTGGGATTGTTGACGATTCTGGCAGTTGTGCTTGGCGTTTATTTTGTCGTGTCGCTGCACCAGCCCATTAATAGTTTGCTGAATGGTTTTCGAAGAGTACAGTCCGGAAACTGGAAAGAACATATTGAGGACAAGCGTAAGGATGAATTCAACCAACTGTATCAGGGGTTTAATGATATGGAAGATCAGATTGAAAAATTGATCAATGAGGTGTATGTCCAAACCAATCTGACGCAAAGAGCCCAGATGAAGCAGCTTCAGGCGCAGATCGCGCCCCATTTTCTGTATAACAGCTTTTTTTTGCTGAGCAGAAGAGTGAAACGACATGATTATGAGAATGCGGAATTGCTGGCAAAGCATTTGGGAACCTATTTCCAATATTTGACCAGAAATGAAGCGGACTATGTACCGCTCAAATTGGAAACCGATCATGCGAGAAGCTACGCTGCCATTCAGGGGGCCCGGTTTGTCAATCGGATTCATATTGATTTTGATGAGATTCCCGCCGCTTTTGAACGGATTATGGTGCCCAGATTAATACTGCAGCCACTGTTAGAAAATGCTTTCGAGTATGGTTTGGAAAATAAGGCCGTGGATGGCGTGCTCAAGGTTCATTTTGAAGAAACGCTGGATGAATGGCAGATTTGGGTGGAGGACAACGGGGAAGATACATCAGATGAAAAGCTGCGGGAAATCGCAAGCTCCCTGGCTCAGGAAAAGCAGGGAGAAATAACGGGTATTTATAACATTCATATGCGCCTGCAAAATTATTTCCATGGACGGGGCGGCATCCGTATCCAGAGAAGTGTTATTGGAGGAACCGCGGTTTCTATCTATATCGGGAAGGGGAAAGAGGTCTATGAACAGGAATCTTCTGATCGTTGATGATGAATATGAAATATTGACATGGCTGGAAGAAATGTTTCGCTACGATTTTAAACCGGAAACGGATGTGTACACAGCCTCATCAGCGCGGAAAGCGTTGGAACTGCTGGATCAGGTTAAATTTGATGTGGTGTTGACAGATATCAAAATGCCTGGAATGGATGGAATCACGTTGTTTCAAAAAATCAAGGAAAACTGGCCCAGGTGCAAAACTGTATTTTTGACGGGTTATCGTAATTTCGATGATATGTACCAGGTTGTAAAGCATAAGGATGTCAGATATATATTAAAAAGTGAAGACGATGCATTTATTATGCAGACGGTTAAGGAAGCGTTTGAAGAGCTTCAGAAGGAAATAGAGCAGGAAGCCCTGCGGGAAAAACGTCAGCAGGATATGGAAAAAGTAAGGCTTTGGATGGAAAAAGAATTTATCGGAAGCCTGCTGAAGGGGGACTTTTCCCTGACGGGTAAGAACGAGCTGGCTAAGCAGGCGGGGGAAGCCGGTATATCGCTGGCAATGGATAGGGAATTGCTGTTGTTTTTGGTAAGGATCGATGTGGAAGGCGGTCAAATTGATCAACAGGTTGAAGTATATTCTTTGTTGGAAAGAGTCAATCAGATTATCAGAAGAAACCTGCCGGAGGATGTTGGATTTCATATGAGTATCGTGGAGGAACACTGGAGTCTGGGGATGGTTCAGCCGAAAGATTTGGAACGGCAGAACATGACAAGGCTTTTTACCGTGGTATGCGGCGCGATAGAGTATTCCCAGACCTTTTTTAAAAGGCTGGGAGGAAGAAGCTTCTCGGTGGTCATTGAATCTACCCCCATTGGATATCAGGAAATACCGGCAATGTTTTTTCGCATGAAGCAGATCATGGTGGGCGGACTGGGAAGGGAAAAGGATGTAATCGCCCATGTGGAAACGGTGAATGCACAAAGGGAACAGATACTTCCGGGAAAAGCCATGGCAAAGATTCCGATGCTGAAGACATATCTGGAGCTGCATCGGCGACAGGAATTTTTTGAGCTGTTGGATGAGGTGGGTGCGGAGCTGTTGAGGAGCAGAAGCCGTCATGATTCGCACGGGATTGAATTGTATTACAGCGTGTCCGTATTGCTGCTGCAGTTTATTAATGAAAATCAATTATATGAACAAATTGCTTTTCATGTGGGACTATACAAGCTGACCAATGTCAACGAGCATTTGTCCTGGAATGAAGCGCTGCAGTATTTATATGACGTGTCGACCGCGATTTTTAGACTTTTGGGCAGTCACGAAAAGGATTTGTCAGAAAGGGCGTTGGAGAGGATCTGTGGATATATAGAGGAACATCTGGATCAGGAGCTTTCTCTTACAAAGCTGGCGGATATAGGGGGTTTTAACGCCAGTTATCTGTCAAGGCTGTTCAAGCAGGTGTATGATGTCACGCTGACAGACTTTATTTATCAGAAAAGGATGAAATCCGCCGCGTTATTATTGAAAAGCACAAATGATAAAATCCAGGAGATCGCTGAGAAATCCGGGTATTTATCGCCCCATTCTTTTGCCAGGGCATTTAGAAGCTTTTATGGAATTTCACCGGTGGAATATCGCGAAATCAGCAGGAAGGAACGTTCCTGAAACAAGTAAAGTGTGGTTACAAAAGTAAAAACGTGTACATTGGAAGAAAGTATTCCTGAGATTAAAATGATATTATCAAAAGAAGGGAGGATACCAATGAAAAGACGAGCATTAGCATTATTGCTGGCGGCCGTTATGGTGAGCGGTCTGGCGGCATGCGGAGAAAAACCCGCGGAAAACAAAGGCAGTGAAGGAACTGCGGCAAATCCATCAACTGAAAGTTCATCTGAGGCCCAGGCGCCTGACGCGGAGGAAGAAAAAGATGATTACGGCTTCAGTGAACCGGTTACTATTAAGGTAGGCCTATCCTATGCGGCGGACTTTGAGTGGGCAGAAGGAGACAGCGCGGAAAATAACAATTGGGTGAATCTGTATCGTGAGCACAACATCATACCGGAAATCTTATATGAGGTTGACAGTTCGCAGGCTGATACCAAAATGGCAACGGCGATCATGTCCGGCAATTATCCCGACATCATTACCGCTTCTCCCAGCGATTTCATCAACTATGCCCAGACAGGTGTGATCGCGGATATCACGGACGTGTTCGAGGAATATGCCACGGATTATTTGAAAGAGTACTTGGATGCGGACAGCGGCTTATCCTTGCAGAACTGTATGGTTGACGGCAGATTGTACGGAATCCCGATGATGGAAAACAGCTATGATTCCATCCCCATGATGTTTATCAGGGCTGACTGGCTGGAAAATCTGGGTCTCGAGGTTCCGAAGACCATGGAAGAACTGAAAGAAGTGGCACACGCATTTACCTATGATGATCCGGACCAGAATGGCGTGGATGACACATACGGTCTCGGCCTTGACGGCGTAGACATATTGGTAAACGGCGGCGGGGATGCCAGCGCTATCTTTGCGGCATACAATGCATATCCGGGAAAGGATGGTCTGGCGTTCATTGAAGATGAAAACGGCAAGGTGACCTGGGGCGGAACCAACGCGGAGGGGATGAAAGCCGGCCTGCAGCTGCTTCAGGATATGTATAACGACGGCTCTCTGGCAAAGAATTTCATTACCATGGATAGCAACAGCATATTTGAGGAGACTGGCGCCGGGAGATGCGGTATCTGGTTTGGCCCTATGTGGGCGGCGATGGTGCCTGCCAGCAACGCGGTGAAAGCGGATCCTAAGGCGCATATGATCGCCGCACCGGTTCCTACCGGTCTGGGTCAGGATCAGACTGAAATATTCCTGTCCTCTTCCCTGACGCATGTATTTTGTGTCAGCAGTAAGTGTGAGCATCCCGAAGCTCTGATCAAGCTTATCAATCTGAGCGTCCAGAAGCTTTGCTATCCTGAAAACGATGAAGAATTTATCAAATACTATGGTTCTGCCGGGGGATCCACTGGGAATAAGGCTTCTTATACCGTAACTCTGGCACCGTTAAAGAATCTGGACAATTACAGGAAAGAGTCGGCAGCGCTTTTGTCAGGGGATACCAGTGAATTGAATACGGAGCAATTGGGTGACTACAACAATATGAAAGGCTTCCTGGATATGTATAACTCGGGAGAGTTTGATGTGGAGGATCCCATATTTTCCGCCGGTATTTCCTATTACACCGTATTTGGTGATCCGCAGGGATCTTATGCCACAATCGATAAGATGATTGCAAATGATGCATTCAAACTCTCGGCCTATAATTCGTTTCCTACGGACGCCATGGCGGAAAATGCGGCGACCCTGAAGAAACTTACCGTCGAAACAATCGTCAAGATCATTACCGGAGATCCGGTTGACAGCTATGATTCTTTCCTGGAGACATGGTATGCGCTGGGTGGAGAAGATGTTATTGCGGATGCACAGGCTTGGTCAGATGCCAACTAAATTGATGAAACGATGAGTTTGTCAAGAGGCGCAAGAGGTAATGAAGGACGTTTTTCATTACCTCTTGCTTTTTGGGAGGAATGGAATGAGATTGATTGCTGAAAAACGTAATGGGAAGAAACGTAAAAAGCTCAGGCAGGACACTTTACTGTTTCATTTAATGCTTATCCTGCCGGTTGTCGTACTATTTATTTATAACATATTGCCGATTCCTGCCGGTATTCTCATGGCCTTTCAGAATTTCCAGCCGGGCAAGGGGTTTTTCGGATCGGATTTTGTGGGATTTAAGAATTTCCTGAGGCTGGCAGCGCTTCCTGATACGATGCCGGCTCTGGTAAATACCTTGATCATTGCCATATGGAAAATTGTGGGAAATTTGGTAATGGCGGTCGTCTTTGCGCTTATGTTGAATGAAATCCGTCTCAAATGGTTTAAACGGACCGTACAGACGATAACATACCTTCCTTATTTTTTGTCGTGGGTAATTCTTTCCGGAATCTTGATTAAGTTTCTGTCACCGGGAAGCACTGCTTCGTCTGTGGGATTTATGAATACGATCTTGATGAACTTAGGCATGATAAAAGAACCGGTTTACTTCCTGGGAACGAATGAAACATTTCGGGAAACAATGATCATCAGTGATATCTGGAAAAACTTTGGATATAACTCCATTGTATATCTGGCGGCATTGACCGGGATCGATCCGACCCTGTATGAAGCGGCCGCAGTGGACGGAGCGGGACGTTGGAAGCAGACCATTCATATAACGCTTCCCGGCATTGCTCCTTTTATTGCCTTAATGACCATATTGTCCATTGGTAATGTGTTAAACGCCGGATTTGATCAGATTTTTAATCTCTATAGCCCTGCGGTATATGAAACCGGTGATATCATCGACACTTTGGTGTATCGTCTGGGTCTGGTGAACAAGCAATATTCACTTTCGGCGGCAGTTGGTTTATTAAAGTCGGTCGTATCCTGCATATTGGTATTGCTGGGATATAAACTGGCGGATAAATATGCCGGATACAGGGTGTGGTAGGAGGTGCGGAATGGATAAGATGAAGCTCAGTAAGAGAAGAATATTCTATTTGACTTTGATCTACGCGGCAGTGGCATTTGTTACGATAAGCTGTATGGTGCCGATTATAAACCTGCTGGCGACATCCTTCAGTTCCTCCCAGGCCATCATCGAGAACAGGGTGGGGCTGCTCCCCGTGGAATTTACAACGAAAGCATATACATTTGTATTGAATAATCATGAGTTCTGGACGGCGGCGCTGATTAGCCTGAAGAGAGTCTTGATTGGTGTGCCTGTCAATGTTATCATGATAGTGTTGGTTGGTTATCCGCTTTCAAAGCCCGACCATGTTTTTCCCGCGAGAAAATTTTATGTGGCATATATGCTGATCGTGATGCTGTTCAATGGCGGTTTAATGCCTTCCTATTTTATTGTGGCCAAGACGGGTTTGATCGATACGGTATGGGCGCTGGTACTGCCGGGGGCTGTTCCTATTTTTTCATGTATTGTCCTGATGAATTTTTTCAGAGGCATTCCGGAGGAATTGGAGGAATCGGCCAGACTGGACGGAGCAAATCAGGCGGATATCCTTACCAAAATCTATCTGCCTTTGTCCAAACCGTCACTTGCAACGGTTACGCTCTTCAGCCTTGTGGGGCACTGGAATGCATGGTTTGATGGTCTGATCTATTCTAATCGGACCCAGAACTATCCCCTGCAATCCTATTTACAGACCTTGGTTACATCGACTACGGAAAAATTACTGACAGGTGATTTGAATGACCTGATGAAGCTGTTGGATGTGAATGATACTAATATGAAAGCGGCGCAGATTTTTATTTCCATTATTCCACTGATGATGATTTATCCGTTCTTGCAGAAATATTTCACCGCCGGTTTGACAGTGGGCAGCGTAAAGGGGTAGAAGAAATGTTATTTGAACAGTCGATAAAGGAATTTTCATATGAATCCTTTCAAAATCCCGGTGCGTGTTACCGGGGAACGCCGTTTTGGTCCTGGAATACCCTGATGACAAAAGAAATGATCGAACAACAGATCTTGGAATTCAAAAAAATGGGTATGGGCGGTTTTCATGTGCACGTGAGGGTGGGATTAAAAAATCAATATATGAGTGATGAATTCCTTTCGTTGGTTCAGTTTTGCAATGAGAAGGCAAAAGAGAACGGAATGCTGTGCTGGCTGTATGATGAAGACCGATATTCTTCCGGAATTGCGGGCGGAGAAGTGACGAAAAACATGTTCTTCAGAGCCAGATGGCTGAAGCTGACGGTCCATAAAGAGGAAGACATGCTAAACTCTTTTGAGGAGTTCCTTGATCGGCAAAATAGGAATGAAAAAGTCAGGGGCTGTTTTTTAAGGGCATATGACATCGTTCTGGAGTCCGGTAACCTGAAAAAAGCGTCCATTATGGAAGAGGGAGACAAGCCGGAAGGCGTGAAATGGTACCTATATATGGAATTGGCGGAAGAATCCCCCTGGTGTAATGATCAGACCTATGTAGATACCATGAAGCGGGAGGCAATCGGCTGTTTTATTCACCTTACCCATGACCGGTATGCAGAAGTTCTTCAGAATGATTTCGGGAAATCCATTCCGGCTATTTTTACCGATGAACCTCATATCAATGGATTGCGGCTTCCTGCAAAGGCGGAAGGCCAACAGGACATTTGTCTGCCATATACGGAAATGTTGCCTGAAATCTATGGTGAAGTGGATGGGAAAGATTTCTTTGAAGCGATACCATATATCATTTGGAACAGGAAAGGGGAAAAGGCCTCTCCGTTAAGGTATCATTATTATAAGACGATCAACCGGATGTTTGTAGACGCGTACTGCGGACAGATCGGTGATTGGTGTGCGAAGCACAATCTGCTTTTCACGGGCCATCTGCTTGGAGAGGACACCATGCGCGGACAAGCTTCCAGTGTGGGAGAGGCCATGCGGTGCTACAGAGAGTTTCAGCTGCCCGGAATTGACAATTTATGTGATGCCAGGGATTTTCTGGCGGCGAAACAGGCTGCCAGTATCGCGCATCAATATCGCAAAGAAGGCGTATTAAGTGAGTTATACGGAGTGACACAATGGGATTTTAACTTTGAGGGATATAAGTTGGCAGGAGATTGGCAGGCGGCTTTGGGGGTTACGGTCAGAGTCCCCCATTTGGCATGGGCATCCATGAACGGAGAGGCCAAGAGAGACTATCCTGCCGCCATCGGCTGGCAGTCTCCCTGGTATAAGGATTATTCATATGTGGAGAACCACTTCGCGAGAGTCAATTATTGCCTGACAAGAGGGAAACCAGTAATCCGGGTAGGCGTGCTGCATACGATTGAATCCTTTTGGCTGTTGCAGGGACCGGGAGAACAATCGGAAGGGAAAAAGAAGCAGCTGGAGGACGATTTTAAGAATATTACAAAGTGGCTTCTTATTGGTGGAATAGACTTTGACTATATTGCGGAATCTTCTTTGGCGGACGAAAAATCTGCTCAGGAAGGCGCCTTGTTCCGTTGCGGAGATATGGGGTATTCAGTGGTTTTGGTACCAAGCTGCAGAAATCTGCGTAAAACGACTTTGCAGAGGCTGCTTCAATTTACGGATGCGGGAGGAACCGTGATTTTTCTGGGCGAAACTCCGGAATATGTGGATTGCGGAAGAGAGGAATCCCTGGAGTGTCTGATGAAGAAATGTGAGCGGATGCAGCTATCCCGGCAGACGCTTTTGGAGAGGCTTGCGCCTTGGAGAGAAGTGGATTTCCTGGAACGGGGGGAAAAACGTACCTTTCAGCTGCTGCATCAGCTGCGTGAGGAACAAGACTGCAGATGGCTTTTTATCGCGCAGGCTTATAGGGGAATGGAAGGGCGTCAGGATGAGGTGTGGTATAGAAGAGCGCTGCACGCGCCTCAAATGATTGAGATTAAAATCAAAGGCTATTGGAAGGCTGAAAAATATGATACCTTATCAGGGGAAGTCTCTAACTTGGAGGCGTTGCTTCGAAATGGACAAACCGTCGTACCATATGAAATTTATGGCGATGACAGCCTGATGCTGCGGTTAAAACGGATAACGGATGTTGACTCTAACGAGGAAGAGGGGGATGTGGAAAAAGGGGGAAAAATCTGTAAGGAACGGAGCTGTGAAAGAAGACAGACGTTGCCGGAGCCTATCGGCTACCGGATGAGCGAACCTAATGTTCTGCTGCTGGACCGTTTTGAATATGCTTTGGATGATGAAGAATATCAGGAAGCCTGTGAAATGCTAAAGCTGGACAATAGGCTGAGAGAAAGACTTCATTTACCGCTTCGATGTGAATCTCTGGCGCAGCCTTATATTCGGATAAAAGAGGATGTGCGGGACCACAAGCTGCACCTGCGGACAAGCTTTTATTCGACCACGGAGCTTTCGGAATGTTGTTTGGCATTGGAAGAAGCCGGGTATTGTTCCTGCACATTGAACGGTCAGGCGGTGCGCATGGAATCGCAGGGATATTATGTAGACCCTGCGATAACGGTGGTTAAATTGCCTGCCATCCGAAAAGGCGACAATGAATTGTGCCTGACGATGGATTATGGCGATTGTACGGATTTGGAATGGATGTACCTTCTCGGGGAATTTGGAGTGGAGCTGCGGGGAGCCCGCGCGTCCTTGTATCCCAAGCCTGAAAAATTGTTCTGGGGAGACTACACGAGACAAGGGTTTCCTTTTTATACCGGTAATATGACCTATCTGGCAGCGCTTCCGGAGGACGATCCAGAGAAAAAAGGCAGGGACAAAATCTTGCAGGTGCCATATTATTCAGGAGCCGCCGTCAAGGTGTCGGTTAATCATGGGGAAGAACAAATGCTGGCGTTTTTGCCGTACAAATGCAGGTTAAAAGATTTAAGGACCCATGATAATGTCCTGCAGATTACATGTCTGGGAAATCGTTATAATGGCTTTGGTCAGCTGCATTTGATCGGTGACGATATGTATTGGCTGGGACAAAACTCCTGGAGAACGGAAGGAACGTCTTGGACGGATACTTATCAGGTCAAGGCAATGGGGATATTGACAGCCCCTCAGATTCTGGAAGAAGATATCCCATAATTTATAAAGGGATTGTCGTTCAAAGGGTATTTTCAGGGAAAAATCACATAAGCTATAGTAAGAGTTTTATTGGCCCGCGGACAGTGCGCAAAGCGCGCCGTCCACTGCTGGCAGATGGTTGATTTATGAACGCCCTGGCTCATTTTTCCGATATCATAATTCCGGTAATCATTTTCTATATTGTGGCATATGGTCTGACTTCAAAAGTAAAGGTTTACGAATCCTTTCTCAAGGGGGCCAAGGACGGCCTGAAAATCGTGGTGGACATTATGCCAACCTTAATTGGCCTGATGGTAGCGGTGGGAGTTTTGCGCGCGTCAGGCTTTTTGGCGTTCCTGGGAGAATTGCTGGCGCCGCTGACAGAGGCGGTTGGAGTCCCGGCGCCGATTTTGCCGGTATTGATCGTGAAATTATTTTCCTCATCGGCTGCCACGGGACTGGTGCTGGATATTTTCCGGGAACATGGGCCGGATTCCCTGGTGGGACTGACGACTTCCATTTTGATGAGCTGCACCGAAACGCTTTTTTATACCATGAGCGTCTACTACCTGGCGGCCAAAGTAACCAAAACCCGCTACACCATCCCCGGAGCCCTGTTGGCTACCCTGGCGGGGACGGTGATGAGTATTTTGCTTGCCAGGCAAATCATGTAAACCATTGTCACGTGAGAATCTCAGGGCGTTTTCCCTCTGCCCGTTCAATCCAATTCAGCAGTTTCTCGCGCAGCATCTTTTTAACCTCGTCATATTCCGCGCAGTCAATCAAATTATTCAGCTCATAGGGATCCTTGCGCAGGTCGTAGAGAAAGTCATCCGCGTAAGCATCGCTGTCAGCGGCCTGGAATCCGTTTTTGCCGGGAGCGTAAATGGAATATTTATAATCCTTAGTGCGAATACAGCGGCCAACGCGGCTTTCGGAAATCTGGGCGTAGACCTCATTGGGACGATCGAAGTCCTCTTTGGCATGGGAAGGACATGCAGGGAAAAAAGTTTGACCGTCCCCGCTGGAATGTTCCATGGAAGCGCGGCGCGCCACATCTAAGAGATTCTCCCCGATCATGGCATCTCCCACGTCCACTCCGGCCAAGGCCAGGATGGTCTTGGGCAGACTTTCCGTGCTGACCAGGTCCTCCACCAGGATTCCCCCCCGGAACGGCCCTCCTGAAATGACAAGTGGGACGCGTAGACTGGCATCATGGCAGGAGCGCTTATAATCGTCCCCGCCGCACAAGTGGCTGTCTCGATTCCGGGTGTGAAAATGGGAACCGTGATCGGAAGCGTAGAGGATGACGGTATTTTCATAAAGGCCTTTTTCTTTCAGGCGGGCGATCAATTTGCCGAGGTTGGCGTCAAGACTGGCGCAGGCCCCCAGATAATCCGGATATTCCTGGCGGTAATCCCCGGGCAGGGCGGCCAGATCTCCCGGCAGCTCGTAATCCCGATATTTTTCCTTGGAACCCAGAGGCCCCTCGTAGTGCATGTGATCGTTCTGGTGGTGGGGCTCAATGTGGGAAATGGTCATGAAGAAGGGCTTGTCGCTGCGCACGTCAAAGAAATCCAGCGCCAGATCCGTAATGCAGTCAGCCCGGTATCCTTTGAAATCAATACGCTTATTCTGTTCGTCAAAGACATAACCGTCATAACCGTGAGAGGTAAATTCCAGCACGTCGGCGGCCCTCCAGAAGCCATTGTAGCCGCCCCGGTATTCCTTAGGGATCGCGGTAACGGTGTGGTTGACATAATCGGGATCTCCAGGCCGTCCCTGGCTCGCCAGGTGCCATTTTCCGATATATGCGGTTTCATAGCCGGCCTCCTGAATATAATCGGCCAGGGTTTTCACGCCCTGAGGAAGCATTCTGTTATTGCAGAAGCACCCCAGTTCCGTGGCATAGCGCCCGGTCTGGAAGAGAGCCCGGCAGGGACCGCAGACGGGTTGTGGGGAAAAGGCATATTGAAACTGGACGCCGTCCCTGGCAAGCCGGTCCAGGTTGGGAGTGATATCCAGCTTCTGGCCATAGCAGCCACAAGTATCAAAGCGTTGCTGATCGGTGAAATAAAATATAATGTTGGGGCGCTGTGTCATCATGGGTGACTCCTTTCTTTGCAAATGAATCGCAACACTATCTTATCACACAATTTCAGGTTGGTGAAGATTTTTGTGGAAAATATGTGGAAAATTTGGTAAAATAGGAGCATGGAAAACAATCAGCTTATTATTTTACTAATGATTGGTCTGGTTCTGCTTTGTGTACTGGCGTGGTGGCTTTTTCGAAGACTTTCGAGAAGACGGCCTCATGAAATGGATTTGATGGAGGGGCATGAGTTTGAACATTATTGTGCCGATCTGCTCCGGTCCCATGGCTTTCAGGAGGTGGAAGTCACAAAAGAAAGCGGAGACTACGGAGTGGACATCCTGGCGGAACGGGAAGGTATCACCTACGCCATCCAGTGCAAGTGCTATTCCTCACCCGTTGGGATCAAAGCCATTCAGGAAGTTTACGCAGGCAGGGATTATTATGAACGCATGGTGGGCGTGGTGATGACCAATCAGTATTTTACGGCACCCGCTGTCAAGTTTGCCCGGAAGCTGAAAATCATCTTGTGGGACAGAGACTATGTGGAGATGATGGAAGCAGAATAAAGGGGCGGCCCTGGAAACCGTCGGATACCGTGCCGGGGACAGGGTGCCTTGCCCTGTCATGAAAGGAGAAGTCGTGGATATTTCCGCAACCTTGAACGAACTGCTAGTCAAGCTGTTTCGAGAGATCATGACAATCGAAGAGCGTTCCCTGAGGCAAGGGGAGTTCAGGGAACTGAGTGTCAACGATATGCATGTCATAGAGGCCATTGACGTACATGAGCCGAAGAACATGACCGCCGTGGCGAAGGCGTTGAACGTCACCACGGGTACGCTGACGATTTCTGTCAACGGACTGGTAAAAAAAGGCTTCGTGGACAGAATCCGCAGTGAGGCTGACAGACGGGTGGTTCTGGTCTCTCTGACAGAAAAGGGGCGTAAGGCCTACATTCAGCATGAGAATTTTCACAAGGAGCTGGTGCAGGCCGTAATTGCCGATCTGGACGAGGAGGAGCAGGAGGTCCTGGAAAGGGCGCTGCTTGACCTTACCGGATTCTTTCGAGCGCATCAGAAATCTTAGTGGATAGCGTCGTATTATCCGGAGAAATCGTTTCCATTAATTTCTTTCGCAGCTGAGTGAAGCCGGAGGGGCCGCATTCCAGGAAGAAGCTGTGGAAATCATAATCGTTGTAATCATCCTGCCAGAGTTCCTGCGCCAGCTTCCGCAGTTCCAGGATCTCCAGATAGCCAAGGTAGTATTTCGGATAATTGGCAGGCTCTTCGGCGATGTATTCAAAGATGATATTCGCCGAGTCCCCGTTCAGGCCAAGGGAATCCAGTATCTTTGCCACTTGCTTTACGGAAGCGTTTTCGTAGTGAATCATAATATCCAGAAGTGAGTAAAGACATAACTGCAGGCTGCGGTTATGTCTTTCTAATTGTACGGCCGCGGCGAGCAGAGGCTCCTCCCGTTCCAGGAAGAGATTTGACGCATAATCAAAAGAAATAAATTCCACATATAGTGCCCAGCCTTCCAGATAGCCGCCGTACCATAAAAGCTGTCGCGCCTGGGCGGCAGCGGAATTGTCCAGGAGCCGATTGTAAAAAACGGATTGATACAAATGCCCGGGATAGCCCTCATGAGCCAGGGTGGTATAGAGATTCAGGCCGGAAGGAGAATTCTTTTCATTAATGTAAATCACGTTGGAAGAAGTATCGTCGATGGGGGGTGTCAGAAAAAAAGCGGGGGCGCAATATTCCTGCAGACTTTCCGACACGGATTTGACTGCCACATCGGGTATCGTCTGGCCGGAGATCTCTTGAATGCCGATTTGGGCGGCTGTTTGGGCGTATGCCGCGAAAGGAGGAAAATCATCCCGCATTTGTTCCTGCAGATCTGCCAGCATCTGTACCGCGCTTCGGTAGGGAAAGGCTTGTTCTATTCCCTTTTCATAATCCAGCGTCAAAAGAGCCGGATTTTGTGTCAGGAGTTCCTTGATCTGTTCGAATTCCGAAGACAACTGCTCCAGCAATAGATCCATGATTTCCGATACAGGCCGGTCAGATCCCGTTTCCGACGCCAACAAAAGGCTATAATATGCCGCGCCGTTTTGGTGACCAGCCAATCCGGCCAGTGGAATGGAGTCATCCTCCAACAGACATAGACCGTCCGCGAGTGCTTCATAAGCGGGTCTCATGACCGTCCTGAGCAGTCGATTGTTTTGCGATACATACCGCATTGCCTCGTCTTTGGTGAGCAGTCCTTGATTGACCAGGGCAGCCAGCCTTTCCCGGAACGTGCTCTGCAGGAAATGACTTTCGTCCTCCAGACTCTGTTTGTCTAAAATAGTATCGCATTGTTCAATGACTTTTTTCAGGGATGTGGCCGACATTAACAATCCCGCTTCCGCTTTCTCTTGTTCGAAAACCAACAGAGACTGAAAATATTCATCCGTCTGGTCCAAAAGATTCAGATAATCCTCCACATCCCGCTTCGTGCGAAACGAATATTCCGCCAAAAGGATCGGCAGCTGAGACTGCATCCCCGAGGACGGGGAAAGGGGTTCCTCAAAATAAGCATATTTACTTTTCTCAAGACTCAGATTTAACGTTTCTAAAAGCAATTCCAACGTATATTGATTCTCCTCTGAAAGTTCCTCCTTGTCCAAGCCGTTCAAGGTGGCGGCCAGATTTTCCGTTTCCGCCTGACTGCGCAGCCGCCTTTCTCCGGAGTAACAAGGCAACACCGCCGTATAATCATGAATCCCGAAGTTATCAGGATACGCGATCGTATAGTGCATGTTCAACGTGTTCGCTGACATTTCCTCCCGAAAAAGCTTCGTAACCACATTCTCAAAAACCCGTTCATCCCGCCGATATGTAAACAAAAAAACCGTAAGAAGCATAAACCCTGCGAAACAGCCGACACAAAATATCAGCTGCCGCAATGAAATCCGAGCACGCGTCCGCATAAAACTCCCGCGATGCCTTTCCCTGTCGGCCAAAAGCACCGTTTCAAACCCTTTCTTAGAACCAATATATGCCACCCCCGCAAACTTTAAAACTCCCCTCGAAAAGTCCCCTCCTCCCAAGATTATTATTTGACAAACGTACTGTTATGACAGTATAATATTGGAAGATAAGGAGGGCACCACGGGTGCAGAAAGAGGGAAAATCATGAGTGAAGCAATCAAAACAGCCATTCAGGCCGGCAAAACGATTCTGGGGGTAGAATTTGGCTCCACCCGGATCAAGGCCGTCTTGATTGACGAGACCTACAATCCCATCGCCATGGGAACCCATGACTGGGAGAACCGTCTGGAAAACGGTATATGGACCTATAGTCTTGAGGATATCTGGAATGGTTTTCAAAACTGTTATCGCTCTTTGGCCGCGGATGTGCAGGCCAAATACGATCTGGCGCTGACCAGAATTGGCGCGATCGGTATCAGCGGCATGATGCATGGTTATATGCCCTTTAACAAGGAGGGAGAGCTATTAGTGCCCTTCCGTACCTGGAGGAATACCATTACGGAGCAGGCTTGTAAAAAGCTGATTCCCGTCTTTCACTTTAACATTCCACAGAGATGGAGCATTGCCCATCTTTATCAGGCAATTTTAAACGGAGAGGAGCATGTAAGGGAGATTGATTATTTCACCACGTTGGCCGGTTATATTCATTGGAAGCTGACTGGCGAGAAAGTGTTGGGCGTTGGCGAAGCGGCCGGCATGTTCCCGATTGATTCCGGTATTTGTGATTTCAATCAGACCATGATCGGCCAGTTTGACGAGTTGATCGCGGATAAGGGCTATCCCTGGAAGTTGGAGGAGATTTTGCCCAAGGTTCTGAAAGCGGGAGATTCCGCCGGCGTTCTGACCGAGGAGGGAGCAAGGCTTTTGGATCCTACCGGAACGCTGCGGGCGGGCAGTCTGATGTGTCCTCCCGAGGGCGATGCGGGAACGGGCATGGTGGCAACCAACAGCGTGGCTGTCCGCACGGGCAATGTGTCCGCGGGGACTTCCATTTTTGCCATGGTGGTATTGGAGGAGGCCCTTTCCAGGGTATATGAGGAAATTGACATGGTGACTACTCCGGATGGTTATCCTGTTGCCATGGTGCATTGTAATAACTGCACTTCCGATTTGAACGCCTGGGTGAATTTGTTTAAGGAATTTGCGTCTGCCTTTGGAATGTCCATCGACATCAATGACCTGTTCGGTACCCTATACCGCAAGGCGTTGGAGGCGGACAAGGATTGCGGCGGTCTGATGGCTTACAATTATTACTCTGGGGAGCCGATCACGGGCTTTGACGAGGGCAGGCCTTTGTTCGTGCGGACTCCGGATGCCCGGTTTCATTTGGCCAATTTCATGAGGACACACCTTTACAGCGCGCTTGCCACGTTGAAGATCGGTCTGGATATTTTGTTGAAACAGGAGCATGTGAAAGTGGACTCCATCACCGGCCATGGCGGTCTTTTCAAGACTCCCATCGTGGGTCAGGCCATGCTGGCCGCGGCAATGAACGCTCCCGTCACCGTTATGGATACCGCCAGTGAGGGCGGTCCCTGGGGGCAGGCCATCCTTGCCGCTTATATGGTGGAACATAAACCTGGGGAGAGTCTGGGCGATTATCTGAGCAATCATGTTTTCGCGGGTCAGACCGGCAGCACGATTGCTCCGGACCCGGCGGATGCCGCGGGCTTCGATGTCTTTATCCAGCGTTACAAGGCTTGTCTGTCCAGTGAACGCGGTGCGGTGAACAATTTATAAGGAGAGATCATTATGCTGGAAGAATTAAAGCAACTGGTATATGAAGCCAATATGGATCTGCCCAGGTATGGTCTGGTGACATTTACCTGGGGCAATGTCAGTGCCATTGACCAGACCACCGGCCTTTTCGTGATCAAGCCCAGCGGTGTGGAATATCAAAAATTAAGGCCTGAAGACATGGTGGTAATGGATCTGAGCGGCAATAAGGTAGAGGGACGTTACAATCCCTCTTCCGACACGCCGACCCATCTGGAACTGTACAAGGCGTTTCCGGAGATTGGCGGCATCGTTCATACCCATTCCTCTTATGCCACCAGCTGGGCCCAGGCAGGGCGCAATATTCCTTGTTATGGAACCACGCATGCGGATTATATTTATGGGGAGGTTCCCTGTGTGCGCTGCCTGACCGCGGAGGAGATCGCGGAGGCCTATGAGGAGAACACGGGACACCTGATCGTGGAGGAATTTAAAAGACTTGGCAAGGATCCCATGGCAGTGCCTGCTGTTTTATGTAAAAATCATGGACCCTTTGCCTGGGGCAAGGATGCCAGAGAGGCCGTACACAACGCAGTGGTCCTGGAGGAAGTGGCCAAGATGGCCTATCGGACGGAACTGATCAACAGTCATGTGGCGCCCGCCCCACAGGAGCTGCAGGATAAGCATTATTATCGTAAGCATGGGGCCAACGCTTATTACGGTCAAAAAGAAAATCAGTAATTGAACTGCTGTGATTTGTATCTGCGGCAGAACGGAGGAAAATATGAATAATTTAGAATTGCGCAAGGCGGCAAATGAGGTGCGCAAGGGAATCGTGACGGCGGTGCACAGTGCCAAGGCCGGACATCCCGGCGGATCTCTTTCTGCGGCGGATGTTTTTACATTCCTTTATTTTGAAGAGATGAATATTGATCCCGCGAATCCCCACAAGGAGGATCGTGACCGTTTTGTTTTGTCCAAGGGCCATACCGCGCCAGGTTTGTATTCCACGTTGGCTAATCGGGGCTTTTTTCCGGTGGAGGATCTGAAAACGCTCCGCAAGCTGGGGTCTTATCTGCAGGGGCATCCCAACCTTCATATTCCCGGAGTGGATATGGCTTCCGGTTCCCTGGGACAAGGGATTTCCGCGGCAGTCGGAATGGCCCTGGGAGCGAAGATGGATCACAGGGAATTCCGCACTTATGTGCTTTGCGGAGACGGCGAAATCGAAGAAGGCCAGGTGTGGGAGGCCGCCATGTTCGCGGGACACCGTAAGCTGGACAATTTGTGTGTGATTGTGGATAACAATGGATTGCAGATCGACGGCCCCATTGACAAGGTCTGCTCTCCTTACCCTATTGACAAGAAGTTTGAGGCGTTCAATTTCCACGTCATCCATGTGGATGCCCATGATTTTGACGCTTTGCGCGCTGCTTTCAGGGAGGCGAGAGAGTTTAAGGGGATGCCGACTTGTATCCTGCTTCACAGCCTGAAGGGCAAAGGGGTATCTTTCATGGAAGGCAGTGTAGATTGGCATGGCAAGGCTCCGAATGACGCGGAGTACGAGATCGCCATGGCTGATCTGGAGAAAATCAGCGAGGCATTGGAAAAGGAGGGCGAGGCGTAATGGCGGACGTTAAGAAAATCGCAACCAGAGAGAGCTATGGCAACGCTCTGAAAGAGTTAGCGGAAGAATTTCCCCAGCTGGTGGTACTGGACGCGGATTTGGCCGCTGCCACCAAGACGAGTATTTTCAGGAAGGCGTATCCTGACAGACATATAGATTGTGGAATCGCGGAGTGCAACATGATGGGGATTGCGGCGGGATTATCTCTTGTTGGCAAGATTCCGTTTGTCAGTTCTTTTGCCATGTTCGCGGCAGGACGCGCGTTTGAGCAGGTGCGCAATTCCATAGGCTATCCCCATTTGAACGTGAAAATCGGAGCAACCCATGCGGGCATCACCGTAGGGGAGGACGGAGCTTCTCATCAGTGCAACGAGGATATTGCCCTGATGAGGGTCATTCCCGGCATGGTGGTCATGTGTCCTTCGGATGATATTGAGGCAAGGGCCGCCGTCCGGGCTGCCTTGGAGTACAAGGGCCCGGTCTACCTTCGGTTTGGCCGCGCGCCGGTTCCGGTGATCAACGACAAGCCGGGTTATCATTTTGAAATCGGGAAAGGCAGCCTGATGCGCGAGGGGACGGATGTGACCCTTGTGGCCACCGGTATCTGCGTGGATTCCGCTCTGGGAGCGGCTGAGAAGCTGGCTGCGGATGGCATCAGCGCCGAGGTGATCAACATTTGTACGATTAAGCCTCTGGATGAGGAAATTATTATCAATAGCGCAAGAAAGACTGGCAGAGTGGTGACGGTGGAAGAACATTCCGTCATTGGCGGTCTGGGCAGCGCGGTATGCGATTGCTTGAGCGCCAAGCTTCCCACCCGGGTGAAGAAGCTTGGAATGCAGGATGTGTTTGGAGAATCTGGTTCCGCCGCCGCTTTGGTCGCCAAGTATGGCTTGGACGCTGAAGGGGTGTATCGATCTGTCAAAGAAGGATAATCTGAGAAAAGGTCTGGGAGGGGCTGAAATGGATGCCAAGGATAATGAGAGGACAAGGGAGTTCGTTACTGCCTTGTATGAGCAAAATTATAAAAAGCTCATGTCCATGGTATCAAAAGACCCGCTGTGCTATCCTTTGACGGAAGATATTGTGCAGGAAACTTTCTTTGAAGCCGTTCGCAATATGGATAAGCTTTTGGTACATGAGAATCCGGGCGGTTGGCTGATGAAGACTGCCAGATATAAAATGTCCGAAGTGAAGCGGCGGATGATAACCCGTTCCAAGCATGAAACAGAAGCGGTGGAGGAAGAATGGGCATATCTGGAAAACGAGTATGGGCTTGTGGAGTTGAACGTCATTTTAAATGCGGCTCTGGATGCCCATGAAAAGCTTTTGTTTCATATGTTTTACTTTGAGGGATATTCCATGAAGGAGCTGGCAAGTCTGGAACGGATTCAGGAAGGCAATTTAAGAGTGCGGATGTATCGGATCAGAAAGAAAATCGAGGCCTATATGGAAACGAAGAATCAGAAAGGCAGGCAGTGATTGTTTCTTGCATTTGCATCCTTATTGTTGTAAAATTTATTCGTATGTCGGAATAGAATAAAAGGGACCGGTATAGAAAGGAATGAAATAAATGGGAAAATATTTTGGCACGGATGGTTTCCGCGGGGAAGCGAATGTGAATTTAACGGCGGATCACGCATACAAAATCGGCCGTTTTCTGGGGTGGTATTATCGCCATGAAGACGGGGGAGAGCGTTGCAAGGTTGTGATCGGCAAGGATACAAGACGCTCTTCTTATATGTTTGAATATGCTCTGGCAGGGGGCCTGACGGCATCCGGGGCCGACGTGTATCTTTTGCATGTGACCACCACTCCCAGCGTTTCTTATGTGGCGCGCACCGAGGATTTTGACTGTGGCATTATGATTTCCGCCAGCCATAATCCCTATTACGACAATGGAATCAAGCTGCTGAACTCCAATGGGGAGAAGATGGACGAAGAGACGATTTTGAAAATAGAAGAGTATCTGGATGGTAAGGCGCCGGAACCTCCTTATGCAAGAGGGGAGGATATCGGCTGTACCGTGGACTATGCCGCGGGACGGAACCGCTATATCGGTTACCTGATCTCTCTGGCCACCCGTTCCTATCGTTCTAAGAAGGTCGGGCTTGATTGTGCCAATGGCAGCGCGTGGATGATTGCCAAGAGTGTTTTTGATGCCCTGGGCGCGAAGACGTATGTAATCAATAACCGTCCGGATGGTTTGAACATCAATACGAACTGCGGTTCTACTCATATTGAGAATCTTCAAAAATATGTGGTTGAAAATGGTTTGGACGTGGGCTTCGCATTTGATGGTGACGCGGACAGATGCCTATGTGTGGATGAGCAGGGAAAACTTGTGGACGGCGACGCGATTCTCTATATCTGTGGATGTTATCTGAGAGAAAACGGCGAGCTGTTCGGCAATAAGGTTGTGACTACGGTTATGTCCAATTTTGGTTTGTATAAAGCTTTTGACAAGGTGGGAATCGAGTATGAGAAAACCGCCGTGGGAGATAAATATGTCTATGAGAACATGGTGAACAATGGTTACCGTTTGGGAGGCGAACAGTCCGGCCATATTATTTTCAGAAAATATGCCACCACGGGTGACGGAATCTTGACGGCCATCAAAATGATGGAGGTCATGCTGGAGAAGAAGATGCCGTTAAGTGAGCTGGCGGCTCCTTTCCATGTATATCCCCAGGTCCTGAAGAATGTACGGGTTGTTGACAAAGCCACGGTGCGCGCGGACCAGGAGATTCAAAAGGCCGTTGACGAAGTGGCGAAAGCCCTGGGAGATGACGGACGGATACTTGTGCGTGAGAGTGGGACGGAGCCGGTGATCCGTGTCATGGTGGAAGCCGGAGACCTGGAGACCTGCGATCGGTATGTGGATCAGATTATTGCCCTGATTCGAGGCAAAAATTACGCGGTGTAATTCCTGATCGGACTTAAGGGAGAAATTCAGGCAGTGCCCGAGGCAGCATGAATGTGAGGAAACGAGATACCATGTTGACAAAAATGAAGATCAGAAGTCTGACCCATGCTACATTTTACGCGAGAGGTCTGGATTTGTACCAATCCGGCAAGGTTCGAAAGATAGAAGTAAAGGAAGAATCTTTTGTGGATTCCGTGGAAGCCAGAGTGGACGGCAGCGGAACGAAGATTTATCGGGTTCGTTTTGACTATGATACCGTGCGGGATGAAATGATCAGCGGGGATTGTAATTGCCCTGCTTACTACAGTTATGACGGAATTTGTAAACATATGGTTGCCGTGATGCTGAAGTATGCGGATCAAAAGGGCTGGAGCGAAAGTCGGGGGCAGCAGAGGACCTTGTCAGACTATGTCTCCGCTGGGAATCAGTCGGCTTTGCGGAATCCGGTTAGGATGAAGAATAAGATTATCAGGAAGACCAATCCTGACATGAAGCAGTTATTGGATCGTCAAGTATCCAGGCAGACGGCGCCCCTGGTGCAGAACAACGTTTTTGGAAAGGTCAGAATAGAGCCGATTCTCACTTATGCCGACAGGGAAGTATCGGTGGAATTCCGTATAGGGGCCGGTCAGCTTTATGTTCTTAAGAATGTTGGAGAGTTTTCGGACCGGATGCGGGAAAGCGCGGACTATGAGTATGGAAAGAAGCTGCGTTTTATTCATGTGCCGGAGGCCTTTGAGCCCGGCAGCCGGAAACTGGCGGAATTTCTTGTCAAGTGGGTTGTGGAGAGCGAGGCAAAGTATCAGAATTATGTAAGGGATTTGTATGGATATTTTACCGGTTCGATCAGGCCTAAAATGAGAAGTCTGAAATTGTCGGGAAGTGATTTGGAGACCTTGTTGAAAGCCCTTCCCGAGCCGCGGATTCTGGTCAGAGCGACAGGCACGGACGGGGTACGCGGCGCGGAAACCCGATATGGATTTTCGGATTATTACGGGCAGTCCGTCCCGACCTCATGGGTGATTGAGGAAGGCAGCCCCGCTCGGACGCTTCGGATCATTGGCCAGGAGGACGGAGTCCTTTTGGTGGGGAAATCTCCTTTTAGCTTTCAGGGAGCCCATTATGAAATTAGTTTTGAAGATGGTCATATCTATTTGGAACCCATAGAGGGGACGGAGGCTGCCCGGGAGTTCCAGCTTTGTCTGAGAAATAGCAAAGGCGGGGAACTTTTTGTCCAAAAGGAGGATGTTCCCGCTTTTTGCCGGGATTTGTTGCCTGCCGTTGAGAAATGTTTTCAATGTGAAAAGGAGAATTTCCGGGAGCAGGATTATAATGTAAGAACCGTGCGTTTTGAGATTTATCTGGACGCACCCCAGCCGGACCTGGTTACTTGCCGTGTCATGGCGGTCTATGGAGACCGGAAATATAATGTGTATGGAGAAAAAAACGACGCGGGACAGCGGGATTTGGTCAGGGAGATTGCCGTAGGGCAGGCAGTGGCGGCTTATTGCAACGCGTTTGACCAGGAAACCGCGTCCATGGCGATCGCCACCAGTGAGGATCAGATTTATGAGATTCTCACGGAGGGAATTCCCAGAATGCAGGAATTGGGGGAGGTTTTTGTTTCCGACGCCCTGAAACGCATTCGGGTTACGCAGTCCACGCATGTTACGGTAGGCGTTTCCTTGTCGGGAGAATTGCTGGAACTGAGCATGACCGCCGAGGATATGTCTCGGGAGGAGCTGCTGGAAATTTTAAGCAAGTATGATCGCAGAAGAAAATACTATCGCCTGAAAAACGGTGATTTTGTTCATATCAAGGGAGAGGGTCTGGAAACTCTGGCGGAATTAAAGCATGGATTAGGGCTGACGGACAGGCAGGTTGAACAAGAGAGGATTTCTTTGCCCAGATACCGCGCCCTTTATCTGGATCAGGAGTTACGGGGAAATTCCTCCTTGTCCGCGAGAAAGGACAAGCCTTTCCGGGCGCTGATCCGCAATATGCGGACGGTGGAGGATAATGATTTTGAAGTGCCGGAGAAGCTGCAGAATGTTTTGCGGGACTATCAGAAAAAGGGATTCCTGTGGCTCAAAACCCTGCGGCATAATGGGTTTGGCGGAATTTTGGCAGATGACATGGGGCTTGGAAAGACACTGCAGGTGTTGGCGTTTCTGTATTCTGAGTTTTTGGAAGCGGGGGAGGAGGACAACAGACGTTGTCTGATCGTGACGCCGGCATCCCTGGTTTATAACTGGTACAGCGAGGTTTGTCGTTTTGTACCGTGGCTTCCTGCGACCATGGTAGTGGGAAACGCCCAAAAACGTCAGGAACTGATCCGGCAAAGCGGGATAAGGGAGCTGCTGATCACTTCTTATGATCTGCTGAAACGGGATATTGATTCTTATCAGGAAAAGTCGTTCTTTTGCCAGATCATTGATGAGGCGCAGTTTATTAAGAACCATAATACCCAGGCTTCTAAGGCGGTGAAGGAGATTCAGGCCAGCTGCAAGCTGGCGCTTACGGGAACCCCCGTGGAAAATCGTCTGAGCGAGCTGTGGAGTATATTTGATTACCTGATGCCGGGATTCCTTTTTCCGTATCAGCGTTTTCGGGAGGAACTGGAGATTCCCATCGTGCAGCAGCAGGATTCTGTGGCCATGGAGCGTCTGCAGAAGATGATTCGTCCCTTTGTGCTGCGAAGGTTAAAGAAAGACGTGCTCAAGGATCTGCCGGACAAGCTGGAGGAAGATGTTTACGCCGTCCTGGAAGGAGAGCAGCAGAAGCTGTATGACGCCCATGTAAAGCGTCTGAGCCTGATGTTGGATGAGCAGACGGAGGAGGAATTCCGGACATCGAAGATTCAGATCTTGTCGGAGCTGACCAAACTGCGTCAGCTTTGCTGTGATCCCAGCCTGATTTACGAGGGTTTTCAGGAGGAAAGCGCGAAGCGTCAGATATGTCTGGACCTGGTACGAAACGCCGTGGCAGGCGGCCATAAGGTGTTGCTGTTTTCGCAGTTTACGTCCATGCTGGATATTTTGTGCAGAAATCTGGACGAGGAACGGATTACCTATTATACGCTCACCGGAGCCACCAGCAAGGAGAAACGCAAGGAACTGGTAGAGCGGTTCCAGCAAGACGATACGAATGTGTTTTGCATCTCTTTGAAAGCGGGCGGCACGGGACTGAACCTGACGGCGGCGGATATTGTCATTCATTATGATCCCTGGTGGAATCTGGCCGTGCAGAACCAGGCCACGGACCGGGCCCACAGAATCGGTCAGCGGAATACCGTTACGGTATATAAATTGGTCACCAAGGGAACGATTGAAGAGAATATCCTGAAGCTGCAGGAAAGAAAAAGCGCGTTGGCCGACCAGGTGCTCGGCGGCGGGGAGGTTGGCAGCGGAAGCTTTACCAGGGAAGAATTGCTGGAAATCATTGGAATGAAAGATACAAAACAGAAGGCGGCTGCGGGACGTTGGTAAAAGTTGCTTTTCTGAAATGTGTATGCTAAAATAAAAAGGATAGTACAAAATAAAGAAAGAATCGTACAATGGGAGGAATCGGTATGCTGAACAATAAGTCAATTCTGGTCACGGGAGGAACAGGAAGTTTCGGAAACGCATTTACCAAATATGTTTTTGAGCATTATGTCCCCGCTAAGGTGATTATTTATTCCAGAGACGAATTTAAGCAATCCGTCATGAAGACGCGGTTTAAAGAATATGCGGACAGGCTTCGCTTCTTTATCGGAGATGTGCGGGATAAGGAGCGTTTGAAGAGGGCTTTTGAAGGCGTGGATTATGTGGTGCACGCGGCGGCCCTGAAGCAGGTTCCCGCCTGTGAATATAATCCGGCTGAGGCGATCAAGACAAATATCGGCGGCGCCCAGAACGTGATCGATGCGGCGTTGGATACCGGTGTGAAAAAGGTAGTGGCGTTGTCCACGGATAAGGCCGTCAATCCCGTGAATCTTTACGGCGGCACGAAGCTGATATCGGACAGGCTCTTTATCGCGGCCAATGCCTACGCGGGGAACAAGGACATCAGCTTTTCCGTCGTGCGTTACGGCAATGTGGCCGGCAGCCGCGGTTCCATCATTCCCATTTTCCATGAAATCATCAAAAACGGAGGCACGGAGTTTCCCATTACAGATTTTCGTATGACGAGATTCTGGATCAGCCTTCAGCAGGGCATCGAGCTGGTGATCAAGGCTCTGACGGAAGCGAAAGGGGGAGAGACCTTTATTTCCAGGATTCCGTCGTTCAAGGTGACGGATCTGGCCCAGGCCATGCTTCCCGGCTGCAAGATGTCGCAGATCGGGATCCGCGAGGGAGAGAAGCTGCATGAGATCATGATCACCGTGGAGGACGCGCCCCGCACTTATGAATATGATAATCATTTCATTATTTATCCCCAGTTGGTGTGGAGTGAGCGCAAGAAAGTGGTTCCCACTGGCAAGAAAGTGCCGGAGAACTTTTCATATAGCTCCAACAGCAACACGGAATGGCTGAGTGTGGAGCAGATCAGGGAGAGGCTTGCCGGCATGAATCTGGAAAAATAAGTTTTTTTACGGTTTGGGAGAATAGGATGGATAAGATAGCGGTACTGATTCCGTGCTATAACGAAGAATTAACCGTGGGCAAGGTGGTGCGGGATGCCAGGGAAGCCTTACCGGAAGCGGTGATCTATGTATACGACAATAATTCCACGGACCGGACCGTCCAGGAGGCGCAGGCCGCGGGGGCGGTGATTCGTCATGAGTATAAGCAGGGCAAGGGAAATGTGATCCGCAGGATGTTTCGGGAAATCAACGCACAGTGCTATCTGATGATTGACGGAGACGACACTTATCCCCTGGATTGCGCGCGGGAGATGGTGGACCGGGTTCTGCTTTATCAGGCGGACATGGTGGTGGGAGACCGTCTTTCTTCCACATATTTTACGGAAAACAAGAGACCTTTTCATAATTTTGGCAATCTTCTGATGCGCGGCGGTATTAATATGCTGTTTCATTCGAATATCCGGGACATCATGACCGGCTATCGCGCGTTCAGTTATGAGTTTGTAAAGACGTTTCCGGTGTTTTCCCAGGGATTTGAGATTGAAACGGAGATGACGATTCATGCGGTGAATTATAATCTCCAGGTAGACAATGTGGTGGTGAAGTTCCGGGATCGGCCGGAGGGAAGTGAATCCAAGCTGAATACCTATAGTGACGGCCTGCGGGTGATCCGGAAGATGCTCCAGCTTTATCGGAATTATAGACCGATGCGGTTTTTTGGGCTTCTGTGTCTTTTACTGACGGTTGCGGCGATTCTGTTGTTCCTGCCGGTAGGATATGAATATCTGAAGACGGGCTTGGTGCCAAGGTTCCCTACGCTGATCGTGTGCGGGTTCATGGTAATTGCCGGACTTTTGGCGTTATTTTCCGGAATGATATTGGAAGGAATGGCCGCAAAGGACAGAAGAGATTTTGAATATCGTCTGATTCGGACCGGCAGTGAGAAGCAGACGATGATGAAAAGTCACGGACGGGAGCATGAGGAGTAGACATGGTCATCACGATTATTTTCCCGGTATTGAATGAAAAGAAGCGCCTGGAGAGCGGGATCACTAGGACTGTGGAATATCTTCAAGAGATTCGGTATGAAGATTATGAAATCATAATTGTAGACAATGGTTCGGAGGACGAAACACCGCGGATCGCCGGAGAACTTTGTGAAAAATACGAAAAGGTACGGTTCGAGCGCATCGATGTCAGAGGAGTGGGCGCCGCGTTCCGCAGGGGCGTGGAGGTCAGCCGCGGTGACGTGGTG
Source organism: uncultured Acetatifactor sp. (assembly GCA_947625255.1). Lineage (GTDB taxonomy): Bacteria > Bacillota > Clostridia > Lachnospirales > Lachnospiraceae > Acetatifactor. Next base: position 99,845 of record CANQNT010000004.1, on the reverse strand, counting down.
GGCTATATGGACATTGACCTGTCCACCAATATTCGTCATTTGGGAGAAGCCATCCATATTTTCTCTGCCAATGACGAAGTGGAATATATCAACGGAAGCCGTTTCGCCAAGGAATCTGACACCAGGGGGAGAAAATGGTACCGGAAGATTACTTCCCGGGGGCTGTTGATTTTGCTGAAGGGATTCCTGGGGATGAAGTGCAGTGACGCGATCTGCGGCTTTACTTTTGTGAGAAGGCGGCAGGCCCTGGACCTGGTGAAAGGCTGTAGTCAGGATAATGGCTGGTTTTATATGATTGAGTTTTTGCTGCGGGCTGAAAAGCGTGGCATGAATATCTTGGATTATCCAGTGGAATGGCAGGAGGATTATAATACCACCGTAAAGATCTTTCGGACAATTTGTGATTATATCGTGCAAATTGCGAGGCTGTGGGTGATGTTTTATATAAAAAAGCAGGTTTAGAGGCGTGGAAGGATAGAAGGATATGAAAAGAAGCCGCTTATTTGTCTGGGGAGGGGGCCTGTGCGTGGTGGTTGCGGTAGCGGTCATCAGCCTGATTGTCTCGTTTCCTCCTTATCGTTCCTCCTATTCCATAGTGCTGTTGGGAGACAGCATCATTGGAAACAGCAGAGAAGGGGAAACGATTGCCGGTCAATTGGAACGCCTGTTGGAGGTCCCTGTGTTAAAGGGTGGTTTCGGCGGCAGTCGTGCCGCGTTTCGGGAAGAAGAGAACCGGCCGGGCGTTCTCAAGGAATGGCTGAGTCTGGTAAAGCTTGTGGATGCCATCGCGGTGAGGGATTTTTCCGTTCAAAGGTCCTTGGCCGCTTTTGGGGATCGCTATTGGATGACCTATCCCCAAACCTTTGATTATTATACTGACTGTATCCGGGAATTGGCCCGGACGGATTTTCAAAAGGTGGACTATGTGGTGATCGAGCATGGAACCAATGACTATAATGGCGGGATTCCCCTGGATAACCGGCAGGATCCCTATGATGAATCAACATTCGGAGGAGCGCTGCGTACCTCGATTGAATCCCTTAAAGGAGGTTTCCCGAATCTGCAGATTATTTTGATGACGCCTACATGGTGCGCTTTTTATGGGGAAGAGCGGTCAACTTGTGAAGAGCGGGATTTTGGGGGCGGTCTGCTGGAGGATTATGTAGGGCTGGAGCTTCAGATTGGACAGGATTATGGGCTTTTGGTATTGGATAACTATCATGATTCCGGCATCTGGGAGGAAACGGAGGAAAAGTATCTATACGATGGTCTGCATTTGACCGTGGCGGGGCAGCAATTAATTGCCGAAAGGATTGCGGATGCGATTCGTGAAATAGAAGCAAGATAGGCGGATGCTATGAAGGTATTTTTGCGCAAAATACAGGCGGCGGCCATTTCCGGGATGTGGATGCTATGGATAGTACAGATCATTCTGGGGATTGTGTGGCTGATTGGAAACGTGGGTCGTGTTCCTGATTTTCAGATTACGGGGGAGTTGCTGGACATTTCCAAGAGCATGGTGACGGATGAATATATTGGAATCGCCTACCCTTTTTTGATACGGATGGCAAGGTTGGTGGAAAAGATCAGTCCCCTCCCTTATTATATCCCTTTGTATGTGTTACAGCTTGGTGTGGGCTTTGGCACGCTTTACAAGGTGCTGGACGGCAGAAGACACAGAGTGCTTCTGGCTTTGGGAGTGATGACGATTCCCGTGGTGAGTCAGTTCTTCGCGGCCGTGACGCCTGAAGCGTTGGCATCTTCCATGCTGCTTCTGTGTATTTATTATCATTGGGAAGAAGATTGGGTCAAGGGCGGATTTTTTTGGCTGTTGGGTGGTTTGTTGATTCCGGAGTATTTTTTATTTGGGGGACTTGTATTCCTGGTGGAATGGGCGCATTGTCTGCTTGTCAGGGGTGGACAGAGGAAAGCGTCAGCAATCAAGGGACTTGCGGTATTATTGACGGTGTGTCTGCTGGCGGGGATCGTTTGGTCCCTGACTGTGGAAGAGGGCAGTCGGGGCAGAATGAACCGCGGCGTTGCGGCCATGGCGCTTCATCGATTTGTCTGGCCCAATTTTGCCGCATCTCTGGATTTTTGGCAGCCTGAGGCCAGGGATCTTTTTGATCTGGAAGAAATGACGGAGTTCAGCCGTATCCCGGAAACGGTTCTTACAAAATTTGGACCTGTCGTGGAGCGGACCTATGGAATCCGAAAAGCACACAATATCTATTGGGACATGGCGAAAAGCATGCTGCGCGTCCGGACCACGGAAATCGCCACGGATATGGCAGGGGACCTATTGCAGTATAGTGTGCCTCTTGCGGCCTTGCTGTTTAATCGTCTGGGAATCGGGGTAACCTATGATAGTTGGAATTATGGGTTGATGTCTGAGAGAATGCCGCGATGGACGAATTACTTTGTGTCATTTGCGGGGCTGGCCTTTATGACAGTGTTGTTGCTGGGAGGCCTGAGTCTCTTGCTTTCCCGGAAGAAGGCTTTTTTGGGAAAAAGAGCGGGTGATGCGGATCCCGGGGATTCCGGGAAATCCTGTATTTCGCTGCTGATCAGGCTGGCGCTGGTATCGGCTTTATTGGTGGTTTGGTATACCATGTCCGTGTCAGGGATGCAGGATTATCGGCACGTGGTATTTGTGAGTCTGTCCTGGGGAATTGGAATGGTTTTTCTTACGGAAAGTCCAAAAGGCATAGGTGACGATGAATGCTGGATAAAGTGATTATCGGCGCAGGATTATACGGTTTGTATGCCGCATTATACTGTGCCAGGAAAGGGCAAAATGTAATTGTGATAGAGCAGGAGCAGGAACCGTTCACCCGGGCTACCTATATCAATCAGGCCAGGGTACATATGGGTTATCATTATCCCCGCTCTCTTTCCACCGCTATGAAATCGGCAGGATATTTTCGGCGCTTTGTGGAAGAGTTTTCCTGCTGCATTTATTCTGACTTTGAACAGGTTTATGCCACTTCCAGTCATTTTTCCTGGACGGATGCGGGAGAATTCATGAAGTTCTGCCATAATGCGGGGATTCCCTGCAGGGAGATCCCGGTGGGCAATTATTTTAAGGACGGGGTTTGCGACGGGGCGTTTTTAACCCGGGAATACACCTATGATGCGTTTGTCCTGCGAGATTATCTCCTTGACCGGATCAAGGAATATGGCAAGAATGTAAGGCTTTTATTTGGAAGGGAAATCACCCGGATTGTGAAAAAATCCGATTGCTATGAGATTTTGGCCCGATGCCGTCTGGGAGATGGAAACCCGTTCCGGGAGGAACGGTATGAAGCGCCCTTTGTAATGAACGCCACGTATGCCTCGGTCAATCAGGTGCTTCAGATGGTAGAGGGGGTGGAAACGGCTCCCTTTGCCTTAAAATATGAGTTGTGCGAAATTATTCTGTGCCGTGTGGGGGAGGCGCTGCAAAAGACGGGGCTGACGGTCATGGATGGTCCTTTCTTTTCCATAATGCCTTTTGGAAAGACGGGGCTGCATTCCCTGACCTCCGTTACTTTTACGCCTCACCAGACCAGTTTTTCCAAAGTGCCCGAGTTCTCTTGCCAGGCCGGAACGAATTGCAGTGGGAAAAGACTTGGCAATTGTAATACTTGCGTTCATAAGCCGGAAAGTGCCTGGGAATATATGAGCGCTCTGACTCGCAAATATATGCGGGATGAACTGGAATTTGCCTATGAAAAATCCTTGTTTTCCATGAAACCGATTCTGAAAGCTTCGGAAATTGACGATTCCAGGCCTACGGTCATTAAATTTGTATCGCGGGAACCTGTATTTGTCAGCGTCCTTTCCGGGAAAATCAATACGATTTTCGACCTGGATGAGGTTTTGGATTGATAGAAGAGATCGATGAAACGGGGTAAGCGATGGAACTGGAAAAAAATTTTATCTCATGTGTCTTGTATCTGCATAATGAAGAGGGACGGATCACGGAATTTGTGAGCAAAATTTGCGGGATCATGCGGCAAAATTTTGAAAAATACGAGATTATCTGTGTCAATGACGGATGTACGGACGGCACCATAGAGGAAATCAAGCGTTATCAGGCCGCCAGCGGAAACCATCACGTCATGAGCCTGATTAATCTGAGTTATTATCAGGGAGTGGAGTCCGCCATGAACGCGGGCCGAGATCTGGCCGTAGGGGATTTTTTGTTTGAATTTGATCAATGCACCATGGATTTTGAAGAAAGTCTTGTGATGGATGTGTACAAAAGGGCCCTGGAGGGCTTTGACGTGGTGGCGGCGGCGCCCAAGCATAATGTCCCGCTGTCTTCCAGGATGTTTTATCTGCTTTATAATCTGGGGAGTAAGAGGAAAACGGGAATCCGGCAGGAACGTTTCCGCATTGTTTCCCGCCGTGCCGTCAACCGTGTCAATCAGTTAAACTCCTATATCCCGTACCGCAAGGCACTTTATGTGAACTGTGGCCTGAAAATTGACACCATATGTTATGAAAACAAAAAGGATATGCGCAGGGGGCATAATTGGGAAGAAATTGGAAATCGAAGCGACCTGGCAATGGACACCATTATCATCTTTACCAGCCTGCTGGAACGGATGAGCTTGCTTTTGAGTGCCGGGTTTTTCCTGGTATTGATGTTTATGTTCCTTTATTTGATTTATTCCATTTTCAGCGCGGACAGACCGGTGGAGGGCTGGCTGTCCATCATGGGATTGATGTCTCTGGGATTTTTCATGTTGTTTGTGATGTTGACAGTGATTTTTAAGTATCTGTCGGTTATCTTGAATATGACGTTCCGCAGGCAGCAGTATGTGGTGGAAAGCGTGGACAAGTTATAAGATCGGAGGAGTGAGAAATGGCCCATATCAGCAGGATTGACCTGACAAGGGATTTTCAGGCGCATCGCCGGGATTATCTGGATGCGATCATAAAGGTTTGTGAGGAAACGGCTTTTTCCGGAGGGAAATACGCGGATCGTTTTGACGAGGAGTTCGCCGCTTTTGTTGGAACCAAATATGCCAGCGGGGTGAATAATGGTACTTCGGCGCTGCATTGTGCCATGTTGGCGCTGGGCGTGGGGCCGGGGGACGAGGTAATTGTTCCGGCCAATACTTATATCGCTACCGCCTGGGGCGTTACTTATACGGGGGCCGTGCCGGTGTTCGTGGATTGTACCGCGGATACCTGGGAAATTGATCCGGATGGGATCGAGGAACGGATTACGGAGCGTACGAAAGGAATCATTGGCGTGCATCTGTATGGTCAGCCCTTTGAATTCGGGCGTGTGAAAGAAATTGCGGACAGGCATGGACTGTTTGTCGTGGAGGACTGCGCCCAGGCCCATGGGGCCAAATACCAGGGACGCAACGTGGGGACATTAGGCGAACTGGGCTGTTTCAGCTTTTATCCGGGGAAAAACCTTTACGCTTTTGGAGAGGGCGGAAGTGTTACCTGCGATAAGGAAGAATACTATCACCACATCAATCGTCTGAAAAACCAGGGGTGCGACAGGAGATATTATCATGATGAGATCGGTTATAATATGCGTCTGGAAGGACTGCAGGGCGCGGTCCTCAGCGTTGGTCTGCGTTTGCTGCCGGAATGGAATCTTAGAAGGCAGGAAATCGGCCGGCGTTACTTGAAAGAGATTACCAATCCCGCCATTGTGATGCAGCGGCATCCTGAAAATACGATGCCGGTTTTTCACCTTTTCGAGATTATGGTTCCTGACAGAGAGGCATTTATGGCTTATATGGCCCAGTCTGACGTGGAATGCAATGCCCATTATCCGGTGCCTTGCCATCTTCAGCAGGCATATGGGAATCTGGGTTATAAAGTAGGGGACTGTCCCAACGCGGAATATTTGGCCGCACATTGCGTGACCCTGCCTCTGTTTCCGGAGATGCGGGAGGACGAAGTGGAGCGGGTGATTGCGCTTTGCAACGCTTATCAGGTATCAAACAAAAGAAATTAAAGGAAGTCGATGCATGGAAGCCATAAAGCGATGGATGGGAAAATATGGATACTGGTTTTGCTCTCTGGCTTTGTTTCTGGCGCTTTTCGGGGGCGTAGCCGCATATCGCGGGCTGCGGGAGAAGCCTTGCCGTATTGTTTGCCTGGGAGACAGTATTCTGGGTAATGTCAGAGATGAGACCTCTGTCACTGCCGTGATGGAGAGGGTTCTGGATGAGACGGTTTATAACGGGGCTTTCGGAGGAACCGCGGCAGCCCGTTGGGTGCGGGAAAATCGACCCACGCGACTGGACGATGCCTTGTCCCTGGTCCGGTTGTCGCAAGCCATCGTGAATGAGGACTTTGGCGTGCAAAATGCCAGTGTGACAGGTTATGCGGCCATGGATTATTTTATGGAAGGGGTATATGGGTTCCAACGGATTGATTTTGACAAAGTGGAGATGCTGGTCATAGAGCATGGGGTGAATGATTATCAGCTGGGGATTGCCCTGGAGAATCCTGAGGATCCGTACGATCCTTATACCTATGGGGGCGCGCTTCGGACTTCCCTTAGGGGATTGCGGGACCGTTATCCGGATATGGAGATTTTGCTGGTAACGCCTACCTATTGTTGGTACCCGGCAGAAAACCTTTCTTGTGAGGAGGCGGATTTTGGCGGAGGGCTGTTGGAGGAATATGTGGCTTTGGAACTGTCCATCGCGGAAAAAATGGGTGTGACAGTGTTGGATGATTATCATGAAAGCGGGGTTGGCGCTCCCGGCGGCAATGAAGACTGGCAGACTTATACCGTGGACGGAATTCACCTGAATGAAACAGGACGGGCAATGATCGGAGAGCGCATTGCGAATGCCATTTTGGAGCTCCGTGAATGACTGAAAGAGAGTCAATGAAAGACGAGGATAGAATGAATCAGGCGGCGGGCAAGGTTGCGGCGGAAAAGAGAAAGGCGGTTTTGACGGGAATTGTATTTCCGTTGATTTTGCTGCTTTATCCCATGCGTCATATTCACTGGGGTCTGGACCTCATGGATACGGGTTACAATTATGCAAATTTCCGTTTTATGGGAATGGAGCACATGGATCCCATGTGGTTGTTTTCCACTTATTTGGCCAACGCGCTGGGGTGGCTGATGACCAGGCTTCCCTTTGGGGGGACGCTTTTGGGAATGAATTTTTATACTGCGATCACTGTGTGTCTGCTGGCGCTGCTGGGTTATTGGTTTTGCGTGCGCAGGGTTGGAATGTCGCCGATATGGGCGTTTTTGGGAGAATTTCTGGCGATAAGCTTATGCTGGAGCCCTACCGCTGTTTTGTATAATTATTTAACTTATGTGTTGTTTTTGGGAGGATCCGTACTCCTTTACCGGGGTCTTGCGGAGGATCGGAATCCTTATCTGGTACTGGCGGGGGTCTGTCTGGGCGCCAATGTGCTGACCCGCTTTTCCAATCTGCCGGAAATGGGGATGATTGTGGCAGTCTGGGCTTATGCCATAATTTGCCGCCGCGGCTGGAAGAAGGTGCTGGGGCAGACGGGCTGGTGTCTGCTGGGGTATTTGGCCGCATTGGGTGTGTTATTGGGCTGGATCGGAATCCGATATGGGCTTTCGGAGTATGTGAATGGCATCATTCGTTTGTTTGGAATGACGGAGAATGCGCCCGGTTACACGCCGACATCCATGATTATGGAAAGTATCCGGGGATATGTGGATAATTTGTACTGGGTGATACGGTTGGGGGTAATCCTGTGCGCGGGAGAAATTGGATTTGCCGTTTTGCCGGAGCGTTTTCAAGGGCTGAAAAAGCTTGGGTTTGCCGGAATCACTTGTCTTGCCGCAGTATGGCTGTATGCCAGAAAATTTTGCAGCGTCAGCTATCAGGATTACGATTCCATGCTGAGGCCCGGGATTCTGTTTTTGATGCTGGCCATGCTGATTGGGATCATTCAGATTTTTCGTCCGAAAGCGGCCAGGCAAGAGAAGCTTTTGTCGGGTATGGTTATTTTGATAATCCTGATCACGCCCCTGGGGAGCAATAATCACTTGCTCCCGGCTTTGAATAATCTGTTCCTTGTCGCTCCATATGTATTCTGGATGCTTGCAAAATTCTGCAGAAGCGGCTTTCAGAAAAGCTGGCAGTTTGGAAAATGGAAGATCGGTCTGTCTTTCTTTCCCGTTAAGGCAATAGCGGTGATGCTGGCAGTGCTGATGTTGGTGCAGGGTGTGGGTTTTGGTCTGGGCTTTGTGTTTGTGGAGGGCGATGGCGCCGAAAATGTGCAGGCAGCCGTCACCAATAACAAGGTTTTGTCCGGAATCCGTATGAGCGCGGAGCGGGCGGAATGGATGACAGGCATCAGCGCCTATGTGGAGGAGCGGGGCCTGGAGGGACGGGAAGTGATTTTATATGGAAAGATTCCCAGCTTGTCCTTTTATCTGAATATGCCCTCTGCTTTTAATCCCTGGAGTGATCTGGATTCCTATAGCGTGGATGCAATGCGGGCAGCCATGGAAGAACTTGAGGTACAGATCGCGGAAGGCGCCTTGTTCCCGGTGGTGATTTTGGAGTGCGGATGCGCAGCCTATGTGAGGGACTATCTTGCGGGAGCCTCTGCGGATTCGGAGGCTTATGGGGCTGATCGGAAGCTTTCTCTGATCTTGGATTTTCTGGAAAAATTCGAATATGAAGAAACCTATCGAAATGAGAAATTTACAGTGTTGGAAGTAAGAACGGACAAAAGAGACTATTTTGGCCGTTCGTAAGGTGGCGGGATTGGAAAAGGAAATCAAGGAACGACAATATCATATTGATTTGCTGCGTATTGTGGCGTGTTTCAGTGTCGTTCTTTTACACAGTGCGTCCCAGTATTGGTATGTGCTTCCCATTACGGGCAGGGAATGGGTAGTCTGCAATAGTTATGACGCCATTTCGCGTTTTGGCGTGCCGGTTTTTGTCATGATCAGCGGGATGCTGTTTCTGAGCAGGAAAGGGGAGGTGGATCCCGGGAGGATCTGGAAGCATAATATCTTGCGTCTGATTACCGCATACTGCGCATGGAGCGTAATATACGGTCTGTGGGACATTCGCGGCCGGTTTGGTTCGGAAAGCGTGTCCTGGAAAGAATACGTTTCGGAAATGATCTATGGAAGGTACCACCTTTGGTTCGTGCCGATGATCATAGGACTTTATTTATTGCTGCCTGTATTGAAGGCTTATACGGATCACAGCAGCCGCAAACAGTTGGAATATTTTTTAATCCTTTTCGTGGTTCTGCAGGTGGGGTATAATACGATTTTGATTATAAATCCCGCGGAGGTTGTAAAGGTTCTGTTGGATTTGTTTCAGGTACAGCTCATTTGCAGCTACGCTGGTTATTTTCTGCTGGGGTATTACCTCTATCGTTATCCCTTGCCTGTTAAATGGGAAAAAATGTTGTATGCGGCAGGAATTTTATCCGCTTTTTTGGCGGCGCTTGTCAGCTGGCTGGTTTCCCTTCGAAACGGGGGACCCAGCGCTGCGGCCTTTGACAGCTATAGTGTTTTTACATTTCTGGTGTCGGTTGCGGTCATGGTTTTTTTCCTCCAGAGAGTTTCTGGCTGGATATGGGTTCGAAAAAAAGGGGAATTACTCAGGGAACTGTCGGATAATACCTTTGGCGTTTATCTGATGCATCTTTTTGTGTTGGAATTTTTGGAAAGCAAAGGGATTGACAGCATGAGCATGAATAATATCGTGGGTGTGCCACTGATGGCGGCGGTCTGTTTTATCCTTTGCAATCTTGTGGTGGCGGTTCTTCGCAGAATACCCGTGGCGGGGAAGTATCTTTGTTGAGGATGCGAGTGAGGGAAAGGTTTCATGGCGGTTGAAGAGAAAGGACTGCGTCTGATAAAAAACACAATAATGGGATTGCTTTGGATTGGAATGACAGTGCAGATTATCCTTGGCGCCGCGTGGATCATCGGCAACTTGCCGGCGCAGGGACTTTTTCCCGATACCGCGTATTACCTGAAAGCGGCCGCTGGAGGGGCAAGGGATGAATATGTGGGGGTTCTTTATCCCTTGTTGGTCAGAATTCTTTGGGGAATCGGTTCCTTGTGGGGCATTGGGGGAGAATGGTTACTTTCCCTTTTGCAGCTTGGGGCGGCGGCGCTTTGCGGTTTTGGCTTTTTGTCTCTGTGTGACATAGGTGGCGGGTTTCCCGGATGGAAAAAGATTCTGGGGACTTCTTATTTGGTGACGATTCCCTTGTGCGTACAGTGGCATCTTACGATCTTGCCCAGGTCTTTTGTGGGCTCCCTGACCTTTTTGCTTTTGGGGGTCTGTATCAGAAATTTTTTGGAGGATCAGGCGCATGGCGCCCGGAGAATCTGTCAGTCGGCGGTCATTTGGGTGATTTTGACTTGGCTGGATCCTGATGCCTGGTGGTTGGGCGGAATTTTGGTTTTGTTTGTTGTCATCGGCTTTCTGGCACGCCATCGCGGGAGGAAGGGAGCAAAGACGCAGGGAGACATGACAAGGGGGAAAGGCGCAAAGGCGCAGGGAGACATGGCAAGGGGGAAAGGCGTTATCTTGCTTGGAGTCCTGGCTGTTGTTTTGACCGCAGGCCTTGTGGCACAAGGCGGTAACCGCCTGTTCCGGGAGCCTGGATGTAACGGCAGGATTCAGAGGAGTCTGGGGTCCGCCCTTGTAAGTCGATTTGTATGGCCGAACTTCGGCAAAAATTATTTTTTCTGGCCGGATGAAATTAAAGAGATCATGACGCCGGAAGAAGGAGCCGCGTATTTGGCTGATGACGTGGGGCGGGTTTTCGGTCCTCTGGCGGAGAAAGCCTATGGCAAAGAGAGAGCCAATGAGCTCTATTGGGAGATGGCTTTACAGTGTTTTGGCAATCGGACCAAGGAAGTGGCAAGTGCCATCAAGGAGGATTTCCTCTCTTATTTGTTTCTGCCCTGGAGAGTGTATGCGCAGCTGCATGGTATGGGGCTTTCTTATAGCGGCTGGAATTACAGTAAAATGTTGGAAAAAACTCCCTTACTGTCGAAACGATATATGGATTATGGATTGTTGAGTTTCCAAATAGGATTCTGGTGTGTGGCGCTGTTGGCCGGGATTTCCGTTTATGAGAAGCGAAAAGGAGGCGGCAGGCTTTCTTTGGCTTGTGTGGTCGTGGTCATCCTTTGCCTGGGCTCGCAATCTTTCTGGTATACGATGTCTGGTGCGGGAATGATGGACTATGGGAACGTGACGGCAGTCAGTTTATTATGGTTTGGGATGATTCCGGCGGCTTTGGGAAGTTTTGCGCAAAGGAGAAAGTAGATGGAAAGAGGCAGGAAATTATTCGATAAAATACGCACATATAGATGGGAATTTCTGGCGGCGGCATGTATGCTGCTTCTGTTGGCGGGGTATGTGTCCCAAAAAGAAGGATATCATATGGATGAAATTCTATCGTTTGATTTTTCCAATGCGGAATATTCACCGTGGATCGTGCCCAATCAACCGGAAGGGCGGCTTGCGGCCTTTGTTCATCAGGAGATTGAAAAGGGCGCCTATTGGGAGAATATGGAGCGATGGATCTATTATATTCGGGATTGTATTTTGAATTTAAAGAAAAGCATTCTCTATAATTATAAAGGCAATGTCTATCCGGAAGCGGTTTGGATTGGCCGGGATAAATTCCTGGAAGATATGACCACGGGAAACGGGGATCGATTTAATTTCTTGTCGGTTTATTTCAATGGAATCAGTGATGACAGCGCTCCGCCGCTTTATTATATGCTTTTACATTTGGTCTCGTCCTTTTTGCCCGGACAGATGTCCCCCTGGATGGGAGGAATTATTAATTTGGCGGCAATTGCGATTTGTTTCGTGTTCTTTGTAAAGATCGGTATGCTGGTCACGGGGAATAAGAGGGTCGGACTGCTTGCCATTTTATTGTATGGGCTATCGGGCGGCGGAATTATTACGGCGCTGCTCATCCGTATGTATGGCATTCTTACCATGTTTTGCATGATCACCTGGTACCTTCATTTAAAGAAATGGAGAGATGGGGATTATCAGACGAACAATCTTGGCCTGATTGCTGTTACCATATTGGGCTTTTGGACCCAATATTACTTTTTGGTGTTTGCATTCTTTTTAGGAGTGGTTACTGTATTGGGGCTGCTGCGAAAAAAGAAATGTAAGGCTGTGCTTTTCTATATCCGGAGTATGCTTATTGCCGGAGTTTTAGGGGTTTTGGGATTCCCTGACGCGATCAAGGATATTTTTGGCGGAGGGTTTGGGCCGTCGGTAATCGGCAGCCTGTTTGATTTTTCCGGGGAAGCGCTTGATCAAATGAAATTTTTTGTTTCGACCCTTATGAAAGATATCTGCGGGGCCGGATTTGGTCTGCTGGCGACGGTTTTGATCGTTTTGGCCGTTTTCCTCGGCGGCAGGTTCGCTGCCCGGGAGAAGTCTGTCCATCCCCCTGTGGATTGGGTGCGGATGTTCTTGCTGATGTTTCCTGGTGCGGCGTATTTTCTTTTGGTAGCAAAGGTGTCCCCATTTTATGCAGATCGTTATATTATGCCTGTGTTTGCGGCGGCGGCGCTTTTGACGGCGTTTGGCCTGGAATGGGCCTGGTCCCGGTTAAGAGGGTGTCTGCGTGATCAAAAGAGGATTCTGCAGATCAACATGTTGGAGTTGATTTTGGTCCTGGGATTGGGAATGTTCAGCCTTTGGGTTTATTCAGGGGAAAACACTTATCTGTACAAGGGATATGGGAACCAGACGGAGGTGGCCCGTCAGTATGCTGATTATCCTTGCCTTTGTCTTTATGATGGAGCTACCTTTTATGAGAATCTTCCTGAATTTATCATTTATAGAGAAACCTTGCTGTTAAACAGCTCTGAATTAGACACACGTACTCAGTCAGATCTTTTGACAGAAGGCCAAGATGTGGTGCTGATTCTCAAGAGGGGGATTGACGAGGAATGGGCGCGTTCGGTAATGGACGCAAAATATGGATATCATGACTATATACAGATTTATCAGGATCCGATCTACGGAGAAAAAGTATTCCTTTGCCGGAAAAGCTAAGATTTGGTAAGGTCAGGTGGTTTTACGGAAAGAATGCGGATGGAAAGAGGAATTCTCATGAAAGAAAGCGTACGGAAAACAGGGGCCTGGGTGCTCTCGCACAAATCCATTTTCATTGCTGCGTTAATGTCTTTTCTTCCTCTCTTGTGTTGTGTGGTGGCCTGCGCGGCACAAGGCAGAAATATTGGAGAGGTCTATTTGCCTGCCGGGGAATGGAATGACGAATTGTTTTATTTTAAGCAGGTAGAGGGAATCGTGCATTACGGATATCCCAGGGGTTTTTTCGGATTCAACGAAAGCTATGCACTGCGGGCTTCCTTTGCGGCCTGGAGTCCGGTGCTGGTTTTTCCCTGGGTCCTCTGGGGATTGGTTTTTGGCTGGAACCTGCAGTCTCCCATATACTGTAATATTTTCCTGATGATGCTTTCCATGTTCCTTTTCGTGTGGTTAGTAAAGCCTGGCCGTAAGCAACTGGGCATTCTGACGATTCTGTACATCACGTTTAGGCCACTGACCCGCTACATGCTTTCAGGAATGCCGGAATGCATTTGTTTTTCATTGGTCATCATCGTACTTGCACTGTGTATCAGTTATCAGAAACGTGAACATCCGGCCAAATTAGTGCTTTTGTTTGTTTTGACGGCTGTTATGACTCTGATGCGGCCATATCTCTTGCTGTTCATGCTCTTGCCCATTTATTTTCGGGTACGAAAGCAAAAAATTCCTGGGTTGATCAGCTCCCTGGTCATTGTAGGCGCTGTCGGCGTGGTCTATGCGTTGATTAAGCATTATTTTGGCGCGGAATATTTTACTCCTCTTTTTGACACAACCTGGGTTACCACCTTCCTGGATCAGGGGGTTTTTGCGGGAATCCATTATATGGCCTGGAGAATTGTGACGGTAGGAATCCAATATGGTCGTATTATGCTGGAAGGGCTTCGCAGCGATCTGTTTTATGGCGAATATTTTGTGGCTTATACGGTGGTCATGTTAGTTATTCTGGTTCAGGCGCTGCATGATTTCCGGAAAAAGCAATGGAAAAACCTTGAGATTACTCTTTATTTGTCGGTGTGCTTCGTGGGAATGTGGGTCGCCCTGATTCTGATGTATAAAATGCAGGAGGGGAGTAAGCATTTGTTGACGTTTCTGGCCGTGGGTATTTTTGCCATCAGTATGATGGAGACCCGATTTTATAAGAAAATGGTGCTTGTGGCGGCTACATTTGCCCTTTTGTTCACTGTTTCCGGCGTGGATCCTTACGAATATCAGATTCCGTTCCGTAATGAGGAATTGGAAGCGCGGGAGGCCTATTGGGAGGAAACGCTGGAAGAGGCCTGCGATTTGGAACTCACAAGTACGCCTGGCTTTGACAATGTGATTATATGGGTTTTGGCTGACCGGGTGGATGGGAAATCGGTGCTGACTCCGTATCAGATGCTGTATCAGATTCCTAAGGGCTTTGGTATCAGCTGTTGCTATGTGGAATATGTGAAAGAGAATCTTGGCTGGCTTCACAGCAGATTTTTGGCCGTCGTAGCCGAAGGAGAAGTGGATAAACTCTGCCGGGAAAAAGGTTATCGGGAAATTGGCAGGGATGAAGGAATGGTGGTTTATGAGCTGCATGGTAAACTTGGATGAACGGAAAAGAAAAGGGATCGATCTTCTTGTGTTTCTTGTGCTTTTGGCGGGTTACACAATCCTTTTATTTACGCTTTTTGACCGTCAGACCCTGGGGAATCCGGGCTTTTATCATTCTGACATGAAGGCGTATATTTTGGAAATGCAGGGACTGGACAGTGGATACAGCTTTCCTTATCCGATTTTCTTTCGGTTGGGCGCCCTTTTTCATTTGTTGATCAAAAGCCCGGAACTGTGCATCGCCATTGCGACCACGTTGTTGAACAGTCTGAGTCCGGTTGCCTTGAAATATTATATGAATCAAATGCTCGTCCGGGATTGCGGCGGGTCAGACGCCAAACGGGAGCTGGGAATCCGACTGGCCGTGACCGGCGGGGTGTTTGCCCTGCTCTTTGTATCCATGGTATTCCCCCCTGTGGGAAAGTATCTTCCGGGGATTTGGAACAATTATGTGGGTGTCTTTTCGCCGAATCCCTTTCATAACGCGACGTACCTGGCTACCAGGCCTTTTGCGATTGTGGTTTATTTTTTATTTGCGAAGATATTGACGGAATATGAAAAGAGACCGGATCGGAAAGAGTATTTGCTTTTTTCCCTGTTTTTGTTGTTGACGACCATGACGAAGCCCAGTTTTACGTTCGTGCTGGTGCCGACGGCGGGCCTGATCATGCTGTATCGGTTGTTCCGTACCAAGGGGCGTAATTTTTTACAGTCCGTACAGCTGGGGCTTTGCTTCCTTCCTACATTTGCCGTGCTGCTTTACCAATTTTTGGGCGTGTTTGGACCAGTGGAAGGCCAGGAGACCGGAATTGGTTTCGGACTGGCCGTGGCATGGAGATATCATTGCGGCAATATCCCGCTTGCCATAGGGCTTTTGCTGGGATTTCCCATTCTGGTTTTATTGCTCAATTACAAAGAGATGGGGAGGGATTGTTGGTATCGGTTTTCCTGGCAGATGATGGCAGTCAGCTTGTTTGAGGTGGTTTTCCTTTATGAAAAGGGTTTTCGGCTTCCGGATATGAATTTTTCCTGGGGATATATGCACGGAGCGTTTTTTGTGTTTGTCTCTTCCCTGATCGTGCTTTTGCGCAGGACTTGGAAGAGGCAGGGAAAGTGGTATTTGACCGCGGCGCAATGGCTGGCCTTTGGGTGGCATTTGGCTTGTGGAATTTACTATTTTCTGGGAATTTTTCAGGGGCAATCGTATTATTAAGAAAGATTTAAATGGAATAAGGTAATATTGGGGTGGACAGAATGAAAATACAGAGCCATTATGGGGAAAAGGGTCTGGGAATTTATCTGCGGCCTATGACTCGGGAAGATACGGATTTGATTGTGTCATGGCGAAATTTGGACAGTGTAAGGAAAAAGTTTATTTATCAGGCTCCGTTTACCAGAGAGGGACATGAAAATTGGATTCGGACCATGGTGGAAACGGGGAAAGTCGTCCAAATGATTATTTGTCTGGAGGAAACCGGTCGGGCGGTTGGGTCTGTTTATATCCGGGATATTGACAGACGGCATCTCAAAGCGGAATATGGTATTTTTATTGGGGTGGAGGAGTGTCGCGGTTTGGGAATTGGCACCATGGCAGCCCGGCTGATGATCCGATATTCCTTTGAGGAGTTGGGGCTGCATAGACTTTACCTGAGGGTTTATGCGGACAATCAGCAGGCGATCCGCAGCTATGAAAAAGCCGGCTTTGTAAGAGAGGCCTATTTAAAGGAGGATGTCCGCATTGACGGCGTGTATCGCGATATTGTATTAATGGCGGTGCTGAACCCGGAATAATCATGAGAAGAAAAAGATACATTAATTATGCACGGGGTAACAAATGAAAAAGCTTGTTTTAAGGTTTATTTTGATATTGCTTGGAGGGGCGTTACTTGGAACGCTGAATACATACCGTTTCCATGGAAATTCTGGAAGAGGAGTACAGGTTGGTCCTGACAACGCGAGGGGGGACGGCGGAAAGCTTTTGTCTGATAACGCATCCGGATGATATGCCGTTGATTGAGGCGAAAATTTTCCGGGGAATCACCTGGATGGGGATTTTTCTGGCGCTAAATTTATTGGGGGTTTCGTTCGTACAAAGGATAAGTCCGAAGTATATAGCATATAAAAATGACAGGTCAAAAGTGAGGATGGTGAAATATGAACAGGGTTAGTTTCGTGATTCCTTGTTATCGTTCGGAGCATACTCTGCTTTCGGTGGTTGCCGAAATCGAAGATGCCATGAAAAAGCTTTCTCAGTATGAGTATGAAATCATATTGGTCAATGACTGTTCGCCGGACCATACCTGGCAGACGATCCGCGGACTATGTCGGGAAAATCCGCGCATTAAAGGAATTGATTTTGCCAAAAATTTTGGCCAGCACGCGGCGCTCATGGCGGGACTTCGTGTTTCCAGGGGGGATTATGTCGTTTGCCTGGACGATGACGGACAGACACCGGCGAACGAGGTGGACAAACTTTTACAAAAACTGGAAGAGGGATATGATGCGGTTTACGCAAAGTACGAACATAAACAACACGCCGCCTATCGCAACCTGGGAAGTAAGATCAATGAACTGATGCTCCGCATGATGCTGGATAAGCCGGCAGAGCTGTACATTTCCAGTTATTTTGCCGTGAAGAGATTTATCGTGGAAGATATGGTGCGCTATGAAAACTCATTTCCCTATGTGATCGGGCTGGTGCTTCGTGCCACGAGAAACATTACGAATGTGGTGGTGTGTCACAGGGAAAGACAGGAAGGGACTTCCGGTTATACGCTGAACAAACTGATTGCGCTATGGCTGAATGGTTTTACGGCCTTTTCCGTGAAACCGCTGCGCATCACCACCGCCATTGGTGTTTGCTGTGCTATTTTGGGATTCCTCTATGGAATTTATACTGTCGTGAAAAAATTCATCAACCCGGCGGTTCCGTTAGGATTTAGTTCCATCATGGCGGCCCAGGTTTTTTTCGGTGGAATGATCATGATCATGCTGGGGCTGATTGGGGAATATATTGGGAGAATTTATATCAGCCTGAATAATTCGCCCCAGTATGTGGTGAAAGAGCGGATAAACATGGATGATCATCAGGACGGAGATCACGCGAATCCCTATTTTTTGTAATAGGCAATGAGTTTTTTCACGGCATGAATCACATCTTCCACATCCTCGTCCGTTAAGGAATAATACAGAGGCAGGCTCATGGACTCCTTGTAATAAGCCTCCGCATTGGGACAAAGCCCTTTTTGATAGCCCAGCCTCTCATAGTAAGAATGCCAATATACCGGAAGATAATGCACCTGAGGACGGATGTTTTCGGCGCATAGAGCGTCAAAGAATTCTCTTCTGGTACAATTCAGCAGATTACCGTGAAGTCTGAGGATGTACAAATGTCTTGTGGTATCCGATTCCGGAATCTCTTTCTGTATCTGGATCTGGGGAATTTGGGAAAAGGCCTCGTTGTATTTGGCGACAATGGCCCTTCGCCGGGCGGCAAAACGCTCCAGTTTTTTCATCTGACTGATCAGCAGCGCTGCCTGGAAATCGGTGATGCGGTAGTTATAACCCAGGTCCCGCTGTTCATTGTACCAGGGATCATCCGTTGGGTGAATCATCAGAGAACGGTCTCTGGTAATGCCGTGAGAGCGATAAAGTAACAGCTTCTCATAAAGAACCGGATCATTGGTGGTCACGGCGCCGCCTTCTCCCGCGGTTACGGTTTTGACCGGGTGGAAGCTGAATGTGGTCAGATCCGCGATGCCGCCTACAGGCGTTCCTTTGTAACGGGTGCCAAAGGAATGGGCCGCATCTTCGATCAGGATAAGATGGTGCTTCTCGCAGATCGACCGGATTTCATCAAGCTGTACGGCCTGGCCCGTGAAATCCACGGCAACAATGGCTTTGGTTTTGGGAGTGATACACCGGCGGATGGATTTGGGATCGATATTATAGGTATCCGGATGAATGTCGGCAAAGACCGGTTTCGCACCGCAGTACAAAGCGCAGTTGGCGGAGGCGGCAAAGGTAATGGGAGTGGTGATCACTTCATCACCCGGACCCACGCCCGCGGCCATGGCCGCAATATGCAGCGCGGCTGTACCGCTGCTGACGGCTACACAATATTTCGCCCCTGTCAGCGCGCAGATGGCCTTTTCCATTTCCGCGATTTTGGGACCGCAAGTGAGTTCGCCTCTCAGAGCGTCACAAACCGCTTGAATATCCGAATCGTCTATATAGTGCCTCCCATAACCGATGGGAGTCTTGCGCACGGGCTCTCCGCCCAGAATCGCCAGTTTTTCCATGATGAACCATCCTTTCTGTCCTTGTAAGTGACCTGTCGCAAGGATTTTCCGTCCGCGGATAAGGCGCGGTGGAATTTCACGATTGACATGATGGCTTCATTATAACACTCCGCGCCGCCTTAGAAAAGAGGAGTTTCAAAATTTCCCCCGACATAATGAAAAAGTAAGCCTATATCATCACTTTTTTTACCAGACCTAATGGGCGCGTTGGTTCTGAATTTTGTTTTGTCTTGAAGCCAGGGCTTCACTGACCAGACCCGTCCCATAAGCGGCATAGGGAAGCAAAAGTAAGCCATAAGGAAGAATATAGCGGGAATTGGCTTCCCAAAGCATATGGAACAGAAAGCCTCCGATCACACCGATCATACATAGGAAAAGTACCAGGTCCGAATGAACGGAGGAGACTTCCTTGCGGGATGCCAGGAGACAGAATAGGAATGCGCCCAGATAGAGGGCGTTTTGAAAGAGGTTGCAGAAGCCGATATAAAACCTGCTGTAATCTCCCTCGTATAAGCTTTGAAAAAAGGCGCTGCGGCCGCCGAAAGTGGAAAGGGTCGCTTGTCTGGAGGCGTAAGTGCCGTCGGCCCATTGGGATAGAAATTTTCCTCCGTAAAAATAAATCGCATCTTTAGGATGCTGTTGAAAATAGGCCAATCGTTCCGATATGGCCTTTTTGCTGATTTCATTGGTCAGTTCAGTATTCATGCCGCTGTTTTGATAGGTGTTGAAATTAAAGCCATTGTACCAGCCGTTTGCCCGTGAGGACTCCTGCATGCCCATGGCAAAATAGGAAAGAGCAGTGACTCCGGAGCTCAGTTCGCTGTCTGCCCGATGCTCGTAATAGGCGGTGATGCCGGGAAGAATCAGACATCCTGCCAGCAGATAGCAGACAGCCAGGCCTGACAAAAACAAGCGCTTACGACGCAGGGCTTCCAAAACAGTGACCAATACGACGGCAATGATTAAGATCAGGGCGTTTTTACGCACTGCCACGCTGACAGTGAAAAAGAGCAGGCTGAAAAAAGCGGATATGATCAGAGAGTTTTGGGCCTCTCCCTGATTTATTTTTTTGAACAATTTTATCAGATGATAGAGACCGATAGAAAATGCGGCAAAGGATGGGACTTCTCCATAAAGAAAGGACGTGTACATCAACAAAGGCGCGTTGCAGAACATGAGGAGCAAATAAGCCACGTTCGCGCTGTCCTTACGGAACAGGAGCCCCACTGTTTGATATTGGTAATAAATCAGCAGGCAGGCCCATAGGATGTTGATACACTTCATGGCGTGGTGGGCGGACAGACTGACAGGGAGCAGATTCCACAGTCGGAAGAGGATCTCTTCGTAGGCGACAAGCCCTATTTGCTGTGGGTAATAAGAAAGATAGGAATCCGTGGGATGAATGACTCCGGTGTTGCCGGAAGCCAACTCCTCCGCTGCCTGATATACGGAAACGGCGTCTGCGGCGGGACCCGTGCGGCCGAATATCACCAATAGCAGGCCGCCCAGCACATACCAGCCCAGTACGATGACAAGAAGAATCGTCTGTCTTTTTTGGGGGTTTTGCAAGGTCCAGCGGTACAGCTGATAAGCAACCAGAAACCACACGCCCAGTCCCAGCAGACTGACGGGAAGAAAGTCCCATTTTGTCAATACCAGCTGACTTACCATGTCTTCCGAATAGCAAGTGAACAGGCAGCCGCATACCAGTAAAGTCCCCGTCAGGATCAGACTGAGAGCTCGAACCATTCCTGATGCCAGTCCATAAATGAAATTTCCCGCTTTTTCCATATGCTTTCACCCCGTATTCCATATCCGTTTTCATGTAACATAGATGGCCGCTTTGCCTTTTGTTCTTTATCATAGCATAATTTATAATGGAAGTCCAGCGCAAGGAAGATTGCGGCACTTCAATATTGACGATAAAAAATGAGTCTGATATACTACATTTGAGTGAGATTTCCAAAGCTTTACAGCGACATGGAAAGGAGAGCCTCTGGTGAAAAGAAAAGGATATCTTGCATATGGAATCATTGGCTGGCTCTTTGTCTTCTGCTGGGTCACGGAACGGGAGCTGGCGGAAAAAGGGAACATTGTCTGGAATGGGGGTTTTCTTGGAAAGCTGGCAGCGCTTTGTCTTGCGGCCGGGACACTGGGAGGAGCTTTTGTGTTTTGGCTGTTGCTTCAGGGAAAGCGCTTGCTCCAGGGGATGGTTATTGGAAAGGGGGTATCTGTGGCGAGCTCCGGCGCATGGCTGTCACCGCGCAGAACCTTCTGGTTTTCCTGGCTGGGAATCTGGTTGCTTTGGTTTCCGGGATACCTGGCTTATTATCCTGCCATTTGTTCCTATGATACGCCGGTGCAGATGGCGCAGATCGTGGAAAAAGCTTATAATGATCATCATCCGATTTTGCATACCTTGCTTTTGGAGGGGGCCTGGAGGCTGGGCGGACTTCTGGGGCATGTGAATTGGGGGATCGGATTGTTCGTACTTTTGCAGATGCTTTTTTTGTCAGGAGTATTTGCCCTTGGAATTGCCGTTTTGCGGGCCTGGAAAGCGGGAGTCGTATCCTTGGCAGCGCTCTTTTTGTATTGCGGCCTTTTCCCGTTTCATATGTATATGAGTGTGACGACAACAAAGGATACAATTTTCAGCGCGTTTTTTTTGCTGATGATGCTTTGCCTGGCAGGAATATTGCGCCAAAAGGGAATCGGCCGGAGACTGTCAAAATGGGAGATCGGTTATCTGGGCGCGGGGATTGGAATGGTGTTGTTTCGTACCAATGGCAGATATGCGCTGCTTGTGCCGGCGGTAATTTTGGCGTTGGCGCTGCCTGTCTGGAAAAGGAGGAGAAAGCTGGCCGGGAGGCTGTTGCTTCTGACAATGGCCGTGTTCGTGGCAGGGAGTCTGTTGCTGCAGGGACTCTTTGTCATGGTCGGAGCGCAGCAGGGGGATCGGCGTGAAATGTTGAGTCTGCCCATTCAACAGTTGGCAAGAACGTATGTCTATCATGGAGGGGTCGGGCTTTATCCGGAGGATGATAATACCCTGGAGGCAAAAGACAGGGAGATGATTGATGACTTTATTCTGGACCAGGCTTATCTGGAGTATCGTCCCGATATCGCTGATCCGGTGAAGCGCCATACCAACACTTATGTGGTGCGCTATCGCGCGAAAGAGTTTATTGGCACTTACCTGGGCCTACTGGCGAGGTATCCCGGAGATTATATCAATGCGGCATTGGCCGTGAACGCGGGATATTTGTATCCGGGAGATGTCTCCCATGCGGTGATTAATCTGAACGGAAGAGACCGGGGACTGGGATATATTCAGACCAGATGGGTGGATGCGGAACTGAATCCATTGGGAATCGTCAGGGAATCCAAATGGGAATGGCTGCATGAGCAACTGGAGAAATTTGCCGATACAAATGGATATCTTCAAATTCCGGTGTTAAAATATAGTATGGTGCCGGGAGTTTATTTATGGTTTTGGCTGATGCTGGCGGCCTGGCTGTGGGTGAAGAAGCGGTATGAAGAGCTGTTTCCCCTGGCTTTCATTCTGGGGTATTATATCACGTTGTTTTTGGGACCGACCGTACAGCTTCGGTATATTTATCCCATTATGATTACCTTGCCATATTATCTGGTCCTGACACGTAAAGGAGAAAAGAAAGATTGAAGCAAAGGGATACGGAGCCATCCGGTCAGTGGGGGATGGGCGGAGCAAATTGGATCCATAAAACGGCGCAGACGCATGGTTTTTTCTGTCTGGGCTTGTTTGTCGTACTGTTGATGCTGATACCTTATCTGATTCTGCGGGAGGATGCCATTGTGGTGTATCATGACCAGCTGGATGGTGAAATGATCGCCTACCTCCTGCAGGCGAAGCATTTATTTCAGAGCGGAGGAATTCCGGAGTTTATGGGGGGGATGGGCAAACAAGCCCTGGTTCCTCCCGCCCCCTTGTTCGTATTGTTGTTTTTGGTGATGCAGCCTCTGGCGGCCCTGGTGGGGATGCAGCTTCTGGGCAGTCTGGCGGGCTATGTCGGCATGTACCTTGTCAGCAGGGATCTGACCGGAAAAAAGTGGATTGGCTGTCTGGTGGGCGTGCTGTTTGCTTATTTGCCTTTTTTGCCGGTGTATGGATTGTCTCAGTATGGCATTCCGCTTTTGCTCTGGTGCTTTTGGCAATTGTGCAGGGAACGCCGCGTGACGGGGTGTATTTTTATCGTGGGACTCTATGGGGCGACTTCCTCCTTGGTTTTGGTTGGATTTGCGGTGCTGGGCCTCTGGGGAGTGGGAATTGCGGTAAGGATATTGATGAAAAAAAAGGCGCGATTCCCTTTTATCGCATGGCTGGCTCTGTTAGCGATTTATGTGGGGGAAAATATTCAACTGCTATGGCAGATTTTCGGGGGCGGTCAGGAGATTTCCCACAAGGCGGAATATGTGTTGAATCCGGCCCCATTTTGGAACGGTCTTTGGGAGGCGTTTCTTTATGGAGGACAGCATAGCGAGGATTCCCATGTTTTTATTCTGGCAGCCGCTGCAGGAATTGTGGTTTTGTTGCTTCTTCGCGGCCTGATCCTGCAAGAAATGGCGGAAACGGAGGAGAAAGCCTGTCTTTTTGTTATGACCGGCCTGTTGGGAATCAATCTGGGACTGGCGCTTGTGTCTGCCTTTTGGGGAGCGGAAGCGGGAATTGCGCTCCGCAATCGCATGCAGGCCTTGCGGGGATTTCAATTAGGGCGTGTGCTTTGGCTGGCTCCTGCTTTCTGGTATACGATTCTGGCCTGCGTGCTGGGAATAACGGCGCAGATGGCAGAGAGGGCGTTTCGGGGGAAAGACAGAAGAGGCACCCCGAAACGCGCGCGGAACGGTATCCAGGACGACGGGCGGGGCGGCAGTAAAGAAGCCGCCTTATGTAAGGTTGGCCGCGCAGTGGCGGGGGTGGCCGTACTGGGTGTTTTTACGGCTCTTGGGCTGACAGGGATCCAAGTCCTGAAGGAAAGCAATTTGAAGCCGAATCTGCAGAAGCTTAGGAACCCGGAGTATGCGCTTTTTTCTTTTCGGGATTATTATGCCTTGGACGTGATGGGGCAGGTAAAGGATTATCTGGAGGAGACAACGGGGCAGGAGCCGTGGGAATATCGTGTGGTGAGTCTGGGAATCGACCCGGCGGCTGCGTATTATGCCGGCTTCTACTGTCTGGATGGCTATTCCAATAATTATCCTTTGACATATAAGCACCAATTTCGCCGCATTATTGCCCCGGAATTGGAAAAAAGTGAGTACCTGCGCGCCAATTTTGACGATTGGGGAAACCGATGTTATCTGTTCAGCGCGGAGGCGCCGGGTTATTATACGATTGAAGATAATGGCTTCGTTTTTTGGGATTATCAGTTGGACGTGGAAGCGTTGGCGGAGATGGGTGGCTGTTACCTGCTGTCGTCTTCTTATATTAATGACAGTGAGGAGAGAGGGCTTCGCCTGATGCGGGAGGAGGCCTTTCGGGCACCGGGCAGCTACTATGCCATTTTTTTATATGAATTGATTTCAAAGGAAAATTAGGTCGCCGAAAGGGTGACTGCTTCAGCTGCGGGAAGCATCCGGCATCAGGTAGGAAAGCGCGGGAAACGGACAAAGGAACAGGAATGGAAGGAGACGAAGGGCATGAAAGAAAGGATTTATGTCTGTCATACCTATTATCATGTATATGTGACGTTTTTAAAAGAGCTGAAGCTGCCTCGTGAAAAGAGGGGGCAGGCCACGCTCGTATTAAGTAAATTATCCAATGATTTCGAAGATTTGAAGAGTCGTGTGGAGCGCACGGGCCTTTTTGAAGAGGTCATTGAATTCGATGAAAAGAGGGAGGATTTCTTCCCGGAGCTTGCCAAATGGCGGGCTGGTAAAGGAAACTTTCTGGGGAATCTCTGGTGCCGCATTCAGTTTACCAAACGCTATGCCCGGTTGGAGGCCCCCTTTGTTCCGGTGGATTTTCGGGAGTATGGAGATGTTTATGTGTACTGCGATTCCGATCCGATCGGTTATTACCTGAATCAAAACAGGATTCCCTATCATGCCCTGGAGGACGGTCTGAATTGCCTGAAAAATTATGACGCGGCCCGTTATGACAATCGGGGACATTTCCCGCTGAAAGTTTTTCTTTCCAGGACTTGTAACCTGATTTTCGTGCAAAACGGATATGGAAAATATTGTATTGATATGGAGGTCAACGATATTTCCGCCATTCGTTATCCCTGCCCCCGTTATATCGAGGAGCCGAGACAGAAGCTGGTGGACAGGCTGACGGACGAGGATAAGGAACTGATTTTGCAGGCCTTTATCCGGGATATGGACAAGCTGAAAGCCCAGATTGAAGAAAGCAACAAGGTAGGAGATAAGATTTTGATTCTGACGGATCCCTTGTGTACGCTGGAAGTAAGGGAAAGGATTTTCCGGGATATTATTGATAGGTATCAGTCGGAAGGAACGATTTTTATCAAGCCCCATCCCAGAGATTCCCTGGACTATCGGAGGCTTTTTGCGGAATATCCGCAGTTTGATGCTACCATTCCCATGGAAATGCTGAATTTTTTCCCGGGATTGCGCTTCCGCAAGGTGGTGG
This sequence comes from uncultured Acetatifactor sp., assembly GCA_947625255.1. Lineage (GTDB taxonomy): Bacteria > Bacillota > Clostridia > Lachnospirales > Lachnospiraceae > Acetatifactor. Next base: position 74,232 of record CANQNT010000004.1, on the reverse strand, counting down.
CTGTATTGACCGAGGTGAAAGCCATTCACTTCGCGGATGAGGTGGTACGCCTGGGAGAAGATTTTATGGACAAATACGAGGATCCTTTCATTCATAGACAAAACGAGCAGATATAGTTCCTGATTTGAGCGAAAGCTTGTGAAAAGCCGAAGAATTTATACGATGGAGGATTGGGCAGGCAGATGCGGCAAATATTGAAAAAGCTAAGTGTATTGTTGGATAAAAAACAAAAGCGGACCATGGCGGGTCTGATTGCCCTCATGGTGGTGGGCGGAGCCCTGCAGACCGCGGGCGTGGGCATTATCGTGCCGGTAATGAGCACGGTTCTGGACAGCAGCGCCATTGACGAGAATGGGATTTTGAATGACTTCTATCGGCTTTTGGGCGGGGGAAGCAGGCAGCGCTTCATGATCCTGATCATGCTGACCATGGTATTGGTCTTCGTGGTGAAGAATATTTTCCTTTATATCCAGCAGAAGCTGACGCTGGCTTTTGTCTACACCAACCAGTTCCGTACCTCTGAGCGGATGATGCGCAATTATCTGCGCCGGGGTTATGAGTTTTATTTAAATGCGGAAACGGCGGTGGTGCAGAGAAGCATTACTTCCGACGTGAACAATATGTATGCCCTAATATTGGCCCTGCTGCAGCTGCTTTCGGACGGAATCGTGTCCCTGTTCGTGGTGACCTTTTGTTTTATCCAGAATGGAGCGATGACCATCCTTATCGCCGTGGTATTGATGGCGTTGCTTTTTCTGATCAAGAAAGTGTTGAAGCCCATCATGCACAAGGCGGGAGAAGACAATCAGAATTATTACAGCGGACTTTTTAAATGGATTTCCCAGACGGTGCAGGGCATCAAGGAAGTAAAGATTACCGGCAAGGAGCAATATTTCGTATCGGAATATATTAAGTGCGGCCGGGGCTATGTGGAAGCGGTACAGAAATATAGCCTTTACAACAATATTCCCAAGCTGCTGATCGAGACAGTCTGTGTGGCCTGTATGGTGGGATATATGATTTTCATGGTGCTGTCAGGAATGCGGACGGAGGAAATGCTGAATTCCATAACGACATTCGCCGCGGCGGCCCTGGTGCTTTTGCCCAGTGTGAACCGCATCAACAACCAAATCAACTCCATCGCTTATTTTGAACCCTTTTTTATGGGCGTCAGTGACAATTTACAGGATGAGATCAGCGGACAAAATGTGGACATGTCCTTTGCCGTGGAGACAGAGAAGCTTCCCCTGAAAGAAAAAATCGAGCTGAAAGGTATTACCTATGCTTACCCCCATACGGAAAAGCTGATTTTCGACAAGGCAGATTTGGTGATTCCTATTGGAAAGTCTGTTGGCATCGTGGGAACCACGGGCGCCGGCAAGAGCACGGTGGTGGACATCATGCTCGGGCTTTTGGTAGCCAGAGAAGGGGAAATCCTGGCGGATGGCAAGGACATCAGGGAAAATTACCGGGGCTGGCTTAAGAACGTGGGCTATATTCCCCAGATGATTTTCATGTTGGACGACAGTATTCGTAAAAACGTGGCTTTCGGCGTACCGGAGGATGAAATTGATGAGGATAGGCTTTGGGAGGTTTTAAAAGAGGCCAAGCTGGACGAATTCATCCGCACTTTGCCGGAGGGGCTGGATACCGGCATCGGAGAGCGGGGAATCCGTTTGTCCGGAGGACAGAGGCAGAGGATTGGAATTGCCAGGGCTTTGTATTATGATCCGGAACTGTTGATTCTGGATGAGGCCACTTCCGCTTTGGACAATGATACCGAGGCCGCGATCATGGAGTCCATTAACAGGCTTCATGGCAGGAAGACACTGGTAATCATTGCCCATCGCCTGCAGACCATTGAAAAATGCGATATTGTGTATCGCGTGGAGAATGGAAAGGCCGTGATCGAGCGGGGGAGCCTGCTGCCGTAAGCGGCGCGGGGCAGGAGCCTGGCGGAGAGCCCCGAGGCGCGGGGCGGGAGCCTGATGGAGAGCCCTGAGGCGCGGGGCAGGAACCATTCCGAGACCTGGCGCGGGGCGGCGGAGAGCGTGCCCGGAAAGGATTTGTGTTTTGACGTTAAGTATTATTGTGCCCGTCTATAATATGGCGGGAGAGGGAAAACTTCAATTTTGTCTGGATTCCCTGCTGGCCCAGACCGTGGAGGATTATGAGATTATTGCGGTAAACGATGCTTCTATGGATGACTCGCTGCGCATTTTGCGGGAGTACGAGGCACGTTTTCCGCAGAAAGTCCGCGTAATTACTTATGAGGTGAACAAGCGGCAGGGCGGTGCCAAGAACGAGGGATTGCGGGCGGCCATAGGTGAATGGATCGGCTTTGTGGACAGCGATGACTGGCTGGCGCCGGACTTTTACGAGAAGCTGCTTCAAAAGGCTTATGAAACGGGTGCCGACATGGTAGGCTGCGATTACAATCTGGTGGATCATCATACCATGGAGGTGGGGCGCGTCGTCCGCAACAACAATAGGGACCAGACGGGAGTTTTGGATTTTGAGAAGCATAAGAGGCTGTTTCTCCGTTCCGGCAGTATGGTCATTAAAATTTATAAGCACAGTGTGATCCGGGAAAATCATTTGAATTTTCCGGAAGGGATTTTTTACGAGGATAATTGCGCGGGGCCTCTTTGGAGCCTGTACTTTACCCATTTTGAACGGGTGGAGGAACCGTTGTATTATTATTACCAGCACGCGGTTTCCACGGTCCACCACATCACGGAGGAGAAATGTCGGGATCGCATGAAAGCGGCGGAGCTGCTTTATCAGGAATGTGTGAAGCGGGGCTTTGGGGAGCACTACCGGGAAGAGCTGGAATTTCGTTTTACAGAGCTCTACTACGCCATCACGCTGTTCTCTTACCTTTCCGGCGTGAAGCACCCGAAGCTTTCTTTTCTCCGGGAACTTCGCGGGGGAGTGGAGAGACGTTTTCCTGACTTTCAAAAGAACCCTTATTATCGGCAGTACACCGGGGAAGTAGAGAAGCGCATGATCGCGCTGCAGGCGAAATCGGATCTGGGATTCTTACTTTATTATCGTTTTAGACAGTGGGTCTGGGCGCTGCGCGGGAAGAAGTCCGCATAAGGCGGAGGGAAAAAGCGAAGAAGTTGGATGAGGTTATGAGGTAAAGGGAAAAAGCGAAGAAGAGGTTGGATGAGGTTATGAGGCAAAGGATTCTGGAAATTTGCAGGAAGAAAAAAAAGACGGCGGTTCTGCTGCTGGTCTTGGAGGCGTTGTTGATTCTGGCCGGCGCGGCGGGACTGTTTGGAAAAGACGCGGTCTATGAGTTCGGTCCGGAACAGGCACAGTTGAATGTCGGTACCGTTTTGGAGGACGGGACATTTTGGTTGGATTCCTCCTTTGGACAAGGAGGAAACGTGGTGGATTTCCCGGGCATTTCTCTTCCGGCAGGTGTTTATCGGATTTCCCTGCGCTATCGGACGGACACGGATATGGTCAATATGTGTATGGTGACGGACGAAAAAGCGGCCTATCGCACGCTGCTGACCAACGGGTGTCATTTATTTCAGGGGTTAAGGGAAACGGACTATTGTGTCTGGCTGTTAAAGGACACTGAAAGCCTAAGCGTGCATGCCCAATATGGCGGCAGCGGAAGTCTGACGGTGGAAGGGCTTACGATCCGGGAAACGAACGCGTTGGCCAGGATTTTCCTTTTTTTATTTGTGATCCTTTGCTTCCTTGTGAATACGGTCTGGCTGTTTTCGCAGTATGACCGCGCCTATGGCGTGGAAACCGGTAAGAAAAATGTCCTCTTTGGGCTGGCCCTGATCACGGTCTTTGCTTCCCTGCCCCTGATGACGGACTATCTCACGGGCGGCGGCGACCTGATCTATCATTTAATGCGGATCGAGGGGATCAAGGACGGAATTCTGGCGGGGCAGTTCCCGGTGCGGATCGCTCCCAAATGGCAATTCGGATACGGCTACGCGTCCTCTGTTTTTTACGGGGAAACGGTGTTGTATCTGGCGGCGTTCCTGCGCCTGATCGGCTTTACCGTCACCACCAGCTACCAGATCTTCCTTTTCCTGGTCAATGCGGCTACCGCGGTGATCTCATACCTTTGTTTTCGTAAGCTTTTTCAGAATCGGTATGTGGGACTTTTGTGTTCCGCGTTGTATACTCTGTCCTTGTACCGGCTCTATAAGACCTATTGCAGCGGCTCTTTGGGAGAGACCATGGCGATGCTGTTTCTGCCCCTGCTGTTGTATGGGTTTTATCGGGTGTTCACCCAGGATATCGGGGAAGAGTCTTATCGGAGAAGCTGGATTCCTCTCACCATAGGTTTTACCGGAATCCTGCAAAGTCATTTCCTGACGTGTGAACTGGTAGGAGGCTTCGTCATTTTGTTTTGCGTTATTCTATGGAAAAGAGTGCTTCGCCGGAAGACCTTCCTGGTGCTGGCCAAAACCGTGATTTACAGCGGACTGCTCAGCGCGTGGTTCCTGGTGCCGTTCCTGGATTATATGCTGCGGGGGGATTTTGTCATACAACATGTGTCCGCCCGCACCATTCAGGACAGAGGACTTTATCCGGCGCATCACTTGCTCTCCTTTTTCGGGCGGGGAGGAAGTGTGGATTTCGCGGGGAACGGGATGTATCAGAGTGATCCCGCCAGTATCGGGGCGCCGCTGCTGGCCGTGTTGGTGATATGGCTGTATTTATGGCTGCAGAAGCGGCGCCAGGGAATCAGCCGGGAGCTTCTGAGTCTTGGACGGATCTGCGCCTGGTTCGGCATGGCAGCCATTGTGATGAGTCTTTCCTCTTTCCCCTGGAATCAGGTGCAGCTTCTGAACGGAGTTGCGGCCACCCTGGTTTCCAGCCTGCAGTTCCCCAATCGTTTCCTGACCATTGCCTCTCTGCTTTTGACGGCTTTGGCGGGCGTGATCGCAAAGATTTTTATAGAAAAAGAGAAGCGGTGGGTTCCCGGAGCGTATTTCGGCGGATTGATGATTTTGCTGTTTTGCAGCAGTATTTATCTGTTGAACGACCTTTTGTTCGTGAGCGCCCCTACGAGGTTGTATAATGGGGAAGACATGGGAGTCGCTTACGTCGCGGGAGGAGAATATCTTCCTTATGGGACGGACGCCTCTTTATTTACTTATCATGATCCCATGGGCAACGGAGTGGAGGTATCGGAATACCGGAGGGATCGCGGCGGGATGGAAATGGTGTGCCGAAACACGGGGGATCAGGTCGGCACCGTGGAATTGGCGCTGCTGTATTATCGGGGCTATCAGGCAAGGGATCTGCAGACGGGAGAAATGATACCGATTTTGGACGGAATCAATCACAGCGTAACGCTGGTGGTTCCCGCGGGATATACGGGGCGGGTTCGGGTGTCGTTCGTAAGTCCCTGGTTTTGGCGCGCCGCGGAGGGCGTCAGCGTGTCGGTCTTTTGTGCGCTGTTTCTGTTGACGACATTTGAGAAGCGCAGGGAAAAGCGCAGCAAGAGGGGATAAGATGGGAAGAGAATTTGCGGAAGCGTGGAAAACGCATGGAAAATTTCAAATCCTTTTGTTGGTCCAGGGTCTTGTGGCGCTCGGAGTGTTCATCAGCCTTTTTTTCCCTTTGAAGCATCAAGTGGTTTACAAGGGAGCCGGTCTGGGAGAAGTAACGGTTCCCGATCTGACGTTTTCTTCCGGCGTCTACGAGGTGGAAGTGGAATACCGGGTGGCGAAAGGCAATGATACGGCCGGGGTTTATGTGACCAATGAGGACAAGGGCAGCAAGCTGCTGGTCAATTATATCGCCATGCGAAGCGGCAATACGGGAGTGCGTTTTCAGTTCTGGCTGATCGGGGGATCGGACCGGATCGGGATCCGGACGGATCCGGGAAATAACAGTGAATTGGAGGTTTTCCAGATCCGCGTGTCGGAAACTCATGCGGGGAACCGCATCGTACTTTTTTTGCTGGTTGTCGTCTGCGGATGCGCGGACGGGCTCTGGCTTTATTGGGTTTCCTGCGGGAAGCATCCGGACGGAAAGAAGAGGCGCGTGGTTTTGATGGGGCTGGTCGGTATTGTCGGCGTGATCAGCATCCCTTTGGCAGTGGATTATTGTCTTTCGGGCATCGACCTGCTGTTTCACATTATTCGGATCGAGGGGCTCAAGGACGGACTGCTGGGGGGACAATTTCCCGTACGGATCGAGCCGAACTGGCTGGCGGGGCATGGATATGCGTCGGCGATTTTTTACAGCGATTTCTTCCTGCTGGTGCCGTCAGCCCTGCGTATGATCGGTTTCCCTATTATAAGTGCTTATAAATTATCCTTATTATTTTATAATGGGGTTACGGCCCTGGTGGCTTATTGGTGTTTTACCAGATGTTTTCAGGACGAATATGTAGGACTGGTGGGAAGCATGCTGTACACCTGGACGCCCTATCGCATTTTCAATTTGTACGGACGGGCTGGATATGGGGAAATGCTGGCCTTGTGTTTTATGCCCATTTTGGCGTATGGCCTTTATCGGGTGTTTACGGAGGACGTGGAAAACCCAAAGTATGGAAGAAATTGGATGCTTTTGACTGTGGGATTTACTTGTGTCTTTCAGTCCCATACCTTGAGCTTTGAAGTGGCCTGCGGCATGACGGCCCTGGTCTGCATCGTGTTTTTCAAAAGGGTTTTCCGAAAACAGACCTTTTTGGTGCTGTGCAAAACCGTGGCGGCAACCGTTTTTCTGAATCTGTGGTTCTTGCTGCCATTCCTGGATTATATGATCTCGGATAATTTTATTTTTGAAAATCTGGGAGGGCAGCAGACGATTCAGGGCAGAGGACTTTATCCGGCGCATTTTCTTTTCGCTTTTTTTCGGAATGGGAGCAATTCCCATTACGCCGATCGCGGGATGGCTTATACGGATTCCATTGGCATGGGTTTTGCCGTGACCTTGTGCGTGCTGGCTTATCTATGGATGTGCTTTACAAAAAGATACGGCAAAGAACCGGAAGGAGCGGAGAGGGCGTCCCGCATACGTTTCTATGGCGCGCGGATGGCGCTTGTGGGTGGTGCGGCTCTTTTGATGAGTACGAATTTCTTCCCCTGGGACTGGCTGCAGAGCAAAAACGCGATCTTTGAAACTCTGACATCCAGCCTGCAATACCCTTTCCGGGTATTTGTGATCTCGGTGGTATGCTTAATTTACGTTGCCTGCGAGGTGCTTTGGCTGGTTCGGCAAAAGGAAAAACAAGCGATTGCCTGTCTGGTGACGGCGGGCGTGGTGGCTTGTTCTTTGATAACCACTCAATATCTCCTCAGCGCCACCTTGTTGGACAAGGACCCCGTCTGGCTATATAACCCGGAAAACATGGGAACAACCTATTTGGAGGGCGCGGAATATCTAAAGCTTGGAAGTGACTATACCAGATATCCTTATGGTAATTATACCTGGGAAGAAGCCGTGAATGTGACGGTAACGGATGATGAGGAGACCTCTTATGGCAATCGCAATTTGAAAAGCTCGTTTTACGCGGTAAACGATGGGTTGGAAGAGGCCTATGTGGAGGTCCCCTTGATCAATTATAAAGGCTATCATGCCAGGGACGTGGACACCGGCGAAGAGCTGGAGGTGCGGACGGGGGAGAATGGACGGGTGCGTGTGATTCTGCCCGCGGGATATGAGGGAGAGATTCTGGTCAAGTATCTGCCCCCATGGTATTGGAGGGTTGCGGAGGCAGTCAGCCTTGTGACCCTGTTATATATGCTTTGGAGAGCATGGACCGCGCGGCAAAGGAGTGAGAACGCGGAAAGGAAAAAGAAAGAGGCGATAAAATGAAGACACTTGCGATTATTACGGCCAGGGGAGGCAGTAAACGGATTCCCCGGAAAAATATCAGGGAGTTTTGCGGCAAACCCATCCTGGCGTATTCTATTGAAGCCGCATTGGGTTCCTGCTTATTTAGCGAGGTCATGGTTTCTACCGATGATGAGGAGATCGCTGAGATTGCCAGGCGATATGGAGCAAAGGTGCCGTTCTTTCGAAGTGAACGGACGGCCAATGATTTTGCGACCACCAATGACGTACTGCTGGAGGTCCTGGAAGAATATGAGAAGCGGGGCCTGCATTTTGACCTGGCGGCCTGTATTTATCCCACCGCTCCTTTTGTGACGGCCGGAAAGCTGCGGGATGCGGCGGGGAAACTGGCGGAATCCGATGCGGACACGCTGATTCCGGTAGTGCGTTTTTCCTATCCGCCCCAGCGGGCCATGATCGTAAAAGAAGGGCGGCTGGTATTTGAATATCCTCAATATCTGGACAGCCGGTCTCAGGATCTGGAGCCTCATTTTCATGACGTGGGACAGTTCTATTTCTTCCGGACGGAAGCTTTTCGCCGGAACCGGAAGCTGATGCTTGGAACGATTCTGCCCTATGAGGTTTCGGAATTGGAGGTACAGGATATTGATAACCAGACGGATTGGGAAATCGCGGAGATGAAGTATCGCCTGATGGAGGAAAAGGACTGAATGGAACGCAGAGTTGCCGTCTTATCAAATGTGAATATGGATTATGTCATTCGTCTGTTGGGCCGGGAATTCACTATGCTGGCTCCGGAAGGGTATGGAAATGAATTGGAACGGATGTTGAATCCCGAATCCTCGTATCGTGCGTTCGCGCCCCAAGTGACATTTCTTGTAATGGATTTGATGGAGCTTCTCGAACATGATCTGTCTTTGACAGGCGGTCGGATTGAGAACTGGTTCTCCGCTTTGCGGAGCAGTCTGCAGCCGGGACAAGAATATTTTGTTTCGGATGCTTATTTGTGGGGGCCGGAGCTGGCAGTGCTGCATGATCCGGATTTCAGGAGAAAACCGGAAGCAAAGTGGCAGGAAGCCTTAGATGGGCTTTGCGCGGATTTCCCTAACGTGCATCAGTTTCCTTATCGTCGTTTGATTGAAGCGCTGGGGGAAGAGAATGCTTTCTCACGGAAAATGTGGTACCTTGGTAAAATCCCTTACTCGGGTGAAGCCCAGAAGCGTCTGGCGGAACTGATCCGGCAGGAAGTATATTTGTCCGCGGGGCGATCCTGGCCCTCCGGAGAGCCGCCTAAAAAAGTATTGCTTTTGGATTTGGACAATACCCTGTGGGGGGGATTGGCCGGAGAGGCGGATCATAAGCCTATCCAAATATCCGAGGATCATGAGGGGCTTGCGTATAAAAATCTGCAGCGTGTCATTGCCTTGATGCAGAAGCAGGGCGTGATTCTGGGAATTGTGTCGAAAAATAACGAAGAAGACGCAATGGAGATTTTGTCCCATCATCCCCATTGTGTGCTTAGACCGGATTGCTTCGCGATCCGTCGGATCAATTGGGAACCCAAGCATGAGAACATTCGGTCCATTGCGGAGGAACTGAACCTGGGGCTGGATTCCATGGTATTTTGGGATGATCAGGCGGCGGAACGGGAATTGGTTTCCCGTATGCTGCCTCAGGTAACGGTGCCTGACTTTCCGGATAAGCCGGAAGAACTGGCCCAGGCAATGGCGGGCATTTATCGGAACTATTTCCAAAGGCTGTCCGTTACCGGGGAGGATTTGGAAAAGACAAAGCAGTATCAGGACAATGCCAAACGCAGCGCCATGGAAGCTTCTATGGATTATGAATCTTTTTTGCGGCAGCTTCAGATGCAAATCCTCAGAGAGGATCCGGCTAAAAATTTGGAGCGGCTGGTGCAGTTGGTGAACAAAACCAACCAATTCAATCTTACCACCAGACGTTATGAATTGGCGGCCATGCAGAAGATCCTTACGGAAGAGACGAAGAAAGTGTTCCTGTATCGTGTGAAAGACTGCTTTGGCGATAATGGAATCGTTGCCGCGGTGATTGTGGATATGGGAGGGTCCGGCGAAGAAGTACCCATGGTGGAGGAGTTCGTCATGAGCTGCCGCGTCATGGGCCGTCAGATTGAATATGCTCTGGCGGAGGATGTGGAGAATCAGCTGAAGGCCGGGGGCGTACGAAAGCTACAGGCATCGTATCTGCCTACCGCCAAAAACAAGCCGGTAGAGCAGTTTTATGAGAAATTGGGCTATCAAATTCTTAAGAAAAATGAAAAAGGTGAGAAAGAATATGAGATAGACTTGGCAAATCGCCCCAAAAGGGTGTATTATGCTAAGATAGAGGAATTGTAATAGGGCCGCGGGAGGTATTCGGAGGCGGGATGCATTGCGGCAGCAGAAGCGGCTGGCTGCCTGACAGGCCTTTAAGATGGGAGAATCAGATGAAAGAAAAAATAATCGCGTTGGTGGAAGAGGTTCTGAATGTGGCGCCAGGTACGGTGACGGAAGAAACGCGGATGGAGGATCTGGAGGAATGGGATTCTCTGGCGCATGTCATGCTGATCGGTGAATTGGAAGAACGACTGGGGATTTCCATTCCTTTGGACGAGGCGGTGGAAATCACTTCGGTCAGAGAAATTTTGGAAAAGGCCGCCTGCCTGTAGGACGGTCAGGGAAAGAGGATGAAATTCATGGGGTTTAAAGTACGTCCTTTGGCAGAGGAAGATCTGGAAAACGTCATGCGCTGGCGGATGGACCCTGATATTACCCGATATATGAATACGGATCCCAGGCTGACACCGGAGGGCCAGCGGACGTGGTTCGCCCGTGTTGTTCAAAGCAGCGATGTGCGTTATTGGATCATAGAAGTGGACGGAGAGCCGGCGGGCGTGGTGAATCTCACCGGACTGGACAGAGAGGACGGCGTATTGGGCTGGGCCTATTATGTGGGAGTGAAAAGACTGCGCAGCATGAAGCTGGCCCTGTCCCTGGAGATGAGTCTTTATGATTATATTTTTGACATGTTGGGCAAGAAAGCGCTGGTAGGAGATATTTTTACCCTGAATAAGGGAGTGATACAGCTTCATTTGCTTTGCGGCAGTCAGATCGTGGAAGAAAAAAAGCATCATGTCTGCAAGAATGGTGAGTGGTATGACGTGACTTTTATGCGGATGACGGCGGAACGTTGGGCATCCATAAGGGACACGAAAAAATATGAGAAGATTGTTTTTTGACAGGCGGATGGCGGAAGCATCAGTCGTCCTTGTAAAAGGCTTTGGCAGAGGAGAAAACAATGAAGAAGGAAATCAAAATTGGAAATAAGGTAATCAGTGAGCAATCCCCTACTTTTATTGTGGCGGAAATGTCCGCCAATCACGGAATGGATTTTAACAAGGCTGTCGCGATCATGCGGGCTGCCAGGGATGCGGGGGCGGATGCCATTAAGATTCAGACCTATACCCCCGACACGATTACGCTGGACAGCGACGAGCCTTGCTTTCAGATCACGCAGGGGACGATTTGGGACGGTACGACCCTGTACAAGCTTTATCAGACGGCTTACACGCCCTGGGAATGGCAGGCGGATCTGAAAAGGATCGCGGAGGACATGGGGTTGATTTTCTTTTCTTCCCCCTTTGACTTGAGCAGCGTGGACTTCTTGGAGGCCATGGATGTGCCTGCGTATAAGGTGGCCAGTTTTGAGATCAATGATATTCCGTTTATCCGGAAAATCGCGCGCCTGGGGAAACCCGTCATCATATCCACGGGAGTGGCTTATTTGGCGGATATTGAGCTGGCGTTGGCAACTTGCCGGGAAGAGGGAAATGAAAATGTGATTCTTTTGAAATGCAGTTCCGCCTATCCGGCCCCCTATGAGGATATTAATCTGAAAACCATTCCCTCCATGAAAGAGGTGTTTGACTGTATCGTGGGGTTGTCCGACCATACGCTGGGGACCGTGGTGTCCCAGGCGGGGGTCGCAGTAGGGGCCAAGGTGATCGAGAAGCATTTGACCCTGCGGCGGGCGGATGGAGGCGCGGATGCGGCGTTCTCCATGGAACCGGAGGAATTTAAAGAGATGGTGGACAATATCCGTATCGTTGAAAAGGCGCTGGGCAGAGTGACCTACGACCTTACGCCCAAGCAGAAAGCCAGCAGGGATCATGCCAGATCCTTGTTCGTGGCCAGGGACATGAAGGCCGGGGAGGTCTTTACCCCCGAAAATCTGCGATCCGTGCGCCCTTCCTGCGGATTGCATACCAAGTATTATGAGGAATTGCTGGGCAGACGGATCCGTAAAGATACCAGGTTTGGTACGCCCATGAGCTGGGAACTGGTGGATTTTGATGAAGATACGGAGAATTGAGTATTATTTTCGGGCGGATGGCAATGATCGTATTGGCGCAGGGCATTTAACGCGCTGTCTGACCATTGCTGACGCTTTGTCAAAGGTGTTGGGAACAGAGGGGGGAGTCTGCTTCCTGACGGCGGATGAACAGTCGGCCGGATTGGCGGAGCGATATAAGACAGTAGTGCTGGGGACGGATTATCGAAATATGGAGGAGGAGCTTCCCATTTTGGAGAAGTTGTTTGCCGGACGGCAAAGGGAGGAGCTTCCTGACGGCGCAGTGGCCGAATCCGTTGATGAGGCAGGATTTGTGGCGGCGGATTCCATGGCGGACGGTTTTGTAAAAAGGCTCTTTCTTGTGGACAGTTATTTCGTCACAGAGGCTTATTTGGAGGCGTTGGGAGCTTATGGCGGGGTTTGGCTTCTGGACGATCTGGAGCAATGCGCGTATCCGGTAAGCGCGGTGTTGAATTATAATGCTTTTGCCTCGCCGGAGAGATATCAGCGGCTTTACCAGGGCAGGCAGACAGCCTGTTATGTGGGAAGCACCTATGTTCCCATTCGCCCGCAGTTTCTGAGAAGGGATTATCAGGTACGCCCGGAAGTGAAGAAGGTCTTGGTCACGACCGGAGGGGCGGATCCGTACAATCTGGCTGTCTGCGTAACCAAGGCCATATGGCGGGAAAACTGTGACTATTATCTGGTGGCAGGGCGTTTTAACCGCCATCTTGAAGAGTTAAGGGCATGGGAAACCGTCTGTCCGCAGGTGCATGTCTGTGTGGATGTAAAGGAGATGGCCTCCCTGATGCGGGAATGTGACCTGGCGATAACGGCCGGCGGGACCACCGTGTATGAGCTGGCTGCGGTAGGTGTGCCCTTTGTCTGTTTTTCCTATGCCGAAAATCAGGAAGCACTGACGCGCTATATGGGGGAAAAGGACATTGCGTGTTATGCGGGGGCTTACCATAAGAATTCCCGGGAAACGATTGCCAAGCTGGCGGAATGTGCGGGACGGTTGTGGGAAGACTATGAGCTTCGAAAAAGTTATAAGGAAAAAGAACAGAATTTGATAGATGGCAGAGGAGCGGAGAGAATTGCCCGTTTGCTGACAGAATCCATGGAAGATGGGGAGGAAGAATAGGAAATGGATGTCTTACTCCGTGCGGAAAGGAGAAAAAAAGGATGAAGGGTCCGGCCCAGACTTGGAATTGGCTGAAAGAACGTATTAAGCCGGAATGGAAAACGGCTTTTTTATCCGCGGCGCTTTTGGGGCTGTTGATTCATATGCCCATGCTGTTGTCCGATATTCCTAATCACGACGGCCTGGACAGTATGTATTTTGACCAAAACATGATTACATCCGGCAGATGGTTCCTGATGGTGGCTTGTGGCTTTTCTTCCTATTATACGCTTCCATGGGTGATCGGACTGATCGCGATCTTTTATTTGTCTCTTGCCAGTGCGGCGTTGGTGGAGTTTTTGGAGGTGCGCAGCCGCGCGTGCATCGTGCTGATCAGCGGGCTGTTGGTGTCTTTTCCGGCCATTGCCTCTACCTTTGCATATGTCTATACCATGGATGGTTATATGCTGGCGTTATTGCTGGCGATTCTTGCCGTTCTGCTTACCGCCAGGTTTCGGCGGGGATTTCTGGGCGGAATGCTTTGTCTGGCCTTTAGTATGGGCATTTATCAGGCCTATTTGCCCTTTGCGGTTCTGCTTTGCATCTATGGGATATTGATGTTGGCCATGTCTGAACTGCCTTTTCGGGAAAAGGTGCGCCGGGGGGCCGGATATCTGTACATGGGACTGCTCGGCGTAGGGTGCTATTATATTATTTTGCGGATTTTGTTAAAAATCCAGGGAAAGGTTCTGGATACTTATCAGGGAATTAACGGTATGGGGTCCCTTGCCCAAAAAGGCTTCTTATCCGTATTGAAGCAAATGTATGCGGATTTCTTTGCTTTTACGTTTCGGGGGAATGTGCTTTATAATAACGTGTTTTCCGCTCTGGCGCTGGCAGTTTTGGTTTGTCTGACCATGGCGGCGGCAGTTTCGCTTTTGGTCAAAAGAAAATGGTGGAAATCGCCATGGTTTTACTTGGTGGCGGGCATATTGGCAGTGGGACTGCCTTTGGCAACCAACCTGATTCTTTTTATCTCGCCTGAAGTGAATTATCATTTGTTGATGCGTTATCAATGGGTGTTGTATGAGATCCTCATGGTGGCCTTTGTGGAGAGAAAGGGAGGCCAGGCGCCCCTGAGGGCCTGGGCCTTATTGCTGGCAGCGGGCGTCTTGGCTGGCAATTACGCGGTCACGGATAATATCGCTTATTCCAATCTTGCCAAGCGATACGAGAAGACTTATGCGTATTGCGTGCGTCTGCTGGACCGTATCGAGCAGACGGAAGGATACTATCAGGGGATTCCCATCGCCATGGTCGGCGTGGTGGGAGACGAGGAATTTCCAGTAACGGACATTACGGGTCAGGTTACTTCGGGAATGATCGGGATTGGCGGGGACAGTCTCCTGTATCGGGGGGACAATTATGAATTGTTTATCCGGCATTATCTGGGCGCCACGTTGAACATTTTGCCTGCCGATGCCATGGCAGAGGCGTATTACGAAGAATTCTACCGGAATATGGGCAGCTTTCCGGCGAAGGATTCCATTTGTATCGTTGATGGTATTATGTATATAAAAACGGAAAACATCGAGTAATGAGGAGGAGATCATGTCGTTATTGTCCGTTGTTTTGCCCTCCTATAATGAGGAACAGAATATCGCGAACACTGCCAGGGTGCTTTCCGGGATTCTTGAGGAAGCGGGTATTGATTATGAACTGATTTTCGTCAGTGATGGCTCCAGGGATGCTACATACCAGGAGATTCTGAAAGCGGCGCGTCAGAACCCGAGAATCAAAGGGGTGGAGTTTTCCCGTAATTTTGGCAAGGAGGCCAGTATTTTCGCGGGGATGCAGCTGGCCTTGGGGGACGCGGTCGTGGTCATGGACTGTGATCTGCAGCACCCTCCGCAAGTCATTTTGCAAATGTGGAAGCTCTGGCAGGACGGCTACGAGGTGGTGGAGGGCATCAAGCTTAGCCGCGGAAAGGAAAGTCTGGCGCATAAGCTGTCGGCCGGTCTGTTTTATCGAATCATGAGCGGCATGATCAAAATGGACATGAATGCCTCTTCCGATTATAAGCTTTTGGACCGCAAGGTGGTGGATGTGCTGGCAGGATTGCCGGAAAGAAATACTTTTTTTCGGGCGCTGACCTTTTGGGCCGGATTTCGGACGACTTCCGTGGAGTATGAGGTGCAGGAACGTTTGTATGGGGAAAGTAAGTGGTCCATGTGGAGCCTGATGAAATACGCGGTTTCCAATGTGACCTCCTTCAGTACGCTGCCCTTGCAGCTGGTTATGGTGCTGGGTATATTTTCCATCCTGTTCAGTATCGTTCTGGGCATTCAGACCCTGGTGAAATATTTGATGGGAACTGCCGTGGAGGGCTTCACTACCGTGATTTTGCTGATTTTGATCATCGGTGGGTTCATCATGATAAGCCTTGGAATTATCGGGCATTATATCGCCAGAATTTATGAAGAAGTGAAGGGCCGTCCTAAGTTTATTATCAGCAGGGCAACGGACAATGTGCAGGGGAACGTGACGGGGAACTGGCGGAAACAGTAGGAGGTGCGGCAATGGCGCAACGGAAAAAAAGAATGGCGAACATGGAGATGCTGCGCATCCTGGCAATGCTCATGGTGACCATGCTGCATTATCTGGGAAAGGGAGAGGTATTGCCTGAGCTGACGGGGGATCTGACCCTTAATGGGTACCTGGCCTGGATTCTGGAGCTGTTATCCATTGTGGCGGTGGATGTCTATATGCTGATCAGTGGCTTTTTTCTGGTGGAGTCCGGATTTAAAACGAAGCGCCTGGTACAGCTCTTGTGTCAGGTATTGTTCTATAGTCTGCTGATTCCCTTGGCGCTTATGGCCTGGGGCATACTGCAGCCTGGGGAACTGACCCTGTACCGGCTGCTGCAATATATTTTTCCGACCCAGATGCTTCATTATTGGTTTTTGTCAGCATATGTGATGATGTATTTGTTTTCTCCGATTCTGCGCATAGCGGCAAGAAGCATGAAAAAAGGACAGCTGCGTGCGGTGATTGTGTTGTTATTGCTGTTTTTGTCCGTTAATAAATCCATTCTGCCCGTGCGTCTGGAAATGGATCACCAGGGATATGACGGAATTTGGTTCATGGTGGTATATTTAATCGCCGCGTATATGAGACTGTATGGCATGGAGGAGTTAGAAATGACAAGGAAGCGGGGAAAGAGGTTCCTCGGAAAGGGAGCGGGCTTTCTCGGGTATTTTCTGACATGCGGCCTGATGTTTCTGGTCACGATGGGGGTACGTTTCCTCTATCTGAGGACAGGGCAGTTTGAGACGTTTTTAACGGCAGTGTGCGGTTATAACCATATTTTAACATTGTTTGCGGCGATCTGCCTCTTTGTGGGATTTTATGATTGCAGGTTGAAAGAGGGATGTTTGTCCCGGATCATCTTGAAAATCGCGCCTTATACCCTGGGGGTCTACCTGCTGCACGAGCATATCGAAGTGCGGAATCTGTGGCCCCGGTGGTTGGGAGCGTCTGTGGGGGGAAATCCTGGCTTGTTCGTTTGTAGGTGTATTGGCTCTGTCATATTGGTATTCCTGATCGGAATTTTGGTGGATATGGCAAGAGGAGCATTGTTCCAACTGGCAGGGAAACTTTTGAGCGGGAGCAGGGTCGCGCGCCTGTTGGACCGTGTGGATGCGGTCCTTGCGGGAAATGGAACGATGAAATAAAAAAGCTTGGCACGGATGGTGCGGAAAGAGGTAATGCGATGAAATATCATTTTAACGAACCGCCTTATACGGGAAAAGAATTAGAGTACGTTAGTCAGTGCGTGCAGAATCAAAAGATCTGCGGCGATGGACCTTTTACAAAGAGGTGTAACGAATGGTTAGAGAAAAAGACCGGAACGGCCAAGTGCCTGATGACCACTTCCTGCACGCATGCCACGGAGATGGCCGCCTTTTTAGCCAGGGTGGGTGAGGGGGACGAGGTGATCATGCCCAGCTTTACCTTTGTTTCCACGGCCAATGCCTTTGTTCTGCGGAGGGCTGTGCCCGTGTTTGTGGATATTCGGCCGGATACCATGAATCTGGATGAAAAGCTGATTGAAGATGCCATTACCGAGCGTACCAAAGTGATCGTACCTGTGCATTATGCCGGCGTGGCATGCGAGATGGATACGATTATGGATATCGCCAAACGCCATGGCCTGATGGTCATAGAGGATGCCGCGCAGGGAGTGATGTCCACCTATAAGGGGCGTGCCCTGGGGGCGATCGGAGATTTTGGCTGCTTCAGTTTCCATGAGACCAAGAACTACAGCATGGGAGAGGGCGGCGCGCTTCTGATTCAGGATGCCAAATATGTGGAAGAGGCGGAAATTATCCGTGAAAAGGGAACCAACCGCAGCAAATATAATCGTGGTCAGATCGATAAGTATACCTGGATGAATTATGGTTCCTCTTATTTGCCCAGTGATATGAACGCGGCATATTTATATGCGCAGCTGGAAATGGCGGATGAGATCAATAACGCGCGGCTGGCGTGCTGGAACCGATATTATGAAAAGCTTCTTCCTTTGGCAAGAACCGGCAAAATCGAACTGCCGACAGTGCCTGAGGGATGCGTACACAATGCCCATATGTTTTATATCAAGACCAGAGATCTGGAAGAGCAGACGGCATTCATTCACTTCATGAGAGAAGAAAATGGAATTCATGTGGTATTCCATTATGTGCCTCTGCATACGGCCCCGGCGGGCAAGAAGTTTGGACGTTTCCATGGGGAAGATCGTTTTACTACCCGTGAGAGTGAGCGGTTGGTACGCCTGCCCATGTATTATCGTCTGACTTTGGACCAGGTGGATGAAATCTGCGATAAGGTAAAGGAATTCTACCGATAACAGCGTGCAAAAGGGAACGCCGAATGGTGATTTGTCATGCGGAAACGAGGTAAAAGATGTCAGTGGTGATTTTGGCGGCATGGCTTTTGGTTCTTCCGGTGGTGGTCGGAGGGCTTATGGCGGTGGATGGAAATCGATTTCGGAAGAATCTGCCCTTTTTGTGGACGATGGGTCAGGTCCTTCTGTGGGCGCTTTTTCAACTGATTTGCGTACCGTTTGTGTTAATGGAACGGACGCTGTCAGATGTGGTGACCGTGTATGGAACCGCTTCTCTGGGACTTGCCCTGCTGTCTTTGCTTTTGGGATTCGTCCGATACCGGCGGAAACACACCGTGTCCGTGTCTGTGGTGGAAGAGAAAAGAAAAGAGACAAGACTCTGGCACTGCTTTTTGTGGGCGCTGTTTGCGGGACTTTTGATTTTTCAATTGGTACAAGCCGTGCGCATGACCTATTATGATGGGGATGACGCGTTTTATGTGGCAACGTCCACACTGGCGGAGGAGAGCGACCAAATGTATGTTAAAATGCCGTATACAGGCGGTTATACGGGGCTGGACGCCAGACATGGAATCGCGCCTTTTCCTATTTGGATCGCTTTTTTGGCCAGAATTTCAGGAATCCGCACAGTGACCATGGCCCACGTCGTGGCGCCTCTTGCGCTGATTCCTATGACTTACGGCATTTATTATCTGATCGGGAAAAAATTATTTCCCGGAAAAGGGGAGCGGCTTCCCTTGTTTCTGGTTCTGACGGAAATTTTGACTCTGTTCGGGGACTATTCCATTTATTCTGTGGAAAACTTTATGATCGCGAGAAGCAGGCAAGGAAAAGCTGCCATAGGAAGTATTCTTTTGCCGGTCATTTTCTTTTTGCTTATCATGATTTTGGAAAGACTGCAGGAACGATCCAAGGTGGAGATCTATTGGTGGCTGCTTTTGGAAGCGTCGATTATGGCGGCCTGTCTGTGCAGTACCTTGGGGACGTTGCTTTCCTGCTTATTGCTGTTTGTGGTAGGAGGCTGTGCGGCGGTGTGTTATCGGAAGTGGAGGATCTTGCTGCCATTAGCGCTGTGCTGTCTGCCGGCGGTCTGCTATGCGATATTATACCTATTGCAGGATTGAGGCAGGCGGTTGTTTGACGCTTGGAGGTCGTCATGTGGAAGGAAATCATTACTTTGTTTCAGGCGTATATGGGAAAAGGATTGATCGTCGGATGGTTTTTGTTGTCCGTGGTTTACCTTCTGGTTCAGGAAAAGCGTAAAAACATTCGTATTTTGTTTGTTTATGCGCCGATTTTGCTGCTGCTTGTTTTTTTCAATCCCTTGTTTGCAAAAATCATATACACGATGGTGGATACCGAGATTTACTATCGCGTCTTGTGGCTGATTCCCATGACCCCGGTCATTGCCTATGCGGCAGCTCAGCTTTACAACGGATTGAGGGGAAAAGTGAGAATCGCTTTTGCGGCGGCCTGTGTGGCCTTGATTATGGTTTCGGGAAGTTATATTTATCAGGATCTGAATTTTCACAGGGCAGAAAATCTTTATCATATGCCCCAAAGCGTGGTGGATATTTGTGACGCGATTGAGATTGAAGGAAGAGAGGTAACAGCGGCTTTCCCTTTGGAAATGCTGCAGTTTGTCAGGCAATATTCTCCTGTCATCTGTATGCCCTATGGACGGGAACAATTGGTGGGACAGTGGAATTTCTTTAGAGATTTTCTGTATCTTGAGATGGAGAAAGAAGTAATTGACGCGGCGGAATTGGCCCGCCTGAGTAAGGAAGCCTCCTGCCATTATGTAATTTTACACGAAGGAAAGCAGGTCAAGGGTGACCTGCTGGCATATGATTTCGTATTGTTTGATAAAATCGATGGCTATTTGATCTATAAGGATACCACCATGAACTTTACGCTGGAACCCCGATGAACGGTTACCACTCCAGCGCGTATTTGAAGCGCTCGGCAATCCGCTTGCGTCCTTCTGCATTCAGGTGCAGATTGTCTGTCAGATAATCATCCGCGTTGTATTCATGGACCGTACCGAAGAGATTGTCGATAAACGTGATGCCGTTGAAATAACAGGATTCCCCTTCTTTGATCATATAAGTGGAAAGCACGTCATTTCCATAATGGTAAATCTCACTGCTGACATATTCCCCTTTTTCATTAATTGCGTAGGCAAAAGACGGAGAAAGTACGATGAGACGGATATGAGGGTAGGTTGCCCGCAGCAGATCGAGCCCGGCTTCCAGATTCCCCGTGAACGTGTTGATGTCCGTGGAATTTTCCTCTGAAAAAACAGTATGACCTGCCAGATAATCGCTGGCGTCGTACATAACAACAATATCATCCACTTTGTTAAAATCGATGGAGGTCAGGGTATCGTAAGCTTCTTTTGCATCCTGTGGCAGAATATCTCCGTAGTTACGGAAAACATGGTCATAATTGCTGGTTAAAGCGTCTTTTTCATAACCATTCATGCAGGCGACCGTGGTTAGCCAGTAGAAATTAAAAGCATCCATGGGAGCTTCGTCCATCAAAAGCGTCTCTTCTTCCGCGGTCAGATAAGAGCCGGAAACGGCACAATTATATACCACGGCATTTGTCATCCGGGCAATGATATTGGCCAAACTGTCTTCGGAATCTCTGTCATCCGCAAAAGGAGCGTTGCCGAAAGCGACAATGGTGGTAATGCCGTCGTTGGCAGGATTGTCCTCGGGGTCAATGATCAGGGGAACGATATTGTCCAGGGCATCGATTTCCGTCTCGTCGGGGCCGTCGTAATCATCTGGATTGATGTGAACCCCATAATTCAAAATGCGCCATATGATTAATGCCACGATAACGAACATAACTAGAAAAAATATAATATGAAAGTTGATTTTGGGAAAATGAAAGGATTTATCATTTTTGCTTTTCATGGAATTCCTCGCTTTGGTTAAAATTCTATTCCCATTTTACTATTATGCATTTTGGATGTCCATATTATTTTAAAATTTAAGAATTTCTGAATAATTGCACCAGTTACTTGCGGTTTATGGGAGATAATGCTATAATTTTGCAAAATTATTACAATTTATAGTGGTGTAGTTTGCTTTGTTACATATCTTCGGACGAAAAATGTCGGTAAAAGGGCCTGTTAAGAAGGGAAAAGAGAATGAAAAAGCTGTTCAATCAGAGAAAAAGACCATATAGGGAAGAGGTTGACCGGAATGATTGGGAGAATTATTATGAAGAATTAGGTGAAGAGACGGAAAAGGAAGAAGAGGTCTCGGATGATGGTGAAGAAATTGAATTGGTATACGCGGATGCTGTGACGGATTATGAAGAGATCTCGGATATGTATGACGCAGAGGAAACGGAATCGGAGGAGGATTACGGCGAGGCTGAAGAGTCAGGAGAGGTTGAGTACGAATCCGTGGAAGAAGGAGAGCCCGAAGACGGTATCGATGAAGAAGTGGCTTATGAGGGTGACGGCCCGGAAGAGGACCTTTACGGAATTGACGGGGAGGAAGAAATCTTTTATGGAGACGATGGAGATGAGGAGACCGTATACGCGGAGGAATATGGCGACGGCTATTACATAGATGATTCCGAATCTGTGGAAACCGATCTGGGGGAGTATCAGGAAGAATATCAAGAGGAAGAATATCAAGAGGAAGAATATCGAGAGGAAGAATATCAAGAAGAATATCAAGAGGAAGAAGCCGGCGGAGACCAGGAATATATCTACACGGAAGCGGACGGGGAGCCTGTAGAAGAGGAGGACTTTTCGTTCGAGGATGATACCAGGTTTGATTTTGATCTATATGAGGATGAGAAAGAAAATGCGGCGGCTGCGCCCCATCGGATGGGACTGGTGGACAAGATGGTGGCATTCACCGGCGTTCTTGTGTTATTGGCGGCCATTGCCACAGGCGCCTTTTATCTGCGTATGAGAGCGGAGGAGAGTCAGCTTGCGGGTCTTGGCAAGGTGGGTTCTTCTCTGGAAAACATTGAACTGCCTGGTCAGACAGGATTGCTGGCCGTGGCACAGGCTGAGGCGACCAAAAAGGCCGAAGCCGAATTTTTGCTGGCTCAGAGACAGCAGGAGCAGCAGGAGCCTGATGTCCTGACGAAGCCTTCCTCGGAGTATGAGGAAGAGGAATATACCAACAAGACGACTGTGGCATTAAATCTTTCTTCTATAGAAAAAGATTTGAAGATCAAGTTTATTAATAAGGAATCCGGGAAACTGATTTCCAACGTACCTTTCAACGTTTCCGTTGCAGGGACCGGCGGAAATCTGGAGTTGTCCGATGATGACATGGACGGCGTGATTTATAAAAGCAATATTACGCCCGGTACTTATACCGTTCTTGCGTCTGCGCTTTCTGACAATAAATATAAAGATTATGATTTGCCGGATTCCGGACAAAAGGTAGAGGTAAAAGCGGAAATCGTTTACGAAAAAGTGGACGTGGCGGACGAGGTGAAAACGGAGGCCGAGGTGGACGTGTCCAAGGAGGACACTGCCATGCATGAGATCGTGGTAGAGGAACAGCTTTCGGATACCGTGGGATGGGTGGACAGTACGATTACGGCCAGTGGTTTTAAAGAAGTGGAAAGGCAGACCATCGTGGATCCGGCCACTACCGAAATCGCCGCGGCAAACGCAAATGCGGCCCCTGCCGCGGCCCCCGGCGTGACTAGCGTTGCCGCCCCTTCGGAGGCGGGAACCGTGAACCTGAACGCCAGCCAGCTGACTATGACCGTCGGAGCGGCCTTTGGGTTGACGGCTGCCGGAAATGAAGCGATTTCGCTGACGGAGATTGTCTGGAGCAGCAGTGATGCCAATGTGGCAGTCGTGGATGCGGATGGTACCGTGACCGGTGTAGCTGCAGGAACCGCCGTGATCACTTGCCAGGCGAGTGGTTTGCAGGTGAGCGGCGGAGACGCGTTGCCTGACTTGAGCGCCAGTTGTACCGTGGTAGTGGAAACGTTGCCGGCGCAGTATGATCCAAGGAACGACACGGAGAATCGCCTCAAGGATTTCGCGGGCAATCAGGTATATGTGCAGGAAAACGGCGGTTACCGGGAAGCGTTTTTCGCGGATTATTATACCGCGGAGAAGTTTTATATAAAGGAAGATGCCAAGTATACCGGATGGCAGACCATCAATGGCAATGTCTATTATTTCGATGCCAATGGCAATAAGGTGACGGGAGAGCAGGTCATAGAAGGAGCCCGATATACGTTCTCTGACGAGGGTATTCTGCTTACGGGAACAAGTACCAGAGGAATTGATGTCTCCCGGTACAATGGGGACATTGACTGGCAGGCGGTGAAGAATTCCGGTATGGAATATGTCATCATCCGTTGCGGATTCCGTGGTTATTCCACTGGTAAGATGGTAGAAGATTCTAAGTTTAAGGAGAATATTCAGGGTGCTGCCAGCGTGGGACTGAAAGTGGGCGTGTACTTCGTCACGCAGGCAGTCAGCGCGGCGGAAGCGGTGGAAGAGGCTTCCATGGTACTGGATCAGATCAGTGGTTATCAATTGGCTTACCCGGTATTTTTGGACGTGGAACCCAGCGGCGGCAAGGGTCGTGCGGATAATATCAGCAAGGAGACCCGCACGGCGGTCTGCAAGGCGTTCTGCGAGACCATTCATGGCAGTGGTTATACGGCTGGTATTTATGCCAACAAGACCTGGCTTACAGAAAAAATTGATACGGGAAGCCTGGGAGCCTATAAAATTTGGCTGGCGCAGTATGCGGCGGAGCCTACCTATACCGGAAGATATGATCTCTGGCAGTACCAGCAGACCGGAAGAGTCAGCGGTATTGAAGGGGATGTGGATATGAACTGGAGTTATCTGGGGTATTAGCATCAAATTCTGCTGGATATTTTACTGGAAGTCTGCTATACTTAAGAAGCGGCGCCATGAGAATATTCTCATGAAGAAGCCCAAATCGGACAAAAATAAAAGGAGCTTAGAGGATGAGGACTTATTTGGTGACGGGAGGAGCCGGTTTTATAGGTTCCAACTATATTCATTATATGTTTCGGAAATATGGAAAGGAGATCCGCATCATCAATGTGGATGCGCTGACTTATGCGGGAAATCTGGAGAATCTGAAGGATATTGAGGGACTGGAGAATTATACTTTCGTAAAGGCAAATATCTGTGACAAGGAAGCAATTCAGAGAATTTTCGCGCGGAATGACATTGACCGCGTGGTTCATTTTGCTGCGGAGAGTCATGTGGACAGAAGCATCCGCAATCCCGAAGTGTTCGTACAGACCAATGTGCTGGGAACGGCGGTTATGCTGAATTGTGCCAAGGCCGCCTGGGAACTGCCGGATGGAAGCTTCAAGGAGGGGAAGAAGTTTCTTCACGTTTCCACGGATGAGGTCTACGGGTCCCTGGAGGAGGACGGCGGATATTTTTATGAGACAACTCCTTATGCGCCTCACAGCCCTTATTCCGCCAGCAAGGCCAGTTCGGATATGTTGGTCAAGGCCTATATGGATACTTATCATTTCCCCGCCAACATTACGAATTGCTCCAATAATTACGGCCCCTACCAATTCCCGGAGAAGTTGATTCCCCTGATTATCAATAACGCGCTCCAGGGCAAGAAGCTTCCGGTGTACGGTGACGGCAGGAATGTGCGTGACTGGCTCTATGTGGAGGACCATGCCAAGGCGATCGACATGGTGCAGGAGCAGGGCAGACTTTTTGAAACCTATAATGTAGGCGGCCACAACGAGAAGCAGAATATTGAGATTATTCACATTATCATAGAGACGCTGCAGGAGATGCTCCCGGATACCGACCCCAGGAAGGCTTTGGTGACGACGGATCTGATCACGTATGTGGAAGACCGCAAGGGACATGACCGCAGATACGCCATCGCACCGGACAAGATCAAGGCGGAAATCGGCTGGTATCCGGAGACCATGTTCAGGGACGGTATCAAAAAGACGATTCAATGGTATTTTGAACATGAAGACTGGATGAAGAACGTGACCAGCGGTGATTATCAGAAATACTATCAGGAAATGTACGAAAACAAAAAAAATAAAGCGTAAGTTTTCTAAAGTGGGGACGATTTGCATCGTTCCCATTCCGTGCGCATACAAATGGAGGCAAGATGAAAGGTATTATATTGGCGGGAGGGGCCGGAACCAGGCTCTATCCCTTGACAAAGGCAATTTCCAAGCAGATTATGCCGGTGTATGACAAGCCCATGATTTACTATCCCTTGTCCACGCTCATGTTGGCGGGTATTCGGGAGATTCTGATTATTTCCACTCCCCGGGATCTTCCGGTGTTTGAGGAACTGCTTGGGGACGGCAGCCAGTTGGGCATGCAGATTGAATATGCGGTGCAGGAGTATCCGAGAGGGTTGGCGGATGCCTTTTTGATCGGTGAGAAATTTATCGGCAGGGATCGCGTGGCCCTGGTGCTGGGAGATAATATTTTCTATGGACAGAGCTTTTCCAGAGTGCTTCGGGAAGTGGCTTCCCGGGAAATGGGCGCCACAATTTTCGGATATTACGTGAGAGATCCCAGAGAATATGGCGTAGTGGAATTTGATGAGGAGGGGAAGGCCATCTCCATTGAGGAAAAGCCTGAGAATCCAAAGAGCAATTATGCTGTGCCAGGACTTTATTTTTATGACAATGACGTGGTGGAGATCGCGAAGAACGTGAAGCCCTCCGCCCGGGGAGAGATCGAGATTACCAGTATCAATAACGAATATCTTCGCCGGGGGACTCTTTACGTGGAAACCCTGGGCAGAGGATTTGCCTGGCTGGATACCGGCAATCATGACGCGCTGCTGGACGCGGCGGATTTCGTGGCGGCGTTTCAGAAGAGGCAGGGCTTATACATTTCCTGTATTGAAGAGATCGCTTTCAAAAAGGGCTTTATTGACAGAGAGCAGCTGATGAAGCTGGCGGAACCCTTGATGAAGACCAATTACGGAAAATATTTGGTGGAAGTGGCCAACGGGCTGTGAGAGAATATGAATGTAGGAGATCAGGATTGGAAATACTTGTGAAAGGAAAAAGGGAAATGGGACAGATTACGGTGAAAACTTGTGAAATCGAAGGCTTGAAGATCATCACTCCTGCCGTGCATGGAGACGCTAGGGGATATTTCATGGAGACCTATAACTACAATGACATGAAGGAGGCCGGAATTGACGCGGTATTCGTGCAGGACAATCAATCCGCTTCCCGCAAAGGGGTGCTGCGCGGCCTGCATTTTCAGAAGCAGTATCCCCAGGACAAGCTGGTGCGGGTCATCAAGGGTGAGGTCTTTGATGTGGCGGTGGATTTAAGAGAGGGTTCTCCTACTTTTGGAAAGTGGTATGGAGAACGGCTTAGCGAAGAAAATAAGAAGCAGCTTTTTATACCGAAGAACTTTGCCCATGGGTATCTTGTGCTGTCGGATTATGCGGAATTTTGTTATAAATGTACGGAATTTTATCATCCCAACGACGAGGGAGGAATTGCTTATAATGATCCGGAGATTGGTGTGGAATGGCCTGTTGAGGACGGCGAGGAGCTTGTCTTAAACGAACGGGATCTGAAATGGGGAGGCTTATCCGCGTATTTACGCGAAAAAGAAGCGTCCGTCATGGAATGAAATTAGGGAAAGGGCCCCTGAGGATGCGTCCGCGGGGCCTGGGAGACGAATATGAGGTTGACAAAGCGGCGCGGCATCACCCTGTTCTGTCTTTTGGCGGGAGTGGTGGCGTTTATCATTCTATTTCATCAGAATCCGGAAGCCAATCCGCAGGAGGAGCTGTTAAAAAAGGCGATCTCCTGCGTTGTTATATTGCTTTCCTGCATTGTGTTTATCAAAGGCTATGAGAAGATCATGGTGCTTCCCATGGAACTCTACCAAAGCAGGCATCTGATCTGGAAACTGGCGAAAAACGATTTTAAAAAACGCTACGCGGGTTCCTGCCTGGGCATCGTCTGGGCCATGGCACAGCCTGTAGTCACGGTTGGAATGTATTATATCGTATTTGACAAAATCATGCACAGTACGTCCACGGCTTTTCGGGATGGAGTGGAGGTCCCTTTTGTATTGTTTTTAACGGCGGGACTGGTTCCGTGGTTCTATTTCAGCGAAGCCATCTGCAGCGGAACCAACGCGCTTCTGGAATATCATTATCTGGTCAAAAAAGTCGTATTTAAAATCAGTATTCTACCCATTATCAAAATTATCGCGGCTACCTTTATCCATGTGTTTTTTGTGGTGATCTTGCTGCTGGTGGCAGCGTTTTACGGATATTATCCCACGATTTACACGGTACAGATTGTTTATTATAGCTTTTGTCTGTTTATGTTCGTGCTGGCGCTGAGTTATACCACTTGCGCGGTGGTAGTGTTTTTCCGGGATTTGTCCCAGATTATCAATATTGCCCTGCAAATTGGAATGTGGGCGACGCCGATTCTGTGGAATATTGATACGCTGCAAAGCGGGTGGGTCACGGTGTTGAAGATTAATCCTTTGGTGTATATTGTGAACGGATACCGGAGCGCCGTTTATGAGAGGCAGTGGTTCTTCGAAGATTTCTTTTCCACCATGTACTTTTGGATCGTGACAGTGGTGCTGTTCGGTGTGGGAGCGCTGGTATTCAAACGTCTGAAGGTACATTTCGCGGACGTGCTGTGATTGAGCGGACGGTCCAGGGAGTAAGATGCTGTAAGGTGGAGGCTGGCATGGAAGAAAAAAAGCTTGCGATAGAGGTCAGGAATGTACAGAAAGTATATAAGTTATATGATAAGCCTTCCGACCGGATGAAGGAGGCTTTTGGTTTCGGGAAAAAGATCAATCATCGACTGCACTACGCGCTGAACAATGTGAACATGAAGATTTATCAGGGCGAGACGGTGGGGATCATCGGCACCAATGGCTCAGGCAAATCCACGATTTTAAAGATTATCACTGGCGTACTGAATCCCACGGCGGGAGAGGTGCGGGTGGATGGCCGGATTTCTGCCCTTTTGGAACTGGGCGCCGGTTTTAATATGGAATACAGTGGCCTGGAAAATGTTTATTTGAACGGAACCATGATCGGTTTTTCGGAGAAAGAGATTGAGGCGCGTCTGCCGGAGATTCTGGATTTCGCGGATATCGGAGACTATGTGTATCAGCCGGTGAAGACCTATTCCAGCGGTATGTTCGTGCGGCTGGCCTTTGCGGTTGCCATTAATATCGAACCGGAGATCTTGATCGTGGATGAAGCCCTGAGTGTAGGGGATGTGTTTTTTCAGGCGAAATGCTATCATAAATTTGAAGAATTTAAAAAACAAGGGAAAACCATCGTCTTTGTCAGTCATGATTTAAGCAGTATCAGCAAATACTGTGATCGGGTCTATTTATTGAACAAAGGGAACATTCTTGGGGAAGGAAGTCCCAAGGAGATGATCGATATCTACAAGCGCGTGCTGGTGGGACAGTATGAGATCCCGGAAAAGAGCGGTGTAAATCTGGCCCATGATGCCGAGCTTCGGGCTGCGGCGGCTGGTCAGAAGCAGGGAAAAAACCCGGAGACTCTGGAATACGGCGACAAAAAAGCGACAATAGAAGCCTTTTATTTGACGGATGATCGTGGGCTGCGCACCAACGCCGTGGTCAAGGGCAGAGAATTCACCATTCATATGAGGGTACGTATCAATGCTCATATTCCGGGTCCGATTTTTGCTTATTCCATCAAAAACGTGATGGGGACAGAGATTACCGGCACCAACACCATGCTGGAGAAGGCGTTTCTGGAAAGCGCGGAGGCAGGTGAAGTGAAAGATATTACTTTCACCCAGCGGATGACGCTCCAGGGAGGGGAGTACCTGCTTTCCCTGGGAGTGACGGGCTATCATGGGGATACGTTTGAAGTTTATCATCGTTTGTATGACGTTTTGAACATTACAGTCGTTTCGGATAAAAACACGGTGGGGTTTTATGACATGGAATCCAAAGTGGTGGTGCGCTAAAGAGAATTCGGGCGGGATCCGGGAACCAACAGTATGGAGGCAGATGGTATGATAGAGAAAGTAGGGAAAATCCGTTTGGATTTATCAAAATACGAAGGTCAGGATCTCTATAGTGATGGATCGGTGGAGGAAGATCTGCTGCGTATCGTGAAGGAAGAAAGCAAGGACCGATACACGGAGGTGATTCATGAAAAAAAGCAATGGCCTATTCTCTATCATTTGTCACCGCTGCGGGAAAATATCGTGGAGTGGCTGCCGATCACTTCTGAAGACAAGGTGTTGGAAGTGGGCAGCGGCTGCGGCGCACTGACTGGATGCTTTGCCCGCAAGGCGGGAGAAGTGACTTGCGTGGAGCTGTCGAAACGCCGCAGCCTGATCAATGCATATCGGAACAGTGACTGCGGGAACGTGACCATCCATGTGGGCAATTTCAAGGATATTGAGCCGGATTTGCCCGGGGACTACAGCTATATTTGTCTGATCGGCGTGTTTGAATATGGCCAGAGCTATATCGGCGGTCAGACCCCTTATGAGGATTTCTTGAAAATTTTGCTGCCGCATTTAAAAGAGGGCGGACGTATCGTGATCGCCATTGAGAACAAATATGGCCTGAAATATTTTGCCGGCTGTCGGGAGGACCATCTCGGCAGTTATTTCAGTGGGATTGAAAGTTATGCGGACGGCGGCGGAGCGCGAACCTTTGGACGTGGAGGTTTGGAGCGGATTTTCGCTGCCTGCGGCGTGAATGAGTGGCATTTCTATTATCCTTATCCGGATTATAAATTCATGACGACGCTTTATAGCGATGAATATTTGCCCCGCAAGGGAGAATTATCCAACAATATCAGAAATTTTGATCGGGACAGACTATTGCTTTTTGACGAAAAGCGAGCTTTTGACGGTATTGTGGAAGAAGGCCTGTTTCCCGTGTTTTCCAATTCTTACCTGGTGGTGCTGGGCGGAGGGCTTGCAGCAAAATTCGTCAAATATTCCAATGACAGAGCAAATGAATATGTCATTAAAACCCAGATCGTACGAGAGGCAAATGGCGGTGTTGCGGTATCCAAGATCCCCCTGTCCGAGCAGGCCAGGGCTCATGTGGAAGGAATGGAAACTTCCTATGAGAAATTATTGGATCGTTATCAGGGCGGCAGGCTGCGGATCAATCGTTGCCGCCTGGATGAGGAGGGCGCTCATTTTGACTATGTATATGGAATTCCGTTGTCAGAGTTGATGGACGAATGCCTGGCTCGGGGCGATCTGGAAAGCTTCTATGCGTATTTCAGGGAGTATGTGGATCGAATCGATTATGGGAGTGATTATCCCGTGGCGGATTTTGATCTGGTTTTCTCCAATATATTGGTGTCAGGGGAGGAATGGACCCTGATCGATTATGAATGGACTTTTGGGAAGTCCATTTCGACCAAAGAATTAGCCTACCGTGCCGTTTATTGTTACCTTTTGGAAGATAAAAAGCGCAAGGTCCTGGATGAGGATCGCATTTTGAAAGCGTTGGGCATTACGCCGGAGGAGGCGGAGCAATACCGGAAGCAGGAAGCGGAATTCCAGAACTTTGTGACCAACGGGCATCGGCCCATGGCCAAGATATTGGGGGACATTGGGAAGCATGTGATCATGCCCCTGAAATGGCTGGCCACGGAGCAGGATCTTGAATTTGACGTACAGATTTACGAGGATAGAGGCGAGGGATATCGTGAGGAAAATTCTTATTTTATTCCGGAGGCTTATCTGGACGATAACTTGATTGATATCACAATAAAAGTGGAAAATAAAGTAAAAGCCATTCGTGTGGATCCCTGCATGGGGGCCTGCCTTGTGAAGCTGAGAAAAGTGGTTTGGAATGGAAAGGACATGGAGCTGGGTGACGGCCAGAGTCTGGTTACCAATGGAAGTTTTTTGAAGCGGGCTGCGGATGAGTCTGAGGGAGAAGTGCCGGGAATCTTTTTTCCTGACATGGATCCGAATATCAGTTTCCCGCTGGAATCGTTGGAACGGAAAGAGGAAAATGTCTTGCGGGTTCAGATGGAGGTGGCGAAGCTGTCACCGGTGATGGCCCGGGAGTTGGCGGCCAGCCAGACGATGCCGAGCTTGAAAGAAATGATCGCCAGTCGTCTGCGAAATCATTAGAGAATTACTGGGGGTTTGATGGGATGCTGCGGGAGTTGGTGAAAGGAGCGCTGACAGCGCTCCTGGAAAAACGATATGAAAAAGAACTGTTGGATCAAAATTTTACTTATGATAAATGGATCAGGGGTGTGGAACGGGAGTCTCTGAAAGCGGTCAAGACTTCCGGCGAAGCGTCGGACAAGACAGAGGAACGTCAGGGCCGCGGTCCCGAAGAGACAAGACAGGGGAACGGGGCCGTGATGGTCTGGTATTCTGCCAAAGGACGGCTCTCCAGATATGCTCCGTTTTGGATCAAAGAATATTTCCGGCAGCATCCGGAAGTGATGCTGGCCTATGGGGACGAGGACGTGGAAAATTCCGTGCGCAGGGAACGCCGCAGTCCCTGGTTTAAGCCGGAATGGTCTCCGGATACATTCTGCTCCGGCTTTTATTGGGGGAGCGTGGTGGCGGTTCGCAAGAGCTGGCTGAAAGGGGTGCTGCGCCAGAATCCTGTCATGGCAAAGGAAATGCCGGAGACGGCTTTTGGATGCGCCCTGGAGCCGGAACGTCTTGCCGGCTTCGTGCAGACATTGGTGAAAGAGGCGGGGGGCTATCGGAGGGGCTGTACCTCCATCGGACATATTTCCAAAATGCTATATCATGGCAGAACGGAGTTGGATCAGGAGGATTATCAGAGATATACTTATGAAATTGACCAGGACCCGGATGTGACAGGCCGGACGGAGTCCGGCGGTGAGCTCCCCGAACGACGTAAGGTTTCCGTCATCATTCCCTCCAGGGACAATCCCGGATTATTGGAACAGTGTCTTGGTTCCGTCATCCGTGTAGGAAGCAAGATCCCCTATGAGTTTGTTGTCGTGGACAATGGGAGCAGTCAGGAGAACCGGCAGAGGATTGAGAAGCTTTTGGAGGCTCTTCCGGCGGAATGTTATTACCTGTATCGTCCCATGGAATTTAATTTTTCCAGGATGTGTAATTTGGGCGCGCAATCCGCCCTGGAACGGGGAGAAACGGGCGTGGAGCAATATCTGCTGTTTCTGAACGATGATGTAGAAGTGTGCCGCGCGGGATGGATGGAGGCCATGGTGCGGAGAGCCGCGCTGCCTTACGTGGGGGCCGTGGGGTTGAAGCTTTATTATCCCAACAGCCGTAAAATGCAGCATGCGGGAATCACCAATTTGCCCATGGGCCCCGTTCACAAGCTGCAATATCTGGAGGATGACCAGATTTACGATCATGGGCGCAATCGTTGCGCATTGGATGTAATTGCCGTGACGGGAGCCTGCCTGATGTGTACCGGGAAACGTTTTCGGGAAATTGATGGCTTCAACGAGACCCTGCGGGTGGCCTTTAATGATGTGGCGCTGGGATTTCGGCTGTATCAGCTTGGATATCACAATGTGTCCCTGAATCAGTTCTATGCATATCATCATGAATCTTTGACCCGCGGTTCGGACAATGATTCAGTGGAAAAGCTGGAACGGCTGCAGTCGGAATGGAAACGTTTGTATGCCCTGTTCCCAGAGCTGGTGGGCAAGGATCCTTACTTTGCGGAGGGTTTCAATCGGGAGACGCTCGATTCGGGGATTTTTCCGGCTTATCTTTCTGTGGGCAATCGTCCCCAGCCGTTTGCTCCGGTGAAAAAGAACTTGTCCGGAAGAAAGCTGCGCAGGGACAATTGCCTGATGGTGGGGATGGAATGTACGAACGGTCAGCGCTTGCAGGGGTATAGTGTAGTGTTGGGGGATAACAATGCCTGTTATGAAAAGACGCTGGTAATGCTTGCTTTGCCGGAGTCAGAAGCCAAGAGTCTGTTGGAGACCTTGCCGGCGGAAGAATTGACGCCGGAGCTGTTGGAGAGAGAGGGTGCGGTCACCTACTTACAGCCATTGTCCGGGCAGTATCGTTCCGACTTGGTGGAAAATCTTCCTGACCAACGTCATGTGGGTCTGGGAGGCTTCTGGGTCAGCCTGAACAGAAAGGATACCGGAAAGGAGCTTTCGGAGCTGATTCCTAAGGGAAGTTATCGTTTGGGAATTATGGCGAAAAATCGTGTGAGCGGCCTGCGGCTTCTCAACTGGAGCAATCGGATTTGGCGCGCGGAGCAGGCGGAATGACGGGATGAAAGGTTGGATGTGCAATGGCGGAGATGAATTATCAGGAGGCTTATGAAAAAGAGCATCTTAGATGTGCGGATCTGGCGGCCAGAATTGCGGATCTGGAAGCAAAAAACGAGGAATTGGAGTGGAAACTGGACAGGATTAAGAATCATCCTCTCTGGAAAGCCAGCAGGCCGGCACGGGACTGCATTCACTGGGCGATTCGTCAGAAAGACCGGGTAGCCAACTGTGGCAGTCTGCGCGGCGTACTGCGGAAAATGGATTATAAAAAGCGGGAACGGAAAGCCATGAAGCAGTTTGGCACAGACAGTTTTCCTACCGCCGAAGAAGCCGCGGCCCAAAGGGCGGTGAAATTTCAACGCATGATGAAAATCAGTATTTTAGTGCCGCTTTGGAACAATGATCCCACGTTTCAGAGAGAAATGCTGGATTCCGTGATGAATCAGACCTATGAAAACTGGGAGTTGTGTCTGGCGGATGGTTCTGACGCGGAGCATGCCTATATCGGTGAAATTTGCAAGGAATACGAGGCCAGGGCGGGCGGGAGGATCCGTTATCAGCATTTAAAGGAAAATGGCGGCATCGCGCGCAATACCAATGCCTGTTATCAGATGGCGACAGGGGATTATATCGGCTTATTTGATCAGGATGATATTCTGCATCCCACGATCCTTTATGAATATGTAAAGGCTATCAACGAGCAGGATGCGGATTATATTTATTGTGATGAGACCACCTTTCATAATGGGGACATCAATAAGATGCTGACCATGCATTTCAAGCCGGATTATGCGCCGGATAATTTGCGTGCCAATAATTATATTTGTCACTTCAGTGTTTTTTCCAGAAAGCTTCTGGAAGGGACGGAGCTGTTCCGGACCAAGTTCGATGGGAGTCAGGATCACGATATGATTCTGCGTCTGACGGAACGGGCGGAGCATGTGGTACATGTGCCGAAGCTTTTGTATTACTGGAGAAGCCATCCCGGCAGCGTGGCCGCGGGGATTTCAGCCAAGCCCTACGCGGTGGAGGGCGCCCGGGGGGCGGTGGCGGATTATCTTCACAGACATGGCTATGAAAATTTCCGCATTACCAGTACCAGGGCTTTTGAAACGATTTTCCGGATCCAGTACCAGATTCTTGGCAATCCCAGGATATCCATTCTCATCCCCAACAAGGATCATACGGAGGATCTGAAGAGGTGCGTTACATCCATATTGGAGAAGTCCACCTATGATCAATTCGAGATCATCGTTGTGGAAAATAACAGTACGACGCGGGAAATTCAAGAATATTATAAGGTTTTGTCAGAAAATGACAAGGTACGGGTCGTAACCTTTAAGGGGGCCTTTAATTATTCCGCGGTCAATAACTTCGGGGCCAAATACGCGACGGGAGAATACCTGCTGCTTCTGAACAACGATACGGAGGTCATTACGGTCAATTGGATGGAAGAGCTTTTGATGTACGCCCAGCGCCCGGACGTGGGAGCGGTAGGGGCCAAGCTTTATTATCCGGACAAGACCATCCAGCACGCGGGCGTGGTGATCGGCCTGGGGGCCCATCGGACGGCTGGTCACATCCATTACAAACAGTCCCGCCAGAATCTGGGTTACATGGGGAGACTCTGTTATGCCCAGGATGTGAGTGCCGTGACAGGCGCCTGCCTGATGGTGAAAAAAAGCCTTTACGAAGAGCTGGGCGGTCTGGATGAAAGCTTTATCATTTCCCTGAACGACGTGGATTTCTGCCTGAGACTCCGGGAGAAAGGCCTGCTTAACGTATGGACGCCGTTTGCGGAGCTTTACCATTACGAATCGGTTTCCAGAGGCCCGGATGATCAGGGAGAGCGGGCCGAGCGCTATAATAAAGAATCGGAGCATTTTCGCACGAAGTGGAAAAAGGTGCTGGAGAAAGGGGATCCTTATTATAATCCCAATTTTTCTTTGGATAGAAGTGATTTTTCGCTGAAGATATGACCGGGCGGAAATGCTGCGCGGAGAATCGGGAAGCGGAGATCTGGCGGCGTTATCGTTGAATAAAAAGAAAAACTCTCTATAAGTCACTTTTCATATTGAAAATAGTGTGATACAATTCCTATAAAGGTTTTTAAATAAGCAATATCATGAAAAGGAGGCTATTGTTAACATGAGCTATATGGACGAATATCGTTTTTGGCTGGAAGACGACTATTTTGACCAGGACACAAAGGCGGAGCTTTTGGCAATACGGAACAATGAGAAAGAGATTGAGGAGCGCTTTTACAAGGAGCTGGAGTTTGGTACCGGTGGACTGCGCGGTGTGATCGGCGCGGGAACCAACCGCATGAATATTTATACCGTCCGTAAGGCGACCCAGGGACTTGCGAACTTTATTTTAAAGCAGGGTACCCAGGCCAAGGGTGTGGCAATCGCTTACGATTCCAGACGGATGTCTCCCGAATTCGCGGATGTGGCGGGACTTTGTTTGGCGGCCAATGGCATCAAGGCTTATGTTTTCGATTCCCTGCGTCCCACGCCGGAGCTTTCTTTCGCGCTGCGCACGCTGGGATGTACCGCGGGCATCGTGGTGACGGCCAGCCATAACCCGCCTGAATATAACGGCTACAAGGTTTATTGGGAGGACGGCGCCCAGGTGACCGCGCCCAAGGACAAAGAGATCATCGAGGAAGTGCAGGCCATCAAGGATTACCATACGGTGAAGACCATGGAGAAGGACGCGGCCATTGCCGCCGGTCTCTATCAGGTCATCGGTAAGGAAATCGACGATGCCTATATGACGGAATTGAAGAAACAGATCATCCATCCGGACGTGATCAGGGAAATGGCGGAGGAGATCAAGATTGTATATACGCCTTTGTGCGGGACCGGCAATCTGCCCGTGCGCAGGGTGTTGTCCGAACTGGGCTTTCGGCATGTTTATGTGGTTCCTGAGCAAGAGAATCCGGATCCGAATTTCACGACTTTGGAATATCCCAATCCGGAGGACCCGAAGGCATTTACTTATGCTCTGCGTCTTGCCAGGGAAAAGGACGCGGATATCGTTCTCGCGACGGATCCTGACGCGGATCGTTTGGGCGTTTACTGTAAGGATGCGGCTACGGGTGAATATGTGCCTTTCACCGGTAATATGTCCGGTATGCTGATCGCGGAATACATTTTGAGAGAGCGTACCGCAACCGGAACTATGCCTGAGAATCCCGCCCTGGTGACCACTATCGTGACCACCAACATGACCACGCCTATTACCAATGCCTATGGAGTGAAGAAGATCGAGGTGCTGACAGGCTTTAAGTTTATCGGAGAGCAGATCAAGAGATTTGAGCAGACTGACTCCAATCATTATGTCTTCGGCCTGGAAGAGAGTTATGGCTGCCTGGCCGGAACCCATGCAAGAGACAAGGATGCCTGTGTGGCGGTGATGTGCCTCTGCGAAGTGGCGGCATACTGCAAGAAGCATGGCAAGACTCTTTGGGATATGATGATGGATATGTATGAAAAATATGGATATTACAAAGAGACGCAGTACACCATCACGCTTAAAGGAATTGATGGTTCCAGGCAGATCGCGGAGATTATGGACAAACTTCGACAGAATCCGCCCAAGGCTTTTGGCGCGGCCAAAGTATTGAAGTTCCGCGATTACCAGACGGACCGCGTGGTAAACATGGAGACCGGGGAAGTGACCACAACGGGTCTTCCGAAGTCCAATGTATTGTACTTCGAGCTGCCGGATGACGCATGGTGCTGTGCAAGGCCTTCCGGAACGGAGCCGAAGATCAAGTTCTACATGGGCGTGAAAGGAAACAGTCTGGAAGATGCGAAGACCAAGGTGGAACAACTGACGAATGATTTGAAGGCTTGTTTGTAATACAACGGAGTCACGCCGGGCGTGGGAGCTTTATACCAACAAAAGGATAAGAAAGCGGCAGTGCTGCCGCTTTCTTGTCGAATGGGGTTAAAATGGGCAGATTTGGGGCAAATTGGAGAAGAACCATATCTTATCTGCGGAGGAATGGTTTCCGAAATACTTGTTATGCGGCAGCGGAACGGCTCTTTTGTCGGGGAGAGGAATATTGCTATGAGGATCCGCCTGAAGAGATTCTGGAGGCACAGAGGAGGCGGCACTGGGAAAGAAAGCCGCTTTTTAGTATTGTGGTTCCGACCTACCGGACCCCGGAGCCTTATCTGCGGGAGATGGCGGATTCCGTACTTTGCCAGACCTATGACAAATGGGAGCTGGTATTGGCGGATGCAACGGAGGATGACAGTGTAAAGCGAATTGTTGAGGAGCTGACAACGGGCCGAACCGGCGGAGAGCGGCTTCGCTATATGCGCCTTGCCGCAAATCAGGGAATCCCCGGGAATACCAATCAGGCCTTGAGGGCGGCAGAAGGCGATTATGTAGGGCTGTTGGATCATGACGATGTGCTGACACCGGACGCGTTGTATGAAATGGCGGATCGCATTGAAAAAGAAGAAAAGGCGGGGCGGAGGCCTTTGCTCTTGTATTCTGATGAAGATAAGTGTAATCAGGACCGCAGTGTTTATTATGAACCCCATCGAAAAGAGAATTTTAACCTCGATCTGTTGTTGTCCAATAATTATATTTGTCATTTCCTGGTAATGGAGAAGAACTTGCTGCAAAGCCTGGAATTTCGGGAAGCTTATAATGGCGCGCAGGATTATGACTTGGTGCTGCGGGCGGCAGCCGTGATTTTGCCTGAGGAGGAAAGGATCGTGCATATCCCCAAAGTGCTTTATCACTGGCGTTGTCATTCGGCTTCTACCGCGGAGAATCCACAGAGTAAGCGATATGCTTATGAGGCCGGGCTGCGGGCGGTACAGGATTTCGCGGCTTGCAGGAAGTGGAATGCAAAGGCCTTTCATAAGCGCCATTTGGGCTTTTACGGGCTTCGCTATGAGCCGGACCTGCTGACAGTCAGAGAGGACGTGGGGGCCGTGGGCGGCAGGCTCTTGAGCCGTATGGGACCGGGCCCATGGCTGCGGGTGGCGGCCGGGGCCATGGATGAAGAGGGGAACGTGCTCTATCGGACTTTGCCGGACGGCTTTAGCGGGACCATGCATCGGGCAGTGCTTTTGCAGGATGTGGCGGCGGCGGATCTGCGCCTGTTTCGGCTGCGGAAAGAATGTCAGGAGCTTTTTCAAAAAGTAACGGGAGTGCCGTATGTCACGGTGCCGTCGGAGGATCGTTTTGATGAAAGCACACTGCCTCCCGGGACAGATGTGGCAGATTTATCTCTGCGCCTGGGACGTGCTTTGCGGGAAGCCGGTTATCGCGTCTGCTGGGACCCGGAATGGAGCAGGCGGCTCTGGCAGGAACCGCGGATTGTGAAAATGGTGGATGTATGGAACGTGTCACAGTAGTGATTCCTAATTACAATGGGATTAAGTATCTTGCGGGTTGTCTGGACAGTCTGCGGGACCTGGAGGAGCAGTCGCTTTTCCGGGTGCTGGTCATTGACAATGGTTCCGCAGACGGCAGCGTGCAATTGCTAAAGGACCGGTATCCCTGGGCGGAGTTGATTTGTCTGCCGGAGAATACCGGCTTTTGTCATGCGGTCAATCTGGGCATTCAGAGGGCGCAAACTCCTTATGTGCTTTTGCTCAACAATGATACTGTGGTTCTTAAGGGGTTTGTCAAGGCCTTGTATCAGGCCATGGAGCGGGATGAGAAAATTTTCTCGGTCAGTGCCAGGATGCTTCAATGGGATCATCATGACAGAATCGATAGCGCGGGAGATTGTTACTGCGCTTTTGGGTGGGCTTTTTCCCGGGGAAAGGGACGGCCCGCGGACCGGTACGATGTTCCGGCGCGTGTTTTTTCCGCCTGCGGAGGCGCGGCCTTGTACCGCAGGGCGGTTTTTGCGCAAATCGGATATTTTGACGAGGCACACTTCGCTTATCTGGAGGATGTGGACATTGGCTATCGCGCCCGGATTTATGGGTATGAGAATTGGTATGAACCCGGCGCCCGGGTGCTTCACGCGGGGAGCGCCGCTTCCGGTTCCCGCTATAATCCTTTTAAGACGAGACTCGCGTCAGCCAACAGCGTCTATCTTATCGGCAAAAATATGCCGCTTTGGCAGATTTTGCTGAATTCGCCGTTTCTTTTGGCAGGATTTACTATCAAAACGTGTTTCTTTCTTGGCAAAAAAATGGGTACTCTATACCTTGAGGGACTGTATCAAGGCTGGAAGCGCCTGTCAACCGAGCAGGGCCGTGGGGCCAAAGTGCGCCATGAATGGAAGCATTGGAGAAATTATCTGGCAATTCAGGGCCAGCTTTACCGGAATCTTTTTCGTCTGCTTGATAAAAAATAATCTTTTTGCCTTATTGTTCCCCTTTTTAGAACGATTTTCGAACAAATTTTTAAATTATATTAAGAAATGGCTTCATAAATTCTTAAGTTGCCGATTAAGCGATCTTATTGTACAATACCTGTAGCATGGATTTGCGGCTTTATGAATGGTATGGTCTGAATTTGTTGTACATTGTAAACGGGTAAAGGAAATCCGAGACCGTCTGTGGGCGGCGGGGTGCCGTTTTTGTAACCGGGTGACGGATATGATCAGAGATAACCAAAAGGTACTCAACAGGCTGCATTTGATGATGGACGCAGTCATCACGGCAGTTTCCTATGTTTTAGCATATTATATCAAATTCAATGTCATTGGAATGGGGCCCGAAACGGGCGTTTTGCCGGCCAGGGATTATTTGTTCTTGTTGTTTGCCATTGTGCCGTTGTATATGCTCCTTTATTATAAGTGCAATGTGTACACGCCCAAACGGACTTCCCGGCGCAGGCATGAGATTTTCAGTATTATACAAGCCAATGCCATTGGGATAGCGGCGTTTATTTTATTTTTGTATGTAGTGCTGAAAGAAATCAATATTTCCCGAAGCATGATTTTTATATTCTTTTGTCTGAACGTGTTTTTTACAAGCTGCTCCAGATTGATTCTGAGAAAAAGTTTGCAGACCATGCGCAGCAAGGGATATAACTTAAAGCATATTTTGCTGGTTGGGTATTCCAGGGCCGCGGAAGAGTATATTGATCGGATTCTGGATAATCCGCAGTGGGGATATGTGGTGTGCGGGATTCTGGACGAGCATGTACCTCACGGGGCCATGTACAGGGGCATTAAGGTGCTGGGCTCCATTGGGAATCTGGAATATATTTTACCGGAGAATAAAATGGATGAAATCGCGATTACCTTGCCCCTGAAAGACTATGACCGATTGGAAGAAATCGTGGATATCTGTGAGAAAGCGGGCGTTCACACGAAGTTCATCCCTGATTATAACAGCCTGATTCCTACTCATCCTTATACGGAGGATCTGATGGGACTCCCGGTGATCAATATCCGTCATGTGCCGCTGACCAATACGTTTAACGTGGTGGTTAAGAGGACCGTGGATATTGTGGGATCCCTGATCGCTATCGTGATTACTTCTCCCATTATGCTGCTGATCGCGCTGATCATCAAAGGCACCAGCCCGGGACCGGTGATCTTCAGGCAGGAAAGGGTGGGGCTGCACAACAAGACTTTCTATATGTATAAATTCCGGAGTATGGCGATGCAGCCGCCTGGAGAAGAACTCAAGTCCTGGACTACCCGGGGGGATCCAAGGGTCACGCCTTTCGGCCGCTTCTTGCGGGGGACAAGCCTGGACGAGCTGCCGCAGCTTTTTAACATTCTGAAAGGGGATATGAGTCTGGTGGGACCCAGACCTGAGAGACCGTTGTTCGTGGAGAAATTCCGTCAGGAGATCCCGCGCTACATGGTAAAGCATCAGGTCAGGCCGGGGCTTACGGGCTGGGCCCAGGTCAGCGGTTATCGTGGGGACACATCCATTCGGAAGCGCATCGATTACGATTTATATTATATTGAGAACTGGACCCTGGGATTTGATCTGAAAATTATGTTAATGACCTTTTTTACAGGGTTTATTAATAAAAACGCATATTGAGCGATATGCGCACAAGGGAGAAAGCGAGAATGGAAACAAATTCGAGACAATTTAAGCAAAGAGATCTTGAACGGCAGAGAGCGACCAGAAGAAAGAGGAAGTACATTATTTTCGTAGTGGAGATTGTTTTACTGGCAGCGATGGTAGGCGTGTTGTTCCTGGTATTCAGCCGGGGCGGAGAAGGCCCGAAAATTGATCCGCTTCCCAGTGAGCCTGAATCCCTGGCAATTCCGTCAGAAGTGCAAGAGGATATTGAGAGCCCTGTCAGCACGATGAAAGGTTATTGGAATATTGCCTTGTTCGGTATTGATGCCAATAGTGAAGCAGAATTGGTCAAGGGCGGCCACAGCGACACGATCATTATTGCCAGCATCAATCTGGATACCGGTAATATCAAGCTGGTCAGTGTGTATCGTGATACTTATTTGAATACCAATCCCGGGGCGGATGGAGACAACTATCGGAAAGCGAACCATGCTTATCATGTTGGCGGCGGTGAGCAGGCTATCAAGATGCTGAATTCCAATCTGGGCTTGAACATAACGGATTATATTTCCATTGGATATGAGGGTCTGATTGACGTTGTGGACGGTCTGGGCGGCGTTTACCTGGATGTGGATGACACAGAGCTTCTGCATATCAACAATTATCAGTATAGTATCGTGAAAACGCTGGGAGGAGATCCTGAGGATCCCAACAGCTATACAAAAGTGACTAAGACGGGCTATCAAAAGCTGAACGGCCTACAGGCCGCGGCGTATTGTCGTATCCGTTATAGGACGGGCAACGATTTTGCGAGAGCCGCCAGTCAGCGTGAAGTGCTGATGGCGATTGAGGATCAGGTGAAACAAGCGGATATCAATACTTTGACCAAGGTTTTTGAGGATGCCATGAAGCATGTGGTGACTTCCCTGACCTCTGATGACATTCTTCCTTATTTAACTGAGGTGGCGAATTATAAGATTGTGGGTGAAGACGGTTTCCCTCAGTTGGATGCTCTGAGTACAGCGGGTATGGGAGGAGCCAAGGGCGATTGTGTCATTCCTTTAAGCCTGGAATCCAACGTGGTGTGGCTCCACGAGTTCCTCTTTGGGGATGAAAATTATACCGTACCCAGCACGGTGCAGGAGTACACGAAGCAAATTGAGACAGATACGAAAGACCGTCTGAAGAATTAAGAAAACCAGAGAAGGGAGCCGCAAGGCTCCTTTCTTTAAGGCCGAGGCGTACCTGAGAATTGGTGATGGGGGACACGCCCCAAAGGAGAGAGTCTTGCTGCGCCGGTATTTGGGGATGCGCCAAAGATCAGGGAGCGTGAGTCTGCTGAACGTGGACGCGGGGAACTGCAATCAGGGAGGAGAAATGGACATTGACGTAATTATCCCGGTATATAAGCCGGGAAAAACGCTTTTTACATTGGTGGAACGGTTGGAGCGGCAGACAATTTCCGTTCAAAACATTATTTTGATGAACACGGAAGAAAAATATTTTGAACAACTGGTCTACGGGACACGCTTTCTGGAACAGCATAAGAAAATCAGACTCTACCATTTGTCCAAGCGGGAGTTCGATCATGGCAGGACCCGGAGGGAAGGAGTGAAGCGCTCCGAAGGGGAATTTTTTATCATGATGACGCAGGATGCCATGCCGGAGGACGAATTTTTGGTGGAACGTCTGGTTTCGGCGCTTCATGACGGGGTGGCGGTCTCCTATGCCAGACAGCTTCCCGCTGCGGATTGCGGGGAAATTGAGAAATATATGCGGCGCTTTAATTATCCGGAGCAGTCCCGGATAAAATCGGCGGAGGATATGGGGGAATTGGGAATTAAGACTTATTTTTGCTCAAATGTTTGCGCGGCCTACCGCAGAGATGTTTATGAGGAATTGGGAGGCTTTGTGCGGCATACTATTTTTAATGAAGATATGATTTACGCGGCAGGAGCCATTAAGGCGGGGTACAAGATTGCCTATGTGGCCGATGCAAAAGTGGTTCATTCCCATAATGATACCATTCGTCAGCAGTTTCATAGGAATTTTGATTTGGGCGTGTCCCAGGCGGATCATCCGGAGGTCTTTGCGGATGTGTCATCGGAGTCCGAGGGAAAAAAGATGGTGTTGCAGACAACCGGGTATCTCTGGCACAATGGCCTGTATGGAAAAATCCCATATTTTTATTTGCAAACCGTTTGTAAATATGCGGGTTATCTGTTGGGGAAGCGGTATCGGAAGCTTCCAAAGAAGTGGGTGTTGGCTTTTACGGACAATCAGGAATATTGGAAGCAGGAAAGCAGGCGGAGGGAAGTGGCCGGCGTTGACGCTTCCAGGGGATATGGACGATCGGAAGAAGAAAGGAAAGCATAAGATATGTGTGGAATCGTAGGATATATTGGAACCCGGCAGGCGGCACCCATCATTTTGGACGGCTTGTCCAAGCTGGAATATCGCGGTTATGACTCCGCGGGAATGGCGA
The DNA here is from genome assembly GCA_947625255.1 of uncultured Acetatifactor sp. Taxonomy (GTDB): domain Bacteria; phylum Bacillota; class Clostridia; order Lachnospirales; family Lachnospiraceae; genus Acetatifactor. The sequence continues at coordinate 30,314 of CANQNT010000004.1, read as the reverse complement.
TTTATGATGGGGAGCGGATTGTGACCAAAAAGGCCGTGGGCCGATTGAAAATTCTGGAAAATTTAACACGGGGAGGCGAGACTATGCCCGGGACGTTGGGAATCGGACATACCCGTTGGGCGACGCACGGAGCTCCCAGCGACGCAAATTCTCATCCCCATACCAATCAGTCCGGAACCATCGCGGTGGTTCATAATGGCATTATTGAAAATTATATTCCATTAAAGAAAAAAATGGAGGCACGGGGCTGCCGGTTTGTATCGGAGACGGATACGGAGGTACTGGCACATCTTCTTGATTATTATTATCGGGGGAATCCCCTGGAGGCCATTACCAAAGTGCTGCATAGGGTGGAGGGATCTTATGCGTTGGGAATCGTCTTCGCGGATCATCCGGAGGAAGTGTTCGCGGCCCGAAAGGACAGCCCCTTAATTGTGGGACAAGGGGAGGATGGCTGCTTTATTGCTTCGGACGTGCCGGCAATCCTGCGCTATACCAGAACGGTTTATTACATGGATAATCAGGAGGTGGCGTGTCTTCGGAAAGACGGGATGCGTTTTTATTCCGTGGATGAAGAGGAAATAGAGAAAGAGGCCGTCAGTATCGATTGGGATGCGGATGCGGCGGAAAAAGCGGGTTATGAACATTTCATGCTGAAAGAAATGTATGAACAGCCGCGGACAGTGGCTGATACGCTTTCTCCGCGAATTCGGAATAATGAAATCGTGATCGACGAACTGAAAATGACGGATGAAGAGCTGCGGGCCATTCATAAGATATATATTGTGGCTTGTGGGTCTGCTTATCATGCCGGGGTGACGGGCAAATATGTGATCGAGAACCTGGCCCGGGTAGGCGTGGAGGTAGAGGTGGCCAGCGAATTTCGTTATCGGGATCCCATTTTGGAAGAGAATGGTCTGGTCATTATTATCAGCCAATCCGGGGAAACGGCGGATTCTCTTGCCGCCCTGCGGGAATCCAGGAAAAGAGGGTTCCGGGTGTTGGGGATTGTCAATGTGGTAGGAAGCTCCATTGCCAGGGAGGCGGATAGCGTGATGTACACTTGGGCCGGACCGGAAATCGCGGTGGCCACCACCAAGGCTTACAGCGCCCAGCTTGCGGCGCTCTATCTCCTGGCAATGAAGCTGGCCAGAGTAAAAGGTACGGTGACAGAGGAACGGTTTCAAAATCTATTGCAGGCTTTGCGCAGACTGCCTGACCAGATTGAACTTTTATTGGGGCAAAAAGAAAAAATTCAACATTTCGCAAACCGTTATCTGGGGGCCAGGGACATATTCTTTATGGGAAGGGGAATTGATTTCGCAATCTCCCTGGAAGGCTCCTTGAAGCTGAAGGAGATATCCTATGTACATTCCGAGGCCTATGCGGCAGGAGAATTAAAGCACGGCACCATATCCCTGATTGAAGAGGGAACGTTGGTAGTGGCGGTATCCACCCAGCCCTACTTGTACCAGAAGACCATCAGCAACATGGTCGAGGTCAAGGCCAGAGGCGCTTTTGTCATGGCTCTGACGGGAGAAGGAAACCTGGCCATCGAAAAGGCCTCGGATTATGTAATTTACCTGCCGATTACGGAACCAATTTTTGCCAATTCTCTTGCCATCATACCGCTTCAGCTTTTTGGCTACTATGTGGCGGTGGGACGGGGCTGCGATGTGGATAAGCCCAGAAATCTGGCGAAATCCGTGACGGTGGAATAAGGCGGGCCGAAAGGTACCTTTCCAAGGCCGATTTAGTAATTTTCCTTGCGAACCTCGAAGTAGCTCTGGGGATGGTTACACACAGGGCAAACTTCGGGGGCTTTGGTCCCTACCACAATGTGGCCGCAATTACGGCATTCCCATACCTGCACGCCGCTCTTTTCAAATACCTGCTTGGTCTCCACATTATATAATAACGCGCGATAACGCTCCTCATGGGACTTCTCGATGGCTGCGACACCGCGGAAACGGGCGGCAAGCTCGGGAAACCCTTCTTCCTCGGCTTCTTTTGCCATACGCTCATACATATCGGTCCATTCGGCGTTTTCGCCCTCGGCCGCGTGAAGCAGATTCTGCGCCGTGTCGCCTAATTCGCCCAATTCTTTAAACCAAAGCTTCGCATGTTCTTTCTCATTGTCAGCCGTCTTTAAAAACAGCTCCGCGATCTGCTCATATCCCGCTTTCTTTGCTACGGATGCGAAATAAGTGTACTTATTTCTGGCCTGGGACTCCCCCGCAAAAGCTTCCCACAAATTTTTTTCGGTTTTTGTTCCTGCATACTTGGACATCTTGGATTCCTCCTTTTGTTAATAAGAATCATTACCATTTTACTATAATATGGAAGAAGAACGGTGTCAATTGTTTTTTTTGAGATTCAATGATACAGAAAAAGGATTTAACGGCGATGTTGTGTGTTGTTGTGGAAATTACTTCACGGCTTGACATTGGCGTTAATTTTCGGTATGTTATAGAGGAAAAAATGCTTGGGAATCGATTTGATTCCGTAAAAGCCTGATTTGGCTTGGCGTAGGGATAAAGGAGTTTTGACATGTCGGCACAGTCTAAGGAATTGGAAGAAAATGTCCGTTCAACTCAGATGAAAAAGCTCTCTGTCCAAGTGTTGTCCCTGTGCAGGGATCATATTTTGGTGTCCCTGCGTTTTCTGGACGGTGCTCTGGCAGCGCTGAAGCCCGTAGAAAAAAAAGGATTGGGCGGTATGGCCGCGGATGGGTCTGTGCTTTATTATGATCCCATATGGGTACTTAAAGAATATCAGGCGGACCCAGCCCGTGTTGCACGCTGTTATCTTCATGCCTTATTGCATTGCGTCTTTTATCATGGTTTCCAGTATCAGAAGCTGGAAACGGATCTTTGGGATTTGGCGGCGGATTTGGCGGTGGAAAGCACGATTCTGGAGATGCGTCTGGGGAATGTATGGCTTCCTGATGACGCGGACGCGGAGATGAAGCTGGAGGTTCTGAAAGAGGATGCGGGGGGATTAACCGCTGACCGTTTATATTGCTATTTTCGACATCAGTCGCTCACGGCTTCGGAGCGGGAAGAACTGATGAGGCTTTTTCGGAAAGATCTTCATGTGTTTTGGAGACCTCGGGAGGAACTGCTTGTAACGAGGGAGCAGTGGAAGAAAATCAGTGAGCGGGTCAAGGCAGACTTAAAATCCTTTACCAAGGGAAAATCCGGCAGTGAAACGCTGCAGAGGAATCTGGAGGAGGCCACCAGGGATCATTATGATTATGGGGCCATTCTGCGGAAATTTACAGTGATCAGTGAAGATATTACCCTGAATGATGAAGAATTTGATTACATCTATTATCACTATGGTTTGGAGCATTATGGGAATATGCCCCTAATTGAACCCCTGGAATATCGGGAGGCTTCCAAGGTTAAGGAATTCGTGATCGCCATTGATACCTCCGCTTCCTGCCGCGGCGTGATCGTAAGAGCCTTTCTGAAGAAAACCTATTCCTTATTAAAAAGCACGGAGAATTTTTTCTCCAAAATCAATGTCCATATTATTCAATGTGACAGTGAAGTCCAAAGCGATACGAAGATTACGACTCAGGAGGAGTTTGACGTCTTTCTCCAATATGGGAAGCTGCAGGGTTTTGGGGCTACGGACTTTCGACCGGTGTTCGATTATGTGGAGACATTGCGGGATCAGAAAGAATTTGAAAATCTGAAGGGGCTTATTTATTTTACGGATGGTTACGGGCTTTATCCTGAAAAAATGCCGGATTACGACGTGATATTCGCCTTTTTAAATGAGGATGAAAATAGAGCGCCGGTTCCGCCCTGGAGCATGAAGGTGATCCTGGAAGAAGAGGAATTGGAAACGGTGGAAAAGGATTTGGAGAACCGAGTTGGAAAGGAATTGAGCGAATGAATATTAAACAGGCCAAAGAATATATTAAAAATTCCGTGACAATTTATTTAAAAAAGGACGAGTTCGGCGAATATCGGATTCCCATTATCCGGCAAAGACCCATTTTTCTCTTAGGCGCGCCCGGTATCGGGAAAACGGCCATTATGGAGCAAATTGCGCAGGAGTTGGGAATCGCTCTGGTATCCTATTCCATGACCCATCATACGCGCCAGTCCGCCCTGGGTCTGCCGTTTATCCAGCATAAGGTGTATGGAGGGAAGGAAGTGGATGTGTCCGAATATACCATGAGCGAGATTATTGCCTCCATCTATGAGACCATGGAGGAAAGCGGTCTTCAGGAAGGAATTTTGTTTCTGGACGAGATCAATTGTGTCTCAGAGACGCTGGCGCCGTCCATGCTGCAGTTCCTGCAGTATAAGGTTTTTGGCAGACATCGTGTCCCGGATGGCTGGATCATTGTGACCGCGGGGAATCCGCCGGAATACAATAAGTCCGTGCGGGAGTTTGACGTGGTGACTTATGATCGTCTGAAAGTCCTGGAGGTGGAGCCGGATTTGAACGTCTGGAAGGAATATGCGGCGGAAAGGCGCATCCATCAGGCGATTTTGAATTATTTGGATCTGAAAAAGGATCATTTTTACCATATGGAGATGACAACGAAAGGCCGCAGCTTCGTTACGGCAAGAGGCTGGGAGGATTTGTCGGAGATTTTGCTGCTCTATGAGGAGGAAAAGCTGCCCGTGGATGAAACCCTGGTGGGGCAGTATCTTCGGAACGAGCGGATTGTCAAGGAATTTACCGCTTATTATGATTTGTATCAAAAATATAAAAAGGATTATGCCATCGGGGAGATCCTGTCGGGCGGGGATTGTGAGCGGGCCGTGGAGCGCGCCCGCGCCGCGGCTTTTGACGAGCGGCTTTCTTTGGTGGGGATGCTGCTGGACCGGGTACAGGCGGATATGAAGGAAGTGTGCGATCAGGCTGCCTGCTTGTCCGATCTGCGGGGACCCTTGAAAGCGGTGGGGACGCTGGCGCGGAAAGAGGCTTCCAAACAGGCGGATACGGAGGTGACGGAGAAGCTGGAGAGACAGATGGATACCGCGGCCGCGGCGATGCTGGAGAAGCAGATCGAGGGCCGTCACAAGGCAATGGAAGCGCTTCGACGGGCCAATTCCCTTTCCGACGCGGATCGACGCAAGACGCGCCAGGTCATTGCCTTTTTGGAAGAAGGTAAAAAGGCAATTCAATCGGGACAGCTTTCCGGGCTGGATGCTTTTGCTTTCTTGAAGAAACGGTATGAGGCGGCAGTGTCTGAACTGCGCGGGGAAACCGACTCGGTAAAACGAGAATTGCACGCACTTTTTACGTTCGCGGAACAGGCATTTGCGGACGGGAACGAAATGCTGATTCTGGTGACGCACCTGACGGTAAATCATTACAGCGCCCGGTTTATTGCCACCTTCGGCAGTCCCGATTATCAGCGCCATAACCAGGAGCTGATGTTAAGCGAGCGCCAGGATGAGCTGAAGAGCCGGATCGCGGAGCTGAAGCTGTAGAAGATGGTACTTGTGAAGTGAGAGCCGGACGGCTTCAGCAGATAGCCGGACGGTGGTTTTCACGGCGTAATAAAATATTGAGAAAAGGGCAGGACACTTGTGAAAGAAAGAGAATATGCGTTGCCAAATGGCAGTCTGACTTATGAGATACGGAAAGGAAATCGGGGAGAGGAGATTGTCATAACCGGTTTCAGCGGACTGATGAGCAGTCTGTTCATACCTGAGGAAATTGAGGGTCGTCCGGTGGCGGAAATTGGGAGGAAAGCTTTTTTGAGTAAAAAGCGATTACGGCACCTGTGCCTTCCATCCACATTGGACAAAATTGATGACTGGGCTTTCGGCTACTGCAGCGGTTTGGAGAGCGTGGTGCTGCCGAATGGACCGCTGACGCTGGGCAGGGCCGTCTTTCTGGAGTGCGGTAATCTGAAAAAATTGGAGGTGCCCCGTGATGACGGAGAAAATCCGCCGGCGGAACTGATGGCAGCGGCCGTGACTTTTTTTGAGGCATATTATCTGGTAGATCCGGTCATGGCAGGGGAAAAGGAATGGCTGTCGAAATTTGACAACCGAATGTTGTCCTATCTCCACACGGACGACCATGAAGGCTATGCAAAACAGGTGCTTTGCGGGGAGGAAGACTATGGCAGCACGGACCTGGAGGCTTTTTTAAACCATCGCCGCAGGAGTAAGGTGCGGCTTCTTTATCTGCGCCTTCTAAATCCCATAGGCCTTGCGGAGGAAGTGCGGGGGGAGCTGAAGGACTATCTTCTTGCCCATACCAAAGGCTGTCCCAGCGAGGAAGCCTGGGAAGTGGTTCGTGAGGAGCATGGGGAGGAGCGCAGGTATTTTGAACTTTTTGCGGAGCTTGGGTGCCTGACGGAAGAGTCCTTTGACGCGGTGATACAAGAAATCGGAGAAGGCTGTCCGGAAATGAAAGCGTATTTTCTGCGCGTGAAAGAGGAGCGGATAGGATATACGGATTTCTTTGAGGGATTGGCGTTGAATTGGTAGGAGGATGTATCATGATTTATCGTTTTCGAGAAATGGAGGCGGCTCCGTTTTTGGAGGGGCATTTGCACCTGGGCGGGGCAAATCCGGACGGAGAGCGGATCGACGTAAATAGCTTATACCTTACAAGGGGAGGTAAGCCCTGGATTCCCATTATGGGGGAATTCCATTTCAGCAGATGTCATCGGGAAGATTGGCTGAAAGAGTTGTCCAAAATAAAGGCGGGGGGAATTACGCTGGTATCCACCTATTTGTTTTGGATTTATCATGAGGAAATCGAGGGAGAGATGAATTTCGGCGGAGATAATGACATCCGCGCCTTTGTGCTGGCCTGTCAGGAGGCGGGCCTGGAGGTAGTGCTGCGAATCGGTCCCTGGGCCCACGGGGAATGCCGGAATGGCGGTCTGCCGGACTGGCTGCTGCACAAGCCTTATAAGCTGCGGGAAAACAATGACGAATATCTGCGGCAGGTGCGCAGATGGTACGGCAGGATCGCGGAGGAAGTGAAAGGGCTTTTTTATCGGGATGGCGGCAATATTGTGGCCGTACAGCTGGAAAACGAATATGTTCAGAATGCGGAGCATTTGCGGGAGCTTAAAAAAATCGCCTTGGAATGCGGCATGGAGGTACCGCTCTTCACCGTGACGGGTTGGAACAGCGCCTGTGGCGCCAGGATTCCGGTGGAAGAAGTGTTGCCGGTGTTTGGCGGTTATTGCGAAGCTCCCTGGGAGGGGCATACGCGGAAACTGGCGCCTTCCTGCCATTATTTTTTCAATCGGATGCGAAATGATTCCGCCATCGGCGCGGACTTGATCGCTCAGGAAAAAGGAGACGACTGGCAGCTGCCTTATGAAAATTATCCGTTTGCCACCTGTGAATTGGGAGGCGGGATTCAGATGACTCATCATAGAAGACCCATCATCAGGCCCATGGATATCTACGCGGTGGCCCTGGTGAAGCTGGGTGACGGCAACAATTTGCCAGGTTATTATATGTACCATGGAGGGACCAATCAGTTGGGCAGGCTGTCCACGTTTCAGGAATCCAAAGCCACGGGCTATCCCAATGATTATCCGATTCTATCCTATGATTTCCAGACGGCGCTGTCAGAGTACGGAGAAGCCCGGGAGCAATATGGCCTGTTGAACCTGCTGCATCTGTTCTTGCAGGATTTCCAGGAGGATTTTGCGCCTTTGCGGGCGGTGGATGCCCTGGAAAGCGTGAGCAGAGAAGATACGCACTCCTTGCGGTACGGGATGAGGACGGATGGAGAGCGCGGGTATGTGTTTGTCAACCATTATCAGCGTCTGACTGCCCTGGAGGAGGTCCGGGATGTGGTACTGGATACGGGAAGCGTGGTGTTCCCGCCCATCGATGTCAAAGGAGAAGTGAGCTTTTTCTTTCCTTTTGGGATGAAATTGAAAGATGTTGTTTTGGAATATGCTACCGCACAACCGATCTGCCGAATGGGAAATACCTTTTTCTTCGTGGAAATCCCGGGGATTCGGGCCCGCTATCGTTTCTCTGATGGCGAGGAAAAGGAGGCGGCGGGAGGCGGAGTGAAGACCGGCAAGAATTGGATTTTCGAAAAGGGAAATGTGCGTATTGTAACCCTGACCTGGCAGGAAGCGCGTTTCCTGCGGCGGCTGGAGGAAAAGGACGAAAGGGTTCTCTATCTTGGAGAGGAGTGCAATTTGTACACTTGCCAGGGAGAGCTTTGCAGTATAGAGGCAGGAATTCACACTTGTTATCGTTGGGACGGGGCTGCTTTCCAACCACTGACTTTGGGGGAGGAAGCCCGGGAGCCTGTCGTTTCCTGGCAGCAAGTGTCGCAGCCTCCTTTCACGCCTCCTTATGAGGAAGAACTGCGGATCGGCGGCCCCAGAAAGGTTTTCTGGAAGAAACTTTTTGTGGAGGGAAGTCAAGGATTTCTCTCCATCGAAGAGGACTATGACGCGGCACAGATTTATGCGGATGGAAGGCTCGTGGCTGATAACTATTATTCCGGGCTGCCCTGGAGGGTGCCGGCCAAGCTTTTGGCTGGGAAGGAGTGCTATCTGGTTATGTCCGAACGCAAGGATGATTTTTACAGAGAGGATGTGTGAGAGGGCGTAATCCCAGTGCTTTCAATTGTTGGTAGGACTGTTCCACGGCTTTGTCCCAGACCAGTTCGGGGGCATGACAGTCTGAGCCTACGATGACCCGTACCTTGGCGGACGCCGCCATTTCCCAGAAACGTGGATGGGGATAAGGGAAACGCTCTCCGTCAGGAAAGGCGGTTATCCCGCGGCGAAGTCCATTAGCGTTGTACTCCAGAATCGTATCGGTGGCTAATGCGTTCCCTATCAGAATATCCGCGGCGCGGAGGCAATTATCATCCCAGGAATAAGGATTCATCATATAAATGTCGGGATGGGCCACGGCGGCGAAATATCCGGTTTTCATTCCATCCGCCGCGGCTTTGGCATAGTTGAGGTAATCTTCCGTGGAACGGGATGCGGAGGTAAAGGCAATTTCCCCTGGCAGGCTTCTGTAAAAATGCTGCCCCAACAGAAGATAGTCCAAACCATATTTTGTCAGCAAGGCCTCGTAAAAATCATGATATTCCGGGAGATACTCGATTTCCACGCCTTTCCATAAGGTGATTCGGTCTGAAAAACGGGCACGCAATTCGTCCATGTCCGTAAGGTAGTCTTGAAATTGCGCGAAGGGCATACGGGCGCAATAGTCCTTGTCGGGAAATGGACCGTGGTCTGAAAAGCCCAGCTGGGAAAGACCGGAACGAATGGCGGATTGGACATATTCCAGGGCCGTCCCCCGGGCGTGCCCGCAGCGCTGCGTATGAGTGTGAAAATTTGTTTTCATGGGATGCTTCTCCTTGGGGCGGGCGTTGAATACGCCGCGGCAGAATCATCATATCATAGCTTTCGGAAAAGCGCAAGATGACCAAAGGAGCCGGCAGTGGTTCGCAGGTGTCTGAACTGTTGCCGGCAGCGGATAAAAAGGCTTAGATTGGTCTATACATTGTCGGTCAAACGTGGTAAAATAAGCGAAAGGCTCCCCCGGGGACGAGACTGACCCCCGGGACGAGACTGGCCCCCGGGGACGGGGCTGGAGTCTGAGTATTTATTAATGTAAAGTGAGGTAATGATGGGATGACGTTGGAGCAGGCGCAAGAGAAGCTTAAGTTTTATGGGCAGGAGCATGTATTAAAATATTACGGGGAGCTGGACGATCGGCAGAAGCAGGCGCTGCTGGATCAAATTGATGCTACGGACATGACTCAGCTGGAGTTTAGCCGCCATAAAGAGGATTTGCTGGTGAGGGGCGTGATTACGCCGTTGGCCTCCATGCAGCTTGCGGAGATCAGCGCGAATAAGGAGAGTTTCACTGCCGCTGGCCTGGAGGCCATTCGTGCGGGCAAAGTGGGCGCGGTATTGTTGGCGGGAGGTATGGGTACGCGTCTTGGCTCTGAGAATCCCAAGGGGATGTACAACATGGGTCTGACCCGAAAGCTCTATATTTTCCAATGCCTGATCAATAACCTGATGGATGTGGTGAGAGAAGCGGGCAATTATGTGCATTTGTTTGTTATGACCAGTGACAAGAACCATGACGCCACGGTGAAATTTTTAACAGAGCAGAGATTTTTCGGCTATGACTCCGAGTACGTTCACTTTTTCAAACAGGAGATGGCGGTTGCCACCGATTACAATGGCAAGATTTATATGGAGGAAAAAGGCAAAATGTCAACTTCCCCCAATGGAAACGGCGGCTGGTTCATTTCTTTGAAGCGCAGCGGGCTGCTGGATCTGTTGCATGAAAAAGGAATCGAGTGGCTGAATGTATTTGCCGTGGACAATGTGCTGCAGAGAATCGCGGATCCTTGCTTTGTTGGCGCGACCATAGAGAGGAACTGTTCCGTGGGGGCCAAGGTGGTGCGCAAAAACGCCCCGGATGAAAGGGTTGGCGTGATTTGCCTGGAGGACGGCAGACCTTCCATCGTGGAATATTACGATTTGACACAGGAACTGATGGATGCCAGGGACGAGAACGGCGACCCGGCGTATTACTTCGGTGTGATTCTCAATTATTTATTCCGGACGGCGGATCTGGAGGCGATGGCGTCTTCTTTGCCGCTGCATTTGGTGGAAAAGAAGATTCCTTATCTGGATGAGGATGGCAATCTGGTCAGGCCGGCCGCTCCCAACGGCTATAAGTATGAGAATCTGGTACTCGATATGATCCACCAGCTTCCCAGCTGTCTGCCGTATGAGGTGGTGCGGGAAAAGGAATTTGCCCCTGTCAAGAATCCCACGGGTATTGATTCCGTGGAAAGCGCTAGAGAGCTGCTTCGCTTAAATGGCGTGGAGTTATAACATTTCGACAGATTTCTTCAACAAAACAGTATTGTGATCCGGGCTTCTTTTCAGTAAACTGGAATACACACGAAAACAAATGGCATCGGAATGGACCGATGAGGAGGGAGAGAAGATGACGATTTTAGTAACTGGCGGCGCGGGATTTATTGGAAGTCATACGGTCGTGGAGCTGCAGGAAGCGGGCTATGACGTGGCGGTGTTGGATAATTTGAGCAATTCCTCTGAGAAATCCCTGGAGCGCGTGGCGAAGATCACCGGCAAGAAAGTGCCGTTCTATCAAGCGGATATATTGGACAGAGAGGCTCTGGAGGAGGTTTTTACCAGGGAGTCCATTGACGCGGTCATTCATTTCGCTGGCTTGAAAGCGGTGGGAGAATCCGTGCGCAAGCCCTGGGAATACTATGAAAATAATATTGCGGGAACCCTTACCCTGGTGGACGTGATGCGCAAGCATGGGGTGAAGAACATGATTTTTTCTTCCAGCGCTACTGTGTACGGCAATCCGGCTTTCATCCCCATTACCGAGGAATGTCCCAAGGGCCAGTGTACCAACCCGTATGGCTGGACAAAGTCCATGTTGGAGCAGATTTTAAGCGATATTCAAAAGGCGGATCCGGAATGGAACGTGATCTTGCTGCGCTACTTCAATCCGATTGGAGCGCACAAGAGCGGCACCATAGGTGAGAATCCCAACGGAATTCCCAACAATTTGATGCCTTATATCACTCAGGTGGCAGTCGGCAAGCTTCCGCAGTTGGGGGTATTTGGCAATGATTATGATACGCCGGACGGAACGGGTGTGCGCGATTACATCCATGTGGTGGATTTGGCCAAGGGTCATGTGAAAGCCTTGAAGAAAATCGAGGAAAAGGCAGGCCTTAAGATTTATAATCTGGGAACGGGCGTGGGTTATAGTGTGCTTGACATTGTGAAGAATTTTGAGGCCGCCACGGGAGTGAAGATCCCTTATGTGATTAAGGAACGCCGTCCGGGAGATATCGCGGTCTGCTATGCGGATGCCGCCAAGGCCAAGGAGGAGCTGGGATGGGAAGCTCAGTATGGAATTCGCGAAATGTGTGAAGATTCCTGGAGATGGCAGAAAAACAACCCCAATGGTTACGAGGATTGATTCAAAATAGAGATGAGTAAGGCCGCATCACTGATTTTCCGCAATGGGTGCGGCCTTGCTTGATCTGTGGAAATTTCTTGCCTGGCCGCGCGGCGGAACAGGCGTGTTCGGAGTATTCTTCGTGTTTTACGCGACGTACAAATACATAAAAATGAAATGGCAGGCGCTTCCGGCCATGCAGAACAAATGGAATACTTCGTGAGAGCCAAATTCCTTGTGTCTGGAGTTGAAAAGCGGCAGCTTGAGGGCGTAGATGATGCCGCCGATGGTATAAATGATGCCCCCGGCCAATAACCAAAGAAAACCGGAATGCGGCAGGGAGTTCCACAACGGTCCGAAAGCCAGCAGACAAACCCAACCCATTGCAATATAGATTACGGAGGAGAACCATTTGGGACAAGTTACCCAACAGGCCTTTACGGTCATGCCGATCAGCGCGATTCCCCATACAAGGGCCAAAAGCTGATAACCGATTTTCCCGTTCAGGATGATCAGACAAACCGGTGTATAGGAACCGGCGATCAGGACGAAAATCATCATATGGTCAATTTTCTTAAAAATACGCAGCCCGCGCCCGCTTAGGTTCACGGAATGATATGTGGCACTGGCACCATACAACAAAATCATGCTTCCCATGAAAATGGCCAGGGCAATGAGATTTTTTTCCCCTGACGAGACTCCGGCCTTTACCAACAACGGGACCGAAGCAAAAACCGCTAACATCATCCCCACAAAATGCGTCAACGCACTTCCGGGCTCACGAATTGTAATCTGCATTTTCTTACCTCCTTAATTCATCTATGAAAAGTCATTCAATCGTCATCCATTCTTTTGCCGCTGTTTCATAAGCGGCGGGATTATCCATCGTATTTTCCGTACTCCCGCAAAACGATACGGAGTCACAAAAACCGCTATACAATAATTATTATATTCAGCAAGTAGTTTTTAATACCACATATCGAATTAAGATCATACTATACCATGAACTGTAAAAAGTCAATATCAAAATTGTAAAAATATCATTAACAAACGATAGGGGTCGTGTTTCCCGCACCCATTTTATGGAAATCAAAAAAGCAGGACATGTTGCTGCCCTGCCTCATACGATTTTCCCTAACGGTTATTCCATGAGCTTTCAATCATCCTCTTCGATCATTTGAAGCTCCAGATAGTCAAAGTCTATTTTCTCTACGAAATTATCCTGATGAAACCGCACTCTGCTGTGCCGTTTGAACTCGCGGAGGTTCTTTTCCAGCCAGATGGGCCTGCTCAGATCAAATTCATAACAAACCTTTTCCAATGCCCGAAAAACCTTGTGTGTCCTGGTATCCGCGCCGTCATCCGTGATGACCACATCCCGCAGCATATGGTTGTCCTGAAATATTTTCGCCCACAAGCGGAACATAAGCGTCCCCTCCTTTTTACTTCGGTAAATTCGTGATATCAGTATATCGGATTCTGAACGGAAAGTAAAGCGGTTTTTCGGCCTTGCAATAATCGTCCTGTCATAATTTGTCTCTTCCCTGCATAGAATATAGGGTTCCCCAAGAGGAATTTAGAAGTATTGAAAAAAAGGATTAATAATTTGTGAAGTATATACATTTTTTTAGTTATTTATGCTATACTGACTTTGATACCTTGAAGGTTAGAAGTATTAAAGGAGTACCGCAGATGGAATTGAGAGAAAACGGAAACGGAGTGGACAGCTGGAAAGAAGTGACGCTGATTTATAACGCGGCGCTTCGTCAGATGGAGACGAAGATGGAGATTTTGAACGACGAGTTCCAGCATGTACACCAATATAATCCCATCGAACATATTAAGTCCCGCATCAAGACGCCGGAGAGCATTGTGAAGAAGCTGAAGCGTCATGGATATGAATCTACGATTGAAAATATGGTAGAGTACATAAATGATATCGCCGGTATCAGAATTATTTGTTCTTTTACCTCGGATATTTATCGAATCGCGGAAATGATCCGGGAGCAGAGAGACATCCATGTCATTGCGGTCAAAGATTATATCACCTATCCCAAGGCCAGCGGGTACAAGAGCTATCATATGATTGTTACTGTTCCGGTATATCTGTCGGACCGGATCGTTGATACCAAGGTAGAAGTGCAGATTCGGACGGTCGCCATGGATTTCTGGGCAAGCTTGGAGCACAAGATACATTATAAGTTTGAGGGAGACGCCCCGGAGCATATCCAGGATGAACTGGTGGAGTGTGCGAAGCTGGTAGCGGATCTGGATGCTCGAATGCTGACCTTGAATGAGGAGATTCTGGCGCTCGGTCAGACGGGCGAAGAACGCGGATAAGAGGGAAAAGCCAGGACATGGATGCCGCGTTCCGCATGTCATCCTTATTAACGAGGATAGCCCGGATGCCTTGCGGTATCCGGGCTATTATGAAAAAATTATCAAAACGGCTGGCTGTCATGTTCCCTTTTTTATGCGTATAGTATAACGATTATTTGTGAATAAAACATGAACACCGTGTGAATCTTTGGTGAATATCACAGACAGAGGTAAGAATTGTTTGTTTGTATTGGTAAAAAACAACAAAATCCGTCTGCTTTTGCAGACGGGACGTTGTAAAATGTCAGGAAAGGTGTTAAAATAAAAGTGGAAATATCGTTTCAGGAAAAGTAAGCGGGTATGTGGGTATGGTTGGAGGAAGTTGGATGGATAATTTTATGGACAAGCTCGCGCAGAAGTGGAATGCGCAGGAGATGATCAAAGCGAACACCGCGGCGGAGACTGAGAAGCTGAATCAGTTGCAGAACCAGGTGGACGAGTATCGGGAGTGTTTGTCCCAGATGCGCGATATGTGTGGAGATTTGCAGAGTGTGACCAGGGACATGGAACAGCAGTTCCAGACCATCTCCAATGGACTGGAGCAGCAGCTTCGCGAGAATGCTTCCGGTTTGGAGAGAATTCTGAAGGAGAGAGTCGAGCATTTGTCCGATGAGGCAGCGGAACGCCTGGAGGAGACTGGCGCCAGTATCGCCGCGAGTATTGAACGACTGGATCAAATGCATCAGGATCAGAGCCAGCTCAAAGAGCTGTGTACCGAGTTGGATACAATTTCTTCCAGAATGGAGGAAATCATGCACCGGGAGAGCGTCAAGGTCTACCGCAATGTTCAGGCGGTCATGGTGGAAGAGCTGGCGAAGCGTGAAGAGCGCCTGGGGAATGCCGTGGAAAAGGTGAACGCGAGGATGACGGAGGTATTGGGCGTTTCTGCAGCGGCACTGGTTGCCGCGGTGGCGGGGATCGTGCTCCAGATGATGATCCGGCTGCAGATCATTTAGCGAGGTGTCTATGGCAAAGCAGCTTTGGAAACCGGGGAATATGCTTTATCCGCTCCCCGTGGTCATGGTCACTGTGGCTGATCGGGATGGAAAAGCGAATATCCTTACGGTTGCCTGGGCGGGAACGGTTTGTACCAATCCGCCCATGGTTTCCATTTCTGTCAGGCCAGGACGTTACTCCTATCCGATTTTGAAAGAGACGGGAGAATTTGTCATTAATCTGTCCACGCGGGACTTGGTGTATGCCGTGGATTACTGCGGGGTAAGGAGCGGACGTGACGTGGACAAATTTGAACGGCTGCACCTGACCAAGGCGGCGCCGTCCCGGGTTTCCGCGCCTTTGATTGGCGAGAGCCCCGTAAATATCGAATGCAAGGTACGCGAGAGGAAACCATTGGGAAGTCATGATCTGTTTCTGGCGGAGGTGATGGCCGTCCATGCGGATGAAAGATATATGGATGAAAATCATCGGTTTTGCCTGGAATTGGCCAGACCCATCGTGTATTCCCATGGCGTTTATTATGAGTGCGGAGAAGCCCTGGGGAGCTTTGGTTATAGCGTGCGCAGGAGGAATTCGTAAAATATAGGTGATTAAGGATGAAGAGACATGGCAGGAAGAGGTTTGGGTATACCTGTTTAAGGACAACCCTCTTGGTGCTGTTTTGTTATGCGCTGATAGGAAAAGGATATGTGGAATTTGAGAGAACCGGAGAGAATCTTTTTCACATTCAGGTAAACGGACAGGATGTGGGAACTTTGGCGGATGCTTCCGCGGCTGAGGAGCTTTTGCTGAATGCGAGGAGAAGCATTGCCGAAGCGGCGGATGACTTGGTGTTTTTGGAAGCGGAATTATCCTATACGGGCGAAGAGGTACTCTGGGGAGAGGTTGATGAAGAGGAAACCGTGCAGGAGAACATGGCCGCCGTGCTTCGGGGAGCCGTTCAGGAAAAGATGCATCGTTCTTACACGGTAAAAGTGGATGAGTACACGGTGAACCTGCAAAGCGCCCAGGAGGTGGTGCGGCTTCTTCAGGCCGCCGTGAGCAAATATGATACCGAAGGCAAGTTCCAGGTGGAGTTGGTGCATGACGGCAGCCGGGAATTTAATGTGCTGACGACGGAAGTAAATAACGTGCAGGCCAAAGTGGAAGAGGAACAGTCCCGCGACAGCGCGCTTTTTTTGAAAGGCGGCGTGCAGTCGGTATTTGCCAGGGCGGCGGAAGCGTCTTTGCCTCAGTCTCAGATGGATTTTGAAGATTACGAGCTGGGACTGTTAAACATGGATTTTTCGGAAAAGGTGGAAGTGGTGGAGGCCTATCTTCCGGAATCTCAGTTAAAGCCTGTGGAGCAGGCCATTGAGGAAGTCACCAAGGATCAGGAACTGAAAACGATTTACACGGTGGCGGCAGGGGATACCTTGTCGGAAATTTCCCTGAAAGTCAATATTCCCATGGAGCAGATCGTGGCCATGAACGACTCCCTGGAGAGTTTGAATTCCATTCTCCACATCGGAGACGAGTTGGTCATTACGGTGCCGGAGCCGGAACTGTCTGTAAATTGGCAGACGGAAAATTATTTCGAAGAAACTTATGACGCGGATGTCGTATATATAGATAATGACAGCTGGTATACGACGGAGACTAAGGTTCACCAACAGCCATCCGCCGGGTTCCGTAAGGTCATTGCGATTTCAAATTATGTCAACGATCAAGAGGTCAGCCGCGAAATTGTCAAGGAAGAAGTAGTGATGGAAGCGGTGGCCATGGTGGTGGAGCGGGGAACGAAAGTGCCGCCTACCTATATCAAGCCCATTAATGGAGGGCGTTTGAGCTCGAGGTACGGATATCGAAGCCGTCCTACGAAAGGCGCCAGCACCTATCACAAGGGCGTGGATTGGGCAACCCCTACGGGAACGTCCGTCTATGCTTCCAACGGGGGCAGGGTTTCCAGAGCCGGATGGGGAAGCGGATATGGCTATGTGGTTTATATTGACCATGAGGATGGACGGCAGACAAGGTATGGTCATCTAAGCAAGATCCTGGTCAAAGTGGGTCAGACCGTCAAGCAGGGCGAGCGAATCGCGCTGAGCGGCAGTACCGGCGTAAGCACGGGACCCCATGTGCATTTTGAGATTTTGATCAATGGGAAACAAGTGGATCCGCTCAAATATCTGAATTAATGCGCGGTGGGAAGCGTGGGAGCGACTTGTGATGTCTACGATAAGTTTGCCCGCGCCATGCGCAAAGCCGCGCTTAAGTGCTCTTTGCCGCCTCGCGGCGCTCAAGGTATGTAGGGGAAGTCTTTTGCTGATGGGTAACACAGTTATCCGGAAATAATAAAAAAGAATGTATGTTCCGTTTACAAATGGGAAGAATGTGGTATAATAATTTTGTTTCTAAGAAAGGTTTGACGGGCGGTTGTCGGATGAGTTATCAGAATGTGTTGTTTGAGGGGCTTTCAGAGTTCCTGACCAGTGCGCTGTCACAGAAGTCGTATCGGTCCTCGTCATCCAGGTGCAATTGTCCTTGTAATATAGGAAACTTATCGAGGTATTAATAGATGGAACAATATGCAATTAAAGGCGGGAATCCCCTTGTGGGTGAAGTGGAAATAGGAGGTGCCAAGAATGCGGCACTTCCTATTCTTGCTGCGTCCGTAATGACGGATGATACGGTCTATATCGACAATATTCCCGATGTCTGGGATATAAGGGTTTTGCTTAAGGCCATGGAAAATATCGGTGTCATGGTAAGGCGTGAGAATCGGCACAAGGTTACGATCAATGGCGCCAATATCAATAGTCTGGTGGCGGATGATGAATATATCCGCAGGATTCGCGGCTCTTATTATTTGATCGGTGCAATGTTGGGAAAGTATCATTATGCGGAGGTGGCCCTGCCGGGAGGGTGCGATATTGGCTGCCGTGCCATCGATCAGCACATCAAGGGCTTTCGCGCTTTGGGCGCGGAGGTGTGCATTGAGCATGGTTTGGTCAAGACGCAGGCGGAGCGCCTGGTTGGAAACCATATTTACATGGATATCAGCAGTGTGGGCGCCACCATCAATGTGATGATGGCGGCCGTTCTTGCGGAAGGACGTACGATTATTGAGAACGCGGCCAAGGAACCCCATGTGGTGGATCTTGCCAACTTCCTGAACAGTATGGGTGCGGATATCAAGGGCGCGGGCACGGATGTGATCCGTATCAGAGGCGTGGAGAAGCTTCATGGGAGCGACTACACGATCATTCAGGACCAAATTGAGGCCGGAACTTATATGTTTGCCGCGGCTGTTACCAAGGGGGACGTCGTGGTGAAAAATGTCATCCCCAAGCATCTGGAGTCTATCAGTGCCAAGCTTTTGGAGATCGGCTGTGAGGTCAAGGAGATTGACGATTGTGTCCGTGTGGTGGCCAGCAAGCCGTTGATGCATACTCATGTGAAGACCCTGCCCTATCCAGGGTTCCCTACGGATATGCAGGCGCAGATTACGGTGGCTTTGGGTATTTCCAAAGGGACCAGCATTGTGACGGAGAGTATTTTCGAGAATCGTTTCAAGTATGTGGATGAACTGATCAAGATGGGGGCCAATATCAAGGTAGAAGGCGGTGACACCGCTATCATTGACGGAGTGGAGAAATACACGGGGGCTTCCATTTCGGCGCCGGATCTTCGTGCGGGAGCGGCCCTGGTGTTGGCGGGATTGGCTGCCGATGGCATTACGGTGGTGGACAATATCCATTATATTGCCAGAGGTTATGAGGATTTCCATCAAAAGCTGCGGACTCTGGGAGCGCAGATTGAATTGGTGAATTCCGAGCGGGAGCTTCAGAAGTTCCGATTAAAAGTTGGATGAATTTTTTGTGATTCTTTGAAAATTTTAAAAATAATTATTGACAGACAAGCGTCTTCTGTGTATGCTTGTCTATAGATATTCAACTTCATATTGTGCGTAAGCAGTTTTCTCTTATTCAGAGCTGGCGGAGATACATAGGATCGATGAAGCCACGGCAACCCCTCATGGAAGGAAGGTGCCCACCTGAGCGAGCAATTTCGAACAATAAGAGGATTTGATTATCGAAAGATACGAGTCCGCTTCTTGTAAGCGGATTTTTTAATGCCTGTGAAAATCGGCGCGGGAAGCGCCCCATATTACACCCGGATGACACGCAGAGCGTGCTGTCCGTTATTAGCCAAGGAGGAAAAAATGGAAAAACGATTGTTTACGTCCGAATCCGTTACGGAAGGTCATCCTGACAAATTGTGCGATGCCGTTTCCGACGCGATTCTGGATGCCCTGGTGGAGCAGGACCCTTATAGCCGTGTGGCGTGTGAGACTTGCACCAAGACCGGTTTTGTGCTGGTGATGGGAGAGGTTACCAGCAAAGCGAATATTAACATTCCGGCCATTGTCCGTAAAACCGTGACTGAGATTGGTTATGATTCTTCGGAAAAGGGCTTTGATGGCAATAGCTGTGCCGTAATGGTAGCCCTGGAGAAGCAGTCTCCCGATATTGCCATGGGCGTGGACTGCGCATTGGAGGTCAGAGAACAACATATGGATGATGCCCGGTTGGATACAATTGGCGCGGGGGATCAGGGGATGATGTTTGGTTACGCCACCAATGAAACGCCGGAGCTGATGCCTTACCCCATATCCCTGGCCCATAAGCTGACCAGACAGCTGACTGCCGTGCGTAAGGATGGAACCTTACCCTATCTGCGGCCCGATGGAAAAAGCCAGGTGTCCGTGGAATACGATGAAAATGGAAAGCCTTTTCGTCTGGAGGCCGTGGTATTGTCCGCCCAGCATGACGCGGAGGTGACCCAGGAGCAGATTCACAGGGATATCAAAAAGTATGTGCTCGATCCCGTTCTGCCGCCGGAAATGATCGATGAAAACACGAAGTTCTTCATCAATCCCACGGGACGTTTCGTGATTGGCGGTCCCGCGGGAGACAGCGGCCTGACGGGACGTAAGATCATCGTGGACACCTATGGCGGCTATGCAAGACATGGCGGCGGCGCGTTCTCCGGAAAGGACTGTACCAAAGTGGATCGCAGCGCATCCTACGCAGCCCGCTATGTGGCCAAGAACATAGTGGCGGCCGGTCTTGCCGACAAGTGCGAGATTCAGCTGTCCTACGCCATCGGCGTGGCGCATCCCACTTCTGTCATGGTGGATACCTGTGGCACCGGCAAAGTTTCCGATGAGAAACTGGTACAGATCATCCGTGAGAACTTCGACCTGCGTCCCGCAGGCATCATTAAAATGCTGGACCTGCGCAGACCCATTTACCGCCAGACCGCCAGCTATGGACACTTTGGACGCAACGACCTCAATCTTCCCTGGGAACGGATTGACAAGGTGGATGAGCTGAGGGCGTACTTATAAGAAATATCCTGGGTCAGCCGCCCGGATTTTGGCTGGAGGCAGTGGCTTATGGCGTTTGTACATTTGCATGTCCATACGGAGTATTCTCTTTTGGACGGATCCAATAAAATCAATGACTATGTGGCGCGGGTCAGGGAATTGGGAATGGATAGCGCAGCAATTACCGATCATGGCGTGATGTATGGCGTGATCGACTTTTATCGTGCCGCTAAGGAAGCCGGGATCAAGCCCATTATAGGCTGTGAGGTTTATGTCGCGCCCAATTCCCGCTTTGACAAGGAACTGACCGGCGGGGAGGATCGTTATTATCACCTGGTGCTTTTGGCGGAAAATAATACGGGCTACTCAAATCTAATGAAGATCGTAAGCTGCGGATTTACGGAAGGCTATTATTATCGGCCCAGAGTGGATATGGAGATCCTGAACCGCTATCATGAGGGGATTATTGTCCTGTCCGCCTGTCTGGCCGGAGAGGTGCAGCGTTATATTGCCAAGGGACTTAACCATGAGGCCCGGAAAGCGGCCCTGAAATACGAGGCCTGTTTTGGAAAGGGGAATTTTTTCCTGGAAATGCAGGATCACGGGATTCCCGAGCAGCGCCGCGTGAACATGGAATTAATGAAAATGAGCACTGAACTGGACATTCCGCTGGTGGTCACCAATGATGTCCATTATACCAGAGAGGAGGACTGGGAGGCCCACGATATTTTGCTATGCCTCCAGACCAATAAAAAGCTGGCGGATGAGGACCGTCTGCGCTATGAAAAAGGGCAGTATTATGTGAAAAGCGAAGAGGAAATGAAGACTCTGTTTCCTTTTGCCTGGGAGGCGGTGGAGAACACCCAGAGGATCGCGGACCGGTGTAACGTGGAGATTGCCCTTGGCGAGACGAAGCTGCCCCATTTCGAGGTGCCGCGGGGATACGATTCCTGGACTTATCTGAACAAGCTTTGCAGGGAAGGCCTGATAGAACGCTATGGGGATATCCAACGTCTCACCGGGGACTTGCCGGGTCAGACGTTGGAAGACCGGCTGAACTACGAGCTGGACATTATCCGTTCCATGGGGTTTGTGGATTATTTTTTGATTGTCTGGGATTTTATTAATTATGCCAGAAGTCAGGGGATTCCCGTTGGGCCCGGCAGAGGCTCCGGCGCGGGAAGCATCGTGGCCTATAGTCTGAAAATCACGAATATCGATCCGATCCGGTATCAGTTATTGTTTGAGCGTTTCTTAAATCCGGAGCGCGTCACGATGCCCGATATCGACGTGGACTTCTGCTATGAGCGGCGGCAGGAGGTTATCGATTATGTGAAAAAGAAGTATGGCGAGGACAAGGTGGTGCAGATCGTCACCTTTGGTACCTTGCTTGCCAAGGGTGTTGTCCGGGATGTCGCGCGGGTTATGGATCTGCCTTATGCCTTTGCCGATTCCATTGCCAAGATGATTCCGCCCAATGAGCAGAATAAACCCATGACGCTGGACCATGCCATGGAGTTGAATCCCGATCTGCGCAAGCTATATGAAAGTGATGAACAAGTCAAGCGTCTGATCGACATGAGTAAGCGTCTGGAAGGCTTACGGAGAAATACCTCCATGCACGCTGCCGGCGTGGTAATCTGCCCCGAAACGGCGGAAAATCTGGTGCCCTTGTCGAGGGTGCCGTCGGGCGCCATTGTGGCGCAGTTTACCATGACCACGCTGGAAGAATTAGGTCTGCTGA
The DNA here is from genome assembly GCA_947625255.1 of uncultured Acetatifactor sp. Classification (GTDB taxonomy): domain Bacteria; phylum Bacillota; class Clostridia; order Lachnospirales; family Lachnospiraceae; genus Acetatifactor. Next base: position 7,903 of record CANQNT010000004.1, on the reverse strand, counting down.
AAATGGATTTTCTGGGGATCCGCAATCTGACGGTGATTCATGACGCCGTCAAATTCGCGGAGAAAAAGATCGGTAAGTCCATCGATATGGATCGGCTTGGTTATGATGATCCGGAGATTTTTGCCTACATTGGCTCGGGCAAGACAGAAGGAATCTTCCAATTGGAGAGTTCTGGAATGAAGAACTTCATGAAAGATCTGGATCCGAAGAATCTGGAAGATATCATTGCCGGAATTTCTCTTTACCGGCCGGGTCCTATGAGTTTTATACCCAAATATCTGAAAGGGAAAAACCTGCCGGAGACTGTGACCTATTCCTGTCCGCAACTGGAGCCGATTTTGAAATCCACCTATGGATGTATCGTTTATCAGGAGCAGGTCATGCAGATCGTGCGTGATTTGGGCGGATATACCATGGGGCGCAGCGATCTGGTGCGCCGGGCCATGAGTAAGAAGAAGCAGTCGGTCATGGAAAAGGAACGTGCCAACTTTATTTATGGAAATGAAGCGGAAGGAGTTCCAGGGTGTATTTCCAAAGGCATTGATGAAAAAGTGGCGGGGAATATTTATGACGAGATGTTGGATTTCGCCAAATATGCCTTTAACAAGTCCCATGCCGCCTGCTATGCGGTGGTAGCTTACCAGACGGCCTGGCTAAAGCGTTATTACCCAGTGGAGTTTATGGCTGCGCTCATGACTTCAGTCATTGACAAGCCCAAGAAGCTGGCCGAGTATATTTTGACCTCCCGAAATATGGGAATCACCGTTTTGCCTCCTGATATCAATAAAGGGGAAGTGGGTTTTTCCGTGGTGGATGGCAATATCCGCTATGCATTGACTGCCATTAAGAGTATTGGAAGGCCCATTATTGACAGTATTGTGGAAGAGCGCGGGCTCCGCGGCGACTTTACCAATCTGAAAGACTTCATTACACGTATGTCGGAAAAGGAAGTCAACAAGAAAGCGATTGAGAACTTCATCAAGGCAGGAGCGCTGGACGGGCTGGGAGGAACCAGGAAACAGTTCATGAGCGTTTATGTGCAGATTCTGGATCACGTTTCCAGAAACAAGAAAAACAATCTGGCCGGACAGATTTCCTTGTTTGACATTGCCTCGGAAGAGGACAAGGAGGAGTTCGATATTCGGATGCCGGACGTGGGAGAGTATGACAAGGAAATGCTACTGGGCTTTGAAAAGGAAGTGCTGGGTGTTTATGTCAGCGGACATCCTCTGGAAGAGTATCAGGAGCTCTTGGAACGTTATATTCTTAACACGACCAGTGATTTTGCCTTCGATGAAGACGCGGAAAAGGCGGGTGTAAATGATCAGGCAACGACGGTGGTCGGCGGTATGATCGCGGACAAGACCATTAAATACACCAAGAAAGATCAGGTCATGGCATTCCTTTCACTGGAGGACTTGGTAGGAAGCGTGGAAGTGGTGGTATTTCCCAGGGATTACGAGAAATACTCTTCTTTGCTGGTGGAAGACGCGAAGATTTTTGTCAAAGGGCGCGTTTCCCTGGATGAAGAACGGGACGGCAAGGTGATCTGCGAACAGATCGTGACGTTTGAAGAAGCGGCCCGGAGCAAGGAACCTTTCCGTAAAAAATATGGCCCGGGCGGCAGACCGCCGGCAGGCCCTGATGCCTGGCAGGATCGTTCCTCCGGCAGTCCGTACTTGGGCGAGAATCGTTTGGAGGGGACGAATCACGCGGGCCAGGCCAATGGGAAAAATACTTCCCCCAGTGTATCCGGCCGCAAGCTTCCCGCGGGCCTCTGGATTCAGTTCGCGGACGTGGCGGCGTTCCGACAGGCGGAACAGAAGCTTTATGAAACAATCGCGGATTCCGACGGCCATGATAACGTAGTGGTTTTTATCAAGGATGGGAAACAGGTCAAATTGTTGCCCCCTAATCGCTGTGTTCAGGCAGACCAGACCTTGATCGACAAACTGGGGAATGTGTTCGGAAAAGAAAACGTGCGAATGAAAATGTGAAAATTGCGACGTGACTATTGAAAACGGAATAGACTTGTATTAAAATAAGTAGCCGAGGATGATTTGCATGGATAGGAGGACGTAAGTCATGGCAAAAGAATTAAAGACGATAGCCGTCCTGACCAGCGGCGGTGATGCGCCCGGCATGAATGCCGCGATTCGCGCCGTGGTAAGGACCGGATTGGCGAGAGGCCTTAAGGTCAAAGGAATCAAAAAGGGCTACATGGGTCTTTTGAATGAAGAAATCATAGATATGGAGTCCCGGAGCGTATCCGAAATTTTACAGAGAGGCGGTACGATTCTGGGAACGGCCAGATGTCTGGAGTTTAAGACCAAAGAGGGTCAGCAGAAAGGCGCTGAAGTCTGCCGCAAGCACGGAATTGACGGTGTGGTGGTCATTGGCGGAGATGGATCCTACCGCGGGGCCCAGGCTTTGTCCAGATTGGGGATCAATACCATCGGGCTTCCCGGAACCATTGATTTGGATATCGCGTGCACGGACTATACCATTGGTTTCGACACGGCGGTGAATACGGCCATGCAGGCCATTGACAAGGTAAAGGACACCTCTTCCTCCCATGAGAGATGCAGCATTATTGAAGTGATGGGCCGCAACGCCGGATACATCGCTCTTTGGTGCGGCGTTGCCAATGGTGCGGAGGACATTTTGCTTCCCGAGAAGTATGATTTTAACGAGCAGAGCATTATCAACAATATTATTTCCAATCGGAAACGGGGCAAGACCCACCATATTATCATTAATGCCGAAGGCATTGGCCACTCTACGTCCATGGCGAGAAGAATTGAAGCGGCTACCGGTATCGAGACCCGCGCCACGATTCTGGGCTATATGCAGCGTGGGGGCAGCCCTACTTGTAAGGATCGTTTTTATGCTTCCATCATGGGCGCGTATGCAGTGGATATCCTGATGGGGGGGAAGACCAATCGTGTGGTAGGCTACCGCGACGGTAAATTCGTGGATTACGATATTGAAGAAGCGTTGAATATGACAAAGAGTATCGACGAGTACCAGTGGGAAGTCGCTCATTTATTATAAAAAGGCTGATCCCGGGCGCGCGATTTGTGATCGGATATGCAAGGCTGCAGTGTCTCTGTTCGGGATGCTGCAGTTTTTCAAATTACGGCCTTTTTAAAGGTTGATGGGAACTGAATATACAGTTGGAGGGAGACGCAAATGTCGTGCCGAGTGAAAGAGGAAGCAGTATGATAACCAGCATGGTAAATAAAAAAGTGAAGCAGGTTGTACTCTGGCAGACCAGGGCGAGGGAGCGCCGTAAGGACGGAGTGTTCCTGGCGGAGGGACTGAAGATGTTCGAAGAAGCACCGGAAAGCTGGATTCGAGAGGTTTATGTGTCTGAAGGCTTTTTGAAAAAGGAGACGGAAGGGGCTTCTTCACCCGCTGCGGGAGAGGAGACTGGGACTGGAAAGCGAAAACTTCGGAACAAATTGGAGCGTGTCGGATATGAAACCGTTCGTGAAGAAGTGTTTGCGAAAATGTCCGATACCCTGACACCGCAGGGAATTCTGACGGTCCTTGGGCAGCCCCAATACCAGCTTGAGGAACTTTTAAAGGAAGAGAACCCCTTGTTTCTGGTAGTGGAGAACCTGCAGGATCCCGGGAATCTGGGGACGATTATGCGGACCGGAGAGGGAGCGGGCGTGACCGGAGTGATTATGTCCTCCGACACGGTGGATCTTTTTAATCCCAAGACGATTCGCGGCACGATGGGCTCCGTTTATCGCGTCCCCTTTCTTTATACGGAGGACTTGGGAGCGGTCATCGGGCGGCTGCATGAGGCCGGGGTGACCACTTATGCGGCCCACCTCCAGGGAAAGAATTATTATGACGGCTATTCTTATCGAAGGCCAACGGCGTTTCTCATTGGCAACGAGGGAAACGGACTGAGGGAGGAAACGGCCCGACTGGCGCGGCATTATTTGAAAATACCCATGGAGGGCGGACTTGAGTCCTTGAATGCCGCCATGGCAGCAGGGCTTTTGATGTATGAGGCGCACAGACAGCGTCATCTTGAAAAGGAGGGTTCGTAAAATGACCATCGGCTTTATTGGATTGGGCAATATGGCAAAGGCAATGATCGGAGGGATCCTGCAAAAAGGAATTGCAACGCCCCTGGAAATCATCGGGTCTGCGAGAACATGGGAAACGCTGGATGCCGTGGGGACAGAATTCGGCATTCGCGTGACCTCGGAAAACGGAGAAGTGGCGGAAACGGCGGATATCCTGTTTCTGGCCGTGAAACCGATCTTTTTCCCGGAAGTGATCGGACAGATTAAGGAGCGCGTGCGTCCAAAGACTTTGGTGGTGAGCATCGCGGCAGGACGTGACCTTGCTTATCTGAAAAAGGCCTTCGGCCGGCCGGAGTTAAAGCTGATCCGCTGTATGCCCAATACGCCCGCCCTGGTGCTTGCCGGCTGTACGGGGGTGTGCGCCGCGGAGAATGTTTCGGAGGAGGAATTGGCAGAGGTATTGGAAATCTTACGTTCTTTCGGTACGGCCAGTGTGGTGCCGGAGCGTCTGATGGACGTGGTAGTGGGCATCAGCGGCAGTTCTCCCGCGTATGTGTTCTTGTTTCTGGAAGCCATGGCTGATGAGGCGGTGGCGGAGGGGATGCCCCGTGCCCAGGCCTATGAATTTGTCGCCCAGGCGGTGTTTGGAAGTGCCAAGCTGATGCTGGAAACGGGAAAGCATCCCGGCGAGCTTAAGGACATGGTCTGTTCTCCCGGCGGAACGACCATTCAGGCCGTAAAGGTATTGGAGGAAAGGGGCTTTCGCGGCGTTGTCATGGATGCTGTCGAGGCATGTATTGAAACGTCGAAAAGTCTTGCTTGACAAAAATAGTCCTTGGTGATAAGATATACCTCGTAACAAATTTAACAATTATGTAATAAATATTGCATATTACGAAATATTAAAACAGAAACTGTTAACATTTGTTGGAGGTAAGGTTATGGCAAGAGGCAAATTGTTTGTAGCGCTGGCAGGACTCATGATAATGGGAGGTCTTCTGGCCGGGAACGGAATGGCGGCCCGGGCGGGTGTGGATGTTCTGGAGATTCCCAGCGGAGGAATTTCCGCGATTATTGATCCCGGCGCGACAAAAGCCGCGAATGATGAGGCGCGTAAGCCTGGTGATGCCAAAGAGGAAGAAGAAACCTATCATAAAGTAATGGCGAACGTGGCCAGTGCCCTCAATATCCGGAGTGAGGCCAACGGAGATTCCGAGGTTGTGGGTATGTTATACAAGGACTGCGGCGGTACGATTTTGGAACGGGCCGATGGCTGGACCAAAATTCAGTCCGGTAATGTCATCGGTTGGGCCAATGATGAGTATCTTCTGTTTGATGAGGAAGCGAAAGAGTTGGCCGGAAGCGTGGGCAAGCTCATTGCTTACATGAATGACGTGCTTCGCATTCGTAAGGGGCCAAGTAAGGATGCCGAGGTTTGGGGCGTGCTTCCCAAGGGTGAGATGGCAGAGGTTCTTACAACGGAAGAGGACGATTGGATCTGTATTGATTATAACGGTGAGAATGGTTATGTGCTGTCTGAATATGTGACGCTGGATTTTCTGATTGACACGGCGGAAACGATGGAAGAGATCAAAGCCCGCAAAGAAGCGGAAGAGGAGGCCAAGAGAGAGGCACAGCGCCATGTGAATTACGGTGAGTATACCACCGACGCGGATACGACGCTTTTGTTGGCGGCCTTGATTCAGTGCGAGGCCGGCGGGGAGAGTTATGAAGGCAAGGTGGCGGTAGGCGCGGTTGTCATGAACCGAGTACGCAGCTCCGCATATCCGGATACGATCCACGGCGTCATCTATGCATCCGGACAGTTCACTCCTGCCATGAGCGGTAAGCTGAACCGGGTTTATGAGTCCGGCAATATTTCCGATGAATGTATCCGCGCCGCGGAGGATGCTTTGTCAGGCACTTCGCCCGTGGGCGATCTGACCCACTTCCGACGCAATAACGGACGGGAAGGCCTGGTCATCGGGCATCATGTGTTCTATTAAAATCAAATCTGATCATAAGAATAAAGAATAAAATGCGGTCTTGTCGGTGAAGATACCGGCAGGGCCGTATTTGCCCGTTAAACATCTTTATCGTGCGGAAATTTCTATTGCTCATTTGGTCCACTTGTAGTAAACTTAACACAGAAAGAACAAAAGAAACAGGATTTAGAGGAACATGCAAACGTCCTTAAACGGAGAAAGGGGCAGGTGATGGTATGGGACCAATCATATTCTGGTTAGTGCTTCTGATTGTATTTCTCGTTGTTGAAATGGCAACACTGGGATTGACCTCGATCTGGTTCGCGGGTGGTGCGCTGGTAGCAATGGTAACCGCCTTGCTGCATGGGCCCGTGGCACTGCAGATCATCTTGTTTTTCTTGGTGTCCATCGTCTTCCTTTGCTTTACCAGACCCGTAGCGATGCGATATTTTAATCATGACCGTGTCAGAACCAATGTGGAAGGACTGATCGGTAGGCAAGGCATCGTTGTCGATGAGATTGATAATTTGCGCGCAAAAGGCCAGGTTACGGTTGGGGGGCAGGAATGGAGTGCCAGAAGCGTCGAGGATAATAGGAAGATTCCACAGGGTGCTGTGGTGACGATCATGGCGATCAATGGAGTGAAGCTGATCGTCAGACAAGAGCCGGAACAAGAGGTGTCTCAGTAGGATACGATGAGGATCTGGCTGTACGGAAAAGCCGAGAGAAAACTGACGGATTGATCGGTTAGGGTTTCCCTGGGCGGTACCTGGTAACTGTAGGTTTGGTTTTCCGCGTGTATGCGGGAACCGGGAGAGTGTGCAGGGAATGCACGGAGGGAGTGTCTTATGGAAATTATTGTAATCGTTGTTGTTATTTTGCTGCTGTGGGTTGCCATATCCAGCATCAAGATTGTACCCCAGGCCCAGGCTTATGTGGTGGAACGTCTGGGCGCTTACCAGGGAACCTGGTCGGTAGGCTTTCATATGAAAGTGCCTTTTTTGGATAAGATTGCCAGAAAGGTGAATCTGAAAGAGCAGGTGGCGGATTTCCCGCCTCAGCCCGTGATTACCAAGGATAATGTTACGATGAGGATTGATACGGTCGTATTTTATCAAATAACGGATCCCAAGCTGTTTACCTACGGCGTGGAGAATCCGATGATGGCGATTGAGAATCTGACGGCTACCACGCTTCGAAATATCATCGGTGATTTGGAGCTGGATCAGACCTTGACCTCTCGTGAGACCATCAATACCAAGATGCGCGCCAATCTGGATATCGCCACGGATCCCTGGGGAATCAAGGTCAATCGTGTGGAACTGAAAAACATCATTCCTCCCGCTGAGATTCAGAATGCCATGGAGAAGCAGATGAAGGCCGAGCGTGAGAGACGTGAGTCTGTAACTCGTGCGGAAGGCGAAAAGAAAGCCAAGGTGCTGGTTGCGGAGGGTGAAAAGGAATCCGCCATCCTGCGTGCGGAGGCTGAAAAGCAGTCCGCTATCTTAAGAGCGGAGGCCGAGAAAGAAAAGATGATCCGCGAGGCAGAAGGAGAAGCGGAAGCCATTTTGAAAGTGCAGCAGGCCAATGCCGATGGAATCCGTATGCTGAAAGAAGCAGGTGCTGACGAAGCCGTGTTGAAGATCAAGAGCCTGGAGGCTTTTGAAAAGGTAGCTGACGGCAAGGCGACAACGATTTTGCTGCCGGCTGAGCTGCAGGGAATTGCCAGTGTGGCGGCGGCATTTAAGGAGACTTCGAAGAATTTATAATATTTATGCGTGAAATCCTTTTTATGAAGGGCCTGTCGGATAATACCGTTTTTTAGTCCCTGAGAATGAAAACAGGATGATTCCCGTAAGATTCAGGTTTTCT
>CANQNT010000003.1 GCA_947625255.1 uncultured Acetatifactor sp. | reverse complement strand
AGGAAGGACTCGAAAACGCAGGCTTTATCATTACGACTAAGAAATGGATGGACGGTTACAAGGCGGCAAAGGATGCACAGACAAAGAGTTTTTATGATGACATTGCGGCAGAGGCAAAAGAGAAGGGAAAACCTGTGTTTCTTGTAGGAATGGGCAAAACACCTCCTGAACCCCACTACATGCTGCCAATTGACGGTGAAGGTGAAGTCTGCATCTATGTGCTGTCCCGTAATTCCGGCGAAGGGTCTGATCGTCTCGCAGCAGAGGGAGACTTTCTGCTCACTGAGGATGAGAAGCGAGATATTTCTCTTTGTTGTGAAAGATACAGAAAATTTATGCTTGTTTTGAATGTGGGTGGTCCTGTGGATCTGAGTCCGGTATTGGACCAGGTTTCAAATATCCTTGTGCTTAGTCAGCTTGGATCCGTTACAGGCGATGCGTTTGCGGATGTATTGCTTGGGAAAAACTATCCTTCAGGCAAACTTACCACGACTTGGGCCAGATTGGATGATTATCCTGCCATAGGTGATTTCGCTCAGCAGGACAACACCAGTTACCGAGAGGGCATCTTTGTTGGCTACCGCTACTTTGACGCAGTGGATATAAAGCCGCTGTTTCCTTTTGGTTATGGTATCGGTTATACGGAGTTCTGTGTAAAGCCGGATCATTTTACAGTTGAGGATCATATGGCTATTGTCACTGTTACAGTGAATAATATAGGCAGTTATGCGGGGAAAGAAACCGTACAGTTATTCTGCTCCGCACCGGACGGTAAGCTTGTGAAGCCTGCCCGTGAACTTTGCGCTTATCAAAAGACAAGGGAGCTTCTTCCTGGAGAAAGCGAGATGCTTACTCTTAGAATTCCTATTGAAAATATGGCAAGCTGGGATGCGGAAAATGACGCATGGCTGCTCGAAAAGGGTGAATATGTCATTAGTATTGGTACTATGCCAATAGGTATCATTGTGCTTGAAAGTGATATGGTCACCCAGGCACTTAGCCATGCCGGTGGTAATGCGGACTTTGATGACTGGAAACCTGAAGTGAAGCGCCAGCTTCTGCAGAACCTGCCTACTATCCGTGTAAAAGATGCAGGCTTAAATCACATTGGACATTTTGACCGTGAGAAGGTCGATGGAGAGAGGTTATCTTATTCTGACTTATCTGGTTTCACGGACAGTGAACTGGCCGCAATATGTGTCGGCAAACACACAGAGGCACAAGGTATGGCGGCAATCATCGGCAATTCTGCTTCCAGACTTGCAGGCGGAGCAGGTGAAACAGCAGCTATTGTGGCAAAAAAGGGTTATGGAACTATCGTAATGGCAGACGGGCCCGCAGGACTTCGCATTGCAACAAAGTATATTGAAACCGAAGAAGGGCAGGACAGCGTTGATACCGATGCCTTTGCCGGCATCTTGAATATTCTCCCTTCGGATATCCAGCAGTTGATACGGGCAAAGCTGGAGCAAAATAAAGAAAAGGCCAGAACAAATACAGTGCTGTATCACTATGCCTCGGCAATCCCTATCGGTACCGCACTGGCACAGAGCTGGAATCCTGTTGCTGCCGAAATTTGTGGCGATATCGTGGGTGAGGAAATGGAGAAATTCGGAGCTAATGTCTGGCTGGCTCCGGCGTTGAATATTCATCGAAGCCCTCTGTGTGGCAGGAATTTTGAATACTACTCCGAGGATCCATTGGTTTCCGGCAGGACAGCGGCTGCAGTGACACGCGGGGTACAGAAACATGAGAAATGTGCTGTTACGATCAAGCATTTTGTCTGCAATAACCAGGAGACTAATCGTTTTGGATCCAACAGCATGGTTTCACAGCGTGCTTTGCGTGAAATCTATCTGAAAGGATTTGAAATATGTGTCAAAGAGGCGGCTCCCAAAGCTGTGATGACTTCTTATAATTTGTTGAATGGTGCCCATACCGCAAACCGGCGAGAACTCTTGACGGATGTACTGCGTTGCGAATGGGGATTTGAAGGGATTGTTATGACCGACTGGGGAACGACCGATGACAAATTCAATTTTGGTGTTCATGGCGCCAGCAGTCCGGTTCAGTGTATACTGGCGGGAAATGATCTGATCATGCCCGGTTCTGCAGAGGATGTGGACAGTATTCTTACCGGATTACAAAATAGTGAGATCACAAGGAAAGAGTTGGAAGCATGTGCTGGCAGGATACTGGCTCTTTCCAGGAGGTTGTCCTGATGGCGGCGTGGATCTGTCATCCCGGGGATAACCGGGAAACGAGACTTGTACCAATATTTAGACGGCAGTTTGACGTCAGAGCAGGCTTAAAAAGCGCAAAACTCCGTATTAGTGCCCATGGGCTTTATGAGGCGATGATTAATGGCACCCCGGTTACAGAAGATAAGTTTACCCCAGGATTGACAAGTTACTATCAGCGTGTTCAGGCACAGGAATACGATGTCAGTACCTTTTTGCGGGAGGGTACTGATGAGCTGCGTGTTACGGTGGGAGATGGCTGGTGGCGGTGGAACAACAACTTTGGCTATACTTTGGCTCTCTGGGGCGAACTTGAGCTTTTATATGAGGATGAAATAGTCATTGTTGCTACCGATGAGAGCTTTGAGGTCACAACAGGATCTATTGTCAGTACTGACCTGCAAAAAGGGGAGGTTTATGATGCAAGGATGATACCGGCTGACTGGCAGCCTGCTGTATTATGCACGGAACACACGGAAGGTGAACTGATAAAAAATCAGAGTGTACCTGTACGGGAGAAGGAACGGTTTGCTGGCAAGGCTTTTCAGGATAGTGCCGGAAATCTGGTCATCGACTTTGGCCAGAACATTGCGGGCTATGTAAAAATGACGCTCCATAATACGAAAGCCGGACAGGTGGTGCATTTAAAGCACGGCGAAGGACTTGATCTGAATGGCAGATTCTCCACTGCCAACTGTGACGGTGGGAGAGCAGAGTTCCAGGAGGTTACTTATATTTGTCAGGGTGCAGAACTTGAAGAATATACCCCTCACTTTGCCGTGTTCGGTTTTCGCTATATTCTGGTGGAGGGCATATGTGATGCGGAATTCACTGCGATTGCGGTCTACTCTGATATGGAGGAGACAGGCGATTTCCGATGCTCCAGTGAACTTATCAACAGACTGGTGGAAAATGCCCGGTGGAGCCAGAAGGGAAACTTTTTGGATGTAGCTGTGGATTGTCCTACCAGGGAGCGTAATGCATGGACGGGTGATGCTATGATTTATTGCCGCACCGCTGCCTGGTTTATGGATGTGTATTCATTTTTCCGTAAATGGCTGCAGGATCAGCGTATCGAACAATATAAAAGTGGTAAGCTGGGTATCACCTTTCCTTCAACTTCAAGTGTTCATAATCCGGAGGAACTGAAGCAGGTACAAAAAACGGATCCTGCCATGACGTTGGCTGGTCCTTCGGGAAACGGCAATATTGGCGAGGACAGTGTTGGCTGGGGAGATTCTGCTGTATGGATTCCGTATCAGCTCTACCTGATGTATGGGGATAAAGCTATTTTGGAAGAACACTATGATACAGCTAAAAAATGGCTGGATTATTCCTTGCGCTGCATGAAAGATAAAAACCCGCTGTATGCTGATAAACCATGGTATGCAAACGGTGACGGGGAATGGATATATGATACCAAATTCCATTATGGTGAGTGGAATGAACCGCTTCCTCCTGCACCCGAGGTCATTGAACTTTTTGCAAAAGGCGGTACGGCTGCGGATTATGTAGGTCATATGGCTAAGTATGGGAAACCGGAGGTGGCAACGGCCTATACGAAGCGTTCTTGTGACAATCTGAGTCATATGGCAAAAATTCTCGGCAGGACAAAGGATGCGGAGCACTATGCGCTGCTGTCTGAAAAGATCAAAGCCGCATATGATAAGCACCTTATTGCTGAAGATGGAACGATTCAGGCAGGACATCAGGCAGCCTATATCCGGGCACTGGCTTTGGATTTGGTCAGTAAAGAGAAAAAGCAGTTGGTCATTTCGCAGCTTAAGCACGAGCTGGAAGCAGCAGGTTACCATCTGAACACAGGTTTTCTCAGCACTGTTTATCTGTTGCCGACACTCTGTGACAATGGACTTATTGATGAGGCTTTCCGTATTTTAGAACAGACAGATTTCCCCGGCTGGCTGCATCCTGTTACTATGGGAGCTACAACAATGATAGAGAATTGGAACGGCATGGATGTTTTTCGGGACAGTTTCAACCACTATAGCTTTGGTGCTGTCTGCCAGTTTCTCTTTGAGTATATTGCCGGCATCCGCCCCACATTTGATGCACCGGGGTTCCGGGAGTTTGAATTGAGACCTGTAATTGGTGGCTCGCTGACATGGGCAGAGGCAACTTACAAAACGCAGTATGGCGCTATCCGTTCACGCTGGGAGCGGGATGGCGGGAATATCTGTTATTGCTGCGAAGTGCCAAACGGAACAAAAGCCCACCTTATCCTGCCGGATGGCAGAAATGAAATCCTGGCTGGTGGTACTTATAAATTTGATGCAATTCGATTATAACAATATAGGAGGAGACAAAAACATGAAAAACTTACCTTATGTCTTTTCAGACAGGGAAAGGACTATCTGTTTTGACAGATTTGACCTGCCTTCACCATGGATAAATTATCTCTCTAATGGCAGAATGCACGCTTTTATCTCTCATGCAGGCGGCGGTATGGCTTGGTGGTTATCCCCAATGATGTTCCGGCTCACACGTTACCGTTTTTATAACCTGCCCATTGATTCTCCAGGTTTTTATGTGTACATAAGGATGCAGGATGGTACAGTCTGGTCGCCTGCTTTTCGCCCCTGTGATACCAAGGTCGAGAAACGCACGGCAAAGCATGCTCCTGGTTATTCTGTATTTGTTGCGGAGAAGGACGGGCTTACCGCTACTCTTAAGCTTTTCATGGCTCAGGATACGGATGCGCTTGTATGGGATTTAAAATTAAAGAATGAAAGCGGTCGGATCATTGCATTTGATGTGTTTGCCTATGTGGAACTGTCGCAGTATCTGGCGAGGGAGGAAAATACACTGGGCTATTATCTGAAGTGGAATACAAGGGCTGTCTGGGAGCAAGAGCTCCAGGCCATCACCTATGCTTATACCGCCTGGATGCACCCGCGCAAGGATGAGTCTCCAATGGTCTATTTCGGTTCTGATGCGGAGGTTAATTCCTACTGCTGCAACCGTGATGTTTTCTGCGGCAATTATCGGGATGAGCGCAATCCCATTGAGATTGAAAACGGATATCTCTCCAATACGGATCTTCATGGAGGAGAGCCCTGTGGTGCGCTGCATACCCATGTGGAACTAGCTTCAGGTTCAGAAAAGCGGATACATTATTATCTTGGGGTTGCACAGGGAGCCCTTGCGGATTATGATAAATCGCTTGCGGAAGCGAGGGAAAACTTAACTGAGCTTCGCAGGGAAGGGGCAGCAGATGCTCAGTTTGAGAAGTTGCAGAGTTGGTGGAATGACCATCTGAACGTTTTACAATGTGAGATTCCCGATCAGGATGTCGCACGGGAGATTAATACTTGGAATCCGGTGCAATGTGTTCATACGGCGCGTCTATCCCGTTCCATCAGTTCGGATGCCTCCGGGGTGCGTGGCATTGGTTTCCGTGACTCTGCCCAGGACATGCTGGCACAGGCCTACCGCAAGCCGGAATGGGCAACACAGATGCTGTGCTTCCTGGCATCACAGCAGTTTGAAGACGGACATCCTGTTCACATCATGTGGCCTGAGGAAAAACGTCCGGCACAGGATATTACACGATCCGATAATCATATTTGGATAGTGTACCTGGCTTATGCCATTGCAGCAGAAACGGGAGATCTTGGTTTCCTGGACAGGGAGGTTCCATTCCTTGCGCCGGACATGATTTCGCATACTGGCGGCGCAACGCTTTGGGAGCATTTGCTACGCGGCGTGGATTTCACGGAAAAGCATTTGGGCGAACATGGACTTCCGTTGATCCTGTTCAGCGACTGGAATGACCATCTTGGACCTTATGGGCGCAAGGGCAGGGGCGAGACGGTGTTTGTTTCCGAGCAGCATATCTATGCGCTGCGTCAGCTTAAAGAACTTGCCATGATGCGTGGGGACAGCGGGACAGCAGAGCGTTTTACCGGACTGATAAAAAAGCAGGAAGAGGCGCTGGAGCGCTATGCCTGGGACGGTGACTGGTTCCTGCGGGGACTTGATGATGACGGAAACCCCATCGGCACCCATACAGCACAGTACGGGCGGATTTGGCTCAACCCCCAGAGCTGGATGGTCATTGCGGGGGCAGGTTCCAGGGAAAAACAGCTTCATGCCATGGACAGTGCCGGAATTGAACTGGACACCGGCCTGGGATTGCTACTGAATACGCCTGGTTATCCCGGGTGGCCGGCAAAGGAATCAGCCATGGTCAATGGTCTGCCGGCGGGTTATTCTGAAAACGGTGGTGTGTTCTGTCAGGCTAACTGTTGGGCGATTATGGCGGAGGCTCTGTTGGGGCGTGGTAACCTTGCATGGAATTACTACAAGCAGATTCTGCCCCACAAGGTCATTCAAAAGGTCGGCGTTGAGCGATATCATGCAGAACCTTATGCATACTGCTCAACCATGCTTGGCAAGGACAATGAGAAATTCGGATGGGGCGTTGTTTCTCAGGTGACAGGAACCGCTGCATGGATGGATGTGGTGGCGACCCAGTACCTGCTGGGGGTACGCCCGGTACTTCAGGGACTTCTGATCGATCCGTCAATTCCGACAGAGTGGGAGTCTTATACGGTCCAGAGAAGATTCCGCAGCTGCAGGCTTACCATTAAGGTGGAAAACCCAGATCATGTCCAGCATGGCGTGAAAGAATTGATCTTTAACGGAAAGCCGGTTACTTTGAATGATGGTGCTTTGATTACATCAGAACTCTTGGCTTCTTGTAAGGAGGCACAGGTTAAGGTGGTAATGGGATAAAAAAGCAGGAAGGAAAGGTCGGAGAGCATGGGCAGACTGATGGATGCATTGTTTACTATAATTATTGGAGGACATTATAATAAGCTTGAGGGAACTGCCGAAACAGGAAAATGGTATGAGGTGGATACGCCGGGAGCGGTCTCGGCCGATGGAACAGTCTGGCATGGTTTTATGAAAAAAGGTTCCGAGAATAAAGTAATTGTCTGTTTTTTCGGGGGTGGAGTCAGCCCGGATGAATATACGGCGGCAAGGGGATATTCCGCAGTGAAGGAAGGCGGGGCATACAGCGACACCTTTTCACAGGGCATGTATGCCATGGCAGGATGCATAGCAAGGTTTGGTATAGGGTCACGGGGAAAGAAGAACCCTTTCCGGAATTGGTCGGTAATTGTGGTGCCTTATGCTACTGGGGATTTCCATATTGGCTGCGGAGAAGTGGAGTACACAGCCCTCACAGGGGAGAAGAAAACACTGTATCATCATGGGTGTTTAAATTTCCGGCTTATGATGAAAGAGGCGCTTAAGCATATTGAGGCAAAAAAGACAGATTCCGTACTTGTGACGGGAGGTAGTGCAGGAGGATTTGGTTCCGCTCTTCTGGCGGATGATGTTTTTGATTATTTTCCTCATGCATCACATCTTGCCGTGGCGGTGGATGCCGGGCTGATGGTATCGGAAAAATGGCGTGATGCCGCGGTGAACAGATGGCATGCGCCAAAGGAGATCTGTGACCGGCTGAAAACGGATAATATCACAGTGGACAGTCTGGTTGCACTTAGCCGGAAACGGGGAAAGTCCGTAAAGATTCTTTTTGACTGCGCAGTCAGGGATGCGGCTCTTTCTACCTTTCAGGCATACCTATATGGCATTGATCATGCGGCGGACAAAAGAGATGGGGACATATTTCAGAGTATATTAAAAAGAAGCGTGGAAAGGATGAGGGATGAGATTCCCGGGATTGGCGTGTATATTTTTGAAAAAATTACGGACAAGGAGAATGCGCTGATGCAGCATACGATTTTGAGTGTGCCATTTGCTTTCCGGAAATTCAGTGGAAACAAGAACCCGGTGCAATGGGTATATGACTGTATTTATGGAAACGTGGAAAGTTATGGACTGGAGCTGCTGGAAAAGGAGTATTGATCTATGAATAAAGTTAAGCTATTTTTCGTTCACAAGATGTTGGAGCGGGGGAGGAAAAAGAGCAGGAAAAAGGAGCCTTGGCTGGGAAAACAATTTTTTGTCCCACGGGCGGAGGGAAAGCCGGTGGAAGTGATTCTGTATAAACCAGAGGTAAAGAAATATGCGCCCATGCCGGTGATGTTCAATATCCATGGCGGAGCATGGGTTGGGGGCGATGCCTCGGCGCTGGATGAGCAGAGCCAGAAGATGGCGGATCTGTTGTGTGCATATGTTGTGAACATCAATTATACAAAGGTAGACGCAGAACCCTTTCCCTATGCCCAGAAGGAAGTAGCGGATGTGGTGCGATATTTTGCAGAGCATACAACAGAGTATGGAATTGACAGGGACCGGTTTAACCTGATCGGATACAGTGCGGGCGGGCACATTTGTGCCGGAGCCGCCATTATGCTGAAAGATGAGGGGATTCCTTTATGCAGCAATATTCCAGTCTATCCTTTTCTTGATTTCCATGTGTTTAATGAAGGGCTGTTTCCGGGTATGGATGCCAAGTCCACAAAGCTGATGGAGGAGGTGTTTTTCAGGGATGGAGTTGACAGATATTCAACAGTGATGTCCCCTGCGACAGCCTCCGTAGAAGCCCTGAAAGGTCTGTCTGCCACGGAGTTAATCCTTTGCGGGCCGGATGCATTGTACCAGCAGGGCTTCGATTACAGGGACAGGCTTTTGGAGGCAGGAGTCCCTGTGGAAATGAAAGTTTTTGAGGAATCTACCCACGGTTTTATGGAAGGGGACTATGACAAGGAATTAACTGAAATGGAGCAGAAACAGAAAGAAATGTGCGAGGCTTGCTTTCAATACTTAAAAATGCGTATGTGGATGCTTTGGGGATATGCGGAGTAACAGGCAGGATAGCCTAATTTTTGGACGATTTCCTCTATGGTTGTATTCAGGAAATAGAATTTAAAAATATATTAGAGAACCTAATTGGATGTGTTAATTAGTGTAAAAGGTGTTTTTTTTACAAGTTTTCAATTGTTTTGTCCAAAGACATTTTATACATTTCTTTTTAACATTAATACAGTTAAATTTTGAGATGATTTACTTTCAACAGATATCATGAGAGGGCAGTGCAGAAGAAAGCTTCAATTAAATTATTAGTAAAGGAATACATAACATGGAAAATAATGGATTCATAATCCCGGAAGGGCTATCACCGGAAATGGTTGCGATGGTGGAGAAAGTTTTAAAAATACGTTTTCCGGAAATTCAAGAGAAGCCGGAAGTTGGCAAATGGTACAGGATTTCACCGCAGGGATGCGTCACATCTACCGGAACATCCTGGCATGCGGACTATCGGCATGGAAGGGAGAATCGCCTGATCGTCCAGTTCGGCGGCGGTGGCGTCAGTTGGTCGGAGTATATGGCGGCACGCCCGAACAGGCTGGTGCAGGGGAAGGAACCGCAGTTTTACTTCCCGGACACCAGCTGGGTTGCCGATGCACAGGTGAATCAGGGGCTGTGTCTACAGAGGGAGGACAATCCTTTTAGTGGCTGGAGTGTGCTGGTACTGCCATATTCATCCGGGGATTTCCACTGTGGGACCGGCGATTTCCCGTACACGGCATTGGACGGAGCCAGGAAAACCCTCCACCACCATGGCTACACTAATTTCCAGGCGGCGATGGAGGAAGTGCGGCGGGTCATGCCGGATCCCGGAAAGATACTGGTGTGCGGTGAGAGCGCCGGTGGCTTTGGGACGGCGCTACTGACGGATGCGGTCATGGGAATTTATCCGGACTGTGGGGATGTGACCTGCTGCGTGGATAGTTCGCTGGCATTGAAAAAGGACTGGGATGCTGCCCTAAAGGTGTGGGGAGCGCCCGAAGGGATTGCGGAGTGCGTTCAGTCGGACAACATTACTTTGGATATGCTGCGGGCATTGCGGCAAAAGCATGGTGAACGGGTAAAAATTTTGTTCATCTGCTCCATCCGTGACATGCTGTTGGTGAGTCTGCAGAATTATATTGACACGGGTCGTCTGGATGCAGATAAGGCCTCGGCAGACAGCTTCCAGGAAAACCTGACCAGGATGTGTACACAATTGCAGGAGGAGATACCTACCTGCGGATTATATATCTTTGACCTTCCCATGCAGGGGGCAGGGGAGGAAGGCCGTTTCACGGCACATACTATATTGATGGAGAATACCGTTTTTGAACAGGTGGTTGACGGAATTTCACCCATGGAATGGCTCTGGCAGGCCGTAAACGGGGATGTACAGAAGAAGGGATTGGGATTGTTGGATACCGACAGGGGCTGAAGGGAACTGTAATTGCAGGATTTTCAGAAAGGACAGGTAAGAAAATTGATGGGAAAGATGGATTATGCGGACAGGCTGGAACGCGTGAGGAGAATGACAATTGAGGATGGACAGATGGAAGATGCCGTGTATGTGGAGGAAAAAGCACTAGAGCTGATGCCCGGTGTGGCTACGCAGCCTGCCCCGGCGCATTGTGAAGTGCGCATAAGGATGAAGCCCACGAAGGATTCGGATATCTTGGTGGAATTCTGGCTGCCCGTAGAAGGCTGGAACGGCGACTTCCTGGGAACCGGGAACGGAGGTTCCGCAGGGGTAACACAGGTTTTGGAGCTGATGAACGGGATTCGCAGAGGATATGCAACAGCCAGTTCGGATCTGGGAACAGCGCCAGATGTGGATGACCTGATTGGAAAACCGGAACGTTGGAAGGATTTCGGGCACCGCTCCATCCACCTGATGACAGTAGTAGGGAAGCAGGTGACAGAATGCTTCTACGGGCAACCCGTGGGATACAGTTTGTTCGTGGGAGGATCCACAGGCGGTCAGCAGGGAATGATGCTGGCACAGCGGTATCCGGAAGATTATGACGGCATCCTTGCTGTAGCCCCTGCCAACCACCGTACCCACCTGCATTACGGGTTCATCTGGAATTGGCTGGCATTGACGGAGACGGAAAAATCCGGTCTGACACAGGAGGACGCACAGGCTGTGACGGAGTTTATGCTACAGGAATATGGCAGGGAAGGAGAATGCCTGCCGGGAGATGCCTTTTTCACATGCCCCCAGCAGATTAAGCTGGTTTCGGAGGTCTTTGAAAAAAGCGGTAGACTGAATCGGGAGCAGAAGGAGGCATTGAAGAAACTGGTGAAGGGGGCAGTGGATCCCGTAACAGGAGAAACGGTTTATCCTCCGCTCTATGTGCCGGGAAGCGAAGCCTGCCCTCTTGGTTTGGAGACACAAAGCGATAAAGAAACCTTTGCCCATGATTATTTCTACATTTTCCGATGGGTCTATGGAAAAGAATTTGATTTCAAGAAATTCGATTTTCATGAGGACGTGAAGCGTCTGGATGAGGCATTGGGAGAATACCTGAATGCGGACAGTACGGATCTGAGCGCCTACCGGGCATCTGGCGGGAAGCTGCTGATGCTCCACGGCATGGCAGATCCCATCATTCCCTATACGGATTCGCTGGACTATTACAGGAGTGTGGTGCGCAAGATGGGCGGATTGGACAGCACAAGGGAGTTTTTCCGCTATTTCCCGATACCGGGACTTGCCCATGTGTCCGGCGGGCCGGGAGTGCAGGATATCGTCTCCCAAGGTTTCCGTGCCACGCCAAAGGACAGGGAGCATGACGCATTGACAGCCCTAGCAGAATGGGTCAGGGGAGGCAATGCGCCGGAAGTGCTTAAGCCAGTGGCGTTCAAGGATTGCAACCTGCTGTACGGAATTACGATGGATACCTATGAATATGAGCGTCCCTGCTATGCTTACCCGTATTACGCTGCCTATAAAGGCGGGGATGTGAACGATGTGGGGAATTATGAGCGCAGGGAGTGGAAGGAATAACATATATCATTGTGTTGTATGTTAAAGCTGATAGAGTCCGAAAGCACTTGTGGAGTTATTGAATGAAAAAGGTGTTTTATTACCAGTTAAAATTGGTTTTATCCAAAGACATTTCATTTGTTTTACCATAAGATGAATATAGATCGATTCAAGAACAGCTTGGACGGTACTAATAATGCGAGAGAGGATACATAATGAAAAAGAAAGTAATCTCAACAATCTTATCCCTGTGTCTTGTAGGAAGTCTATTGTGCGGTTGTGGCGATAAGGAAGTTGACAACGTACAGTCATCAGATAACTCACAGGGGAATGTTACGGAAGAAAGCTCTGCCGGGACGAATGAAGAAGCGGATGCCGCAGACAGCAATGGGGAAGTAGAAGAATGGGAGGGCGAGATTTCCCATATTGTGCTGACATGGCTGACTGATGCCAGTGATAATGTGTACATGGATCAGATAGTAGAGCAAGTGAATGAGATTAGCAGGAAAAAGGCGGGAGTGGAAATTGAAGTTCGTCAGGTCACCGTGTTTGACGCACCTTCTGCATATACCAGATGGATTGGCGGTCAGGAGCAGGTTGACCTGATGCTGGTGGCTTATACTGGTATTTCTCCTTATATTCAGATGTCTATGATAGAACCTTTGGATGAACTGATTGCGGAATATGGACCCCACATTGCAGCTTTGCATGAAGAGGGAAAGCCAATCTATGACACGGATCCTGCAGAAGGAATTTATGGGCTTATGGCACTACCGGTCAATTATGGCATAGGTGGAGCCTTGCAGGTGTATACAGATGTGCTGGAGGAAACGGAGCTTCCTTATAAAGACGGAGACAGGCTGACTCTGGAGCAGGTGGATGAGGTTGTGAGGGCTGTTTATGCGCTCCATCCCGAAACCACGGTTGGAGGAATTGTAGGCAGCGCCCCCAGGGGGACATGGGGAGCGGTAGTAGACACCTTGGGTACGTCCATTGCTAGCGGTGCGCTGGTAGGTGTGAATTCTACGACAGTGGTGAATTATTTTGAGTCGGAAGAGTATCAGGCATATCTGAAGTTGGTACGTGGCTGGTATGAGGATGGGATTGTCATAAAGGATGCGGCGACAATCGATGTGACGCTGGCTCCGTCAATTGTGGACGGAACCGGAAGATGCCTGTTGAATCTGAACGACGCGAAGCCTGACCTTACAGAGAATTATGAATTGACTGTGAATGGGCGTGATATATCATGTCTGTTCATGACAGAGAAATACCTCCCTTCCCCCAGCAGTACAGAAAACGGTTATTGGACCATTCCTGTCACCTCAGGCGATCCTGCTGCGGCTATGAGATTTTTGGATTTGATGTATTCTGACAAGGATATTGTGAACCTGCTGACTATGGGCATCAAGGATTTGAATTATTACTTTATCGATGAAGAGAATGGTGTAATACAGTACAGCACAGAAAACCCTATGTGGGCTATGTCCTTGTATGGAAATAATGAATTACTGTATCTGGCCTCCCAGAATTATCAGGAGCTCAAGGCACAGAACGATGCCTGGAATAAAGAGGCTCTCAGTAACACCACAAAGGGCTATGGCTTCTGTTATGATTCTTCTGCTATGATCAGCCAGATTACTGCGATTGATGCAGTGCTTAATGAGTACAGAGGAGCATTGGAATGCGGCAGTGTGGATCTGGATACGGTTTATCCAGAATTCATTAAAAAATTGAAAGCCAATGGAATTGATGAGGTAATTGCAGATAAGCAAGCCCAGTTTAATGCATGGTTGGCAGAGCAGTAAATAGGGTTGGGTATGAAATGATGGGGACCGCTGTGCAGGTCCCCATTTATATCAGATACCGGAAAGGATTATCTATATGAGTATATTGACAAAGAAAAAAGGAAAGCACATCCGTTGGGGGCGGGTCATTATGGCTTATATCATGCTTCTGCCCGGGCTTCTGTATCTCCTGATTAATAATTATCTGCCCATGTATGGAATCACTATTGCATTTCGGCAGCTGGACTTCAAGAAGGGAATCTTAAAAAGCCCTTTCTGCGGTCTGAAGAATTTTAAATTCCTCTTTGTTTCAGGTAGTCTGGGTCCCATTATGCGGAATACGATTCTTTATAATCTGGTATTTATGGTGTTAGGGACAATATTTGCGATTGCAGTGGCAATTTTATTTAACGAACTACAGAATAAGGTAGCTAAAAAATTTTATCAGACATCTATTTTATTTCCATACCTGATGAGCATGGTGGTGGTCAGTTCCTTAGTGTTCAATTTCCTTTCAGCAGATTCAGGGTTCATCAACAATTCTATTATAGAACCTTTGACCGGGAACACGATTTCTTTCTATCAGGAGAAGAAGTGGTGGCCATTTATTTTGACAATCGTATATTTGTGGAAGGGAATCGGATTCAGTATGGTGCTATATCTGTCTACAATTTTGGGCATAAGCAAGGACTATTATGAAGCGGCTAGAGTTGACGGAGCTACCAAATGGCAGCAGATTACAAATATAACGTTGCCTTTGCTGAAACCCATGGTGATTACCATGTCCATTCTTAACATCTCTAAAATTTGCACTTCAGATTTCGGATTATTTTATCAGGTTCCAAGAAACAGCGGGGCAATTTATAGTGTGACGCAGACCCTCGATACATATGTGTATAATGCGCTAATGAACCAGAACAATATTTCAATGTCCTCGGCAGCAAGCGTGATGCAGGCATTTATAGGGTTTGTGCTGGTAATTGGCAGTAATATGATCATTCGGAGGATTAGCGCAGAAGACGCAATTTTTTAACAGGAGGGTACAATGGGAGTAAAATCAACGCAGGATAAAATTTTTATTGTAGCAGGGCATATAGTCATGATTCTTCTTTCCGTATGTGCCCTTGCGCCATTCTGGCTGATGGTGACCAGTTCCTTGATGGATAATGCTACGATCCTAACAGAGGGGTATTCTTTCTTTCCAAAGACAATCAGCACAGATGCTTATGCTTATATTATGAAAGAATGGCAACAGATAGCGAGGGCTTATGGGGTGACGGTTCTGGTAACAGTGGCAGGAACGATTCTTTCTTTGATTATGGTTTCTATGACTGCATACATCCTCTCTCAGGAAGACATACCCGGTGTGAAAATAATATTCATATTGGTGTTGATTCCGATGCTGTTTAATGGTGGAATTGTATCAAGCTATATTATTTATACTAACGTAGTCGATGTGCGGGATACGCTGTTTGCATTGCTGGTACCAAACCTGATGTTAAATGGATTCAACGTTATCCTGGTCAGGAATTATATGAAACACAGTGTACCTATGGAATTGCAGGAAGCAGCCCAAATTGATGGTGCAGGGCTTTTGTATACTTTTCTTAGGATTATGATGCCGCTGTCTAAGCCAATTATGGCAACTGTAGGATTGCTAACGGCTATTGCATACTGGAATGACTGGACCAATGGCTTGTATTTTGTCAATGATTCCAGACTTTACAGTATCCAGCTTTTATTAAACCAAATTAACAATTCAGCCACTTTTCTTGCGAGCCATTCCGAACTGAACATTGCGAAGGCGGATATTCCTACCGGAGCGGTACGAATGGCGGTTGCGGTGATTGCGATATTACCCATTGCCATCGCCTATCCATTCTTCCAGAAATATTTTGAGTCGGGAATAACAATGGGGGCAGTGAAAGGGTAAGAAAGTTTTAAGGAGACGAGATGGCATATGTGGCGAGGAATACTCAAACTGAGGGAGCAGGCTTCTTTATATTCTTTTGCCAGGTAGGATCACGGCAGTGGCAGACGGAGGAGATATTCTGTATCTGCTGGGAATTGAAAAGTTATGGAGTATAGAAAAAGAAACGCTGTATCAGAAGGTGCGGGTGGAAGCATGACAGCCAGAAAAGTATTTGGTAAAGTGAAGGTTAGGTTGAAGTGGATATATAGAAGCTTGATTACAAAATGGATTTTGGTGTTATGTATTGTAATTATACCGGTCAATATATTTGCGGTGGTAATTGTTCAGCAGACTAATAGCACTTACAGAAGAAACAGGGAACAGTCGATTGCATCGCATTTGAATTCCTTTGTAAATCGGTTTGAAAGAGATGAGGCATATCTGGTAGAAAGCATCGCAAATAATCTAATCCTGGGAAATTTTTACGAATTGATGAGGGGAGATGAAAATGCGTCGGTGCTCACGGCTGTCCGCCTGAAGAAAGCTTTGGAGAATCAAAAATTTGATGAAGAAATTTTGTACGCCTGTTTTATATTCGACCAGGTGAGAGAGTCTGCTAATTGTTTCAGTGTCAAATATAGTGATACTGCCCACTGCAGACAGGTAGAGACGGCTCTTTGTGAGGGAGTGGCAGACGGGGAAAATGGGCTGATATTTATGGAGGTAGATGGAAAGTGTTATTTACTTCGTAACTACCATTTCCCTTTCTATAGCTTCGGATATCTCTATGACCTGGAAAAAATGCTGAAAAACTGTTATGAACAGTGTGGAGAACCGGAGGGAACCATTTATTTAACAGATGGGAACCATGTTTTTTGCGGTTTTTCTAAACAGGTTTCTTTTACAGGAAAGGGACAGTGCACCGACAGTATCCGGCGCGAGAGTGGACTTATTGCGGAATGTGCATTGGGTGTGGGAGATTATCAAGTCGTTTGTAGTGTAGGAGAAGCTGGGGTACAAGCAATCTATCCGCTACTTTTGAGACTACAGTACTTGTTTGCCGGTTTGAGCTTTGCAGTGATTCCGCTTTTATACCTATATATCAAGAAGCAGGTTATACGGCCTTTGGAAGGAATCTGTAAAGGCATGGAGGCAGTGGAGCGTCAAGATTTGGAGCATCATGTGGACGAAACGTGGGGTAGTTACCAGATGGATTACATTAGCCAAAGTTTTAATCATATGGTGGGAAGAATCAAAACTCTAACAATTGAATCTTATGAAAAAGAAATTGCAAAGCTGCAGACGGAGGTGGTCAGCGCTCACTTACAGGTAAATCAGCATATGTTGTTGAATTCACTAAATACTGTATACAGCTTTATATTAATGAAAAAGTATAGGGAAGCAGAGGATTTTACCGTGTTGCTGATGAAATATTTTCAGTACTCATTGCGCAAGGGAGCATCTCTTGTCACAGTGGGGGAGGAACTGAAGTTTGTAGAAAATTATTTGCTGCTCCAGAAGATGCGTTTTGTAAATCAATTCACATGTGTTTACTCAGTGGAACCGGAGAGCAAAGAAATAAAGATTCCTCAGCTACTAATCTATGAATTTGTGGAAAATGCTTTAAAATATGGGTTGTCCACCAAGCACCAGATAGAGGTTCTTATAAATATCCGTAGGCAGGAAGGGCGATTGATCCTATCGGTGACAGATACTGGAAATGGAATGAGTCAGGAAATCAGGGAGAAACTGGAATCAGGTGAAATAATAGAGGATTTAACAGGAAAGCATGTAGGAATCTGGAATACGAGAAGGCGTCTGGAATATTATTACGGAGAGGATTTTGAACTGAAGATTATAAGCACTCAGGGGAAGGGTGTGCATGTTTTTATGAATCTGCCGGAGAAACCGATGGAGGAGGAAAATAATGAATCTCATGCTTGTAGATGATGAGCAGATTGTTATTGACAGCATCTGCATGATGATGGACTTTAAGGAGTATGGTATTGAAGAAGTGTTTTCAGCTAACGGAAGTCAGGATGCATTGGAAATTGCGGAACGGGAAAAGATAGACATAATGATATGTGACATTGAAATGCCAGGAGGGAGCGGTCTGGAGCTGATTCAACAGATGAATTTACGGAGCCCGGAGACTTTATCCATTGTACTGTCCTGTCATAATGAATTTGAGCTGGCTCAAAAAGCAGTAAGTTTGCATTGCTTTCGATATGTCCTGAAACCAGTCACAAGACCAGGGCTGGATGAAATATTGTGTGCAGCTATTACTGAGTTACAAAGCCGGTACAGAGATTCAAGACTTCTGGCAATAGCACAGGGATATATAAAGGAGTTGTCAGGGGAGGAAGAACTATCTGCAGTGAAGAAGGTAAAGCAATATATAGATGCCCATATAGGAGAAAGTCTTTCGGTAAAGGAACTGTCGGAGATGGTTTATTTATCGTCAAATCATCTGACCAGATCTTTCAAAAAAGAATACGGAATGACAATTATTGACTATATTACGGAATCCCGCTTGCGGTTAGCAGAGGCGTTGTTGCAGACATCAGATTTGACAGCTACGATTATTGCTGATCGTGTCGGATATTTTGACTATTCTTATTTTTCCAAACTGTTTAAAAAACATTATGGATGTACTCCTACCGAATATAGAATGAAAAAAAGTATTTTACCAACTTGAATGATAATTATTAATATAAGGGGGAGACAGAGAAGAGTTTGTTTATGAAATGAGTAAGGTGTTAAACAGCACAAAGAATGGTACGGCGACTGCGCAGGAATCACATACATAAATGTTTTTCAAGTTGCATTTCCTCTTTCCTTTGTAATCCATGGATCGACCGTTGGCCTTTTCTGCCCGTTGCCGCGCCCTGCGTTCTCTGGCATATATTCTCGCCCGTTCCCGGCGTTCTGGCCAGATTTTTCCAATCTGCGCCATTCTTCTGCAAATCTGCGTTCCTCGGCGGCTTCGTAAATGGAGAAGTATTCGTCCGCCGATTGCTTTCTACGCCAGTCTGCAAGCTGGAATCCCAAGAAATCAAACTGTTCCAGCAGTTCTCTCAGGGCCTTCATGCCCATACAATCAATCTCAAAAAAAGTCATGTTGGCTGTCACATGCTCAATCCGTTTGAAGCCGTTCCTTTTGAGCAGGGTATAGAGCCGGATGGAGCAGTCCAGTTCTTCCACCCTGTCACTTCCGGTTACGCAGCAGCCACCGGCCAGCATAAATCGTCCGCCTTTCATGGCGTACCGAATCGCCCCCATCAAATCATCCCTATCAGTCAAATGTTCTGTCTATCTCTTTATATGCCCCCAAATCTTCCTTGAGGTATTTGCTGTGCCGGTAGTCCATCGTTTGGCTCAGGAGTCCTTTCTCGCACATGGTGCGAAATTTGTAATCCAGGAGGGCGGCCGGGACGTAAAGGGCTTGTGCGGCCTGAAAGAATGACCGTTCCGCCAGCTGCTCCAGCACCTCGTCATCATCCAGCAGCAGCTCCGCAGAGAACATGTTTGCCTCGTTCTCTGTGGTGGCTGTTGAATCGAATACCTCCATTTCTTGGAAGCCTACCATCATGGCAGTTTCCTTGTGCAGGATGGCATGCCCCAGCTCATGGGCCAATAAAATTCGTTCTAAAACTTCGTTTAAGTTGGTGTCTATTACGATGTTTGGTATCCGTGATTGGTAGAAAAAGAAACCCTTCAGCTTTTTCTTCAGGTCTTTCTTCCGGATACGGATGCCGAGACGGTCGCAAAGTTCGTAAGGATCCCGGGTGCCGTATTTATGGACCAATTTATCAACGGCATGGATGATGTATTCAGTCGAAACCAATTCGTATCACCTCCGAAGCAACTGAAACAATCCATATGTACAGTCTGCCATAAGTGGCGTCTCCAAAATTTCCGCCAGATTATCGTTTGTCCTCGGTAGGATGCTTCCGATATTTTTTCGGGGTGAATTTCGCACTCGCATCCGCCTTGGATTCCAGATAGGCTTCCATCAGCGCACGGAAGAAAACTTCCTTTGCAGCATCATCCAAATCACCGCCGGCAAGGAGGGCTTTTGTGCGCCTGATGACCTCCTGCGCTTCCCTTGCTCCTTTGTACCCATACTGCGATTTTGCAGAAGAGACAAATAATTCTTCATCCAAGTGACTCTGGGGGTTGCTTTCCGCTTCGTCCATCAGATAAGAGGAAGTGACATTTAGAGCCTCTGCCAGCTTTTGCACGTAGCTCATGCGGGGAATCGCCCCCAGCTGTTCGTAGGTATAGAGGGAACGCTCCGAGATGCCCGTCATTTTTGAAAGTTCCGTTTGGGAGAGATTTAACGCCAATCGTGCTTCTTTTACTTTTTCTCCGAAAGTCATGTCATACCACCTTTCAAAAAAATTTTAATAACTTCCGATTAACTATTGACAAACTTCCGATTAATGATATAATACAATCGGAAGCTAACTTCGGATTAATTATAAATCGGAAGTTAGAAGATGTCAAGAGGATTTGGAATAAAACTTTTGATTTCGAGCAGGCCGAAAGGCCGGAGGCGCAGGCTTGCGCCATACCTGCATGATTTGCGGAAAGGAGGCTGTCACGTATTATGAAGAAAACTATAAATGGTTTGTGGAAGCAAAGATTCAAAGGGGGTAGAAAATGTCTAAGTATCTTTCCCGTGCTGATTTGGAGAGGATAGGCGGCACGGTTGTGAATCAGTATTATCAGACGGTTCCCCGTGTGGGGACGATGCCCGCGCCGGTTGACCCGGTGGCTCTGGCAAAGGTGGTCTTGGGGCTGGAAATCAGCTATTTGCCACTCAGCGTGGACGGCTCCATATTGGGCGTGGCATGTTTTCAGGAGATGGAACTGGAAGTGTGCGGTGAGGATGGCGAACCTTACCAAGTACAGTTGACGGGCCGGGATATCGTCATTGACAATTCCCTGCTGGATGCGGACAAGACTGGACGGCATAATTTTACGGCCGCCCATGAGCTTGCCCACCACGTTCTTGTCCGGCTTTACCCGGAGGACTATCGAAATTCCTTAAATCGCCGGATGCGTATCATGTATCGGGATGCGAAACAGGCGAGGGATTGGGAGGAATGGCAAGCGAATGTAATGGCTGCGGCGATTATTATGCCTGCCAAGACACTTCGTGGCTGTATGAGCATGTTTGGGCTGGAAAAACAGCCGGATAGAGCAAGCCCTGCCAGCAAGGCAAAGGATTTTGAAAGATTTTGTGATATCGCCACTTACCTGGGCGTGTCCAGGAAAGCGTTAGCGATACGGATGAAGAGGTTGGGGCTGTTGGATGAAAAGATTTTGTCAAGCCCTGTTGTACCTGGAGATGGACGGAAGGACAAGATTGATGATTGAAACTGGAAGCAGACAAGTAAAGAAAGCCGAGAGGATAACGGGAGCGCGGGTCATCCGTAAATGCCCTTACTGTGGGAGAAAACTGTATGAGAAGCTGGGAAGATGTGATGGGGAGATTCAGATCAAATGCCAAAAATGTGGCAGGCTGGTCAATATGAACCTTGCCTTGCGGAAAGCGAGGATTTGACAGGGGAGGAAACGTAACCTAGGAAAGAGTGCGAAACGCATCTAAAAATAACGACATGGATTGACACCGAGCAAAGGGCCTTATCACGTTCTGGGATGGAAATTCCTCCGAAGATATGCCAGAGATATATCTAGGGTGGTAAGAATGCGCTCCAAATAGCCGGGCATCCAGCCAAAGGGATAATTGTATTCCCTTGGCGGATGTCGGGCTATTTTTTTTGCCCACTTTGGATGTGTTTCGCTCCGAAAAGGAGCGAAGCGATGGTGTCAATCATTGATTGCTGGCTGGCTTACGCCGCCAGATACCCGTGACCCTGATTTTTTTGAAACTTATCAACTTTTCAAAAAATCGGAGGTTACGGAATGAAATTTAATAAAGGATATGAGTGGAAGAAATTTGAGGAAGAATGGAAGCGGCTGCGCAAGGAATATGCCGCTGCTGGTATGGATGAGGCGTCGATTGATGCCATGTATGAATTTGACCATGGGGTATTCAACAGCAACCGCAGATATGCTGAACATACCCAGGAGGTGGGGCCGCAGGTGTTTTTTGATGACGGGGATATTGCAGACGAAGGAAACAGTGCGCTGTTTCTGCGGTTTCTGCCAAGTTTTTCGGTGGAACTGGACGATGCTGGCATTATGGGAAGGTATTCCTGGGTTGAGAAGATTGATGCACCGGTTCTCTACCGGTGCATATCCGGGCTTCCTGACTCTGACAAGGAAATTCTCACGCTGTGGATTATTGAGGGATATTCGGCATCAGAAATTGCCCGTATGCAGGGAAGCACGCAGCAGAACATCAGTAAAAAGATCTGTCGGCTTAAAAAAACTATTAAGAATTGTATTTTAGGGTTGTGATTCGCTTTTTCCCATCGGCTACCCCATGAGAGGGCTTCATGACCTGCCACGGATCTGCTACGGTTGTTCTGACGGTATGCCGGAAGTGTAGCCGCAGGCGGCCGGGGTCTGGTATATGGCAGTTCAGAGATTTAGAACAGAAGCCATCTCGGAGAACGGGTACAACACGGTACGGGAAAGAGAGGAAAATCATATGTACACGAAGCCTAAACACCAGGACAACCGGGAGTTCCACAGGGGGGATATCTTCTATGCCGACTTAAATCCGTATGTAGGGTCGGAGCAGGGGGGAATCCGTCCGGTTGTGGTTCTTCAGAATGATATGGGGAACACGTTTTCCCAGACCATCATTGTTGCGCCGGCAACAAAAAGGATTTATAAGAAACCGACACAGCCTACCCACGTGGTGCTGGGGGACGTGGAGGGGCTGGCCGAGGTGTCCTTGTTCATGCTGGAGCAGGTCAGGACGATTGACAAGCGCCGCATCCGTTATTATGTTGGGAAGATGACGGAAGGGCAGATGGAGCAGATCGATGCGGCGCTGAGGGTCAGCCTGGGACTGGATGACACGGATATGCTGCCGGAAACGGTGGAAGCGCCTTGACGGGAAAGGGTATGCGCTTATGAATATGAAGATGAAAGGGTCAGAGGTAAGTGTAAAGGAAAGCCCTGCGGAATCCCCCGTGCTGAGTGTCCGTCTTGGAGATGACGTGGTGACGGTAAGGTTCAGCGCCGCAGGGACAGAAGGTGTCAAAAAGAAGATACAGGATATCCTGACATCGTCTTACGCAGGGCGGCTGCGGACGGTCTTTCCGGAAACGGCAGACGAATGATCGGGCCAAAGAAAAAGTGTTTCGGTTACCTGTGGCGGCATCCGTGACAATATCATGGAAGTGGTGTATTATATAGTTGCAGGATATCTATTGGAGGGGAGTCCGGACGAATGTACCTTGAAAACCGAATACAGGCCAAAGTAACGCGACTTTCTACATATTTGTATGGTGGTACAGGAGGTGGCGTTATGAAACGGGTTTATACATTATACAGAGTGTCTACGAAGAAGCAGGTGGACAGGAATGATAAGAACCAGGCGGACATCCCAATGCAGAAGAATGCCTGCCATGAATTTGCCGACAGACAGCATGAATGGGAGATCGTGAAGGAATTTTCCGAGATGGGCATTTCTGGATACAAGGTATCCGCCGAGAAACGAGATGCGATCCAGGACCTGAAGGAGGCGGCGCTTAAAGGGGAATTTGACGTGCTCTTGGTATTCATGTTTGACCGGATCGGAAGAATCGACGACGAGACGCCTTTCATTGTGGAATGGTTCGTGAAGCATGGCATTGAGGTGTGGAGCAGCCAGGAGGGGCAGCAGAGGTTTGAAACCCACGTTGACAAGCTGACCAATTACATCCGCTTCTGGCAGGCGTCGGGAGAGAGTGAAAAGACTTCCATCCGTATCCAAAATAAAATGCAGCAGATGATCATGGATGGTTGCTACACCGGCGGTCCGGTAAGGTTCGGGTACAGACTGGCGGACAGCGGGCAGGTGAACCGGAAGAACCAGAAGATCAGGAAGTATGAGATTGACCCGGACGAGCGGGAAGTGCTTGCGGTGATCGATGATATGACCATTAACAAGGGCTACGGCTCCTGGAGGCTGGCGGATTACCTGAACAAGCATGGGTATAAGGCGAAGAATGGCGGGAAGTTCACCAGCATCAAGATCAGCCGGATACTGAAAGATCCTTATTACTGCGGCAGACTGGAGGACGGTTCGACTTCTCCGGCGCTTGCAGCGCTGCAGATCAGGAGTGAAGAGGATTATGAAAAGATCCTTTACATACTGGAGCAGAGGAACAACGCGAATGAGGAAAAGCGGCACATTGCGATGCAGACCAAGAGTGCGGCGATGCTTTCCGGGAATGTGTTCTGTGCCCACTGCGGCGGCAGGATGACGACCATGAGGTATAAGGACAGTTACACGAGGGCGGACGGAAGCGTTTATGCGGTGGACCAGCTGAAATACTGCTGTTACCACAAAGCGCGCAAACTGGTAGAGTGTGACGGACGGGTGACGTATCAGGCGGACCAGGTGGACGAAAAGGTCTGCCGGCTTATGCAGAAGCTTTTCTCCAGCATGGCTGGGGCGCCTGAGGAAGACCGGATCCAGGAGATGTTCAAAAGGCAGATGGCCGGGAACCGGGCGAAGCAGAGGAAGCTGGAGATGGAACTGAGGAAGAGCCGGACGCAGCTTGACAAACTCCAGCTGGAGATCGGGAAGAGCCTTACCGGCGACAGCGTCTATACTGCGGAGGATCTTTCCCAGGCAATAGGAACTTTGAAGACAAGGATCTCTGATTCTGAAAAGGAACTTTCCAGCCTGAAAGAGGAAGAGGCAAGGAAGAAGCAGGGGGTGGACAAAATCTCCCCGGCTTACAACCAGTTCAAGAGCTGGGCGGAGGAATTTGACGCGGCGTCGATGGAAGAGAAGAAGATGATCGCCGGACATCTGTTCAACCGCATCGAAGTAGACAGAGAGTATAATATCACAGTAGAGATGAATATGACCTATCAGCAGTTCTGTGCTGAATGGGCGGATGGGATGCTTCTGGAAGAAAAACCGAAGGAACGCGTCCCGGTCTGATAGGCGGGGAGATCCCCGCCTTGCTCTATCATTCCTGGCCGTTTCGGTCTGTAATTCATATCATATGCATTTTATCTGGATCAGGGACGAAAAAAACCGTAAAAAAACATAAGTTTTCTCTTGACGGAAAGCTATATTCGTGGTACACTGATCTCCGTCGAAAATGAAGGTTGAAAACGACTTGAACAGATAAAAATCTCCTCGTGCCGTTTGGGGCACATATTTTATCCCTGATTTTACGGTTGTAACCGTATCAGGTGGTAGAGCATTCGGCTGTTAACCGAAGGGTTGTAGGTTCGAGCCCTACTCGGGGAGTGAATTCCGCCGCAGGAGCGGCAGTTGCAAAGCCCGTAAACGTTTGGCTTGATAGTGATAAGGAACTAATCGAACTTATCAACTGTCAGCTGACGGTTTCGGGTGCAAAAAAGGTTAGGAAAACAGAAATGTTAAGTCGCTGTTTCCTAACCTTTTTTCGTTTACGTCTAAGTGTTCACAGATAGTATTTACCTTATGGATAGGCAAAATCTGTAACCACGAAAGGACAGTTGGGCAATAAAATTAATTTACCCTAAGTTGGAGAGACGGAACCGGACAATTCTTACTGCCGCTTTTAGGTAACAATTTCTCGAAACAGACAACACGAAACCGTTTGTGACTTTTCTGTGAATTTTCCAAAGACCGTCTTGACATTCCTGCATCGCCAATTTAGAATACTCATATCAATAGCGCGAGATTAAATCATGCGAAAATGAACGGAGGC
Organism: uncultured Acetatifactor sp.; assembly: GCA_947625255.1. Taxonomy (GTDB): domain Bacteria; phylum Bacillota; class Clostridia; order Lachnospirales; family Lachnospiraceae; genus Acetatifactor. The sequence goes on along the minus strand of CANQNT010000003.1, from coordinate 125,210 downwards.
AATGATATGAACATCTACGATTTCAAGATCAAAACACAGGACGGGAGCGAGGTGCCGCTTGCTGATTACAAAGGGAAAGTTCTTCTCATTGTGAACACGGCGACCGGATGCGGATTTACACCGCAGTATGACGAGCTTCAAGACTTGTACGAGCTTCATCAGAAGGATGGCCTGGAAATCCTCGACTTCCCCTGCAACCAGTTCGGGGAGCAGGCTCCGGGCAGCGACGAGGAGATCCATAGCTTCTGCACCGGACGGTATGGCATCACCTTTCCACAGTTCGCCAAGATCGATGTAAACGGTGAAAATGCGATCCCGCTCTACAAATATCTGACGGAGAATACCACATTTGCCGGGTTTTCCGGCCCGATGGGGTTGATTCTCAAGCCGGTCGTGAAGAAGATGGACAGCGACTATAAAAACAACGGCAAAATCAAATGGAACTTCACGAAGTTTCTGATTGACCGCAGTGGGGAAATCGCCGCACGCTTTGAGCCGACCGAATCGCTTGACAAGGTAAAGGCAAAGGTTGAGGAGGTGCTGTAATGTTCCATTATGACTATAGGACCGAAAATACCTGCTCGCAGCTGATCAGTCTGGATTTGGACGGGGATGTGGTACATAATGTCAGTTTCATGGGCGGCTGCAACGGAAATCTGAAAGCCATTCCCCTGCTTATCGAGGGCTGGACGGTGGAACAGATCGCGGAAAAGTTATCAGGCGTTCTCTGCGGACGCAGACCAACTTCCTGTGCAGACCAGCTGGCCCGTGCAGTCCGGGCAGCCTATGAAGCCGAACAGCAGGTATCTTAATTTATATCTGGAGGTAGAAAAATGAGTAAAGTATTAGTAGCCTATTTCAGCGCCAGCGGTGTGACCGCTGATGCGGCAAAGAAGATCGCGGAAATTGCGGGTGCAGAACTTTATGAAATCCGTCCCGAAGTTCCCTACACACAGGCTGACTTGAACTGGCAGGATCAGAACTCCCGCAGTTCCATCGAAATGAAAGACAAGTCCTCTCGTCCCAAAATGGCAGATAAAAACGCCCCTGTTGCAGATTGTGACGTGCTTTTCCTCGGTTTCCCCATTTGGTGGTACACCGCGCCGACAATCATCAATACGTTTTTGGAGAGTTACGATTTTTCGGGAAAAAGAATTATTCTCTTTGCGACGTCCGGCAGCAGCGGATTTGAAAATGCACTGTCTGACTTAAAGGCCAGCGCGAACAGTGAGGGGGCGTTGGAAGAAGGGATCGTTGTGCATGGCATACAAAACAGCGGTACATGGAAAAAGTGGATCATGTCGCTGGGGTGAGGTGGGGTTGACATGAATATTGCAGTACGGTACTATTCAAGAGGCGGCAACACAAAAAAGATTGCGGAGGCGATTGCAAAGGCTGTCGGCGTAGAAGCGAAAACGGTGTCGGAACCGCTGGCCGAAGATGTGGATATCCTGTTCCTCGGCAGTGCGCCCTACGCTTTCGATGTAGATGACGAAGTAAAAAAATTCATCAGCGGCATCCATGTGTCTGTGGGCAGAGTCGTGAATTTCAGCACATCCGCCGCCGTCAAATCCACCCGCAAGTATGTGGAAAAGCTGCTTACCGAAAAGAAAATCCCTGTTGCAAAAGAAGAGTTTTTCTGCCGGGGCGCTTTTGCAATGCTTCATAAGGGCAGACCGAATGAGGCCGACCAAAAGGCCGCCGCTGATTTTGCAAGGGGAATCATATCGTAAGGAGAAGCGTGAAAGCGTATAAGCAATACCTCGACGAACTCGACCTGATTGTTTCCATAACCGACGCAGGAACTGCCTTGCGTGAAAAGGCACTCTCCGTGCCGCAGCGCCTCGTTGCCTGTGTAGATATGGAGCCCGAAAAAGCGCAGTTTCTCTATGGAATACTATACGAGCTGCTCGGTAAACTGGGCGGGAAATAAAGCGTTGATTCGAAGAGGCCTTCTTAAATACTCTAATGACAACACCGCATAAAGCATGACAACAACATCAGCGGTGCAGCGATAATCGGAAATTCAAAATATAAGACCAAAACGCCCGTCTCCGGCGGCTGGAATGTGTCAGCCGTATCAGAGACAGGCGTTTGGTTTTGACGGGCTTCTGTAAGAGCATTTGCTCCTATAATCATACAAAAAACAATCTGATAATGCTATTGCGCATCAGATTATTTCAACGCTTCACTTAGACTTTGGGGGATTCCTCTCGGCCCTCTTACCGCAAAAATGCCATACTCTTTTCCAAGTACATCAAACGTAAACCGATTCGGGTCATAGCGTTTCAACAGCTTGATTTTCATTATGCTGGACATATGAACCTCTCCATTATCAAAATGAAATGGAATATTCCAGTCTATTTCATCCGATTCAGCAAAAGCCGTCTGCACGTCGTAATATTTCGGATTTGATGGAACGATCCATTCCTTCGGCGGTCTGAGTCTGTGCTTCAATCGGATGCCCATGAAAGAAGCCCTCCTGACGAATCGGAAAATCCGCGAGAAAGGGATCGCTCACTTTGACATTTAGGACATCAACTACATTCTCCCCATTCAAACCCAGCCGATTTCCCGGCACGGCAGTCACAAGCGCAAACAGCTTTTTATTATCACTCTGCCGAAAGGCTACATAGCCCGGATACCGTGCCCACGGATATTCCGGCGACGCATGGTACTTTTTCTTAATATAGGCAAATAGCTTTTCTTTTATCTCTGTCATATATGTTTCCTCATGTATTCCACTGTCTTGCGGAGCGTGTCCATTTGATAAATCTGATCCAGATGCCCGGCAAAATCAAGATGGTAACGGCCTTGCAAAGCATCAAGTAACCGTCTTATTTCGGCCTTATGATCATTTTCCACATCCGCCATAAAATCAAATAAAGAGAGCTGCCGTCCTTCTTCGCTGGACAAATTGTATATGTTCACGCCAATCAAACGGACAGGGCGCTGTCCCACATCAACAAAATCCTTTGGCGTGGGTATCTCAAAGTATCCATCGGGCTTCTTTTCCTCACTTGCCGTCTTTGCCGCCGTCTTGGAGTAAGCAACACCTACGGAACAGGTAAGTCCGATTTCGTCCCTGGTTCGTTGCTTGATGGTCATGGCAATCCGGCGCGCTCCTTCCAGATTTTCCGCCTGCTGTGTTACATCGAGATATGCCTCGTCGAGCGCGATTGCTTCAGCAGCGGAAGCATAAGTGTTCCAAATCCCATGAAGTTGTCCGGATACAGCCTTGTATTTGTCGATATTTGGGTGCATATAGATACCCTGCGGACATCGCCGGTAGGCTTCTTTGATGTTCATAGCAGAGTGGACGCCGTATTTTCTTGCCTCGTAGCTACAGGTGGCAACGACGCCCCGTTCCCCCGGAAGGGAACCGATAATCAGCGGCTTGCCGCGCAGGGCAGGATTATCCCGCGTTTCCACGGAAGCAAAGAAGGCATCCATATCCACATGAATGATGATTTGCTCCATTCTTTCATCCACATCCCGTTGAGTTTCCATTTGTGTTTACTGCGGTTTTTTCCCTCCGGCCTGTCCTACTTCCTGCTCCGGCTTCTTTCTTATCGTAGGATAGGTTTCGTTAATCCTCTTATAACAGGGGCAGTCGATGGCGTGGTCGTTGATGATACCACAGGCCTGGAGATGAGAATAAATGGTCACCGCTCCCACAAACCTGAAGCCTCGCTTTTTGAGGTCGCGGCTGATTTTGTCTGAAAGGCCGTTACTGACTGGTATCGCGCCGTCGGCGTGACCGTCGTATAGAACGGTTTTCCCGCCGGTATAGGCCCAGAGGTAATTGCAGAAGCTGCCAAACTCTGCTCTGATTTTCTGATAACACTTGGCATTGTTAATGACCGCTCGAACCTTCCGCTCTGATTTCAGCATCCCCTCTGTGTTCAGAATCCGCTGTATATCATCTTCGCCGTAGGCGGCGATTTTGTCGTACTCGAAGTTTTCAAAGCACTGACGGAAAATCTCGCGCTTTTTCATCATCAGCCCCCAGCTAAGGCCACATTGAAGGCACTCCAGCGTCAGATACTCGAACATCTGGAGGTCGTCATGTACGGGGATGCCCCACTCGTGGTCGTGATAAAACCGGTCTTTTTCGCTTGCAAATACCCAATCGCAGTGTCCCATATTTTCTTCCTAAACTATTCTTTCATGGCTTCCAGAATAATCCTGGCACACCGATCAATTCCCAGTTTGCCGCTGTCCAGAACCAGGTGGTAGTTTGAGATATCATTCCAGTTATTTCCCGTGTTGGTGGCATAAAAATTGCTGCGTTTCCTGTCAAATCTGCGGATAACTGCTTCCGCATCATTGGGGTGGATCCGATAGCTTTCTATGGCCCTTTTCTTACGCAGCTCCTTGTCCGCCCGTATAAAGACCCTGAGGACATCGTTTTTGTCGGCAAGGGCGTTGGCCGCGCACCTTCCTATGAAAATAGCCGGACCTTGCGAAGCAAATTCCTGGATCACGCGCTGTTCCTCCAGATAAATCTGTCCTTCCCTGGAGATCTGCCCCTCACTATTTTCATTCATCTTACTCATGAGATAAAGAGAATATAAAAAGCTGTTGGTTGCCTTTTCCTCATATTGTTCGATCTGGTCGATCTCAATGTGAAGATTCACCGACACTTGTTCCAGAATCTCAAATCCATAGCATGGAATCTGGCTGAGTGTGTGCAGTTTTTTGCCGATTTCCGTTCCGGCGCTCCCATATTCACGTTCAATTGTTACATAGTGGTATTTCATGGACTTCTATTCCTCCTTTATTTCCATTTGCCTAATCCGCAGGGCGTTTTGGCCTATAATGTCGAGATAACGCTGACAGGCCTTAAGGTCCTCATCGGTCAGTCCTTCTTTTATTATCGAATGAAATTTATCCTGCAGTCTGCGTCCGCGTTCAATGATGGGCTGCGCTTTCCGCGTGCATACAAGCCGTATTTTTCTTCGGTCGCCTTCCACGGAAGATCGCTCCAGGAATCCTTCATTTACGAGTTTATTGATGTTTACGGATAAAATATTCTCCTTAAATCCTCTGTGTTGGCTGATTTCCTTCGCGGTACAGGTTTCGGGATGGTTGGCCAGAAACATCATAATATCGAATGCCATCTGCGGCATATCCAGCTCATGGCACAACGGTTTGCAAAAGTGCTCATAAGCTTCGAGGTAGCTGCGGAATATTGTAATGTTATGATTCATCTACAAACCTCCCTTCAATTTTATAAAGTTTAATTTTGAAGTATTCAAAATTATAGTATGTCAGATAAAAGATGTCAAGAGAGAAGCAATCTAGAATCCGAAAGTTGGCGTTAAGTGCCCCTTTGGGATGTCCAATCGTCATTGCCAGGTGTGGGAACGAGATTTTCTTTCTTGTCAAACAACTTTTGGTGTGCTATGATTTAGGCAAAGATAAGGAGATGAAAACATGGGTGTATTATCCAATCTGGAACCGAAGAACGTGTTCCGTTTTTTTGAAGAAATCTGCAAAATCCCGCATGGATCCGGGAATGTAGGACAGATCAGCGATTATCTGGTGGCGTTTGCTAAGGAAAGAGGTCTGGACTGGCGGCAGGATGAGCTGAAAAATGTGATTTTGTTCAAGGAGGCTACCCCGGGCTATGAGAATCAGCCCACAATGATCCTGCAGGGTCATATGGACATGGTGGCCGTGAAGAAGCCGGACTATGAGATCGATATGACAAAGGAAGGTCTGCGCCTACGGGTGGATGGCGACTTGATCTCTGCCGAGGGAACCAGCCTGGGCGGAGACGATGGCATCGCGGTAGCCTATGCTCTGGCGTTGTTGGATTCGGAGAATATTTGTCATCCCCGTTTAGAGGTGGTCGTCACCGTGGACGAGGAAGTGGGCATGGACGGTGCCCGGGGAATCGATTTGTCTTCTTTGACTGGTAATCGTCTTTTGAATTTGGATTCCGAGGAAGAGGGCATCTTCTTGACAAGCTGCGCCGGAGGGGCAAGGGTGGACGCGACTTTGCCGGTGGAATGGACGGAGAAGGAAGGAATCGCCTATGAGGTGGTGTTGGACGGTCTGACGGGCGGTCATTCCGGTTCAGAGATTCATAAGGAAAGAGGAAATTCCAACTGTCTGATGGGTCGGATTCTTTATCGACTGACGGAAAAAATGGAGGTCGGCATCCAGGCGTTGAACGGCGGGCTTGCGGATAACGCGATTCCAAGGGAAACCAGGGCCTTGTTGGTGGTGGATGGGGCGAATAGCGCTTTGTTCGCTGACGTGTTGGATACGGTATCGGCGAAAATCGCGGATGAACTGGTAAGCAGGGATCCCGGCGTGCGGGTACGCATCCAGTCTCTGGGCAAGGGGACTTTTCACTGTACTGCGGCCCGGTCTTCAGCCAGGTGTGCGGCTTATTTGTTTGCCCTGCCCAATGGTGTGCAGGCTATGAGTGCCGATATCCCCGGATTGGTGGAAACCTCTCTGAATCTGGGGATCCTGGAGCTAAAGGAGGAGGGGCTCATAACACATATTTCCGTGAGAAGCTCCGTGGAAAGCGCGAAATTTGCCCTGATAGGCAGGCTGCAGGCCCTGGCGGAATTGGCTGGCGGAAGTCAGAGTGTGAGGGGAGATTATCCGGGGTGGCAGTATCGCGTGAAATCTCCTTTGCGGGATAAGATGATCAGCCTGTATCGCAGAATGTATGGCTGCGATCCCAAGGTGGAGGCCATTCATGCCGGGTTGGAATGCGGACTGCTGGGCAGTAAGATCGAAGATTTGGATTGCGTGTCCATCGGACCCAATATGAAAGATATCCATACCACGGAGGAGACCCTGAGTATCAGCTCTACCGCCAGAGTGTGGGAATATCTGGTGCGGCTGTTGGAGGAGAAGGAAGGCTGATGTGAGACCGGAGCGGCTTTCCCGCCTCGAAATAGGAGGAATGTCATGAAGATCGCCTTGACACAGATGGAAATTGTCTGGGAGGATAAGGACGCGAATTGGCTGACCGTAGAGCGTCTGGTGGCGGAGAGTGCCAAAGCGGGCGCACGGATGGTGATTTTCCCGGAGATGACTCTGACGGGTTTTTCCATGGCGGTGGAAAGGACGGGAGAAGCGGCTTCGGACGACTTCGGTTTGGCAGAGACGGCGGGAGCGGCACGGAATGGTTCGGCCTGGGAACCCGGAGGAGCGCGGCGGGATAATCCGGCCTCGGCGTCTGAGAGGAGCAATTCGATTCCTTATGTCACTGAGACGTGCCGGCGGATGCTTGCCTTATCCCGGAGGTACTCGCTTGTGATTGTGTTTGGTTATGTGCGGAAAAGCGCGGACCGAAAATATTATAACTGCCTGATGGCGGTGGAACGGGGAATGGTTCTTGCTCAGTATGACAAGCTTCATCCCTTTACCTTTGGTGAAGAAGGGCGTTATTTTACCGGTGGGAATCATTTGGCGAAATGTCAGGTGGACGGACTGAGGGTGGGATTTGCGATATGTTATGATCTGCGTTTCCCGGAGGTCTTTCAGGCCTTGTCCGGGACATGTGCCTGCATTGTGGTCATTGCCAATTGGCCAGGCGCGCGGGCAGAGCATTGGAGGGTTCTTTTGCAGGCCAGGGCCATTGAAAATCAGTGTTACTTGTTGGGTGTAAATCGCAGAGGAGAGGGCGGAGGTTTATCCTATGAGCCTGTATCTTCCATGGCTTTTGATCCTTATGGCAGGAGCTTGCCTGCCGAAGAGTCGGCAGGCGGGCTCCTTTTGGTGGATGTGGACGGAACCGCGGCGGAGGAATACAGAAAGGACTTTCCTTTGAAAAGCGACCGCAGAGTGGAGTTGTACCGGCGGTTTTACGAGGAAGAGAGCTGATCTTTTCCGTCATTCATCCGTCCGTCTGGATTGGCTATCCGGAAATGCTTCCCGGTTCTCCCAGAGCCAGAGAAGCATTTTTTCATTGGCTCTGGCCATGCGTTCAAACTTATCATAGTTATTGAAGTAGGAGACACAGATGATCTGGATGGTGTAGACCATGTAAGGCAGCGACTGGTGTTCTTCTCTGGTAAGGGGTTCCAGACTTTCATATCCGAGGATGATATTGTGATAAATCGGGAACCAAATGCCGTCTGCCGGAGCCTTCTTGTCTTCGTTTTGCATATATAAGCCGCATAACACTGCCGTTGCCGCATAACATAAGTCAAAAATGCGGTAACCGACTCTGGAAAGTTCAAAATGCAGGAAACCTGTGCATTTTCCGTTTTCCATGATGATATTGCTTTCATTGGGATCCCGATGGATGAGCTGTTTGGGCAGCTTTGGCGCAAGCCTTTTGGTCCAATCCTCATATTCCAGATAAAAGGCTTCCGGAAGAGAAAGGGCTTGGCGTACCTTGGGAAGTCTGTTCAGAACAGTTTCCAGGCGGTCCGTTTCCTCATAGAATTCGTTGAGCGAAGCGTTCCGCAGACAGCGGTGGAGCCTGGCCAGAATCTGACCGACTGCCTGTGCGTTTTCCGGGATGCGGTAAAACTCCAGAGGACTCGCCATTTCACCGATCACCCGTCTTTTCTTCGTCAGGTAAAAGCACAGGTCTCCATCTGTCACATAGTCCAGATCGTCCCTGGTCTTGAACACCGCAGCGGCGGCCAACCCCTCTGTTTCTTCCAGACGGCTTGGTTCCAGGCATCTTTTTAAGGAAACCTCGTTGGTGCAGGCTGAGAGAATATATCTTTCTCCTTTTAAGGTTACGACCCACATGGAATCGGCGATGATGCCGTTTGAATATTTTACGGCCCGGATGTTTTCAAATTCCCCATCCCAATGGGCGAGAATTGTTTTAAGTTTTTGATTCGATATCATAAAGTGTCCCTCCTGTTGCAAATTGAGTCTGTGCGGCTTGCCGATGGTGTATCGTTTGCGGTATGTGGACGGAGAACAGCCGAATTCCTGACGGAAAGCCTTAAAAAAGCCCGCGTAAGTATCGTAGCCGTATTCCAGCGCGGCATCGATGCCCTTTTTCCCCGCGTTCATCTCAAAGAGCGCCCAAAGAAGTCTGCGCCGATTGATATACTTCATGCAGGGCAGCCCTACCGCCTCCTGAAAAAGGTACATAAAATAGGACTGGGAAAAATGGGTCTCTCCGATCAGGTCTTCAAATGTGATTTCTGATCTGAGATTTTCTTCAATATAATCAATTGCTTTCTGGATTGTCTCCGTTTTTGTCACGATACCACCTCGTTCTCTTGCAAGGGTCCCTTGTCTGAGATTATCGTAGCACATTGCCGGTTAAAAAACATTTCCGATTTTATGGGAAACAGGTGATAAGTTCATTATTTATGGAAAGCCAATTTTGTGGAAAGGTTTATTCTGATTTTCCGAAAAAAATGCTTGCATTTTCTCAAAGAGTAGAGTATAATTACAAGTGCTTTCGGGGTGTGGCTCAGCTTGGTTAGAGCGCCGTCTTAGGGAGGCGGAGGTCGCGAGTTCGAATCCCGCCACTCCGACTTGTAAAAACGCTTAGAAATGGCTTATTTATGCGGTTTCTGGCGTTTTTCTTTTTGCGAAAAAAGTGAAAAGTAATCAAAGAGGTAATCAGACATACGTTCGATAAAAAATACAGAAAGGAGATTTCTGTATGTACGACATTTTATTTGACCTAGATTTGAGCCTTTGTCGCAGACGGTAAATTTATCCACCCATACCATGAAATTTGGGGCAAATAGAAGCCTACAAGGGCATTGTAGACGAATATATAGCAGCGCACACAAAAGATGATTCCGTGAGTTGGAAAAGTTTTTTGCATACGCTCTTTTTGTCAGGACGCGTTTTCAGGTCAGTTGGAACGTATTTACACCTTGCGAGACTTGGGATACTGGCCATATGTGATGATTTACGATAAAGGGCATACGAAATCAAGGGATACCGTCAGGAAACTGCAACGGCGGGTAAACATGAGGGCGGTATTTGAACGGATACCAAAGTTTGAGCTGGGCTATGACATTGTATGGGTCAAGCGCAGAAGAAATTAAATTTAAACGTGTGAGCAGTAGATTTTTTCGCCTTCAGATGGTATAATGCTTCACAGTAAATGGCAACTGATCACCAGATCGAGGCTTAAGGAGATAATTATATTCAAAAACTTGATTATATGCCTTGATATGTACGGCTGTCCGAACCGGTGCCGTCACTGTTGGGTGGGACATTCTCCAAACGGGCGCATGACGTTCGATGACTTAAAACAGATAGCTGCAAAATTTAAATCCTATGCCCATGAGTTTGAAATCAGCGTATGGCGCATTGTTCGCGGCTGTGAGTACGTCAAATGGCTCGTTTCCTTGGGCGTGACAAAAGCACAGCTCACGCTTTTCGGCGGTGAGGCATTGACGGATTATTATACGGGAAGAACCGGCGCATACCGGGAGATATTGCACGCGGTTGATATTTTGCTGGAGAATAAAATCTCCCCGCGCATTCAGGTTTTTGTCAACAAGGACAATATCGAAGAATTGCCTCTTATTGAAGCGCTGATCCTTGAAAATCGTCTGCCAGAGCGATGCGTCGCGTTTGGCGGGGAGTTTTCCTGCTTTGCTCATCAAGACTCGTGCGACGGCGAAAATGCGAAGCTGTACAATGTGCGCGTCACGCCGGATGATCTTAAAAAGATACCGCCCCTGCTTACAGACTACACACTGAAGCATTTTCACGCGGACAATTTGAACGAAGTGTTCGGGCAGACGGAACGGGAGCTTTATCGAAAGCTCATAGCGGATACCTCGACGGGAAGCTATGTCTCTGATTCCCCCGTCCTCTATATCGACAGTGCATATAACGTGTATCCGAATATCAGTACTACCGCGCCCTATTGGTGTTTGGGCAATCTGAAAGAAAGCAGCGCGGAAGAAATTTTGCGGAATTATTTATCGGGAAAGAGCACTGCGCAAACCGTCCGGCGGGAAATCCCACTCTGTGAAATCGTAAAGCGGTGCGGGGATCCGAATAGCCTGCGCCTGTTTGGCAAGCAGGATTATATTGCTTATTTGTTAAATCAATACTGTGAGGGAATGTCATGAAGGACGCTAAAATGAATTATCCTAAAATGATCATATTCGACTATGGACATACACTTCTGTATGAACCCGGATGGGATTCTGTCAAAGGGAATGCGGAACTGCTGAAATATGTGACGAAAAATCCGAATCACTGCACGCTGGAAGATGTCAGGAAAGCAGCGGAGATGGTTTTTGGAGAGCATATCGAAAACGTTCGCAAAATCGGCTATGATATTGGAGGTCAAATCGGTGATAAAGTGCTGTATGAGTATTTGGGAATTGAATTTTCGCTTACTCCGCTTGAGATGGAAATTGTTTTTTGGGACGGCGCATCTATGGGTGCCATTATGCCGGATGCGGATATCATGCTCGATTATATCAACAGAAATGGCATAAGAAGTGCAGTGATCAGCAATCTTTTGTGGTCGGGGGATGCTTTATCACGGCGGCTCAACAGGCTTTTGCCGATGAATCAATTTGAATTTGTTATGACCTCAAGCGATTATATCGTGAGAAAACCCAACCGTATTCTGTTTGATATAGCTTTACAGAAGGCGGATCTTCCTGCCAATGAAATATGGTATTGCGGTGACAATCCGCAAGCGGATATTGAAGGAGCATCGCAGGTTGGCGTATATCCCATCTGGTATGATAATGAGACAGATAGAGAGTACAAAGACCGTTCTGCGGAAGATACGCCTAAATGCGAACATCTGCACATTCATGAATGGCGTGAGATGATGGATTTATTGAATAATATGAAGGCTTAAAGAGGGAATTAACGGGAGAAATGATATATGCTTCAACGGTTAGAGTGGCTGTGCTTGCAAAGCAAAACAATGCGCACCCGCTTAAATGCCTTGGCCTGCCTTTGACGCCATGGCACAGCGAGGATGAGGCCATATACCCAGAGGCTTTGGAATGCCTTGCCGGTTTGCATGGGAAATATAAGATCGGGATCATCGCAAATCAGAATCCTGGGCCTTGAACGTGCGAACTGTCTGCCGGAAAAAGCAGCAATGATCGGGGACAGGCTTGACAATGACATCACACCCGCAAAACAAGTAGGACTAACGACCATATGGATACGGCAAGGATTTGGAGGAATGGCGCATCCAATGACAAAAGAAGAAACGCCCGATTATTGTGTCTATAGTCTCTATGGCTTACTTGCGCTGCTTCGTTGACATAGTAACCGAAAAAGCATTGCTTATAAGGAGTTACAAATCCCTTTAGGAACAAAGGGCGCATTATCCGAGATTTTCAATTATCCGAGGAAATTTTTTTAAATGCCGTATTAAAAGGCTTTCCAAGATATTTCCTCGGATAATGTAGCTCCTATTTCAGAAAGTCCGGCATACCGGTCCGTTGTGGAAATCGAGGAATGTCCAAGGAAGTTTTTGATTGCCATAATCGGGACTCCGGCTTCTAACATATGTGCGGCGGTTGTATGCCGCATGGTGTGCGGGGTAAAGCATTTCTCCAGAAACAATTCCGGTCGCTCCAGATACCGTTTCGGGAGAATCCCGCAGGGTCTGGCGACCACAATCCGGCGGCTTTTGTTCCCCTTTTCCGTAATCGTCAGCTTATACAGGTTTTTCTCCATAAAGAAATCCCTAACCTTGAGATCACAGATTTCCTGTGCTCTTGCCCCACTGGCATACATGAGGTTTAAGAGGATCTGGTCACGGAATCCAAGGCGTTTTTCGGGGTCAGGGAGCCTGAGCAGGACGGACGCCTCATCGAGGGAAAAGGTAGTCCTTGGCAGGACGGGCTGCTTTTTTACAGGAATCCTTTTGACTGCGTTGGCAAACACGGTTGCCGCTTCAAAATTCCTGTTCTGAGCGTAGGCGGCAAAAGCGGATAGGGCTGAAAATCGGGGGTTCCTCGTGGATACGGAACAGCCCCGTTCTGTTTCGACCCATTTCAGGAACCCGTCAAGCGTCTCAAAATCCAGATCCCGGAACAGGATCTCACCAGCTTCCTTCTTTTTTACCTGATAGCCATACTGGAACAAAAGCCGGAACGGGTCAGCATTTTGATAATTTGGATGACTTGTGGGAAGGTCTGGAGGCTTAATATATGTTCAATTAAAATATGAGGATGGTTGAATTGTCATGGCCGAGGAACGGAGAAAGCAAGGCAGGGAATCTGCCGCAAAAAAGGATGTCGCTGCCCATACAGGAAGAAAGGGCGACGCTTCCAATACAAGAAAAGCAGATGAGAAAAACAGGAGAGGGGATAGTCATCCTTTTACTAACAAGGAGTCGCATGGCGGCCATTCTGCAGACGGGAAAGCCAGGCACGCGCCTCGTTCTGATCGGAGCGCTCCTAAGAAGACATCCCTCTCTCTTTGCCCGGTTTCCAAGAACTGCGGCGGCTGTAAGTGGATCAATAAGCCATATGAGGAACAGCTTCATCTGAAAGAGGCATGGGTGCGGGAGCAGCTGCGCCCTTATTGTAAACTAGAGCCGATCATTCGGATGGAGGAGCCATTCCATTATCGCAACAAGGTCAATGCCGTTTTTGGGGAAAGCAAGACAAGGGGCATGATTTCCGGCATTTACGAAGAGGGCACGCACAGAATTGTCCCGTTGGATTCGTGTCTGATTGAGGACCAAAGGGCGGATGCCATCATTGTGACCATTCGCGGTCTGCTGAAGTCCTTTAAAATCCGTCCTTATAACGAAGACGCAGGATTTGGCCTGCTGCGTCATGTGATGGTGCGGACGGCTCATGCCACGGGTGAGATCATGGTGGTGCTGGTGCTGACCTCCCCCGTCATGCCCTCGAAGAACAACTTTGTAAAAGCGCTCAGGGAGCGGCATCCTGAGATCACGACGATTGTGGTGAATGTCAATGATCGGGACACCAGCATGGTCTTGGGAACCAAGGAGCAGGTGATTTATGGAAAAGGCTATATCGAGGATGTACTTTGCGGGAAACGTTTTCGTATTTCGCCCAGATCCTTTTATCAGGTCAATTCCGTTCAGACGGAAAAGCTGTACGCCAAGGCGCTGGAATACGCGGCTCTCACCGGTAAAGAGACCGTGGTGGACGCTTATTGCGGCACCGGGACGATTGGCGTGATCGCCAGTGACCGGGCGGCGCAGGTCATCGGCGTGGAATTGAATGCCGACGCGGTGCAGGATGCCCGGATCAATGCCAGACTGAATCAGGCGAAGAACATTACGTTTGTCCAGAGCGACGCGGGAGAGTTTCTGGTGGGTATGGCCAAAGAGCGCGGCAAGGCGGACGTGGTGTTGCTGGATCCGCCCCGTTCCGGCAGTGATGAGGCGTTTCTTTCCTCCGTCGTAACTTTGGCACCGGAAAAAGTTGTGTATATTTCCTGCAATCCGGAAACGCTGGCGAGGGATCTTGGGTATTTGGTCAAGGGAGGCTACAAGGTCCGCAAGGGAGTGCCGGTGGATATGTTTCCCTTTACGGAGCTCCATCACGTGGAGACAGTGTGTTATTTAAGCCGGAAATAAATTTTGCTGTTCCGGGAAAGCGTACGGGTTTTCCAGAAGTTTGTTGTCAGCACGATTTTGGGAATAGCGCCGAGTGAACTGTGACTGATTTGTCCGGAGCTTCTAAAATTTCCGGTTTGGGGTGGGGTGGAACCCATCGAAATAAACATAAAGGTTGTGGATGAACTGGGCAAACGTCTTGAATCGACCTACCCGAAACGGGCAAAGGGTCTTGTCAAAAAGGCAGGGCGCGATTCATTGATGAAAAAACGATCTGCTTCGCGAACCTGCCAGATAATATTTTGGAGGAACATAATATGAATGAGCAGAATACCGTTGAATACAGCATTCCTTATCTGCTTTGGCAGATAGCGATGATCCAGACCGAGACAACGTACCTCAATGAGGCAATCAACAAGCTGGGAGCCATGTCCGAGGGAAACAGCGGCAGTCCCGGCAATATCCAGGGTCGGGCTATGGCCATAGTCTTTTCCGGGATTGTCCGGTGTCGGGAGACTACCAATCAGCAGATTTTGCATCCTTATGAAAAGATATATGATGACTTGGCCGGAAAAGCCAATAGGGTAAACTGAGAGCAGCGACTGGTCAAAAGTTTTAAAGTCATTTGAAATCTGAAAGTGATAATGGCTTTTGTCAGATAGGATAACAACCAACGAGTACGAGTATTTAGGCGGAATTGATCGATCAAAAGAAAGACGATTTTGCCCCAAGAAAAACGAAAGCAGGAGATTCCACAGAGAGTCTTCTGCTTTTTTTTCATGGCGTTTCTCGCGGTTTGCTTGTTGGCGGTCATCAGGAAAGTCGATCATGACGAGCTATAGTGGGCAGACGTGGGGCAAGGGACAGACCAATGGCCGGGCATCTGTCGGACGGAGGTGAACGGTAGCGGCCCGGATAATATATGTAAAAATTTTCTAAACTATATTGACAAGACATTTCGTGAGCGTATAATGATGCTTGAAAAGTTCGTGCCTTGACAATTTGGCGGCGAACGAATCCGGTACGGAAAGGGGTGAGAGACACGGAGAAAAGAGACCATATCGGCTTTGAACTTCGTCTGGTACATAATCTCCTGGAGGCTAACATGAAGGAGAACAGAGATCGGGACAGTGTTCGTCTCACACAGATTCAGCACTGGATCATCCGGTATCTGGATAAGAATCAGGACAAAGATATTTTTCAAAAGGATCTTGAGAAAGAGTTTCACGCTTCCCGCGCGGCTATTTCCGGCACTTTGCAGGTGATGGAGCGCAATGGCCTGATCGAACGGCACGCGGTGGAATGGGACGCGCGGTTGAAAAAAATCAGTCTTACGGAAAAGGCCCTGGAATTCAGCCGGCATGCCCGGGAAAACGTGGATCGCACGGAGAAGCTTTTGCGCAAGGGGATGACTCCGGAGGAGTCGGAGACACTGCTGCGGCTTCTGCGGCAGGTGCGTTCCAACCTGGAAGAGATGCGGAGCGCGGAGCTGTCTTACGGATTGAAACGGGAAGAGCTGCAACAAGACCCGCCGTCTGTTCCTGCGGGGGAGCAGGCGCAGTCCCGGCCGCCTGAATCGGCAGAGCAGGCATGACCCTTGCCCAAGCCGGCAGAGCAGACACGCCCCTTGCCCGAGCCGGCAGAGCAGGCATGACCCTTGCCCGCTGACCTGGTGGAGGAGCGGAGCGTGCCGCCCGGAGAGATTTAGGAAAGACGTTCAGAATCGAATCAAGAATCAGAAAGGAGTTTATTCATGCTTAAAACCTTAGGCGCACAAATCAAAGAATTTAAGACGCCCAGCATTATCACCCCTCTGGCCATGATGTTGGAGGTGATCATGGAAATGATCATTCCCCTGTTGACGGCCTCCATTGTGGACAATGGCATCAACAAGGGGAACATGACCCATGTATACGTGATGGGTGGATGCATGGTGCTGGCCGCCCTTGTATCCTTATCCGCGGGGTTTGCGGGAGGATATTACGGAGCCAAGGCCTCCACGGGCTTTGCCCATAATCTGCGGGACGCGATGTTTTCCAACATCCAGAATTTTTCCTTTGCCAATATCGACAAATTCAGCACGGCTGGTCTGGTGACCAGACTGACCACGGACGTGACCAACGTGCAGAACGCTTATCAGATGATTCTGCGGATGTGCATCAGGGCGCCTTTTTCCCTGATCTGTGCCATGTTCCTTGCGTTTATGATCAATGCCAGGATTTCCTGCATCTTCTTGGTCGCCGTGCTGATCCTGGGCACGGCTTTGATCCTCATCGCCATGACCACGATGAAAACATTTCGAAATATTTTTAAAAAGTATGATGCCCTGAATGCCAGCGTGCAGGAAGATGTATCCGCGATCCGCGTGGTTAAGGCGTATGTTCGTGAGGATTATGAAATCGAGAAATTCAAGACCGCCAGTGAAAATGTATACAGACTTTTCAAACGTGCCGAGAACGTGCTGGCCTTGAATAATCCACTGATGCAGATCACGGTTTATACTTGTATTCTGGCGATCAGCTACATCGGCGCGAAATTCATCGTGGCCGGCGATATGACCACCGGTAATTTGATGAGTTTGCTTTCCTATTGTATGAACATATTGATGAGCCTGATGATGCTTTCCATGATTTTCGTCATGGTGACCATGAGTATGGCCAGCGCGGAACGTATCTGCGAGGTCATCAATGAAAAGAGCAGTCTGACCAATCCCGACCGGCCGGATTACAAGGTGCCGGATGGAAGCATCCGTTTTGATAATGTGTCATTCAAGTATAATGAAGAAAGCGAAGAACCGGTTTTAAGCAATATTAATCTGGATATCCATTCCGGTGAGACCATCGGGATTCTGGGCGGCACCGGCAGTGCCAAGACCAGTCTGGTCAATCTGATCAGCCGTCTGTACGATGTGACGGAGGGAAACGTCTATGTGGGCGGCAAGGATGTACGCTCCTATGACCTGGAGACGCTGCGTAACGAGGTGGCAGTGGTACTGCAGAAGAACGTGCTTTTCTCCGGAACCATTTATGAAAACCTGCGCTGGGGCGATGCCAATGCCACGGACGAGGAATGCAAGAGAGTATGCCGCCTGGCCTGCGCTGACGAATTTATTGAGAAAATGCCGGAAGGCTACAATACCTATATCGAGCAGGGCGGAACCAATGTCTCCGGCGGACAGAAGCAGCGTCTTTGTATTGCCAGGGCCTTGCTGAAGAAGCCCAAGATTTTGATCCTGGACGACAGCACCAGCGCCGTAGACACAGCCACTGATGCCAGGATCCGTAAAGCCTTTGCCGAGGAGATTCCCGGGACCACCAAGATCATTATCGCTCAGCGTATTTCCAGCGTGGAGCACGCGGACCGCGTCATCGTCATGGAGGACGGACGTGTAGATGCTTTCGATACTCCTGAGAATCTGTTGAAGACCAACGAAATCTACCGCGATGTCTATGAGCAGCAGACCTCCGGCGGCGGTGATTTTGATGAGAAGGGAGGAATGTAAGATGCCAGGACCAGGACAAAGAGGAATGAGAGGCCCCAGGCCGAAGCTGGAAGATCCGGTAGGCCTGTTTAAGCGTTTGATGAAATTCATACTAAAGGATTATTGGTATTTGGCCATCATCGTGCTGATCTGTATCGTGGTCACGGTACTCTCCAGCGTGCAGGGAACCATGTTTACCAGGACTTTGATCGATGATTACATTACACCGTTGATCGGAAAGGAAAACCCCGATTTTTCCGGCTTGATAGGAGCCATTACCAGAGTGGCTTTCTTCTACGCGGCGGGAATTGTGGCGGCATATGCCCAGGCGAGGATCATGGTATTGATCACACAGGGAATGCAGCGCAACATCCGTAACGCCATGTTCATTCACATGGAGTCGCTGCCGATCAGTTATTTTGATACCCATTCCCATGGAGACATCATGTCTCTGTATACCAACGATATCGACACTTTGCGCCAGATGGTGAGCCAGTCCATTCCCCAGCTCATCAACAGCGCCATCACCATTGTCAGCGTGTTTATCAGCATGGTGATTTTGAGCGTTCCGCTGACCATCCTGACCCTGGTCATGGTAGTGGTCATGCTCTTTGTCAGCACCAAGGTCGCGGGCCTGTCCGGAAGCAATTTCGTGGGACAGCAGCGCGCACTGGGGAATCTGAACGGTTATATCGAGGAGATCATGGACGGCCAGAAAGTAGTCAAGGTGTTCTGCCATGAGGAAGCGGCCATGGAAGAGTTCCGGCGCAGAAATGATGAACTGTATAACAACGCCAATCTGGCAAACCGTTACGCTAACGTGCTGGGCCCCATCAATAACAACCTGGGCAACCTGAGTTATGTGCTCTGCGCCATGTTTGGCGGCTTTCTGGCCATCAATGGCTGGACGGGACTGACGCTGGGCGATCTGGCAAGCTTCCTGACCTTTAATAAGAGCTTTAATATGCCGATTAACCAGGTAAGCACTCAGTTTAACAGTATTATCATGGCGTTGGCCGGAGCCGACAGAATCTTCCGGCTTCTGGATGAGAAGCCGGAAACGGACGAGGGCTATGTGACCCTGGTACACGCGCAGAAAGTGGACGGCAAGATCGTGGAATCCGAGCGCCGTACAGGAATCTGGGCCTGGAAGCATCCTCATCAGGCGGATGGAACGGTTACTTATCAGGAACTGACCGGCGATGTGGTGTTCGATGATGTGGATTTTGGCTATGTGCCGGACAAGATCGTGCTGCATAATATCAAGCTGTACGCCACGCCCGGACAGAAGATCGCCTTTGTAGGGTCCACAGGTGCCGGCAAGACTACCATCACCAACCTGATCAACCGGTTCTATGATATTCAGGACGGTAAGATCCGGTATGACGGAATCAATATCAATAAGATCAAAAAGGCTGACTTGAGACGATCCCTGGGCATAGTGCTGCAGGACACCCACCTCTTTACCGGAACCGTTATGGAAAACATCCGTTACGGCAAGCTGGACGCGACAGAGGGAGAGGTTTATGCCGCGGCCAAGCTGGCCAACGCTCATGGTTTTATCAGCCGTCTGCCCCAGGGGTATCATACGGTGCTGACCGGAGACGGCAGCAACCTCAGCCAGGGCCAGAGACAGCTTCTCGCCATTGCCCGGGCGGCCATCGCGGATCCGCCGGTATTGATTTTGGACGAGGCGACTTCCTCTATCGATACCCGTACGGAGAAAATCGTGCAGGATGGCATGGATAAGCTGATGAAGGGCAGGACCACGTTCGTCATCGCCCACAGATTGTCCACCGTCCGCAACAGCGACTGCATTATGGTACTGGAGCAGGGCCGCATCATTGAGCGCGGCACCCATGACGAGCTGATCGAGCAGAAAGGAAAGTATTACCAGCTCTATACGGGCGGCTCGGTAGCCCAGTAAGCGGGGACAGAATAAATTACAAAGCAAGAAATGTCTTCCCCCGCGCACCTTTTCGGACCAATCGCATATGATACAGTAATAGTGCGAAACGAGGTGCGGTATGGCTCTTGTAGTGCTTGATGCAGGCCATGGGGGGAGCAATCCCGGCGCTGTTTATCAGGGCAGGCGGGAAAAAGATGATGTCCTGGCGCTGACCCTGGCCGTGGGACAGATTTTGGAAGCAAATGGCGTAGATGTTTTTTATACCCGAGATGATGACACCTATGAATCTCCTTATCAGAAAGCCCAGGAGGGCAATCAAGCGGGGGCGGATTACTTTGTTTCCATCCATCGGAATTCCAGCCCTTACCCGAACCAATACAGCGGGGTGGAGACCTTGGTTTACAACAGATATGGCGAGGCTGCTCGTCTTGCCAACAATATCAATGACCGGCTGGAGCAAGTCGGCTTCATCAATCAGGGGGTTAATGAACAGCAGAATCTGGTGGTGCTTCGGCGGACACAGATGCCGGCGGTTCTGGTGGAAGTGGGATTTATCAATACGGATGCGGATAATGCCTTATTGGACGCGCGGTTTAACGAAACAGCCCAGGCAATCGCGGACGGAATTCTCCAGACGGTTCAAAATCCCTCTTATTATTCGTGACAGCAGAAAACACGCACAGCGCGTTTTCTGCTGCTTCTGAGGTTTGACCTGGACGGCCGGTGAAATACAGATACAGAGGTTGTTTTTTCTTCTTAAATATTAAACAAATTGTTAAAAATCTCTTCAAACATTAGCCATAATTATTTTGTAGAATAAAACCATAAAAGCAATGTCAGATTCTAAAACATTTTTCTTTTCATAACATGCCAGCAGACGTTTGTCTGCTGGCCCTCCTTTTGTCTTTTTGGCCTTTTCGGCCTGAAATCCGGTTACAAAAAGGAATGGAAAAGCCGATGGCGCTATTCCAATCGCCATCGGCCTGCCAGCCATATTCTTTCTACCATTAAATTTTGTTCAAAACCTTGATGTGCGGCTTGTACACGGTATAAACCTTGGAACCCTGGTCATGGCCGAATTCTTTTTGCATGGAGGAGCGGATGGAGTTAAGGTTCTTTCGCGGAATGCGCAATAGAAACTTGCCCATTTCCTCTGTCGTCATGTCCTGCAGGTCGCTTCTCTCCAGAACGAGTCCCACGTAATGAAGAAATCTGTCTTTTTGCGCAGGCAGGTATAAGTCATCCAATGCTTGTCTGAATTCCTGATGTTCCTTGAGCTCCCGGTAAATACTGTTGCCGGCTTCGTTTCCGATTAATATTTTCAGTGCGGTGTTTACTTCTGTCAAAGTAGCCATGGAGAGGGAGTAAAACAACTCATAAACACATTTGGCATCCTTTTCAGGCTGCGGGCTCTTGCAGTCCAGTACGATTTTATCAATGAGTTCCCGCAGGGACGTGGGTGCTGATGTTTTTGTTTCCACGGTTTCCACGGGGGCTTCCGTGACAGATTCCTTTTGGGGTTCGGCTGCCGCGGGAGCGGCGGCTTTCTTATCCTCGGTTGTTTTCCCGGATCGGGTATTTTTTCTGGTTTGAGTGTTTTTCCGGGACGTTGTTTTTGGGATCGCGGCAGGAGCTTGTCCGGTGGTAGTGTCCGTTGACGGAACTTCCGCTGCATGAAGCTCTCCGACGACTGCTTGTGTCGCGGCAGGGATGTCGTTCGACACGGCTGCGTCTTCCGCTGAGGAAGAGAGCGCCGGGGGGAGCGTGGCTGCCATTGCAGGTTCATTTGGCGTCGGTGCGATACTGGCGTTTCCGGAATCCTGGGGGATCATGGGAGGCGCGATATCAACATCAGACATCAAGTGCTCGGTCTCAGGGGGGTTCCCATTGACCGTGTCTGCGTCCGCGCCGTCTGCGGCAGAGCCATACGCGTTCGCGCTTACATCGCCATCTTCCATGGTATCCGCGGTCCCCTCGGCGTCGTATTCCGAGGTGTCCTCAACCCATTCATTTTCAGCCTTTTCCTGCAGGGGGCTTTCCTGCGGGCTGCGATATGCTTCGTAGACTACGGGCAGGGGTTCTTCCTGCATCGTATCCGTCGAAACAGTGTCTGCTGACTGTTCTGAGGCGGGAGCCATGTCCCGAACCCTTTCGTTGTTCCATCCCCACTTCCGCTGCGTGGGAATGGAACGGCAAAACTTCCTTCCAATTCGGCGAATCTTGAACTGTCTGTCGGACCAGTAGCGGATGACGGCGTCAAAGCCGTTATCATCGGAGACGATCACAAATTCCCCTTCGGGCATCTGCGCAATCTTATAACCCAATTCCGTTACCAGCTGAAAATCCAGAGCGTTCCTGCCCTCATGACATTTGATGAAAGAAGGAATGCTGCCGTAAGCGATAACCTGGAGCAGGCTTTCATAGCTGATATAGGGGCTCTTGTCCGTGTAAAAAACAAACAATTTGTCCTCGCCGAGCACGGAGGGCAATAGCTGAATCCAGCTATCTCCCACGTTTTCACTATCAATTAAGTATATTTTAGCCATTTTTACCTCGTAAAACATGGCTGGCATCTTTATTATACTACACTTGCCCGGAAAATAACAAGACCTGAATAATATTTTGCAAATGGTTTTAGTTTCCGGGGAAACAGGATATATATTTATAGAAAAAATGGAGAAAAATGAAACGGAGAGGGCTGCATGGATTTTTTTGACGGATTGACTTTGATGGGAGGAGTGGCGCTTTTTCTGTATGGGATGAATCTGATGGGGGAGGGCCTGACACAAGCTGCCGGAAGCAGACTGGAACGAATTCTGGGACGGCTGACGGACAGCCCCCTGAAAGCGGTGCTTACGGGAACGGTGGTTACGGCGGTGATCCAGTCCTCCTCCGCGGTCACAGTGACGGTGGTAGGTCTGGTAAATTCCGGGCTGATGACACTGCGGCAGGCCGTGGGAGTTATCATGGGGGCGAATATCGGAACGACGGCTACCGCCTGGCTTCTTAGCCTGGGGTCCATTGAAAGCGATCATTTTCTGGTACGGCTGTTTATGCCCATGTCGCTTGCCCCGATTCTTGCGGTCATCGGCGTTGGAATCGTATTCCTGTCTAAAAATGAGCGGAGAAAGAGGAGCGCTGAAATCATGCTGGGTTTTTCCGTCATGATGTTCGGTATGGATACCATGAGCACGGCCGTGGAGCCTTTGCGGCAGGTGGAGGCGTTTCGGACCCTTTTTATAAGATTTGGGGGAAATCCTGTTTTGGGAATGTTGGGAGGGCTGGCATTGACCGCCGTGATTCAGTCGTCCTCTGCTTCCGTGGGACTTCTGCAGGCTTTGTGCGCTACAGGAGTCGTGGGTTATCACGCCGCCATTCCCATCATTTTGGGGCAAAATATCGGCACCTGCGTTACGGCGCTGCTTTCCGCCGTCGGCACTTCTGCCAACGCCAAAAGGGCCGCCTTGGTACATCTGTATTTCAATCTGGCGGGAGCGTTTCTGTTTCTGGGATGCTTCTATGCGCTGGATGGGATTGTTGACTTTGCTTTCCTGGGAAAAGAAGCCACCCAGGCAGGAATCGCGGCAATTCATAGTCTCTTTAATCTGGCCTCCACCGTTTTTCTCCTGCCTTGTTCGGAATTCCTGATTCGTCTGGCTTGCCGGACCATCCCTGACCAGGGGGAGAGCGGACGCGGAAAAGGAATTGTAAGTTCCGGGGAAAAACTGGGATGAAAGGTTAATTTTTGCCCGGGAGTTGTCAAGTTTTCCTTGTGGGACGAATATATTTAAAAAAATTGGAAACGAGGATGAGGAATGGATAGAAAATTACGTCCGAGAAATACGGAGGTGGAAGGGGCGGCGAAGTATTTGCCGTTATTAAAATACTTGTTAATGTCTTACATATTAACGGGGATTTTGCTTTTGTTGTTGGCGTTTTTGCTTTATCGGTTCGGACTTTCCGAAAAAATTGTTTCCATCGCCATTATCGTGATTTATCTTGCGGCAACGGTCCTGGCGGGATTCTGTGCCGGGAGAAAAATGGGAAACCGCAGATTTCTATGGGGACTGGCGGAGGGGTGCGCTTATTTTCTGGTGCTGGCGGTGATTTCCCTGATCGTGAATCGTTCTGTTTCGGCACTGACGGATTCTTTTTTTACCACACTTCTGCTTTGTGCCGGAGGCGGTATGATGGGAGGGATGATTGGCTGAGAGAACTTGAGAGAACTTTTTTTCAAAAATTACAAAAACCTCTTTCATTCACGGT
Source organism: uncultured Acetatifactor sp. (assembly GCA_947625255.1). Classification (GTDB taxonomy): domain Bacteria; phylum Bacillota; class Clostridia; order Lachnospirales; family Lachnospiraceae; genus Acetatifactor. Next base: position 101,057 of record CANQNT010000003.1, on the reverse strand, counting down.
CTTTTTATGATATACTACAACAAGTTTCTTAGAATTTTCATCATAAGGAGGCAATAGAATGAAGCACATTAAGACATTGACCACCAGAGATTTAAAGGAGTCCATGAAGAAGGGCGGCTGCGGTGAGTGCCAGACTTCCTGCCAGTCCGCGTGCAAGACTTCCTGCACCGTGGGAAACCAGAGTTGTGAGAAGGCAAAGGCGTGAGTTGTTTTTGACCGTTTCACGCGATGAGCACGGTAATTTATGACTAGCGTAAGCAGCGATTTTTGTCGCTGCTTATTCCATGTCAGTCATATTTTAGGTTTTAAGATGGAAAGGAACAATCCGTGATACATCAATATATAAATAATGGTTATTTTATTGTGATGGATGTGAATAGCGGTTCTATCCATGTAGTGGACGAGCTGACTTATCGGATTTTGCCCGTGGCGGAGGCCATGATCGAGGCCGGTGTCCGGGATGAGGAAGAGATTTTCGCCGGGCTGTGCAGGGAAATCGCGAATGGGAGAATCGGTGCTGACGCCGCGGTCCGCGTGGAGGAAAGGCCGGATGCTGACGCGGCGGGAAGAATCGGTGCTGACGCCGCGGTCCGTACGGCGGAGAAATCCTGCGGAACGCCAACGGAGGCGGAGCTTCGCGAGGCGTTGGAGGAGATCCTGGAGCTTTGGAAAGCGGGACAGTTGTTCGCGCCGGACATTTACGAGAATTACGTTTATGATTTCAAGAAGCGCAGAACCGTGGTCAAGGCCTTATGTCTGCATATTGCCCACGACTGCAATCTGGCCTGCCGGTATTGCTTCGCGGAGGAGGGAGAGTACCACGGAAGACGGGCTCTCATGAGCTTTGATGTAGGGAAAAAGGCGCTGGACTTCCTGGTGGCTAATTCCGGCAGCCGGATCAATCTGGAAGTGGACTTTTTCGGCGGGGAGCCGCTGATGAACTGGCAGGTGGTCAAGGATCTGGTGGCCTACGGCAGGAGTCTGGAGAAGCCGCACAACAAGCGTTTCCGATTTACGCTCACGACCAATGGCGTGCTTTTGAACGATGAGATGCTGGATTTCATCAATCGGGAAATGGGGAACGTGGTGTTAAGCATTGACGGGCGAAAGGAAGTCAATGACAGAATGCGTCCTTTCCGCGGCGGTCAGGGAAGTTACGACCTGATCGTACCCAAGTTCCAGAAAGTGGCGGAGAGCCGGGGCCAGATGAATTATTACGTCCGGGGAACTTATACTCATTTTAATACGGATTTCTCCCGGGACGTGCTGCATCTTGCGGACCTGGGCTTTCAACAGATTTCCGTGGAACCCGTGGTAGCCCAACCCACGGATCCTTATGCCATTAGGGAAGAGGATCTGCCGGTGTTGAAGGCGGAGTACGACAAGCTGGCCGTGGAGATGCTGAAGCGCCGGAAAGAAGGAAGGGGCTTTCATTTCTTCCATTTTATGATCGATCTGGAGGGCGGGCCTTGCGTGGCCAAGCGTTTGTCCGGATGTGGTTCCGGTACGGAATATCTTGCGGTCACTCCCTGGGGAGACTTGTATCCCTGTCACCAGTTCGTGGGAAATGAAAAGTTCCTGATGGGCAATGTGGAGGATGGAATCCTGCGGGAGGATATCCGGGACGAGTTCAAGTGCTGTAATGTTTATGCCAAGGAAAAATGCAGGAAATGTTTTGCCAGGTTTTATTGCAGCGGCGGCTGCGCCGCCAATTCCTACAATTTCCATGGCAACATCAATGATGCCTATGATATCGGCTGCGAGCTGCAGAGGAAGCGTGTGGAGTGTGCCATCATGCTGAAAGCGGCGCAGGCGGAGGAATAGAGAGAGCATAAGGGAGAGGTCCTGATATGCGGAATGGAGAGTAAGAACACATGAAAAAGAGTAGAGCGATCATTATCTTGGCAGCCTTGCTTGTGGCATTGGCCGGAATCGTCTATGTGGACGTGGAAGGCACTGACGCTTCGGGCGCGGGCAGCATTTCCGACATCAAGCTGGGACTGGATCTGGCGGGCGGCGTCAGCATCACTTATCAGGTGGTGGGGGATGAGAATCCCAGCTCCGAGGACATGAAGGATACTATTTACAAGCTGCAGCAGCGTGTATACAACTACAGCACTGAGGCAATCGTTTATCAGGAGGGAAGTAACCGGATCAATATTGAAATTCCCGGCGTATCGGATGCCAATACCATCCTGCAGGAGCTGGGACGTCCCGGCGCCCTTTACTTTATTGCGGAAACGGATAACGAGGGAAATGCCAATTTCAGTCTGCAGGCCACGGCTTCCGGCAGTTATACCTATGTTTTGAACAAAACCATTGAAGAACTCCAGGAGGAAGGCTCCATTCCCCTGACAGGTACCGATGTGGCGAATGCCCGGGCAATTTCCTATACGGATAATTATGGGGCCAACACCATTGCGGTAGAGCTGACCATGACGGACGAGGGCAAGGACAAGTTCGCGGAAGCTACCAGAAGAGCTTATGAAAACAATCATGAGGCCCTGGGAATCTATTATGACGGCGGCTTCGTCAGCGTGGCCTCGGTCAGCAAAGGAGCCCTGACGGATGGCACGGCAGTGATTCAGCCCATGGAAAGCTGGGAGAGAGCCGAGAATCTGGCTTCTACCATTCGGATCGGAGGCTTAAGCCTGGAACTGGAGGAACTCCATTCCAAGGTGGTAGGCGCGCAGTTGGGAATCGAGGCCATTGACACCAGCCTTTTGGCAGGAGCCATTGGTTTTGTCCTGGTTGTTCTCTTCATGATCGCTGTTTACTTTATCATGGGCGTGGCCTCGGCCATTGGACTGAGCCTGTATGTGGCTTTGGTGATCATGCTTTTGAACGGCTTTAATATGACATTGACGCTGTCCGGTATTGCCGGTATCATCCTTTCCATCGGTATGGCGGTGGATGCCAACGTGATCATTTTCGCCCGTATCCGGGAGGAAATCGCCGGGGGCGCCAGTGTGCGGACGGCTTTGAAAATCGGTTATGACAAGGCTCTGTCGGCCATCGTGGACGGTAATATCACCACATTGATCGCCGCGGCAGTACTGCTGCTTCTGGCTCCCGGTTCCATCAAGGGCTTCGCACAGACGCTTGCTTTGGGTATCGTGGTATCCATGTTTACCGCGCTGCTGGTGACCAAATGGGTGATGAACGCGTTTTACGCTTTAGGCGTCCGGGACGTAAAATGGTATGGCAAGGGCAGGCGGCTCAGGACCTTTGATTATCTGTCCAGGAAAAAGCTGTTTGCGGCAATTTCCATTATCGTGATTTTGGCGGGCTTCGTGGTGATGGGCGTTAATAAGGCCGTCACCGGTGATTTCCTTAATTTAAGTCTGGAGTTCAAGGGCGGCACCGCTACTACGGTGAATTTCCAGGAGAGCAGGACCTTGGAACAGATAAACAGTGAAGTCGTACCTCTTGTGGAGGAAATCACGGGCAGTCAGGTTCAGATTCAGACCGTACAGGATTCCAATGAAGTGATTTTCAAGACCAACGCTCTGAACGTGGAACAGAGGGAGGCGCTGGATCAGATGTTCTTGGAGAAATTTGGCGTGACGGGGCAGATGATCACGTCCGAGACCATCAGTTCCACCATCAGTGACGAGATGACCAGAGACACGATTCTGGCAGTGGCGGCAGCCATTATTTGTATGCTGATTTATATCCGCATCCGTTTCAGTGACATTCGCTTCGGTATCAGCAGCGTGGCGGCTCTAATGCATGACGTGTTGGTGGTGCTGGCATTCTACGCGGCGGCGCGGATTTCCGTAGGCAATACTTTTATCGCTTGTCTGCTGACCATCGTGGGTTATTCCATCAACGCCACCATCGTTATTTTCGACCGTGTGCGTGAGAATATGAAAGGAATGTCCAAGAAAGACAAGCTGGAGGATATTGTGAACCAAAGTATTACCCAGACCTTGTCCAGAAGCCTGTTCACTTCTCTGACCACCTTTATCATGGTAGCGGTGCTGTATGTGTTAGGTGTGACCAGTATCCGTGATTTCGCCCTGCCTTTGATGGTGGGTATTGTGTGCGGTACCTATTCCTCCGTGTGTCTGACCGGCGCCATATGGATGGCCCTGCGTAAGAGGTTCCCTCAGAAAGCGGATTAAAAGACAAGAATTTCTTTCCTATTGTCATAGAGAAGTCCCGGCATGGCGTGTCTGCTTTGTCGGGACTTTGAATTTCCACGGTTTTTACACATTTTTTTCACAAAAATCATTTATCCTTACTAATTGAATATGGTAAGATAAGTGCGGAGGAAGAAGATGGGAAATCCAAAGACGGGCGCGGTTCAACCTGCGATTCAGTATTCGTTCAAGCGATATGAGAAAAAGTATCTTTTGTCCAGGGAGCAGTTTGAGGAATTATATCCCAAGCTGCGGCAGCGGATGAAAGAGGAATGCTATGGTCTGCACACAATCTGTAATCTCTATTATGATACGGATCAGTTTGATTTGATCCGTGCTTCTCTGGGCAAGCCTTCTTACAAGGAAAAGTTCCGGCTGCGCAGCTACGGTGTACCCCGCCGGGAAGACTACATTTTTGCTGAGATCAAGAAAAAGTTTGCCGGCGTGGTTTACAAGCGCAGGGTGGCCGCCACCCCGGGAGAGATTCAGGAGTTTTTGGAGGGAGCATATCTGGCCCATGAGGATGCCCAGATCCAGCGGGAGATTCATTGGTTTCTGCAAAGTCATGTGATCGTGCCCAAGGTTTTCTTAGGATATGAGAGAATCGCTCTGGAAGAGGCGGGGGATTTTGGCCTGCGCGTCACCTTTGACCGAAACATCCGTTTCCGCAGGGAGAATTTGGATCTGTGCGCGGGGGATGAGGGACAGTCCCTATTCCCGGATGACATCATCGTCATGGAAGTGAAGCTTTTTCGGTCGGCTCCTTTGTGGCTGGCGGCGCTTCTTAGCGAACATCAAATTTACGCCGCCGGTTTTTCGAAGTACGGCTCTTGCTATCAGCGGCACATCGCTGCCGAATTTTTTAGGGAAAGGATGCTTCAATCATGTTAAACAGTGTTTTCACGGGTTCTCTCACGGTTCCGATCTTGCTTCTCTGTCTTTTGGCTGCCATCGCCCTGGGCGTGCTGACGGCAATGGTTTTTTTGTACAAAAGCAGGCACAGCGCCAGTTTCGCGCTTACGTTAAGTCTGCTTCCCATGACGGTAGCCATGATCATCATGCTGGTAAACGGCAATGTGGGCACCGGCGTGGCAGTGGCGGGGGCCTTTGCCCTGGTACGTTTCCGCAGCGTTCCCGGAACAGCCAAGGAAATCGCGGCTATTTTCACATCCATGGCCATCGGTCTTGCCCTGGGGATGGGCTACATAGGAATCGCGGTCCTGTTCTTTCTTTGTTCCGCGGCAGTCACCCTGGTTTTGACGGTGATCAATTTCGGGGCCACGTCCCGCTTTGAAAAACGGCTTAAAATCACGATTCCGGAAAGCTTTGATTATGAGGGACTTTTTGACGAGGTGTTCGATAAGTATAAGATTAAGGCCTATCTGGAAAAGGTCAGGACGACGGAAATGGGCACACTTTTTGAATTGACCTACGATGTAACGTTTCCCGTGAAGCAGATTCCCAAGCAATTTCTGGACGAGCTTCGCGCTCGGAACGGAAATTTGAGCATCGTGCTGGAGGACTTTTCGGAACGGGAGGCTTTGTAGGAGGGGATGGGCTTGAAAAAGGAGTATGTGGTCAAAGCGGGGATCATAGTACTGTTATTGGCGGTACTGGCCGGCGGCGTGGCCTATGGAATCAAGTTTGGCGGCGGGACGGTGCCGGCGTCCGGCGCGGGAGTCTCAAGAGAAATGGAGCAGGGAGACGATGCGGTTCCGGAAGTTTCTGAAGAGGAGATGACGCAGATAAACCTGAAGCAGGATGAAAGCACGGTATCCGGGGACGGCGCAAGGGTGGACGGCAATCGGATTCTCATCAGCAAAAGCGGCGCTTATCATCTTACGGGGACCCTGACGGACGGCCAGATTTATGTGGAAACGCCCAAGAATCAGGGAGACGTGGTTCTGGATCTGGATGGCGTGGAAATCACCAATCTGACGGATGCGGCGATTTATATTGAAAACGCCGATCATACATATGTGCTGCTGGAGGATGGAACGGTTAACCGGCTGCAGAGCGGGCAGGAGGTTGAGATCCTGACGGGAGCATCGGAGGCTGCAGCGCTTGGGGCGACCGCGGGAAGCCCGGATGGCGGAAAGGCATCCGGGCAGAGTGGAGACGGTGCGTCTGACGAAAATATGCCAGAGGGAACGTTGCCGGAGCTGCCGGATGGGAGCATGCCAGAGGGAACGCCGCCGGAGTTGTCGGATGGGAGTATGCCTGTCGGAGGTGATTTTGGCAGAAATCCCCAGGGGAGGCAGCCGGGCGGCAGGAATCCCGGAGGCTTTCCTCAGGGAGACCCGGGAATGAACGGTATGGGCGATGCGCCTGACGGGAACGGTACGGCGGATTCTTCATCCTCTGTGGAAATCTCTTCCGCGGCGGAATCCGCGGCTGCTGGGACTGAGACGGACGATGCCCGGGGCGCGGCGTTTTATGCCCGTGATGACCTGACCATTGGGGGGAACGGTTCATTGGAGGTTTACGGCTATCTCAACAATGGCATCCAGAGCTCCAACGATTTAACGATTCAAGGCGGCAAATTTACAGTGGAAGCAGTCAATCACGGGATCAAGGGCAAGGACTCCCTTACCGTTTTGGACGGGGATCTTGTTGTCCGGGCCGGTGGAGACGGATTGAAGTCCGATGATGCCACGGGAGAGGGCTACGGTACGATTCTCATAGTCGGAGGCGGCTTCCATATTGAAAGCGGCGGCGACGGTATCCAGGCGGAGACGGTGCTGGAGGTGCGCGGCGGCAGTTTTTCCGTTCTTACCGGAGGCGGCAGCGAGGGCGTGGAATTCCCGGCGGACAATGGCTGGGGGATGCACGGCGCGCAATGGGATCTGCAGGCGGAGTCCGAGGAAAGTGCCAAGGGCCTTAAAAGCGGCACATCCCTTGTCCTTTCCGGAGGCGATTTTGACGTGAATTCCAGGGATGACGCGTTCCATACCAATGGCAATCTGGAGATCACGGGCGGTTCATATACCGTGGCTACGGGTGATGACGGTTTTCATGCGGATATTGCCCTGACTGTAGAGGATGGGACGCTTTTGATCAGCCGTTCCTATGAGGGACTGGAGGCGGTAACGCTTATGATTGCCGGAGGAGATTTGGATATTACCGCTGCCGATGACGGGATCAATGCCAACGGAGGCCAGCAGGGCTTTGGCTGGGACATTATGCGGGGGACGGACGACGATTTGCCGCGGCTTCATATTACCGGCGGCAATATTGTGGTCTATGCCGACGGAGACGGAATCGATTCCAATGGAGATCTGATCATAGAGGGCGGAAATCTTGTCGTCAATGGTCCCACGCAGAGCGCCAATGGGGCTTTGGATTCCGGTTTGGAAATGGGAGGCGCGTGCCTGGTCAACGGCGGCACGATCCTGGCCCTGGGAAACGCGGGAATGGCGGAGAACTTTTCCCGGGATTCAGCCCAGTGCTCTTTCCAATATAGTGGAAGTTCCTTTGGCGCCGGGACGGAGCTTGTGATCACTGATGCCCAGGGGACGGAGCTTTGCCGCCATACCACGGTGAAATCGGGCTCTTCCGTGGTGTTCAGTTCGCCGGATCTACAGGACGGCCAAACTTATACCCTGAGAATCGGAGAGGAGAGTGTGGAGATCACGCTGCAGGGCAAGTCCACCTCCCAGGGATCCCTTCAAGGCGGTCAAAGAGGCTGGCGGGGCCGATAGTTTCATGATTATGATCCTGTCAAAAGGGGGAAATAAAGATGGAAAAGTGGTTCGTAAGTGCGAAACGGGCTGATTTCGCCGCCTGGGGGCGCAGGTTTGGCATTTCACCGGTGGTGGCGCGGATCATTCGCAATCGGGATGTTGAGGATGAAGAAGGGGTGGAAAAATATCTGAACGGTTCGCTTGAGGACTGCTATGATCCCTGGCTGCTGCGCGATATGGACAAAGCGGTAGAGGTGATTAGGCGGTTCATGAACGAGGGCGCGTCCATTCGCGTTATCGGGGATTATGACGTGGACGGGATCTGCTCTTCTTATCTGCTTTCCACGGGCCTGGAAGCCTTGGGCGGACGGGTGGATATCTCCATCCCTCACCGTATTCTTGATGGCTACGGTTTGAATGACCATTTAATTGAAGAGGCCCATAAGGACGGCATTCGGCTGATTTTGACTTGTGATAACGGTATTGCGGCCGCGGATCAGATCCGGTTGGCGTCGGAATACGGTATTGCCGTAGTGGTCACGGATCATCACGAAGTCCCCTTTTCTCTGGAAAACGGAGAACGGAAAGAACTGCTTCCTCCGGCAGACGCCATCGTAGACCCTAAACGCGCCGACTGCGGTTATCCTTTCAAAGGGATCTGCGGGTGCGTAGTGGCCTACAAGCTGCTGCAGGCCTTGTTTGAACGGGAGGAATATCGCGCAGGATCGGCCTTGTTGGAAGATCTGCTGCAGTTTGTGGCCCTGGCAACGGTCTGTGACGTGATGGAATTAAAAGACGAGAACCGAATTTTCGTCAAAGAGGGCCTAAAGCGTATGGTCCACACCCGGAATCTGGGGATGAAGGCTTTGCTGGAGGTCAGCGGCATCGAAGGAACACAGATTTCCGCCTATCATCTGGGTTTTGTGATCGGCCCTTGTTTGAATGCCACGGGGAGATTAGATACGGCCCTGCGGGCTCTGGAGTTGTTAAAGAGCCGTACCCGGGTGGAGGCCATGAGCGCCGCCACGGAGCTAAAGGAGTTGAACGACAGCCGTAAAAACCTGACCAATGAGGGCGAAAAACAGGCGATTCGGTATCTGGAGGAGCACCATATGGAGCACGATCCGGTAATGGTGGTTTATTTGCCCCAGGTTCATGAAAGTCTGGCCGGAATCATCGCGGGCCGGATTCGAGAAAAATACAATCATCCGGTTTTCATCCTGACCCGGGGGGCGGAAGGGATCAAGGGCTCCGGGCGCAGTATTGATGCATATCATATGTACGAGCATATGACTCTGGTCAAACAGTGCTTTTCCAAGTTCGGCGGTCATAAGCTGGCAGCGGGAATGACGCTGGCTCCCTTGTATGAGACAGCGGAGGAGACGGTTGAGCATTTTCGCGTCCTGCTGAACCAGACCGCGCGGCTTACGGAGGAGGACTTTATTCCGAAAGTACGGATTGACGTTCCCATGCCCATTTCTTATGCCACCATGGAGCTGGTACGGGATATGGAGCGGTTGGAGCCTTATGGCGTGGGGAATCCCAGGCCGTTGTTCGCCCATAAGGATCTGTGCTTTGTCCGGGGGCGGCTGATGGGGGCAAAGCAAAACTGTGCCCGGTATCTGGTACGGACCGATCAGGGCCTGGAAAGGGAACTGGTTTTTTTTGGCGATTTGGAAAAATTCCACGCGTTCCTGGATGAAAAACATGGCGTGGGAAGCGCTGCCGGGCTTTACCACGCAAATTGTAATTTATCCGTGTCCGTGACCTATCAGCTGGATGTCAATGTCTATCGGGGAGAGGAAAATCTGCAGTTTATCATGAAAAATTATTGCTGAACCTGCCTGAACGCAGATTGACAGAAGCCTTAGGAAACGGAAGCGTTGTTTTGCGGCAGTGGTCCTGGGAGCCGCAGGTCGTTCTTGTTATATCTAAACAAATTCACGAAATTCTCAGAGAATAGACATACTTTGTACATATTTCTGGAATATAGTGTATTTAGATAGTTGATGAACTCACTATCTCCCCCCTCATAAGAAAATCGCGAGAATCCCCGGTAGCAATATCGGGGATTTTTGCGGGCTCGCGGGAGTTCATAGATTTTTCACTTGTACTTTTGGCAGAGTGTGATAAAATAAGAAAGAATTTAAGGTAACAATCGGACGATGCCTGGATAAGAATGATGGAGTGATGAACGATGAAGAGAAAAAAATCAGGATTGCTTTTTGCCGTGTTATTGTTAAGCGCGCTGCTGTTGACGGCCTGCAAACAAGAGGAAAAGGATTTTCAACAGGACAGTATCGTGGGAGAGAGTCAGGAGGATCTGGAGCTGCACCACGTGGAGATTCAGATTAAGGACAAGGGGAGCATTTATGTGGAGTTGGATGCCACCCACGCACCGCTGACGGTGGAGAATTTTTTGAAGTTGGCCGAGAATGGTTTTTATGACGGACTGACCTTTTATCGGATTATGAATGGCTTTATGATGCAGGGAGGGGATCCCGAGGGGGATGGAACCGGCGGCTCCGGTGAGCCCATTAAGGGTGAGTTCTCCGAGAACGGAGTGGACAATCCGCTTTCCCATACAAGGGGCGCGATTTCCATGGCCCGCACCAGTGATCCCGATTCCGCCAGTTCCCAGTTTTTCATTATGCATCAGGACGGGACGTATCTGGACGGACAGTATGCCTGCTTTGGTTATGTGACGGAAGGAATGGACATCGTGGACGATATCTGTGAGAATACCACGGGCCAGGACAAAAACGGCATTGTACCGGAGGAGAATCGCCCGGTGATCGAGAAGATCGCAGTGATTGACTGAGCGCCGATAAGTGCCGGTCGCTGAGGAAAGAAAAAGGCGGCGTGTTTTGGATATTGAAAGGCGCAGGGCGCGACAGAGCGAAGAGGATGGTTAAACGCGGAAAGAGCAAAGAAGCTCTTTCCGCGTTTTGCATAAGGACTTTTTGCATAAGGATGGCACAATCTTTTGTTTTTCAAAAAAAAGGGTGGTAGAAAATTGCAAAATGGAGTAAAATGGAATCAGGTATGTGTGTTTGTTTCTGGATCTGAAAAGGAGGGTTCGAATGAAGCTTTTGGATTTGTTGGAAGGCTTGGAATATAAATGTGTGCAGGGAAGTCTGGATCGGGAAGTGACCGGCGTTTTTTTTGATTCCAGGGCACGGCTGACGGAAGGGTGTCTGTTTATCTGTATTGTAGGGGCGAATTTCGACGGTCACGCTTATGCGGCGGACGTGACGGCACGGGGAGCCGGGGTATTGGTGACTTCCGAAGAGGTGGGCGGTGTCGCGGAGGATGTGACGGTTCTGCGGGTGGCGGACACGCGCTATGCCATGGCTTTCATTTCGGCGGCTTATTTCGGGCATCCGGCCCGGAAACTCAAAGTGATCGGCGTTACGGGGACCAAGGGGAAGACCACTACCACTTACTTGGTCAAGTCCATTTTGGAAAACGCGGGCTATCATGTGGGATTGGTGGGAACCATTGAAGTGGTCATCGGCAAGGAGCACATCCACGCCACCAATACCACGCCGGAATCCTATTATCTCCAGGAAGATTTCGCCAAAATGGTGGAGGCCGGCATGGACGTGGTGGTCATGGAGGTGTCTTCCCAGGCGCTGAAGCTGCATAGGACCCAGGGCTTTGTATTTGATTATGGGATTTTCACCAATCTGGAGCCGGACCATATCGGACCCAACGAGCATGAAAGCTTTGAGGAGTATCTGGCCTGCAAGAGCCTGTTGTTCCGGCAATGCCGTGTGGGGATCGTGAATGGGGATGACGTCCATTGCGATCAGGTTATCGCAGGGCATACCTGCCAGATTGAGCGGTTCGGACTGAGCGAGGGAGTGGATCTGCGGGCCGCGAATCTGCAGCTGGTCAACAAGCCCGGGGAGCTGGGTGTTTCTTTCCATGTGGAGGGACTGATGGATTTTGACGCGGAGGTGGCCGCGCCGGGGCGGTTCAGTGTGTACAACGCTTTGACGGCCATTGCGATATGCCGCCACTTCCGTATTCGGGAGGACGATATTCAGCGCTCCCTGCTGGCGGTTCACGTCAAGGGGCGCATTGAGATGGTGAAGATTTCTGACCAGTTCACCCTGTTAATCGATTATGCCCATAATGCCATGGCTCTGGAAAGCTTATTGGGGACCCTGAGGGAATACCATCCCCACAGACTGGTCTGTCTCTTTGGCTGCGGCGGCAATCGTTCCGTGCTGCGCCGCTATGAAATGGGGGAGGTGAGCGGCCGTCTGGCCGATCTGACCATCATCACTTCGGACAATCCGCGTTTCGAGGAGCCTCAGGCCATCATTGATGATATCAAAATTGGAATCAACAAAACCACCGGAGCCTATGTGGAGATTTGTGACCGCAAGGAGGCCATCCGTTATGCCATCCTTCATGCCCGGCCCGGAGATATTATCGTCCTGGCGGGCAAGGGACATGAGGACTATCAGGAGATCAAGGGTGTGAAGTATCCCATGGATGAGCGCACCTTGATCAAGGAGATTTTACGCGAGGAAAAAGAATGCCTTACGCAGACGTGATCATAGACATTTCCCATGAAAAACTGGATCGTCCTTTTCAATATCGGATTCCCGAGCGTCTTCTTTCGAACCTGGAGGTGGGGATGGAGGTGCTGGTTCCTTTTGGAAAATCCGACAAGGTTATCCGTGGTTTCGTCATCGACATCACGGATCAATGCGACTTTGACCCTGCCCGCATCAAGGAGATCCGCGCCATCGCCCAAGGGGGTGTCACCGTAGAATCCAACCTGATCCGTCTGGCCGGATGGATGCATAAAAATTATGGTTCTACCATGATCCAGGCCCTGAAGACAGTGCTTCCGGCCAAGCATTCTGTAGGGAAGCTGACGCGCCGAATGGTGGTGCGCAAGGCCGGGACGGAGGAACTGATCAGCGCCTTGGGCGAGGCCGCTAGAAAGAAGCAGTCCGCCAAGGAAAAGCTGCTGCGGGAGCTTTTGAACAACCAGACCCTGCCTTATGAGTGGATCACTTCCAAGCTGGGCGTGTCTGCCGCGACGGTGCGCATCCTGGAGAGGGCGGAGCTTGTGTCCGTGGTGACAGAGAGCGGGTACCGCAACCCTGTGGGGCAGCGTGAGGCAGACGGGGATCGGAAAGTCTTAAGTCCCGACCAACAGGCCATCGTGACGCAGGTCCTGACGGATTATGACGCGGGCAGGCGGGAAACTTACCTGATCCACGGCATCACGGGGAGCGGCAAGACCGAGGTCTATATGGCTCTCATTGAGCAGATAGTTGCCAGAGGCAGGCAGGCGATTTTCCTGATTCCGGAGATTGCTTTGACCTATCAGACCCTGGTGCGGTTCTATCAGCGGTTCGGGGATCGGGTAAGTCTGATCAACTCCTCCCTATCCGCCGGGGAAAAATATGACCAGTGTCAACGGGCCAAAAACGGGGAGATTGACGTGATCATCGGACCCCGTTCCGCGCTTTTCACTCCTTTTCCCAGGATTGGCCTGATCGTCATGGACGAGGAACACGAGGGGAGCTACAAAAGTGAGAACACGCCGAAGTACCATGCCCGGGAAACGGCCCTGGAGGTGGCCAGGCTGCATGGGGCCAGTGTGGTGCTGGGCAGTGCCACGCCTTCGTTGGAATCTTATTATCGGGCGATGAAGGGGGAATACCGGCTGTTCCGGCTGCGGGAGCGTCTGACGGGCGGAAACCTGCCCAAGGTCTATACCGTGGATTTGCGAGAGGAGCTGAAGAGCGGCAACCGGTCCATTTTCAGCCGGAAGCTGCAGGAGCTTCTGGAGGATCGGCTCCGAAAAGGGGAACAGAGTATGCTGTTTTTGAACCGAAGGGGCTATGCGGGCTTTCTTTCCTGCCGTTCCTGCGGCTATGTGATGAAGTGTCCCCACTGCGACGTGTCGTTATCGGAACACGCGGGCGGCAGGATGATCTGTCATTACTGCGGTTATGAGAGGCCAAAGGTCACGGTTTGCCCCCAGTGCGGCTCCAAATACATCAGCGCTTTCCGGGCCGGCACCCAGCAGATCGAGGAAAAGCTCAAGGAGCGTTATCCACAGGCCAGGGTGCTGCGCATGGACGCGGATACCACCAGACAAAAGGGAAGCTATGAGAAGATTCTGGCCGCCTTTGCGGGAGGGGAAGCGGACGTGCTGATCGGGACCCAGATGATCGTCAAGGGACATGATTTTCCCGGGGTGACGCTGGTGGGGATTATTGCGGCGGACCTTTCCCTTTCCATCGGGGACTTTCGGGCGGGAGAGCGGACTTTTCAGTTGCTGACCCAGGCGGCGGGCCGGGCGGGCCGCGGACAAAGTCCCGGGGAGGTGGTCATCCAGACCTACCAGCCGGAGCATTATGCCGTGGTGCATGCCTCTCATCAGGACTACGAAGCTTTTTATCAGGAAGAAATTTTGTATCGGGAGATGCTATCCTACCCTCCCGTGTCCCATATGCTGGCGGTACAGATCTTCGCCAGGGAAGAGGGGCGGGGGAAAGGGCTGGCAGAGAGCCTGGCCGGGACCGCGTCCGCTTTCATCGACGGGAGGGAGCCTGTAGCCAGGCGGATGCTCCTTATGGGACCGGCTCCGGCCTCTATCGGAAGAATTAATGATATTTTTAGATTTGTTTTCTACCTAAAATATGCAAATTATGATACACTTGTGAACGTCAAGGATGCGCTGGAGGAGCGGCTAAAGGAGATGCAGCCCAGGGAAGTCAGCGTGCAGTTTGATTTTGATCCAATCAATACCATGTAGAAAGGCGGGAATACGAAATGGCCATCCGAAACATCCGCGAAATCGGAGACGAGGTTTTGACAAAGAGATGTAAAGAAGTAAAAGAAATGACGCCCAGGACAAGGGAATTAATTGAGGATATGCTGGAAACAATGTATGAAGCGGCGGGAGTCGGCCTGGCGGCCTGCCAGGTGGGCGTGCTGAAGCGCGTCGTCGTAATCGATACCACCGGGGAAGATCCTCATATTTTGATCAATCCCAGGATTGTGGAGAGCAGCGGTGAGCAGACGGGACAGGAAGGCTGCCTGAGCGTGCCGGGCAAGACGGGAGTGGTTACGCGGCCCAGTTATGTGAAAGTCGCAGCCTTGGACGCGGATATGAAGCCGTTTGAACTGGAAGGGACGGAGCTGCTGGCCCGGGCGATCTGCCATGAACTGGATCACCTGGACGGGCACATGTACGTGGAAAAGGTGGAAGGCGAGCTGATGGACGCGGTCTATGACGAGGAAGATGAGGAATAAGAACGGATGAAAATTGTGTTTATGGGAACCCCGAACTTTGCGGTGGGGGCTTTGGAAGCATTGATCGCCGCGGGACATGAGATCACGGCCGTGGTCACCCAGCCTGACAAAGCCAGGGGGCGCGGCGGCCAGACCCAGTTCCCTCCGGTGAAGGAATGCGCCCTGCGGCACGGTATTCCGGTGTTTCAGCCAAGGAGGATTAAAACGCCGGAGGCCGTGGAGGAGCTTAGGCACATCCCTGCGGACATTTTCGTGGTGGCCGCTTTCGGGCAGATTCTGTCCGCGGAGATTTTGGCCATGCCCGGGTGGGGGTGCCTTAATATTCATGCCTCTCTTTTGCCCAAGTATCGCGGCGCGTCCCCTATTCAGCATGTGCTCTTGGCGGGCGAGGAAAAAACCGGCATCACCATTATGCAGATGAATGAGGGGCTGGATACCGGGGATATTTTGTATCAGAAGGAGGTGGCCATCGCGCCCAAGGATACGGCTCAGACGCTGCATGACAAGCTGATGCTTCTGGGCGGAGAGGCCATTGTGGAGGCCCTGCCGCTGTTAGAGGCGGGGAAACTGATCCCCAGACCTCAGGAGGATGGGAAAAGCTGCTACGCGCCCCTGATTCGGAAAGAAATGGGCCGGATTGACTTTGCCGAGAGCGCGGAGGCAATCGAACGAAAAATCCGCGCCATGGCCTCCTGGCCCAGCGCTTATACCTACTATCGGGGAAAGCAGCTGAAGATCTGGGAGGCGGACGTGATGGAGGAGACTGTGGATGCGGGCGCTGAAATGCCGTCAGGCGCCGTGACCGGGTCTGTCCGGCCGGATCAGGAGGCAGGCGCCGTGACCGGGTCTGCCCGGCCGGATGAGGAGGGAAACGCGGAAAGGGTTGTTCCCTCTGATTCCTGCGGACGTGTGTTGGCGGTCACCAGGGATGCTCTGGTGGTGGGCACCGGACGGGGGGCGCTGCGGATCACCAACTTGCAGTTAGAGGGAAAGAAGCGGATGAGCGCCCATGACTTTCTGTTGGGGATGAAGATTCTGCCGGGAGAACAATTGTCGGAAGGTTAGGTGAGAAGAATGCTTTATTATGGAGGTTATTACGGATACGGGATGGGAATGTTCTGGGATCCCACCTATTATCTGGTGTTGATCGGGATGCTGCTTTGTCTGGGGGCCAGCGCGCTGGTAAACTCCACCATGAGCAAGTACAGTCGGGTGCCGAATATGGCCGGTATCACGGGGGCTGACGCCGCCAGGCGGATTCTGGACCGGGAGGGTCTGTATGACGTGCGCGTGGAATGCATTAACGGCCGTCAGGGGGACCACTATGACCCCAGGACCAAGGTGGTGCGCCTGTCCCAGGATCATTACGCATCTGCCTCGGTAACGGCGGTGGGTGTGGCGGCCCATGAATGCGGCCATGCGATCCAGCATTCCAGGGGATACGCGCCCCTTAGGATCCGCACTACCCTGGTTCCCGTGGTAAATATCGGAAGTAATCTGGGAATTCCTTTGATTTTAATCGGCGTGCTTCTGGGCTGGAACCAGGTGTTGATTCAGATCGGAATCTGGGCCTTTTCTCTGGCGGTTTTGTTCCAGTTGATCACCCTGCCCGTGGAATTCAACGCTTCCAGCAGGGCAGTGGCCAAGATCGGCCAGTACGGCTTGCTGGGTACCCAGGAGACGGAGGGATGTAAAAAGGTCTTGCGGGCGGCGGCTCTGACCTATGTGGCGGCAGCGGCTTCTTCCGTCCTGCAGCTTCTGCGGCTGGTTTTGCTGTTTGGAAGCAATCGGAGGAGAAGAGATTCGTGAATACGAGAGAAATGGTGCTGGACGTTCTGCTGGCCCTGGAGCGGGGAGAGGGATTGTCCCATGTGCTGATCCGTTCCGTGTTGGACAAGTACGATTATTTGCCTGTCCAGGATAAGGCCTTTTTCAAGCGCCTGGCGGAGGGGAGTATTGAGCGGCAGTTGGAGCTGGATTATTGCCTGGAGCGGTTTTCCAGTGTGCCGGTGCGGAAAATGAAGCCCCTGATCCACTGCCTGATGCGGCTGAGCGTCTATCAGATTCTGTATATGGACGGGGTCCCGGACAGCGCGGCCTGTAATGAAGCGGTAAAGCTGGCGGCAAAGCGTGGGTTTCAGAACCTCAAAGGATTTGTCAATGGTGTCCTGCGGGCCTTGTCCCGGGGAAAGGAGACGCTGGTCTATCCGGACCCGGTTCAGGAGCCAAAGAGGTATTTGTCCATTCGATATTCCATGCCGGAAACCCTGATCGATCCCTGGCTTGCGGAATATGGTTTCTCAGGGACGGAAGAGATCCTGCGCGGCCTGCAGGAGATTCATCCTGTGTCCATTCGATTCCGAAGCCAATTGGACAGAGAAAAGCGGCAGGTCTATCTGGACCGGATGGAAGAGATGGGCGTGATCGTCAAGCCCTCACCTTATCTGGAGAACGCTTATCTTTTGGAAAGGGTGGAGGGAGTACATTCCCTGCCGGGATATGCGGACGGGGCCTTTGCTGTTCAGGATGTCAGCTCGATATTAGCCGTGGAGGCGGCGGGCATTGGGCCGGAGGATTTTGTGATCGATGTTTGTGCGGCCCCCGGCGGCAAGGCGCTTTATGCCGCGGAAAAGGCGAAGCGGGTGCTGGCCAGGGATTTGGGTCCCGGAAAAATGGAGATGATGGAGGAAAATCGGAGCAGGCTGCGGGCGGAGAACGTGGTCTTGCAGGAATGGGACGCAGCCAGGCCGGATCAGACCTTGTTTGAAACGGCGGATGTGGTACTGATGGACGTGCCATGCTCGGGCCTTGGAGTCATAGGCAGGAAACGGGATATCAAATATCGTGTCGATTCCCGGGAATTTGACGAGTTGGGAAAGCTGCAGCGCGCCATCGTGGCGGGCTGCTGGGAATATGTGAAGCCGGGAGGTGTGCTTCTTTACAGCACTTGCACCATCCGGCGGGAAGAAAATGAAGAAATGTGCGGCTTTATCTGCTCACACTACCCTTTTGCGTTGGAGAGCATGGAGGCTTATTTGCCGGAGACGTTGTCGGATCGGGCGCGCCAGGGTTTTTTACAGCTTTTGCCCAAAGACGCCTGCGATGGATTTTTCCTGGCAAGGCTGCGCCGCAAGGAGGATTCCAAATGATGGAGGATGGCAGACGGGACATAAAATCCCTTACGCTTTCAGAATTAAAGGAAGAAGTGTTATCCCTGGGGGAGCCGTCCTTCCGGGCAAAGCAGATCTATGAATGGATGCACGTCAAGCTGGTGAGAAGCTTCAAAGAGATGACCAACCTTTCCAAGGCGTTTCGGGAAGAATGCGGGAAGCGTTATCGTTTTACCGCCTTGTTTCCCGTACGGGTGCAGGAATCGGTCCTGGACGGGACGAAAAAGTTCTTGTTCGCCTTGGAAGACGGGAATGTGGTGGAAAGTGTCTGGATGAAGTATAAGCACGGCAACTCCGTGTGCATTTCCTCCCAGGTGGGGTGTCGGATGGGCTGTAGCTTCTGCGCGTCCACGCTGGACGGCCTGGAGCGCAATTTGACCCCCTCGGAGATGCTGGACCAGGTTTACGCCATTACGCGCCTTACAGGGGAGCGGGTCTCCAACGTGGTCGTGATGGGAATCGGGGAGCCATTGGATAATTATGAGAATCTGCTGCGTTTCTTGGGGCTTTTGACGGATGAAAACGGACTTCACATCAGCCAGCGGAGCGTGACGGTATCCACCTGCGGCATCGTTCCGCGGATGCGTCAGTTGGCGCAGGAGCGTCTGCAGATTACGCTGGCTCTGTCCTTACACGCGGCTACGGACGAGAAGCGGAAACGCCTGATGCCGGTGGCCAAGAGTTATTCCATCGGGGAGCTGATGGAGGCCTGTGCTTATTATTTTCAGTACACGGGCAGAAGAATCACCTTTGAGTATAGTCTGATAGAGGGCGTCAATGACACGGACCAGGATGCCAGGGAACTGGCGGCGCTGGCGCGCAAGCTGTGCTGTCATGTGAATCTGATTCCGGTGAACCCTGTCAAAGAGCGGGATTTCGTCCAGTCCCGGGCGGACCGGATCCAGTCCTTTAAAAATGTGCTTGAAAAAAATCAGATAAATGTTACTATTAGAAGAGAGATGGGAAGAGATATTGACGGGGCCTGCGGTCAGCTGCGGCATCGTCACATGGAAGGAGGTCAAGATGCTGAAAGCATTTTCCATAACTGATGTCGGCAGAAAGAGAAAACTGAATCAGGATTATGTTTATACCTCCGAGCAGCCCGTGGGGAGATTACCGAATCTGTTTATCGTTGCGGATGGAATGGGCGGACATAACGGGGGAGATTATGCGTCCAGACATACCGTGGAGATCATCGTGGAAGAGCTGGCAAAGAGCACGGAAGAGGATGTCCCCGAAGCGATCCGCATGGCGATCGGAACCGCGAACCAGTGGATTGGGCAGAAAGCGGAGGAAGAGGAATCTTTATATGGCATGGGTACCACCGTGGTGGTTGCCACTTGCACGGACAGAGAGCTGACTGTGGCCAACGTAGGTGACAGCAGGCTCTATGTGGTAAATCAGGAGATCCGGCAGATCACCATGGATCATTCCCTTGTGGAGGAAATGGTCCGAATTGGCAGTATTGACCGGGAAACCGCGCGCAATCATCCTAACAAAAACATTATCACCCGGGCGGTGGGAGTCAGTGAGACGGTTAAGGCCGATATCTTTCACGTTGGTCTGAAAACGGGAGACTGTATCCTGATGTGCTCCGACGGGCTGACGAATATGCTGGATGATACGGAAATCTGTTCCATATTGAACGGAGAAGGGGAACTTTCGGAAAAAGCGAAAGCCCTGGTACAAGCGGCCAATGATAATGGCGGAAAGGATAACATCTCGGTCATTTTAATTGAGCCGTAAAGGTGCGGTCTGAAGTGGAATGGAGAAAGAAGTATGGTTAAAATAGGAATGATGATAGGCGGCCGCTATGAGATTCTGGAAAAGATCGGCAATGGCGGTATGTCGGATGTATATAAAGCGAAATGCCACAAACTGAACCGTTATGTGGCGATCAAGGTTCTAAAACAGGAATTCAGCGAAAACGCTAATTTTGTGTCCAAGTTCCGTATAGAGGCCCAGGCGGCAGCCGGCCTGATGCATCCTAACATCGTCAATGTATATGACGTGGGCGAGGAAAACGGAATTTATTATATTGTCATGGAATTGGTGGAGGGTATAACCCTCAAAAAATATATTGAGAAGAAGGCCAGGCTGTCCTACAAGGAGGCGGTCAGCATCGCAATTCAGGTCAGCATGGGAATCGAGGCGGCTCACCGCAACCATATCATCCATAGGGATATTAAGCCCCAGAATATCATTATTTCCAGAGACGGCAAGGTAAAGGTAACGGATTTCGGCATTGCCAAAGCGGCTACCAGCAATACCATCACCTCCAACGTGATGGGCTCGGTGCACTATACCTCTCCGGAGCAGGCCAGGGGCGGATACAGCGATGAAAAAAGCGATATTTATTCCCTGGGGATCACGCTTTTTGAGATGCTTACCGGCCGTCTTCCCTTTACCGGGGAGACCACCGTGGCAATTGCCATCAAACAGATTCAGGACGAGATGCCATCCCCCAGGGAATATGTGCCCGAGGTGCCTTACAGCGTGGAGCAGATCGTCTTAAAGTGCTGTCAGAAATCGCCGGACCGCAGGTATCAGAATGTGGCCGATCTCATAACGGATCTGAAACAGTCGCTGGTGGATCCGGAGGGTGATTTTGTCTCCGGGACGGAGCAAGTCGAGGGCGATACCAAGGATCTGTCGGATCAGGATATCGTGCAGATCAAACGCAGGACCAGAGGAAAGACCATTCATGAGGATGAGGAGCTGATGCGTCTGAATCATGAATCGGAGGAAGAATATGACGAAGAACCGGAGGATGACGATGATCACTATGATTATAATCCGACAATGGAGCGTGTGACCACGATTCTCGCGATTTTGGCAGGTATTGCCATTTGCGCGATCATTGTGTTTTTCCTGTTCAGGGTATTTGACGTGTTCAGCAATGACGACAGTAAGGACCGGGGGAATCCCATTCAGTCGGTAGAGGAGTCTTCCTCCCAGTCCTCTCAGAGTGCGCAGACACCCACCGGTACGGAAAGCGAAGAGAGCGAGGAAATGCTGGTGGAGATGCCGGCCATTCTTGGCTGGAATCTGGGGGATGCCAGAAGCATTCTCCGGGATCGGTATCTTCTGGTGGAAGTGGAATTCGTGGAAAGCGATGAATACGCGGCGGATATCGTCATGGAGGCGGACATCGAGGCCGGAGAGATGGTGGAACCGGGTACGGTGGTAAATCTGAAAGTGAGCTCCGGCGTGAGTCTGGTAGGGGTGCCCGGGACGCTGGATATGACGTATGAAAGCGCTTATACCATCCTGACACAATCGGGATTTACAGTGCGCAGGGAAGAGGATTATAGTGATACCGTGGCTGCCGGGAATGTGATATCCCAGATTCCGGCCGGCGGACTGCAGGTAGAACCCGGTACGGAAGTGGTCGTCACGGTGAGCCTTGGTTCCAACCAGGGCAAGGTCAAGGTACCTAACGTAATCGGTATGACCGAGGAGGAGGCAATCATTACTCTGGGCGAGTCTGGCTTTACGGTCAGCAATGTTTCTCAGGTATATAATTCAGAAATCGCGGAGGGGTTGGTGTGTTACCAGAGTTATTCCGCAGGCACCTATGTGGAGCCAAAGACTGTGTTCAAGATTCATGTCAGCCTTGGACCCGGAACTTATAGCTATAATACCAGCATTGCCATGCCCACCACGGAGGAAGCGCCTTCTTATGTGTACGGGCAGGACGTGAATATCGTAATCCGAACGGACAATGGCGTGGAACTGTATAATCATACCACGAGCAGCTTCCCGCAGGCGGTCAGTATCTATGGGATCAACTGGCCTACCGGCAGCATTACCTTTACCTATACGGTTACTACTGCGCCGGGCGTCACAGAAGAAATGTCTTTCCGGAGAAATGTCGAGTTTACAATGGATTAAGCCGGGCATTTTGGCGTGGAGGTGAAAATGCAGGGCAAGATCATCAAGGGTGTGGCCGGTTCCTATGAAGTATACGTGGAGGGACAAGGCGTTTATGAGTGCAGGGCGCGCGGCGTCCTGCGCAGGGACAATCAGAAGCCTCTCGTAGGTGATGACGTGGAGATCGAAGAATTGGAAGAGCGGGGCAAGGGGGTTATTGGGCGTATTCTGGATCGGAAGAGTGTCCTGATCCGCCCGGCGGTGGCCAACGTGGACCAGGCATTGGTGATTTTTGCCATTGCCAAGCCCCAGCCAAGCTTTAATCTGTTGGATCGGTTTCTGATCATGATGGGACAGCAGAAGCTGTCCTGTATCATTTGCTTTAACAAGCTGGATCTGGACGATGCCGGAAAGGGAGAGGAATACAAGCGAATTTATGAAGCCTGCGGATACCGTAGCTTAACGGTGTGTGCCAAGGATGGGCGGGGCTTGAAGGAATTGCGCCATATTCTGCGGAAACGTACTACCACGGTAGCGGGTCCCAGCGGTGTGGGGAAGTCCTCATTGATTAACTGTCTGCAGTCCAACGTGGTCATGGAGACCGGGGATATCAGCCGTAAGATCCAGCGGGGTAGGCATACGACCAGACATACGGAGCTGATCGCAATGGGAGAGGATACTTACATTCTGGATACTCCGGGCTTCAGTTCCCTGGGTTTGTTCAATCTGGAAAAAGAGGAGCTGGCCCGCTTTTATCCGGAATTTGACCCTTTTGAAATAAATTGTCGGTTCGGAGGCTGCTCCCATACGGCGGAACCGGACTGCGGCGTGAAAAAGGCTCTTACTGAGGGGCGCGTCAGCCGGATCCGTTATGAAAATTATCTTTTATTGTATGAAGAATTGAAAAATCGCAAAAAATATTAGCGATTCTGTCGCTTTTTGTCTTTGCTGGCCACATCGGTCATTTTTTCTCCAAGCCCATTCTATTTTAACGGTCCATACAATCTTTCTTGACCGAATATGCAGGACGAGCTGCCAGGGACAGGTCGTCTGCATATGATAAAGCAATCAGAAAAAAGGAATCAAAATATATGGCTATCGGATATCTGCAGATACAGACGAGGACCGCCCAGGACGCTATCCCCCTTGAGGGTGTCCAGGTCTGGGTGCTGGACGATGAGGGAAATCCGCTCTATCACCTTGTTACGGATGAGAGCGGGGAGACACAGACCGTTTCGCTGGAAACAATGGACAGGAGCTTTTCACAGAATCCGGACTATCTGGGGACACCTTATGCGGACTATGGCGTAGTTGTGGAGGCGGAGGGTTTTGAACCGGTCTCCGTCACGCAAATCCCGATTTTTGACGGGGAGACGGCGACCCTGCCGGTTACGCTCACTCCCCTTCAGGATGGGAGACAGAGGTCGTCCCAGACAGTGGAGAATATTAACATCGGAGGACCTGCCGTAGCGTCCTCGCAGCAGCGGGATCAGGAGGGAAGCTCTGCTTCGTCACGCCTGCTGCGCCAGGTGGTAATTCCGAATCCGATCACCGTACATTTGGGTGCGCCAAATGCCCAGGCGGCCAATGTCCGGGTACCGTTTCTGGACTATGTGAAAAATGTCGCAAGCAGTGAAGTCTATCCCACATGGCCTGAAGCGGCACTGAAATCCAATATCTACGCGATCATGACCTTTGCCCTGAATCGTGTTTATACGGAATGGTACAGAAGTCGTGGCTATGATTTTGATATTACGAACAACACGGCGTATGACCAGTATTATATTCCAGGTCGGCCGATCTATGACTCTGTCAGCGACGCGGTTGACGAGCTGTATGGGGAATATGTCCGGAGGCAGGGACAGAATGCACCCTATTTTACTTCTTTCTGCAACGGGACGACGGTGACCTGCGATGGCCTGTCCCAGTGGGGGACTGTTTCGCTGGCTAACCAGGGTTATTCTCCGCTGCAGATATTGCGGTACTATTATCCCAACGATATTGAGATCGCAAAGACCAATATTGTCACAAACGCCCTGTCTTCTTATCCGGGGACGGCACTGCGCGTCGGCAGTACCGGCCTGGACGTCCAGACGATCCAGGCTTATCTGGAGAGGATTCGGCGCAATTATCCGGCCATTCCGGCCATCACGGACCCATCGGGTACCTTTGGCGAGAGCACGCGGGCGGCGGTGCAGAAATTTCAGAGTATTTTCAATTTGACCCCGGATGGTATCGTGGGGAAAGCGACCTGGTATAAGCTGTCCAGCCTATACGCGGCGGTGACCCGGCTGGCGGAGTTAAACAGTGAAGGCACAAGCCTTGGCATCGGAACCGTCCCTCCCAGCACAGTCCTGCGGCAGGGCTCGCGGGGGCAGGATGTGGTGACGCTGCAGTATCTGTTGAATGAGATCTCACAATATTATTCCGATATTCCTGCCCCGGTACAAGACGGAATCTTTGGCAGCGGGACCAGACAGTCAGTCGTCGCGTTCCAGCGTCAGATGGGACTGAAT
This sequence comes from uncultured Acetatifactor sp., assembly GCA_947625255.1. GTDB lineage: Bacteria > Bacillota > Clostridia > Lachnospirales > Lachnospiraceae > Acetatifactor. The sequence goes on along the minus strand of CANQNT010000003.1, from coordinate 76,377 downwards.
CCGGACGGAATCGTCGGTGCACAGACCTGGCAGGCGCTGTACAATCAATATCTGGGCATTGAGGAAAATGTTCCACAGCCTGGGCCTGATGTGGGCACGGTCACATACACGGTGCAGGCGGGCGACACGCTTTGGCTGATCGCAAGACGTTATGGGACCACGGTGGAGGCAATCAAACAGGCGAACGGGCTGACCAGCAATGCGCTTCGGATCGGTCAGGTGCTTCGTATTCCGGTTTCCCAGAATCCGTATGTCGAATATACAGTGCGCGCGGGGGATACCTTGTGGGAACTGGCGCGCAGATACGGCACCACGGTGGAGGCGATCCGGCAGGCGAATGGGCTGACGAATAATATTCTTCAGATTGGTCAGGTATTGCGTATCCCTATTGGATGAAGCCGCTTCCTGGCCGGCGGACGAAGGAACCGTTATCAATGTCTCCGGTATGTTCAACGCGGAGGCGGCCATTATCGGATTTTTCCTGCGGTGCGCTGGGGTGATTGCTGTCCGACGGTCGTGCATATCCATCAACCTTATGCACAGCCTGACGGAGCAATCGCCCCGGCGTCCTTTTGGCCGGCACCTTTGGCGCGGAGGGCGGAGAAAACGGCTCAAACCCGATATATCCGGACGCGGGAGTCAGCCGGTAAAACGAATACGCGAATAAAATCCCGAAAATACTTGCCGAATAGTGATTGAAAAGGTACGGTTTTTATGCTATACTTTGTAGCTGCGTTGGTTTTTGCATAAGGCAAAGGCGTTTATTGATCTTTGGGAAACGCACCGCGGCAAGTTGGACAGGCTATGCCCGCCGGCAATGAAGAAGACGTAAAAAGGGCGTAGAAAAAAACAGGGAAAGGCAGAAACCCTTGAAAGGAAAGGTTTTCTGGATAGGTATAGGAAGCTATGAAATTAGGAATCGTGGGTTTGCCCAACGTGGGAAAAAGCACGTTGTTTAATTCGTTGACCAAGGCAGGAGCGGAATCCGCCAATTATCCGTTTTGCACCATTGATCCGAACATTGGGATCGTGCCCGTGCCGGACGAGCGCCTCAAGCTCTTGGGAGATATGTATCATTCGAAAAAGGTGACGCCCGCGGTGGTGGAGTTCGTGGATATCGCAGGTCTGGTAAAGGGCGCTTCCAAGGGTGAGGGCCTGGGCAACCAGTTTTTAAGCAATATCCGGGAAGTGGATGCCATTGTGCATGTGGTGCGCTGCTTTGAGGATTCCAACGTGATCCATGTGGACGGCAGCGTGAATCCCATGCGGGATATTGAAACCATCAATCTGGAATTGATTTTTTCGGATCTGGAGATTTTGGAGCGCAGGATTTCCAAGGTGGCCAAGGGAGCCAGAATGGATAAGACCCTGGGTAAGGAGCTGGCGCTTCTGGAACGGATCAAAGATCATCTGGAGGGCGGAAGAATGGCCAAGAGCCTGGTCGTGGAGGACGAAGAGGAGCTGGAGCTGTTGAAATCCTATCACTTGCTCACGTACAAGCCAGTGATTTATGCCGCCAATGTGTCGGAAGACGACCTGGCGGATGATGGCGCGTCCAATCCGGGCGTGGAAGCCATTCGTGCTTTCGCTGCCACGGAGAAAAGCGAGGTCTTTGTCATTTGCGCCCAGATCGAGCAGGAGATCGCGGAGCTGGAGGACGATGAAAAGGCAATGTTCCTGGAGGATTTGGGCCTGAGAGAGTCAGGTCTGGAGAAGCTGATCAAGGCCAGCTATCGCCTGTTGGGATTGATGAGTTTTTTGACCGCGGGGGAAGATGAGACAAGAGCCTGGACGATCAGGCAGGGCACCAAGGCCCCTCAGGCTGCGGGAAAGATTCATTCCGATTTTGAGCGGGGCTTTATCAAGGCCGAGGTGGTCAACTACAAGGATCTGCTTGCCCAGGGTTCTCTGGCGGCTGCCCGTGAAAAAGGACTGGTGGGTATGGAGGGAAAGGATTATGTGGTCAAAGACGGTGACGTGATCCTGTTCCGCTTTAATGTATAAGGTATGAGGAAGAAGGAGTGACCTATGCAGGATTGGATGGATGCGACGGATATCGCGTTCCCACATCTGGGAATTTATCTGGAAAATGTGCCCAAGAACTTTACCGTGTTTGGATTTACCATTGCCTTTTACGGGGTAATCATTGGCCTGGGCGTGCTGGCGGGCCTTTTGATGGCGGTGCGTAATGCCAGGATCACGGGACAGAATCCTGATGACTATTGGGATTTCGCAATTTATGCCATTATTTTTTCTATCATCGGGGCCAGAATTTATTATGTGGTTTTTGCCTGGGATCGGTATAAGGACGATTTGCTCAGTATCTTCAACATCCGTAACGGAGGACTGGCCATTTACGGCGCGGTGATCGGCGCGTTTACCACGTTGTTCCTTTATGCCGCCGTCAAACACAGGAATCCTTTCCAGATGGGGGATACTGCCGTGCCCGGATTGATTTTGGGCCAGGTGATCGGACGCTGGGGGAACTTTATGAACAGGGAGGCTTTTGGGCAGTATACGGACAATCTTTTCGCCATGCGCCTGCCGCTGGAAGCCGTTCGAAGCAGCGATATTTCCCAGAGCATTTCCGAGCACATCCTGCCCGGGACCAACTATATTCAGGTGCATCCCACGTTTCTCTACGAATCCGTTTGGAATTTGCTGATTTTCTTTTTATTGATGTTTTTTTATAAACGCAAAAAGTTTCATGGGGAAATCTGTCTCCTTTATTTTGCGGGATACGGTCTGGGAAGATTCCTGATCGAGGGTCTGCGGACGGATCAGCTTTTGATTCCCGGAACCTACGTGGCTGTTTCTCAGGTTCTCTCCCTGGTTTTGTGCTTGGCGGCTTTGTCTGCCAGCCTGATTCTGCGTCGCCTTTTGCGGCAGGGGAAGCTCCCGCGGCTGCGGCTGGATGTTGAAACGCAAAAAGCTTCCGGGACGTGTAAGGATTCCGGGACGCAGAAAGATTCTGAAGAGTGACTACAATCCAAACATTTCCATTCTACAAGCCTCCGGTTTTGCCGGGGGCTTTTTTGACGGTGCGCTGACAGATTCTATAATTTTTTGCGTTTTTGCAAGAAATTTGTCATGGTTGGAAAAAACGATTCACATCTGGTCAAAAAAATGAAAAAATCTTTTCAATTTTTTACTCTTCCCACTTGTCAAATCCTTAAGAAAGTATTAAAATTAAGTCTAAGTGGAGAATTGTGGCTGAAAGTGGGTGAAAGTGGTTCATACTCCCCGAGAATTTGGATTTCCTTAACGCCTTTCCCACAAAAGAAGCATTTTGGTACGTCAAAGCAGGACGGTGATTGCGATGTTTATGAACCAGTACAATCATACGGTCGATGCGAAAGGCAGGTTGATTATCCCGACAAAGTTCCGTGAGATTCTGGGGGACGAATTTGTTGTGACAAAGGGGTTGGACGGCTGCCTGTTTGTGTATGCCAATGAGGACTGGAATCGTTTTTACGAGAAGCTGAGCGATCTGCCGATCATTGATGACGACGCGAGAGACTTTGCCCGTTTCTTCCTGGCGGGCGCCACTTCGGTGGAGGTGGACAAGCAGGGAAGAATCCTGCTTCCATCCACTTTGCGGGAATTTGCCGCATTGGATAAGGATGTGGTTCTGGCCGGTGTGGGAAGTCACATCGAGATCTGGGACAAGAATACCTGGGATAAGAAGAATGCGATGACCGATATCCGCAAGATCACGGCCGGCATGAAGAGTCTGGGGCTGAAGATTTAGACCGGCAAAGAAAGGCCGTGGGGAACCGGCCGCATACCCGTAAAGCGCTGTGGGTCCGGACGTAAGAGAGGAGAAGACCTGATGGAATTTCGTCATTATTCCGTGATGCTGGAGGAGACGATCGAGGAACTGCATATCAGGCCGGACGGCGTTTACGTGGACGGCACGTTGGGAGGCGGGGGACATTCCCTGGAGATCTGCAGACGCCTGACTGACGGCCGGCTTTATGGCATTGACCAGGACGCCGCGGCCATTTCGGCCGCGAAAGAGCGCCTGGCCCCCTGGCAGGACAGGGTAACCATTCTTCGCGATAATTACTGTAACATGCGTTCACTGCTGGAGCGGCTGGGAGTGGAAGCCGTGGACGGGATCCTGCTGGATCTGGGGGTTTCCTCGTATCAGTTGGATACCCGGGAAAGAGGTTTTTCCTATCGTTATGACGCGCCTTTGGATATGCGCATGGATCAAAGACAGACCTTGACGGCCGCTGGGATCGTCAATGAATATACACAGACACAGCTTTTTCATATGATAAGAGATTACGGAGAGGAGCCTTTCGCCCAGAATATCGCGAAGCATATCGTGCAGGCACGGGCAGAAAAGCCGATTGAGACCACTTTCGAGCTGAACGAGGTGATCAAGGCGGCGATTCCCGCGAAGATGAGGCAGAACGGACATCCATCCAAACAGACCTTTCAGGCGATCCGCATAGAATGCAATCGGGAGCTGGAGGTGTTGAGAGATTCTCTGGGGGACATGATCGATTTATTAAAGCCGGGAGGAAGGCTTTGCGTCATTACATTTCATTCCCTGGAGGACCGTATTGTGAAGACCGCGTTCCGCAACGCGGAGCATCCCTGCACCTGCCCGCCGGAATTTCCGGTCTGCGTCTGCGGCAGGAAGCCTCTTGGAGTCGTTATCACGAAAAAGCCGATTTTGCCAAAGGAAGAAGAAATTCTGGAAAACAACCGCTCAAAAAGCGCCAAGTTAAGAGTTTTTGAAAAGAGAGAGCAAGAGAAGTAAAGAGGAGGTTCCGGCCATGGCCAGATATCAGGAAGCACGACGCTTTGATACAACCGGAAGAAGGACAAGCCGTTCCACTGCCGCAGAAAGGCAGGGACACATAATGAGAAATGATTATATGTACGGCAGCGCCGTTCCAAAGCAGGATATTCGAAGACAGTTGGAGGATTCGCCCAGGAGAAGGCCTCATAGGGAGATACATAGGAATCCGGCCGGGGCGCCGCGCCGCGGCATGAGTCTGGGGTATGTTTTGTTCCTCGTCGCGGCCTTGTGCTGCTCCGGATGGATTTTGATTCATTATATTCAGTTGCAGTCCAATGTCACCACGATGGCGGAGAAAGTGACGAGTAAGGAGCGCCAGCTGAATAATCTGAAGGTGGATAATGATGAAACGCTGAATCGGATTAACAGCAGTATCGACATTGAAGAGATTAAGCGGATCGCCATCGGGGAGCTGGGAATGACTTATGCCCGTGAGGGACAGATCGAGACTTATACCAACGAAGGCAACGATTATCTGAGATATGTTGCGGACAATTAGGAGCAAGAAGCGTGAGTGATCGTAGGCGAAATAATGGACGAAATAGCGCGCGGACAGGACGCGGCGGGAGAAGAACCGAATCCGACAACATCCGGCAGATGCCGCAGAGTCGGAGGACGACGGTTCACCGAGAAAACTTTCAGACGGAGAAAGAGGAATCCCCGGGCAAAAAGCAGCCCCGGATGACGATTAAGATGCGCAGGAAGCTGGCGGTACTGTTTATTTTTGTACTGCTGGCTTTTACCGGATTAAGCGTGAGAATGGCCTGGATCATGAAGGAGGACGGGGAGCGTTATACCAAGCAGGTCCTTTCCCAAAGGGGCTATGACAGCCAGACCCTTCCTTTCCGCAGGGGAGATATCGTGGATGCCAAAGGAACGATTCTGGCCACCAGCGAGAAAGTGTATAACCTTGTAACGGATTCCTCTGTCATGCTTTATAACGTGGACAAGAAGACAGACGAATATGTGAATCTGGAACCAACCATGGAGGCCTTGGGCCGGTATTTTGACCTGAATGTGGACGAGGTGCGGCAATATACGCTGGATCATCCCAAATCCGCGTGGAAGGTGTGGCTGAAGCAACTCACCTATGACCAGATCAAGGATTTCGTGGCGGAAATGAACGCCGATAAAAGCTTGATCAAGGGTGTCTGGTTTGAGGAAGAGTATAAGAGAAAATATCCCAATGGTTCCCTGGCCTCTGATGTGATCGGATTTACCGGCAGGGACAATGTGGGAAGCTATGGACTTGAGGAATACTATAATGATATTTTAAATGGCACCACGGGCCGGGAGTACGGCTACCTTAACGAGGACAGTACCCTGGAAGGCAAGGTGAAGCCGGCCGTGGACGGATATACCATACACAGCACCATTGACGTAAACATTCAGAAGATTGCCGAGAAATATATCAATCAATTCATAGATGAGCATGCCAACAAAGTACGGGAAGGGGACGGCGCACAGAATATCGGCTGCATTGTCATGGATGTGAACAGCGGTGAAATTCTGGCCATGGCAAGCTCGTCCCAGTATGACCTGAACAATCCCAGGGATTATTCCGCTCTCCTGGGCAACATCATGGTAGAGGAATATGAGAATCAAAACGGATACATTGAAATCCGCAAGACGGGACAGGTGTTCAATGAGGCGCTTTTGAATCAACTGACCAATTCCGATCTGGACGAGGAGACCAGAAAGGCCAACGAAGATCTGTTGTATGTCAACTTAAATTATTTGTGGAAGAATTTCTGCGTTTCCGATACGTATGAACCTGGATCCACGTTTAAGCCCTTTACGGTGGCGGCGGCCCTGGAGACGGGCTCCATCACGGGCGATGAGTGGTATACCTGCAACGGCGTGCTGACAAGGGGCGGTTTCCAGATCAAGTGCCATGGCGGACATGGACACGGTGCGGTAAATGTCCAGAATTCCGTGGCGTGGTCCTGCAACATGGCGCTGATTCAAATCGGGGAAACTCTGGGCATTGACAATTTTGTAAAATTCCAGCGTATCTTTAATATCGGGCTTAAGACGAATATCGATTTGGCCGGTGAAGCCAGAACGGCGAATCTGGTGTTTTCCGCGGATGCCATGCGGGAGGACGGTTCGGCGCTGGCCATCAATTCTTTCGGGCAAGGTTTTAACGTCACAATGATTGAAATGATCACCGGTTATTGTGCGCTGATCAACGGCGGCTATTATTACGAACCCCACATGGTAAGCAAAATCACGAACGCCAGTGGGGCCACGGTGGCCAATATTCAGCCGCGGGTGCTGAAACAAGTGATTTCGGAATCCACCTCGGAAAAAATCAGGCAGTATACCCGGGCCACCGTTATGGAAGAAGGGGGTGCCAACCGTACCGGTAAGACTGCCAGACCTGCCGGATACACCATTGGCGGCAAGACGGGAACGGCCCAGACCCTGCCCAGGGGCAACGGGGAGTATGTGGTTTCCTTTATGGGGCACGCGCCTGCCGACAATCCCCAGATTGCCATTTACGTGGTAGTGGACAGAGCCAATGAGACGACTCAGGCAGACGCGAAATATGCCACTGGCATTGTGCGCAATGTTTTGACGGAGGCCTTGCCTTATCTGCAGATTTTTATGACGGAGGAGCTTTCCGATGCGGAAGTTAAGGAGTTGGAGGAGAGACAGCTGGAGATCACCAACCGTTATACCCAGAATCAGGGGGAGGATGAGAACCCTGACAATGGAGAAAATGGGGATGACAGTGAACCCACCGATACGCCGGAACCCTGGAAGAGCTTCCCTGTAGATCCTCAGACAGGATATCTGAAAGATCCCGATACCGGAGAGCTGTTGGATCCGGAGACCGGGGACATCATCAATCCCGATACGGGCGGTGTGGATGACGACACCTATAATGCGCTTCCGGAAGGCTTGAATGGCAGTCCCGACGGAAACGGAGAGCCCGGAGAAAGCCCCTTATAATTATTTTTGGGGAATAACCTTGCAGGGGACGGAATACAGTGTAGTAAGAATGTCTGGAAAGCATGACAAGGATGGGAAGCAAGGTTATGTATGCTTGACAATAACAACAAAATAGCGCACCGCAGGAAGATCACCATCGTCACGCTGCTCTGTATGCTGGCACTGGTGGCGCTGTTTGTAAGATTGGTATATTTAATGGTGTGGCGGGCGGATTATTATGCGGAAAAAGCCGTGGAGCTGCACGAGCGGGAACGCAGCATCAAGGCTGCCAGAGGGAGGATCCTGGACCGCAATGGCAGGATCCTCGCTGATAACCGGACGGTTTGTACTGTTTCCGTCATACATAATCAGATCGAAGACCCCGGACGCGTGGTAGAGGTGCTCTGCAAGGAGCTGGGCCTGTCCGAGGAGTATGTAACCAAGCGGGTGGAGAAATACAGCTCCATTGAGCGGATTAAAAGCAATGTGGATAAAGAAATCGGCGATGCGATACGGGAATATGACCTGGCGGGCGTCAAAGTGGACGAAGACTACAAGAGATATTATCCCTTCGGAGAGCTGGCGAGCAAGGTCCTGGGGTTTACCGGGGGAGACAACCAGGGTATCATCGGTCTGGAGGTTATCTACGAGGATTATTTACAAGGAAAGTCCGGCAATATTCTGACCGTCACGGATGCCAAGGGGATCGAGGTGGAGGAAGCGGGAGAGCGCAGGCAGGAGCCGGAAAAGGGCAGGGACCTGGTCACCAGCATCGACATGAACATTCAGGCTTATGCCACTCAGCTGGCAAAACAAGCCATGAAGACCAAGGAGGCGGATTCGGTGTCCATTCTGGCCATGAATCCCCAGAACGGCGAAGTGCTGGCCATGGTTAATGTGCCGGAATTTGATTTGAACGACCCTTACACGCTCCCGGAGGAAACGACCTACACCACCCAGGAGGAGTATCAGAATCTGCTGAACGCCATGTGGCGCAATGGCTGTATCAATGATACCTACGAACCAGGTTCCACCTTTAAGATTATCACTGCCGCGGCCGGGCTGGAGGAGGGAGTTGTGACTCCCCAGAGCACTTTCAGTTGTCCCGGCTATATCGTGGTGGATGACAGACGAATCCGCTGTCACAAGACCGCGGGACATGGGGCGGAGACTTTTGTCCAGGGAACCATGAATTCCTGCAATCCGGTGTTCATCACCGTGGGACTGCGCCTGGGCGTGGAAAAATACTATCGGTACTTTGTAAAATTTGGCCTAAAAAAGAAAACGGGGATCGATCTTCCCGGAGAAGCCGGAACGATCATGCACAAAATGGAAGATATGGGGAACGTGGAATTGGCCACGGTGTCTTTTGGTCAGTCTTTCCAGATTACGCCGATCCAATTGCTCACTACGGCGGCTTCCATCGTCAATGGAGGAAGGCGCATTACCCCTCATTTTGGCGTCAAGGTGCTGGATGAAGCTGGAGAGGTATCGGAGATCCTGCAATATCCGGTAGAGGAAGGCATCGTCTCGGAGGAGACCTCGGAAACCCTGCGGGGGATTCTGGAAAAGGTCGTTTCCGAGGGAACGGGCAAGAACGGCAAGGTGGAAGGCTTCAGCGTAGGCGGTAAAACCGCCACCAGCCAGACGCTGCCCCGCGGAAGCGGACGCTATATCGCGTCCTTTCTTGGATTTTCCCCAGCGGACGATCCCCAGGTGATCGCTCTGGCGATCATCAACAATCCCCAGGGCGTATACTATGGAGGCCAGGTGGCGGCTCCCATCGTCAGACAGCTTTTTGAAAATATTTTGCCGTACCTGGGCATTGCGAAAGAGGATGTCGGTGAGGACGATGCAACAGGCAATCAGTCTTGAAAGCCGGAAAGGGAGCTATGATCAGAACGTGCGCGATTTCGGTGATGATGTCCTTTGCCTTGAGTGTGCTGTTGGGACCGATCATCATTCCATTTTTACGAAGGCTGAAAGTGGGGCAGACTGTCAGAGAGGACGGTCCGCAGACGCATTTGAAGAAAACGGGAACACCTACCATGGGAGGCATCCTGATCTTGTTTGCCGTATTGGTAACCTCCCTCCTTTTTATGAAAGATTATCCAAAAATCGTGCCGGTCCTGTTTCTGACCTTTGGATTTGGGCTGGTCGGCTTCCTGGATGATTATATTAAGGTGGTTTTAAAACGCTCCATGGGACTGCGGGCCTGGCAGAAATTTACGGGACAGTTTCTGGTGACCGCGATTTTCGTTTATTATCTGCTGCACTATACGGATATCAGTCTGGCTATGCGCGTTCCCTTTTGTCCGGGAAGGTATCTGGACTTTGGAATGTTTCATATCCCCATTTTGTTTTTTATCATTCTGGGGACTGTGAACGGGGTTAATTTCACGGATGGCTTGGACGGCCTGGCGGCCAGCGTGACGGTGATCGTCGCCGTTTTTTTCTCCGTTATGGCGATCGGAACAAAAAGCGGTATCGAGCCCGTTACCTGCGCGGTGGCAGGAGCGTTGATGGGTTTTCTGCTTTTCAATGTTCATCCTGCCAGCGTTTTCATGGGCGATACCGGTTCCCTGGCTTTGGGAGGATTTGTGGCGGCCAGCGCCTGTCTGCTGCAAATGCCGCTTTACATAGCGATCGTGGGCTTTATTTATTTGATAGAGGTGGCTTCCGTCATTCTTCAAGTGAGTTTTTACAAGTGGAGCGGCGGCAGACGTATCCTGAAAATGGCGCCTCTGCATCATCATTTTGAATTATCCGGCTGGTCGGAGACCAGAATCGTGACCTTGTTTTCCATGATCACGGCACTGCTGTGCCTGATCGCCTTGTTGGGATAGGGGCGGATGCGCGGCATACGAAAGCGGGGCCACGGAAGTCGCGGACCATGCAATGTATGTGGCGGAAAAGCGTAAAGTAGAAGGGAGTAAATCATGATAAAAGGACAAAAGTGTCTTGTGGTAGGTTCCGGCGTCAGCGGGATTGCGGCCGCGAGGCTTCTGGAAGAAAAGGGTGCGGAGGTCATCTTATATGACAGCAACGGAAAGCTGGATCCGGAGCAGGTACGCGCCAAGCTGCCCGCGGACAGTAGAGCAAAGTGCATTACGGGGGCATTGCCGGATGGGCTTAAGGAAACCGTAACCGGTCTGGTTTTAAGCCCCGGAGTCCCTGCGGATCAGCCGTGGATTGAGGAATTTGGGAGGAAAGGCATTCCCGTTCTGGGGGAAATCGAACTGGGGTTCCGGTGGGAAAAAGGAAAGGTCATAGCCATTACCGGCACCAACGGCAAGACCACCACGACTACCTTGGTAGGAGAGATTATGAAAGCTCATTTGGGCCGGGAGAAAGTGTTCGTGGTGGGAAATATCGGAGATCCCTACACTTTGGAGGTGACGAAAACCAGGGAGGATACGGTCACCGTGGCGGAGATCAGCAGCTTTCAGCTGGAAACCGTGCGTTCGTTCCATCCGGTGGTTTCGGCCATCCTGAATATCACGCCCGACCATTTGAACAGGCATCATACCATGGAAAACTATGTGGCCGTCAAGCAGTCGGTGAGTGCCAGACAAACCAAAGAGGATTTGTGCGTGCTCAACGACAGGGATCCTTATACGGAGGAATTTGCGGCTCGTTGTCCCGCCAGAGTGGTACGCTTCAGCTCCTGCCGGGAGCTGGCGGAGGGTTACTTTTTGCGGGGAGATACGATCTGCAGGGCCAAGGACGGAACGGTACGGCAGCTTTTGAACATCCATCGGGACATGAATCTGGTGGGCATCTGTAATGTGGAAAACGTCATGGCCGCCATTGCCATTGCGGAGGGAATGCAGGTGCCGATGGAGACCATTCTCCGTTCGATCCGGGAGTTTCACGCGGTTGAGCATCGTATTGAGTTCGTGGCCACCAGGAAGGGCGTGGACTATTATAATGATTCCAAGGGGACGAACCCGGACGCGGCCATCCAGGGGATTCGCGCCATGAGTAAGCCCACGATTCTGATCGGCGGGGGGTATGACAAGGGGAGCGATTACGACGAATGGATCGAAAGCTTTGACGGCAAGGTGAAGTGGCTGGTGTTGATCGGCCAGACCAGGGAGAAGATCGCGGAGTGCGCCAAGCGGCACGGCTTTGACAAAATCCGGTTTGCGGACGGCTTTGACGAATGTCTGGCGCTCTGTACGGAATTGGCCGAAGAGGGGGATGCTGTTTTGCTCTCGCCGGCCTGTGCCAGTTGGGGAATGTTTGCCAACTATGAGGAACGCGGCAAAATCTTTAAAGAGTATGTGAATGAACTTAAGGAGTGATACAGTGGCGACACGTACATTGAACAAATCGAAAAGAAAAGAGCAGTCGGAATACTACTTTGATTACAGTCTGCTGTTCATCGTTCTGTTCCTGCTGGGATTTGGACTGGTGATGATCTATTCCACCAGCTCCTATGAAGCCTTTCAGGAATATAATGATTCCGCCCATTATTTGAAAGTGCAGCTGCTGGCCTGTATCCTGGGCCTTTTCGTCATGATGGTGGTGGCCAATATCCCTTATCATTTCTGGGAACATTTTGCGGTGTTAGGGTACTTTTTGTCCATGGGTTCGCTGTTCCTGGTGAAAACCCCTTTGGGTGTTTCCAGCCACGGGGCGGCCAGATGGTTCCGGATTCCCGGTGTCCCGCTGTCCATCCAGCCGGCGGAGATCTGCAAGCTGTGTATGATTCTTTTCCTCGCCTGTCTGATCTGCAAGCTGGGCAAAAACGTCAGAACCTGGAAAGGGATCATCGTGATGGGAGTCGCGGCCCTGCCCCATGTGGTTTTGATCAAGGTGATTACCAATAATCTGAGCTCCGCCATTATCGTGCTGGGCATTGCGGCACTGATGGTGTTTGTGGCGGACCCTCATTACCGGAAATATATCATCGGAGGTTCAGCGGCCGCCATCGCCATTGCCGGTCTGGTTTATGCAATTGTGACCGCGGACTCCACGGACGGGATGAATTTCCGTTTCCGGCGTATTAATATCTGGCTGCATCCGGAGTTGGATCCTTCGGACACGGGATTCCAGACACTGCAGGCCCTGTATGCCATCGGTTCCGGCGGCATCTGGGGCAAGGGACTGGGACAGAGCATGCAGAAGCTGGGCTTTCTTCCGGAGGCTCAGAACGATATGATTTTTTCCATTATCTGTGAAGAACTGGGTTTGTTCGGAGCAGTGTCCATCATTCTCTTGTTCCTGATGCTGTTATGGAGATTAATGTTGATCGCGATGCGCGCGCCTGATCTGCTGGGTTCCATGCTGGTAGTGGGGGTCATCGGACATATTGCCATTCAGGTCATTTTGAATATCGCGGTGGTGACCAACAGTATTCCGAATACGGGCATTTCCCTTCCCTTTATCAGTTATGGAGGATCCTCGGTCATGTTCCTTTTGATTGAAATCGGTTTGGTCATGAGCGTGGCGAGGCGGATTCAGTATCGGGAAATGTAAAAGGCCAGGCGAACAAGGCACCATTGTGCTTGCGGCACATAGAATAGAATAGGTCTAATGAAAGGGATGCGGAAAGTGTCAAATGGATTCTATTCATATTCGCGGAGGTGTCCGTTTACAAGGGAAAGTCAGGATACAAGGGTCTAAAAACGCTTCGCTTCCGATCCTGGCGGCGACTTTACTCACAAGAGGGACAAATCATATCCGTAATTGTCCCAAGATTGCTGATGTTTATCGAATGCTCCATTTGCTCGAGAGTCTGGGCTGCCAGGTGGCTTGGGAAGGGGACGGTGTGCGGGTAAACGCCGAGGACGCAGGTCTCCGCCAGATGCCTGCGGATGCCATTACGGGGATGCGCTCCTCCCTTTGTCTTTTAGGCGCGCTTTTGGGACGAACCGGGCGCGTGGTTATGGAATATCCGGGCGGATGCGTGATCGGCGCGCGGCCTATTGATCTGCATTTGGGCGCGCTTCAGCAATTGGGCGCGCATTTTCACGAAGAAGAGGGGACAATCATTGGAGAAGCGCCCCGGGGGCTTACGGGTACGTTGATTCAGATGCCCAAGTCCAGCGTGGGAGCAACGGAAAATATTGTACTGGCCGCGGTAATGGCCAGGGGAGAAACGATCGTGCGCGGCGCCGCGCGGGAACCGGAGGTGGAGGCCTTGTGTGCCTTCTTGTGTCAGTGCGGCGCCAAAATTCAGGGAATCGGAACCGACGAGCTGCGGATCGAGGGAGGACGCGCCCTGCACGGTGCGCAAATCAGGGTTCCCGCGGATAGGATCGTAGCGGGAACGTATTTGTTGGCCTGTCTGGGGACGGGCGGCAGCGTGCTTTTGGAGGATGCGCCCATCGGACACATGGGAGCGGTAATTGCTCTGGCACGGCAGTTGGGGGCGACCCTGCAGGCCTCTTCGGAAGGACTTTTCGTCCAGGCTCCGGATGTCTTGACGGCTTGCCCTGCTTTGTCCACGGAAATATATCCGGGGTTTCCGACAGATCTCCAGTCTATCGCTTTGGCTGTGATGACCGCCGCTGATGGAACGTGTCTTATTGAGGAAAAAATATTTGAAAATCGCTTTCGTGTGCTGGAGCCTCTGACGGACATGGGCGGCCATTTCGCCAGAATAGACGCGCGGCGTGTATTGGTGGAAGGAAATAGCACTCTGCAGGGCCGGGAAGTAGAGGCCAGGGAACTGCGGGGAGGCGCGGCCCTTGTGGTGGCGGGCCTGATGGCGGGCGGAGAGACTGTCGTGCGCGGCTGTGCATTCATCGACCGCGGTTACGAAAATATTTGCAGGGATTTACGAGAGTTGGGAGCGAGGATTTACCGTGTTTAAAGAAACAAACGGAAAAAAGGGACATATGTTTCTTGTTCCGGCGCTTGCCGCCGTGCTGGCGGCGGCAGGCGTCCTGGTTTTTGTGTTTCAAAAATACACGGTTACAACGGTCTATGTCAAGGGAAACCTTCATTATACCCAGGAAGAGATTCAAAACATCGTCATGGAGGGGCCGCTGGGGCATAATTCCATCTATCTTTCGCTGAAATATCGCAATCAGGGGGCGGGAAAAATTCCGTTCGTATCAGCCATGGACGTGAATATTCTTGCTCCCGATACCATTGAGATCATGGTCTATGAAAAGGCTTTGGCAGGATACGTGAGATACATGGATACAAATATGTATTTCGACAAGGATGGCTATGTGGTGGAATGCTCGGATGTTTTGACCGCCGGCGTGCCGCAGATCACGGGCTTAAACTTTGATTACGTGGTGCTGGGAGAGCCTCTTCCGGTAGAGGACAAGAATATTTTTAACAGCATCATGGAGCTGACCAAGCTTTTGGACAAGTATGAGCTGACGGCGGACAAGATCTTTTTCCAGAGCGAAGGAGATATCACGATTTATTTTGGAACCGTGAAAGCAGCCCTGGGAAATGACCGGGCGGAGCTGGAAAACAAGGTGATGCGTCTTCCGCAGCTGTTGGCAAAAGTGGAAGGAAAGACGGGAACGCTGCGTATGGAAAATCTGACGGAGGACAAAACAGGAGTAACCTTCCAGAATGAATAAAGGGGATAATTTCTAAAACTTTTTTTGAAAAATGGGTTGATTAATTTACAAAATAATTATATGATAAGGTGTAGAGTTTAGAATTAAGGAGGACAAACCTTTGCTGGAGTTTAAGATGAATGATGCTGAACCTGGCGCCAAAATAATTGTCGTGGGTGTAGGCGGCGCAGGTAATAATGCTGTAAATAGAATGATTGATGAGAATATCGGCGGAGTGGATTTCATTGGTGTCAATACGGATAGACAAGCCTTGCAGCTGTGTAAGGCTCCCCGATTGCTGCAGATCGGCGAGAAGCTGACCAAGGGTTTGGGCGCGGGCGCGAAGCCTGAGATCGGAGAGAAAGCCGCAGAGGAGAGTTCGGAGGATTTGTCGGCGGCCCTGCAGGGAGCGGACATGGTGTTCGTGACCTGCGGCATGGGCGGTGGAACCGGAACCGGCGCCGCGCCGGTAGTGGCCAGACTTGCCAAGGAGATGGGTATCCTGACCGTAGGCGTGGTGACGAAGCCTTTCCGCTTTGAAGCCAAGGTGCGTATGACCAACGCTCTGGCAGGTATTGAGAAGATCAAGGAGCATGTGGATACGCTGATCGTGATTCCCAATGACAAGCTGTTGGAGATCGTGGACCGACGCACGACGATGCCGGAGGCCTTGAAGAAAGCGGATGAAGTGCTGCAGCAGGCGGTGCAGGGCATCACGGATCTGATCAATGTTCCCGCCGTTATTAATCTGGACTTCGCTGACGTACAGACCGTCATGAAGGATAAAGGAATCGCCCATATCGGCATTGGCGAGGGCAAGGGTGACGAGAAAGCCCTGGATGCCGTCAAGATGGCAGTGGAAAGCCCTCTGTTGGAGACCACGATTTCCGGCGCTTCCCATGTGATCATCAATGTATCCGGCGACATTACGCTGGCGGATGCCAATGATGCCGCAAGCTATGTACAGGATTTGGCGGGCGATGAGGTGAACATCATCTTCGGCGCGATGTATGATCCTTCCAAGTCTGATGCTTGTACCATTACCGTAATCGCTACTGGTTTAAACGATGTCAGTGCGGCAGGAGCTCAGACCCGGACGACTCAGGTGAACGTGCCTCCTTTCCGTCCCAACAATCTGCAGGGTATGAATTCCCAGCCGCGTCCCGCGCAGAATGGTTTTCAGAGCGGTTACATGGGCGGCGGCTATGTGCAGCGTCCGGTGAAGCCCGTGACGGGGGCCAATCGTTCTTCGGACCTTCACAGCAATGTGGAGGAGAGGACTTTGAAGATTCCTGATTTCTTACAACGTAAGTAATGGTTTTGTTCCTTTTCTATACATAATAACTCCCCAAGCTCATATCGCGGGTTCCTTCGGACGTCACTGCCGGGGCGGAACCGGAGCGGTTTGTGCTTGGGGTGTTTTTTACGAAAAAAGTGAAAGCGGCCTGGCTGCTTGGGGAGAGCGCAAGCGCGGGAAACTTTCCATTTCCGGTATACCATTTTAAGAAAAGATTACAAAAATATCAATCCAAATTCTGAAAATCGTAACAAAATTGTCACAAATGTCGAAAAAGGTTGATAAAAAATGATTTTTCTTGCCCTGATTCCGACAAATTCCATGCCAATAGAAGTTTATACTGTTTATGAAGTTAAGAACTCAGCGTTTACACCGCGTTTGGGAGGTGTTCAGGTGTATTATGAAGTGTACATAGACAATCTGTTCCTGGTGAATTTCGTCATGAATCTCCTCTGCCTGGAGTTGACAAATCTCACTTATCACCGTTTGGCCTCCCGCAGGCGCGTGGTGGCAGGGGCGGCGTTTGGAGCGGTTTGCTATCTGATCCCCTTTTTACTGTCGGGACCGGCGGGTTTCAGGATGGTCTGCGGACTGGCTTGTTCGGCCGGCGGAATGCTTTGGATCACATTTCGGCCGCACTCTCCGGGGGCTTTTGTCTGCGCTTGCAGACGGCTCTTTTTGGGAACCTTTCTATTGGGCGGAGGAATCCTTTTTTTAATTCGCCTGATGCCTGGTTTGCGGCGGTTTGTGGTTTGCGCATCCGGAATTTTGGGGATTGGAATCCTGCTTTTTCTGGAGGTTTCTTATCTGGTGGAAAAAAGTGGGAAAAGCGGGAGGCTTTATCCGGTGGAGCTTTTGGGAAAGGGCTCCAGTGTGGGGGTGAAGGCCTTGTTGGATACGGGAAACGGCCTTGTGGAGCCCATCAGTGGGGAACCGGTATGTATCCTGGAACGGGGGGCTTTTGACAAATTATGGCGGGATGGGGGACCGGAGGGGTTTCGTGTCATCCCCTACCACAGCATCGGAAAATCCAATGGCATTTTATCAGGTTATCGGATTCCGGAGATGCGGATCGAGATTGACGGAATGATCAGGAAACGGCGGAACGTCTATGTGGGAGTCAGTGAGGAGCAAATCTCCGGAGGGGGAAATTATGCGATGATTTTAAACCCAAGGGTATTAAAGGAGGAATGACATGATTATCAAGGTTGCGCTGCCGGGAAGATTTCATATTAAGATGGTGCGGAAAGAAAATATATTACTCCAGAAAAAAGGGGACATCCACTATATCGGAGGCACGGAGGTGCTGCCGCCGCCCCTGGAAACGGATAAGGAGAATCAGGTCATCAATGATCTGGGAACAGAGTTCGAGGATGAGGCCAAATCCATTTTGATCGAGCATAATCTGCGGCTGGTGGTTTACATCGCAAAGAAGTTCGACAATACGGGAGTGGGAGTGGAGGATTTGATCTCCATTGGAACCATCGGGCTGATCAAGTCCATCAACACCTTTAATCCGGGCAAAAATATCAAGCTGGCGACTTATGCCTCCCGTTGTATTGAAAACGAGATTTTGATGTATCTGCGCAGGAATAACAAGACCCGGCTGGAGGTATCCATTGACGAACCGCTGAACGTGGACTGGGACGGGAATGAGCTGCTTTTATCCGATATTCTGGGGACGGACGAGGATGTGATCTACCGGGACCTGGAAAACGAGGTGGAGCGTAAGCTGCTGCTGCGGGCTGTGAGCAAGCTTTCGGACCGGGAAAAGACCATTATAAATCTACGTTTCGGACTGGGCACCCGGGACGGGCAGGAGATGACCCAGAAGGAAGTGGCCAGCCTCTTGGGGATTTCTCAATCTTACATATCCCGTCTGGAAAAGAAGATCATGAAACAATTAAAAAAGGAAATGAGCAGCAGTATCTGACGGAAGAGGCAACTTTTACAAAGGTTGCCTCTTTTCAAAATGCGGGAAATGGTATATACTATTTGGGCACGAAAACGCGCGGAAAGAGGTGTCTGCCAATGATTCAGAGAGAAGACATTTTATCCATGGAATTCTTGAAAAAGTCTGAGTATACCGGAAGCCATCAGGGAATGCGTTATCGCCTGGAGGGCGAAGCGGGTGAAGAAGGCAAGGTGCTGCGTGTGACCGTGTGGCCGGAACCCTTTAATTTTTTTAAGACGCCCAAGGAAGAAAAGATCAGCGCTGTCTTTGCTTTTTCGGAAGAGGGCGTGACGGAGGCCGTGGCCTGGATGAATCGGCAATTGAGCGCCCATTCGGAGAAATGGGATCATTCCTGGGATCGATGGTCTGAATACCATATGGAGTAATCGACATGTTAAAATATATCGTTCGGGATATGTACGGCGCGATGCGTTTCCTGCCCATCGCGGTTTTGTCCGGCGCTCTGGCTTATCTGCTCCTACGCATCTGGAATGAGCGGAGGGTCAAGGCCGGAAAGTCGCCGTGGAAGCTGGCGGCGGCCACGGGATATTGTGTTTGTCTGGCCGTCATCGTCAGCATGACTCTTTTGTCCAGAGAACGCGGAGACGGAGAAGGCATCGATCTGCGGCTTCTTTCCACCTGGGGGATCAATCGGCGCAATAACGCCTATGCGGTGGAGAACATATTGCTTTTTATGCCATATGGTTTTTTTGGCGCATGGAATTTTCGGAGACTGCGGAATTTCTTTTGGAGCGCCCTGGCCGGGCTGGGGACCAGCGTTGTCATTGAAAGCCTGCAGTTTGTGACGCGCACGGGCTTTTTTCAAATCGATGACATTCTTACGAATTTCCTGGGGGCCGTCCTGGGCTGGGCGCTATTTGGCATCTGCGCGGGCTTGGGGAGGCTTTTTAAGCCGTGAGATAGTTTCGCATGGTGCGGAGGGCGTTCTTTTCCAGGCGGGAGACCTGGGCCTGAGAGATGCCGATGATCTGTGCCACTTCCATCTGGGTCTTGCCTTCAAAGAAGCGCAGGGAGATGATTTCATGCTCTCTGTCGCTTAATTTTTTCATGGCCTCGCTTAGGGAGAGGTGTTCCACCCAGTTCTCTTCTTTGTTTTTCTTGTCACTGATCTGGTCCATGACGTATAGGGTATCCCCGCCATCGGTATAAATCGGTTCATAAAGGCTCATGGGATTCTGGATGGCATCCATGGCGTAAACGATATCCTCCTTGGAGATACCGATTTCCGTGGCAATTTCTTCAATGGAGGGCTCTTTCAGGTTTTTGCGGGTCAGATTTTCCCTGGCATAGATTGCCTTATAGGCGGTGTCCTTGAGGGAGCGGGAGACGCGGATACTGTTGTTGTCGCGAAGAAATCTCCGGATTTCCCCAATGATCATGGGAACCGCGTAGGTGGAAAATTTTACCTTTAAGGACGAATCAAAATTATCGATGGCCTTGATCAGTCCGATACAGCCGATCTGGAACAAATCATCTACATTTTCATTGCTGGAGTTGAAGCGTTTGATGACGCTGAGCACCAGACGGAGGTTTCCCTTGATGTATTGCTCCCTTGCTTCCTGATCCCCCGCTTCAATCTTGGAGAAAAGCTCCTCTTTTTCCTCTGCCTTGAGCAGGGGAAGCTTCGATGTGTTTACACCGCAGATTTCTACTTTTCCTTGTGCCATGTTGACCTCCTGAAGCGTGCGCGGCTGCTTGGGAGTGGCCCCGGCGCATCCCGCGAAAACGCTGCTAAAAGATTTTCTGAATATCATTCCATTTTTCATTTGCGCGAAACGTTCCGTTTGTCGGGAGTAGGGCCCTGAGGTCGGTTCCAACCGGCTCGCCGAAAGGGATTTTCTCCGTCGCGTCTTTTGGTCCCATGGGCTTTCCAGAATAGTATGCGTCAGATGGAGCGCGGATATTCCCTTTATCGGTAGCATTTTTTGGAAACCCGCATAGACTAAGAGAAGAGGAAGACTGTCGGGAGGACGGAAAATGTTATTTTCGGAATTGAAATGCAAGGATGTGATCAATATCAGGGACTGCAGGAGACTGGGCAGAGTGGAGGATCTGGAATTTGATGAATGCGGGGGCTGTATCTGCAAAATCATCGTACCGGGCTGCAATCGCTTTTTTTCTTTTTTGCATACGGAGCAGGAGATCGTGATTCCGTATAAAGATATCCGCCAGATTGGGCCGGACATTATTCTGGTGGATTTGAATTGCTAGGCTTGCCTTTTCCGACGTCTGTGATTATAATAGGAAAAAGGAGATGGATGAAAAAGGAGCTTTTGGACATGTTGGAGCGTTTTTACCCGGATGTGGAGGCTGACAGCGCCTATGGAATTGATTATGAGGGCTTGTATGCAAAAGGCTACCGGGGCATTATTTTTGATATCGATAATACGCTGGTGCCTCACGGGGCCCCGGCGGACGCGCGCGCCATCGCGCTGTTTTCCAGACTGCACGGCATGGGCTTTCAGACGCTGCTTTTGTCCAATAACAAGGAACCCCGGGTCAAAATGTTCAACGACGATGTGCATTCCCAATATATTTACAAGGCCAACAAGCCTGCCAGGGCAGGTTATGAAAGGGCCATGCGTTTGATGGGAACCCGGCCGGAGACGACGGTTTTCGTGGGGGATCAGCTGTTTACGGATGTCTGGGGCGCGAAAAAGGCGGGCATTCTTACATACCTGACCAAGCCCATCCATCCCAGGGAGGAGCTTCAGATCGTGTTGAAGCGGCGGCTGGAATGGGTCGTGTTGTATTTTTATCATAGACGTAAGATATAGGATATAGGATGAAAAAATCGCCGGGGCCCGTGAGGGCGGTGAGAAAGAGCGGAATGGCTTGACTTTCGCGCGGTGAGAAAGGGCGGATAGGCTGCCTGGCCGGCTGCGTGCGTGAGAAAGGGCGGATGCCTAACTGCGTGAGGCAAAAGAAAAAGGGGAGGACGCGGACATAAGATGAACAGGCAGAATCAAAAGGATCGGGACAATATCGTGCTGACCGGCTTTATGGGAAGCGGAAAGACCTCGGTGGGGCTTCGGCTTTCTTACCGGCTGCAGAAATGTTTTGTGGACACGGATCACTTGATTGAACAGAGGGAGGGGCGAACGATCAGCGAAATCTTCGCGACGGATGGCGAAGAGGTGTTCCGGCGCATGGAGACGAAGCTGTTGGAGGAGCTTGCGTCCAGGCTTCATAATCAGATTCTTTCCGTGGGAGGGGGCACTCCTCTGCGGGAGGAAAACCGGGAGCTGCTGCGCCAGATCGGCACGGTGGTCTATTTCCGGGTGCGTCCCAAGACGGTTTATGAGCGCCTCATGAACGATCACACCAGGCCTCTTTTGCAGGGAGAGGATCCTTTAAGCAGGATCACGGAGCTTCTTGGGAAACGGGAGCGGTTATACGAGGAGGCCGCAGACGTGATCGTGGACGTGGACCAGCGCTCCATGGAAGAGATCATGGAGGAACTGCTGGAAAGCTGCAGGAGATTCCGCAGAGAAAGGGCGGAAAGAGGGGAAACGGCTGGCAGGGCGGAAAGGGCTGAGAAGCCGGAAAGAGCTGAAGAGGCGGAAAGAGTTGAAATGGCAGAAAAGACCGAAGGGATAGGAAAGATTGAAAAGGCGCAGGAAGGAAAAAGGATGAAAATTTTGGTGATCAACGGACCGAACTTGAATTTTCTGGGAATACGGGAAAAAAGTGTGTACGGCACTCAGGACTATCAATACTTATTGGACATGATTTCCGCCAAGGCCAAGGCGGAGAATGTGGAGATTCCGGTATTTCAGAGCAATCATGAAGGGGCCATTATCGACCGCATTCAGGAGGCGTATTTTGACGGTACGGATGGAATCGTCATCAATCCCGGGGCGTTCACCCATTATAGCTATGCCATCCGGGATGCCTTGGCCAGCATCACCGTTCCAAAGGCGGAGATTCATATATCGGATATTACCAAAAGAGAAGAGTTCCGCAAGGTTTCCGTGACCGCGCCGGTCTGCGACAGGCAGATTTACGGTCAGGGACTGGACGGGTACCTGCAGGCCATCGATTTTGTCCGGGCGGAAGCGGAAATGCGAGAAAAAGCATGAGATTTTGTTAAAAAAGAGTTGAAAAATTGCCCAAATTGTTATACACTGGAAAAGAATTAAAACGCGACTAAATACTAGGAGGATTTAATATGATTTCTGCAGGTGATTTCAGGAATGGTATTACTATTGAAGTTGACAATAATGTTTACCAGATCATTGAATTCCAGCATGTAAAACCGGGTAAGGGTGCGGCTTTCGTGAGGACGAAGCTGAAGAATATCATCAATGGCGGCGTCGTGGAAAAGACTTTCCGTCCTACTGAGAAGTACCCTCAGGCACGTATTGATAGAAAAGATATGCAGTATCTGTATGCTGACGGGGATTTGTATTACTTTATGGATACGGACACCTATGATCAGATCGCTTTGAATTCGGATACCGTTGGCGATGCGCTGAAGTTCGTAAAAGAGAACGAGATGTGCAAGATTTGTTCCCATAATGGCAATGTGTTTTCCGTGGAGCCCCCTCTTTTCGTGGAGCTGGAGATCACAAGCACGGAGCCTGGTTTCAAGGGCGATACCGCTACTGGCGCTTCCAAGCCCGCTGTTGTGGAGACCGGTGCTACCGTTTCTGTTCCTTTGTTCGTGAACGAGGGCGACAAGATCAAGATTGACACCAGAACCGGTGAATATCTTTCCCGCGCATAAGGGCTTTTGGACAGTATTTTGATGTCCGGGGTATGGTACTCGGGAATGGCATAGTGACTGTGTGGGATATGCCAATAATCAGGCTTGTAAGACAATGGATGAGGGGTCCATTGTCTTTTTTTGCATGAAAGCGCCATGGGAAAAGGGGTATCGGCCGCCCGGATGAAAAGAATGTGAGAAATAGATTTTAAACAGCTGAAAGGAGTTCCGAAAAGCCGTGTACGAAAGAGAATCATCCTTGGGCCACAGGATGTCGGAAAATAATAATGGGAAAGAGAGGAATCGTACATGGAGATCATGGAATTTGCGGAAAAAGTAAAGAAAAACATAAAGACAAGGCTTGGAAAGGATTTTTTGGTCGAAGTCAGGCAGGTCTGTAAGAACAACGGGGTTATACTGCAGGGACTGGTGCTTCAGAGGAAGGGATCTAACGTGGTCCCGACCATTTATCTGGAGCCGTTCTGGAAAAATTATGAGTCGGGCGCGACCATGACAGAAATCATTGACTCGATTTTGTCCCTTTATGAAAGAGAATGTCCGTCCGGAGAAATGGATCTTTCCTTTTTTCAGGATTTTGACCGGGTAAAAGAGAAAATCGTTTACCGGCTCGTCAACGCAAAGTGGAACGAGGAGCTTTTGAAATCCATTCCTCATATCAGGTTTTTGGATCTGGCAATTTGTTTTTCTTGTTCTTTTTGTGAAAAAACACTTGGAATTGGAGAAGTTTTGGTGTATAATAATCACGTTGACGCGTGGGGAACCAGCGTGGAGGAATTGTTAGAGCTGGCCCGGCGGAATACATGTCTGCTTTATGGAACAGAGCTCATGGATATGGAGGATTTGCTGGAGGAGTTTGCCGGTGCTCAGGCGCCGGATTTACCTCTGGAGGAAAGAGGAGCGGAGCGGATTCCCTTGAAGATTCTCAGCAACAGAAGGCGTGTCTATGGGGCGGCGGCTATGCTTTATCCGGATCTTCTGCGGAAAGTGGCGGAAGAGATGGATTGTAACTTGTTTATTCTGCCCAGTTCGGTGCATGAGGTTCTGCTTATGCCGGACAGGGGGCATCCGGATCCCCGGCTTCTTCGGGAGATGGTCTGTGAAGTCAATGAAACGCAGGTGGCGGCGGAGGAAGTTTTGTCAGAGGATGTCTATTATTTTGACCGCCGGCGCAATGAATTGCGGATCGCGTGAATGTACGGCTGTTCGAATGGTACGTGCGGTCTGTAAAGAATTGGCAGCAGATTTCTTTGTTTTTTTGAAAAAGTTTATAGACAGACACTGATTTTTGTGTTATGATAGTCAAGGTGATGTAATAATTTTGTAACATTTTCAACGAAGTACGGTCAGTCGGCAAGAGTGGAAGATTTTGATCGATGGGAAAGGCTTGCCGGTGGTATGGCGGCAGGTTTGGCCGGGCGGTTGTTGAATTCGCATCCGTAGTATAATGGATAGAACGGAGGCCTCCGACGCCTTTGATGCAGGTTCGATTCCTGTCGGATGCATTTTTTACATCACCTTGACTTTTTATATTGTGAAATTGTTACGGAAAGGAGTCCGATATGTGGAAGAAGCAGCTGAGAAAAGTTGGTACTTATATTATGAAACATTCGATGGTGATTTTTCCGATTCTCGTGGTGGTCTCTGTGGCGGTGACTGTGGCGGTGGCCCTGGGAGCGGGGAATCCGGATGAGTCTGAGATCGAGGAACTGTTGGCGGTGGAGAATGTGGCGTTGATTTCCACGGACGAGTCTGAGGCGGAATCAACGGAGCCGGAGCCGGATTTTGAGGATTTGATCGAGAATAACGAGCTGGTGAGAAACGATGATGGAGCTTTGTATACTTTGATCGCTACTTATTATAATGCGTTGGGTACCGGCGATGTGGAGACGATTCAGAATTTGAGCAATTTTGTAAAGGACACGGAGGCCGTCCGCATCACGGAGTTGAGCAAGTACATTGAAAGCTATCCTGTGATTGAGATTTACACCAAGCGGGGGCCGGTGGAGAATTCCTTGATCGCCTATGTATATACCAAGGTGGTGTTCTATGGGTATGATGATGAAGTACCCGGTTTCGAAGGGTTCTATATCTGTACGGATGAAAACGGCAGCCTGTATATGAATGATGGCGAGACCTCTGAGGAGGTTCTGGATTTTATCCGCACTGTCAGTCTGCAGGAGGACGTGGTGGAGCTGAACAATCGCGTCAATGCGGAATATAATGAGCTGATGACGGCGAATGAAAAGCTTTTTGAATACATCAGTGAATTGGAGAGAGAGGTCAGCATTGCAGCAGGCGAAGCGATTGCCGCAAAGGTGGCTGAAGAAAATCAAAATCTCCAGGATGGTTCCGGGGAAGACGATGGTCAGGGAACGGGTACTGACGGGGCCGCGCTGGAGGGTGTGACCGGTACTGCCACCACGACGGTCAATGTCCGGGTTTCCGACAGCGAGCTGGCGGACCGCGTGGGCAAGCTTGGCAGCGGAAACCAGGTGCCGGTACTGGAGCTAAGGCAGAATGGCTGGGCGAAAGTGCTTTTTGAAGGAAAGGAGAGCTACGTCAAGGCGGAATACCTGCTGATCACCGGGCTCGAGGAGAGCGGGACTTCGGCTGTCAATGAGGGAGAGAGTGCAGGGGAGAATACCGGCGAGAATAACGGGACGGATGAAACCGCCGGAGGCCAGCAGACTCTTACCCGTATCGCCATTACCAACATCAATCTCCGCAAGGAGGCCAGTCAGAGTTCTGAAAAGCTGGGCACGGTCGTAGGCGGAGACAAGGTTGAGGTGCTTTCCGAGTCCGGAGAATGGAGCCAGATCCGTTATAACGGCACCATAGGTTATGTAAAGTCTGAATATCTGAACTGATTTGCATAAATTTTATAAAACTGCGAATATTAAAAGAAGGGATTTCGGTCTCTTCTTTTTTTAAGCATAAAAGTAGTGCGCGGGACTTGATAGCTGTCATTCGGATCAGGGGGTATGCAAGGTGTGTATCCATTGTTGGAAAGGGAACGGAAGTATGAAGCGTGCAATTGTCGCTTTCTTAGTCCCGTATCAGGTATCTGGTTTCGTAAGGCTCTTTGGGCCGGAAAGGTACAGAAAATGAAATCACAAGAAGTAGCGCTTTATCGGGAAATCCAGAAAAGCACGGAAAATGCCATGGCGGCGATGGATACCCTTTCGGACAAGGTATATGATGATCAGTTAGCCATGCAGGTCTCCAGGCAGTCCTTGAAGTATTCTGAGATTCACAATATGGCGGTGGAGAAGCTGCTGCAGGCCAAGGCGGAGCTGTATCATGGCAATCATCTCTCGGATATCCTGCTCAAGGGCGGCATTCACTATAACACCATGCTGAATACCAGCACAGGCCATATCGCGGAGATGATGATCAAGAACAGCAATCAGGGAATCTTGTCCATGAATAAAGCCCTTAACCACAATGAGGAGGCCGGGGAGCAGTCCACGAATTTGGCGAAGCAGCTCATTGATTTTGAGGAAAAGAACATTGCGCGGCTGAAAAAGTATCTGTGATGGATCAAGGCGGCTTGTGGATGTTATCTAAAAGTGGTGTTATTGTATACACGTATATTTTGTTGTGCAATTTTCATAAAAATTTTTCTAAAACTTTTACGATTTACTGCGAAAAAGTACGTTGTGAAAATGGGCATTTCGTTATATAATACTCCATGGGACAAAGGCGTCACATGCATAGGTGAGGAATTCCCTATGCTTTTTTTATGAGGAAGAAGCTTGTGTAGGAACGCCTTTCTCTCTGACGTGCATGACGGAAACGCAACTTCGCGGGATGACGCGCGTGGCGGAAATATATCATTGCCGGAAGTTTGGCGCAGACAGCGGAAGTGCAGCTTTGCGGGAAACCCGCAGTATATGGCGGAAGAGGCTTTTGCCGGAAATCTGCCGTAAACGTCAGAGAGCTATATACAATATAAAGGAGGACATTTTTATGTCGTACGTTGACGAGGTGTATGATCTGGTAGTGGCGAAGAACCCTGCACAGCCGGAGTTCCATCAGGCGGTAAAGGAAGTTTTGGAGTCTCTTCGCGTGGTGATCGAGGCGAATGAGGATGCTTATCGCAAGGACGCGCTTCTGGAGAGATTGGTGACTCCCGAGAGACAGATTCTGTTCCGTGTGCCCTGGGTAGACGATAAGGGGCAGGTACAGGTGAACAATGGTTTCCGTGTACAGTTCAATTCTGCAATTGGACCTTACAAGGGAGGTTTGAGACTGCATCCTTCCGTGAATCTGGGGATCATCAAGTTCCTGGGCTTTGAGCAGATTTTCAAGAATTCCCTGACAGGCCTGCCGATTGGCGGCGGCAAGGGCGGTTCCGATTTCGATCCCAAGGGCAAATCCGACAGAGAGGTCATGGCTTTCTGCCAGAGCTTCATCACGGAGCTGTATAAATACATTGGCGCGGACACCGACGTTCCCGCGGGAGACATCGGAACCGGCGCGCGTGAGATCGGTTACATGTATGGCCAGTACAAGAGACTGACCGGCCTTTATGAAGGGGTTTTGACCGGCAAGGGCCTTTCCTACGGCGGCTCTTTGGCGAGAACCGAGGCTACGGGTTATGGTCTGCTGTACCTGACCGAGGAAATGTTGAAGTGCAATGGCAAGGACATCGCTGGCAAGACCGTGGTTGTATCCGGCTCCGGCAACGTGGCAATTTACGCGGTGCAGAAGGCTCAGCAGCTGGGAGCCAAGGTTGTGACCGTGTCTGATTCCACCGGCTGGATCTATGATCCGGAAGGAATTGATGTGGCGCTTCTGAAAGAGGTTAAGGAAGTAAAGCGTGCGAGACTGACCGCTTATGCGGCTGCAAGACCCAGCGCAGTATACCATGAGAAGAAGAACGGCGAGCATGGCGTATGGAACATAAAATGTGACGTGGCGCTTCCTTGCGCAACCCAGAACGAACTGAATCTGGACGATGCCAAGGCTTTGGTAGCCAATGGCGTCATCGCGGTAGCCGAGGGCGCTAATATGCCTACCACTATGGATGCAACCAAGTATCTGCAGGAGAACGGCGTTCTGTTCTGCCCTGGCAAGGCTGCCAATGCCGGCGGCGTGGCCACCTCCGCTCTGGAAATGAGCCAGAACAGCGAGAGACTGAGCTGGACCTTTGAAGAAGTGGACAGCAAGCTGAAGAACATTATGGTGAATATCTTCCATAACCTGGATGCTGCGGCGAAGAAGTATGGCCTGGATGGCGACTATGTGGCCGGCGCGAATATTGCCGGATTCTTGAAAGTAGCCGAAGCCATGACAGCGCAGGGGATTGTGTAAGAGCGGTGGTTTTTGTGAGAGTGGTTGAGTAATTGAGCGGTAATTAAATAAAATCATTGGATAATTGAAATTGAGTAAAAAGGGACCAGAAGTAACGACGGAGAGTCGGGGCGCTTCTGGTTCTTTTTTTGTATGACTTATACTTTGCCGCTGACGATCCCACACCTCATTTGACATTTTGGGCCAAATTGCTTACAATATAGATGTAATATCAGGCTTCTGCTCTGGCATAATATAGACGGACGGCGAACGGAATGAAACCGACGTTGAAAGTCACAATAAGAATTGTAACCTGCGGGAAACTGAATCCAGGAAAAGCAAGGTGACCGCAGCGGACAAGAAGAAATACGGACGAGAATATTATATGGAGAAACTGGAGCGGTTCCGGTTTCTGGATGATGCTTTTATGACGGAGGTTTTTCGGGACAATATTCCGGCAGTAGAGTTGCTGTTGAGAATAGTGCCGGGGAAGACTTCGATAAGGGAGCGGACAGCTATGTGATATACGTCAATGGGCGTATAAAAACGATGAGGAACCAATCGGGCGACTGATGCACATTTCAGATGTATCAGTACGGTGGATATGTATTATCCGGAGCTGGCCGAAAGGTCGGGAATCTGAAGGAGACCGAGGGAGGTCAGGATAGAATGGGCAAGATGATGGAGGATATGAGGAAAGAAGCTGCGGAAGAGGCAAAGCTAGAGCAAGCCAAAGAAATAGCATATAAGCCGCACGATGAGAACGGCTTTTCCTTTGAGAAGATAGCGTATATCGTAAGCGAGGGCCTGTCTACAGTTAAGCGGTGGTTTGCCGAACGTCCTTCCGTTGCAAAGTGAGAAAAGCAAGGGGGAGCTCTAGGCTTCAGTAATGAGAAGGGGAGCCTTGCAATCACAAGACTCCCAAGCGTTTTCGTTCGACCCGGTGAAACGGAATCAAGTCAACTGTTTGTATCAAGCCGGGACGTAATCGATAAGCCTAAAATGTAAAATAATACCAATAGCCTCTGAGGCAGAGCATATTTGTCCCAGGGGCTATTTTTTTTTGCCCGATAATTAGCCACATTTAACTTCTAATCCCCCGGGGGCCGGCGGTTTCGTACTGTATGAAACCTGCGGATACCGAGGGTGAAAAGTGGCGGGAGCGCAAATTTATGTCCCTGACAAAAAGATACTCCCATTATATACCGGCCGTCCATTCAGTATGTAATCAACAATGGCATTGCCATAGAACTTCCGGAGCGGGAGGGCATCCCGGGAACACAGTGGCAGGTCCGCAGGGGGATGGTAACGATATTGGATCGAACGGATACAATGGCCGCAGTCTCAAGCCCGGAGATCGCCACCGAAAGTAAAGTGGTGATCTCCGCTTCCAGAACTCTGACGGATGGTGCCGTAGTGCGAGTGATTTAGATTGGTTCAAGTTACCATTTGCGATTTACGGCTTCACTGATTGGTATTAATTCGCAGGCAGTTTACTTCTCCGCCCGCGGTCACGCTTCCGCCCACGTCCTGGCAGCTTACGTCGCCGTCCGCGTTCACGTCTCCGCCGATATTCTGGCAGTTGACATCGCCGCCGGCTTCTACGTTGCCGCCTATAACGTTGACGGTATCGCTCTCGATGGTTACATCCCCGTCGGCATTGACATCGCCGCCAACACTGGCGCAGTCCACATCCCCGCCGGCATTGACATCGCCGCCAACACTGGCGCAGTCCACATCCCCGCCGGCATTGACATCGCCGCCTACGCCGCCGCAGTCCACGTCCCCGCCGGCGGTTACATAACTGCCTACGGTGCCGCAGTCCACATCTCCGCCTGCTTCCACAAAGCCGTCTACCTCGCCGCAGTCCACATTTCCGCCGGCGTTTATATTCCCTTTGACATCGTCGCAGTTCACGCAGTCGCCTGCGCTCACATCACCGCCAATCACCTTACAAGTGATCGTTCCGCCGGCGTTTCCGTTCCCGCTGATGGAGGAGCAGTTCACATTGCCGCCTGCATTCGCATCCCCATTCATGGTGCCGCAGTTCACGCTGCCGCCTGCTTCTACATTTCCGGCAACGGCGCCGCAGTTTACGGAACCTGTGGCCTGTATATAACCGCCGACGGCCCCGCACTCCAGAGATCCGGCAGTCATCACATTTCCGCTGATATCCCCTTTGATGTCGGCGCTTCCCCAGATTTCCACCTGAAGCGTCCGATTGCCCGGGACGGGCAGTCCCATACCATTTGGGGCTTCTGCTTTTTCAATCAGAAGCGGAATTTTAATATTCGGGTCATAGGTTGTCTGGTCCAATAATTGCCGTCCTCTATATTGGATGACTCTCAGTACGCCATCATCCGGAAGTGTTGATTCCACCAGGACGGGCTTTGCCGGAACAGCTTTGGAGATTTTTTCTCCGCAAAGCAGGTTTCCGATTGTAACATGAAACGCGTCCGCCAGTACGGGGAGAAGTTCGATGTCCGGATAGGACTGATCACATTCCCATTTGCTGACCGCCTGGACGCTGACGTTGCATAACTGGGCGATCTGATCCTGACTGGTGCCGTATTGTTTTCGCAGCTCCCGTAAACGAGAGGACAAAATCACTTTTTTCATAATGGAGGTTTCCTTTCTTTTGATTATCATTTTGTTTCGGTCCCGATGATAAAAGTATAATTGAAATTCAGAAAAAAAGCTATCAATTATTTGTTGAATCATCTTTTTGTGCAAAAAAATTTTATCAACTGTTGGTTGATTCCCTGCTGATCATAACTTTCCGGTACTTGTCCCACGATTTTGCTTGCCAAAATGAGGGAAATGGAATATACTGAAAGCATCTGAAAAGGATATCGATTTTGTTTTTACCAAACACTTTACAGAGAGGAGAGAATTAAGATGGGATTTTTAACTGGTAAGACGGCGATTATCACCGGCGCTGGCCGCGCGGTGTTAAAGAATGGCGGCTGCGGATCCATTGGTTATGGTATCGCTACCGCATATGCCAAGGAGGGCGCCAATCTGGTGATCACCGGCCGTAATGTAAAGAAGCTGGAGGATGCCAAGGAGGAATTGGAGAGACTTTATGGGATCAAGGTGCTGACCGTGCAGGCAGACGTGAACGCCGGCGCTGATAATGAGGCCGTGGTAAATGAAGTGGTGAGGCAGACCATCGAGGCTTTTGGAAGAATCGACGTGCTCATCAACAATGCCCAGGCGTCCGCTTCCGGCGTGCCTTTGGCGGATCATACCACGGATCAGTTCAATCTGGCGCTGTATTCCGGATTGTATGCGGTATTTTATTATATGAAGGCCAGCTATCCTTACCTTAAGGAAACCAAGGGCAGCGTGATCAATTTCGCTTCCGGCGCCGGTCTGTTCGGCAACTTTGGTCAGTGCGCTTATGCGGCTGCCAAGGAAGGAATCAGAGGCTTATCCCGAGTGGCGGCTACCGAGTGGGGCAAGGACGGCATCAATGTCAACGTGATTTGCCCGATCGCATGGACTTCCCAGCTGGAGAACTTCCAAGAGGCTTATCCGGAAGCGTTCGCGAAGAACGTGCATATGCCTCCTATGGGCCATTACGGTGATCCCGAACTGGAGATCGGACGTGTCTGCGTACAGCTTGCACATCCTGACTTCAAGTATCTGACCGGCGAGACATTGACCCTGGAAGGCGGCATGGGCTTGAGACCGTAAGGAAGTGCCCGCTGCAGGGGCTTTGGTAAAAAATAGAGCTGCTCCTTTTCGGCAGTCGGACTTTCGCGGCATGAGATCAGTGTGCGGAGTTCGGCTTTGCCCGGAAAGGAGCAGCTTTTTTGCGTGCTAAAAAGTGGCACGGCAGTGAAGATAATATGTTTCTGCGTCGCTGGCCGACTTCCTGCGCGGATTAGTTGACAAAGACCGTAAAGGCGGCGTATAATGCTGAATGAGAAGCGGCGAAAGCTTGAAGAACAGGAGGAGAGGAACCATGAAAGTTACGGTTCGGTACTATTCCCGCGGGGGAAATACGAAGAAGCTGGCGGATGCAATCGCGGAAGCGGTTGGCGTGGAAACCAAGACCACGTCAGAGCCGCTTACAGAGGATGTGGATCTTTTGTTCCTTGGCAGCTCGGTCTATGCCTATGGAGTGGATGATCGGGTGAAAAGGAGTTCGCCTACAAAGGCTCTTTTGCCATGCCGCATAAGGGTAAGCCGGATGCGGGTGATTGCAGGGCGGCGGCTGATTTCGCGAGGAAAATGATTTCATAAGGAGAAGACGAGATGGCTGATCGATACGATCCCTTGCGGCTTGATAACCAGATTTGCTTTCCCCTCTATGCTTGCGCCAAGGAAGTCGTCAAAGCATATAAGCCATATTTGGACGAGCTGGACCTTACTTACACACAGTACATTACCATGATGGTGATGTGGGAACGGAAAAAGCTGCGGGTAAAAGAAGTAGGGGAATTTTTATATCTGGATTCCAGCACCCTGACACCCCTCCTGAAACGCCTGGAGGAAAAAGGCTATGTTTCAAGGTGCCGTTCCGCCAAGGATGAACGGGACCTGATTGTCACTCTCACCCAAAAGGGCGAGGCGCTGAGAGAAAAAGCTCTTACCGTGCCTGCGCGTCTTGCCGCCTGCGTGGATCTGGAACCGGCGAAGGCACAGGCCTTGTACCAAATCTTGTACGAATTACTTGGGAAACTGACCCATTCTTCTTCCGACCCGCTATAGACGGAAAGCCTTGTGTTACAACTCGGAGGAGGCCATGGACGGGCGTTTCTTTATGGGTAACGGGACGTGAACGGTAAGGCGGCGGATCGCTAGCCGCAAGGAGGATGTGTGTCCATGAAACAAATTCTCATCGTAGACGATGACATTCCTATCGGTAACGGTTTGGAGGAGGCTCTTCGCAAAGAGAAATACGATGTTCTCCGTGCTTATTCCGGCACGGAGGCCCTGCTTCTTCTTTCCCGGAGCACGCCGGACCTGATTCTGTTGGATCTTATGCTTCCCGGCTTAAATGGGGAGGAACTGCTTCCCCGTCTGAAGGGGATTCCCACCATCGTGGTCAGCGCCAAAATCGATCCTGAGGATAAGGTAGGACTTTTGTTAGGCGGTGCCGTGGATTATGTCACCAAACCATTTTATCTCAAGGAGCTTCTTGCCAGGATCGCCGTGCAGCTGCGCCGCGTGGATGAGCGGCAGACTGTGGAGCGTTTCTTTTCGTATGGTGGGCTTGTGTTGGACGCGGATACCCATATGGCTTCTTTCGATGGCAGACAGACCAGACTGACCCGGACGGAATGTGCCATTCTTAAGCTTTTGCTGCAAAAT
Organism: uncultured Acetatifactor sp.; assembly: GCA_947625255.1. GTDB lineage: Bacteria > Bacillota > Clostridia > Lachnospirales > Lachnospiraceae > Acetatifactor. The sequence goes on along the minus strand of CANQNT010000003.1, from coordinate 42,474 downwards.
CCGGACCGCGTGATTCCCAAATCCAATCTGTTGGACCGAATCAGCCTCGATACGCCGGACTGTACGGAGAATTCCCTCAAAATTCACGTCAGCAATCTGCGCCGCAAGCTGCGGGACATCAGCGGCAGGGATTACATTGAGGCCGTATGGGGAATCGGCTTTAAGCTGCGCATATCTTAACCATTTCTTTACGATTTCCTTAACCGCTTTCTAAACCATTGTCTGATACAGTATAGAAAAAAGGAGGTCAATGGTTATGGAATATGTTTTACAAACAAATGCTCTGAGCAAGAGTTACGGACATTGCATGGCGCTTTCAGGGCTTACTATGAATGTGCCCAGGGGTTCGATTTACGGCCTGGTGGGCAGGAACGGCGCGGGAAAGACCACGCTTATCCGTCTGATCTGTGGCCTGCAGCATCCTACCGGAGGAAGCTACGCGCTTTACGGCCGAAAAAACACGGAGCCTCAGATTGCCCTTTCCCGCAGGAGGATGGGGGCCGTGGTGGAGACACCGTCCATTTTTTCGGATATGACCGCGGAGGAAAATATCAGGCAGCAGTATCGCGTCCTGGGGCTTCCATCCTTTGAAGGGGTGGAAAAGATCCTGCGGACAGTAGGTCTGGAGGATGCGGGTAAGAAAAAGGCAAAGCATTTTTCCCTGGGGATGCGGCAGCGGCTGGGAATTGGCGTGGCTCTGGCGGGGGATCCGGATTTCCTGGTGTTGGATGAGCCCGCCAATGGTCTGGATCCTCAGGGCATCATTGACATCAGGGAATTGATCCTGAAGCTCAACCGGGAGCGGCACATCACGGTGCTGGTTTCCAGTCATATTCTGGAGGAGTTGTCTAAATTTGCCACCTATTACGGATTTTTGGACAAAGGCTGTCTGATCCGGGAGATCAGTGCCGCGGAATTGGAGGAGGCCTGCCGTAAATGTGTCCGCATGGAGGTCAGCAATACCGGGGCGCTGGCGAGGGTGCTGGACGGAATGGACGTGGAATATACCATTCTTTCCGATACTTTGGCAGACGTGTATGCTAAAATCAGTGTATCGCGTTTGGTCGCGGCATTGGAAAAGGAAGGCTGCGAGGTGTTGTCCCTGCAGGAGCGGGATGAAAGCCTGGAAAGCTATTATGTGAGCCTGATGAAGTCGGATACTCCCGACGGGCTTCGGAAAGGAGGCAGCCATGCGTAAACTGTTATCCGCTCATTTTGCCCGTCTTTGGAAAAAGAAGGCCTTTTGGATCAGTATCGTGGGGATTTTCGTGATTTCCGCGCTTTTGATGCTACAGTGTTATTGGAGATATGGAGCCTTGCATGAGCAGGACACGATGGCTCTGGATTCTTATTTGTTTCAACTGGTACTGGGGTTTGGTCTGTTGGACGCTGTTTTCGCGGCCACTTACCTTGGAACGGAGTATGCCGACGGGACGCTGCGTAACAAGCTGATCGTGGGCCATAGCCGCAGGACGATTTATCTGGCCGGATTCATCCTTTGTCTTGTGGTCAATTGCTGCTTCGTGGCGGCGTGGCTGCTGGGCAGCTTCGCCATGGGAATTCCCCTGATGGGGCCGCTGCGCATGGGACTGCCGAAATTTTTGATTTGTCTGTTGCTGTTGCTTTTGTCCACCTCCGCCATGATGGGAATTTTTACGCTGTGCGGTATGCTTTCCGGGAACAAGGCGGGAACGGTGGTGATTTGTGTCCTGGTTTTTGTGATGGTGCTTTTGGCCGCCGCATATGTTTATGGCGGGCTGCAGGAGCCGGAGGAGATCAGTGGCTATATGCTGACGATCCAGGAAGGGGAACAAACCATGAATCAGGTTCGGAACACTCCTAATCCTAATTACCTCACAGGAAATGTGCGCCGGATCTATGAGTGGATCCTGGATTTGCTGCCCGCGGGTCCCGGCTTTGCTTTGACGGAAGCAAACGTGCAGAGACCTTGGCGGGAAATGGCTTGTTCCTTGTTGGTTTTGATCTGCAGTACAGGGCTGGGGCTATGGGCTTTTGATAAGAAGAATCTGAAATGAGGAGTAAACAATGGAAGTCTGGTTGGGAATGACGGTCTGTATCATGGCGGCGGCCGCTGCCGTGCTGCTTGTGAAAATTCATTTGCTGCAAAAATCCGCGGAGGAGATCCGGTGCGCCTTTGCCGACCGGCTGCAGACCGACACCAATACCCTCATCGACATTTCCGGCAGAGACCGTCATATGCGGAAACTGGCGGCAGGCATCAATGAACAGCTTGCAACACTGCGCGGACAGCGTCATCGCTTTCAACAGGGGGACTTGGAACTGAAAAATGCCATTACCAATATTTCTCATGATTTGCGGACTCCGCTGACGGCCATGATCAGCTATCTGGAATTGTTGGAGGAAGAAGAAATGTCTCCCGCGGTGTCCCGTTATGTGGAAGTGGTTCGCGGCAGGGCAGAGGAACTGAAGCGTTTGACGGAGGAGCTTTTTGCTTATTCCGTGATCATCAACCCGTCAAAAGTTCTGAAACGGGAAGAGGTGGCACTGGGGCAGGTGCTGGAGGAAAGCGTTGCGGAATTTTATGCGGCGCTGAAAGAGCGGCAGATTTCTCCCATAATCAGCCTGCCGGAAGAGAAGGTCTTCCGCAGACTGGACGGCGGTGCCTTGTCCCGCATTTTTGACAATCTGTTGAGCAATGCCCTGAAGTACAGCGACGGCGATCTGGAGATTGTGTTGTCCCCGGGCGGCCTGGTGACCTTTTCCAACAGTGCCCGGAATCTGAACGAGGTGCAGTTGGGAAAACTGTTTGACCGGTTTTATACCGTGGAAGGGGGCCGTGGATCCACGGGGCTGGGGCTAAGCATCGCCCGGACATTGGTGGAAGAAATGGAAGGGAACATGGCTGCTTCCTACGAGGACGGACGGTTGCGGATTTGGGTGTGGTTTCCTGAGTAGCGGCCGCACCCCCCGTTTTAGCCGGATTGGAATCGTTCAAAGTGAATCGTAATCCTTTTAAGAAAGTTGTAAGAACTTGTAAGAAAAACCATCTTGCGTGTCCGTCGGAATTCGATTATAGTGTAAGTGGATAGAATATGGCATACAATCTGCGGGCTCCCGAAGTCCGACAGGGTTTTTTGACGTTACTTGCATCGAAAAAATGGAGGGCACGGAATGGACAACGCGAAAGTAAGCGGCGGGAAAACTTTGGAAGTGGGCCGAAAGGCGGTCTTGTTGAGCTGTCTGATCATCGGCCTTTTGCTATGGGGTCTGACGGGGTGCGCCGGTGGATCGGAAAAAGAGGGTTCCGGAAACGGAATCGTTGGGACTTCCGCAGGTGACGGAGACGGCGCCGGAAATCCTGCGGACTCGGGAAATGACGCCGGGGAGAACGGCCAGGCGTCCGGTACCGGAGGAGAAAACGGCGAAACGGACGAGCTTTCCATGATGGGGAGTCCCCTGGACGTTATGGGAGGCGAGGAGGTCAGCTGGCGCAGTCATCATCTGGCTTTCGCGCAGGAATATTATGCGACCCTGGTTTTGGAAGATAGTCTCTATGGGGCCTATTGGAACGGGGAGGCGTTTGCGTTGGAGCGGATCGCCCTGGAGGGAGGTAAGGTGCTGGAGCAGTTCACGTTCCCGGAGGATGTGGTTATCTGGATGATCGAGCAGGACAGGGATGGAAGAATCTGTCTTTTTGGGAATCAGGGTGACATGGACAAGCTCTGGATCATTGACAGTGTGGGCGGCCAGCCTGAAGAGGCGGAGGATTTTGTCTTGGAGGACAGAGAGGTCCTGATGGATCAGGAGCCCAGGGCCATGTATCAGGATGAAGCGGGGAATTATTATCTGTGGTACAAGGTATATTTTAGTGAATTGGCTTTGTATGGAAAGGGTAAGGCGGAAGCCATGGTGGAGCAGGATCGGGTTTATGTCAGGGATCCGCGGTTCCAGCCTTTGTTTTACAAAGAATTCGTGGATGATAAGGAAGGCTTCATTTTCGTGGGACTTTTACCCACGGAAACGGGAGACCCGCTTATGATGGCGAGGGATCAGGATGGAATCTACGCCCAGCGGTTCGATGTGGCGGCAAAGGGGTTCGGCACGCCGGACCGGGATGTGGATAAGAACCTGTCGCTTTATTCTCTTTATGAACCCATTGAGGCGGTGTCGGGAGGATTTTTGTATTGCGAAGGGACCGGAATCTATGAGTATCGGTATGAGGAACAGGCCTCTCAGAAGGTGCTGGATATCAACGATCTGGGGCTGACGGCTGATTTCGTGGTCAGCCTGGACTGGAACGGACGGCAGCTTCAAATGGTGGACCGTATGGGCTATTATGGGGACATGGAATATACCATGTTGGAGATCGGCGAGGATCTCAGGCAGGTGATCACCATCGGGACCATATACGCGAATTCGGAATTTAGTGAGTTGAGCGGCTATGTGCGGTCCTTTAATCGTTATAACGAAACCTATCGGGCGGAAATCCTGCAGCGGCCCTACAATACGGACAGTGCCTTTGAAACGTACAGTTCCGAGGAGCTGGAGCGACAGTTTATCATGGAGATCCTGACAGAGGGCGGGGCGGACGTGCTTAACCTGGATTTATCTCTGGAGCATGTGCTTGCTGACAAGGGAGTGTTGGCGGATCTGTATGATTTTATGGCCAGGGAAGAGGAATATACCAAAGAGGATTTTGTGTCCTCGATCCTGCAGGCCTATGAAGAGGATGGGCATCTGTACGTCATCGCTCCTGATTTCTGGCTCTGTACCATGGTGGGGAGCAGGGATGTGTTCGGAGATCGGTCAGGGCTGACGATAAAAGAACTGATGGAGGTCCTGAAGGAAAAGGGCAGGACCATCAATGCCATTGACGGACTGAAGATCTCGGACCGAAGCGTGATCAGTTGGCTCGTTTCTTATTCTATGGAGGAGTTCGTGGATTGGAAAAACAGAACTTGCTCTTTTGAAACGGAGGAATTTGAAGATCTTCTGGCCTTTGTCAAGGACTATCAGGGACCGGAATCCGTCAATTATCTGGTGGGAGTGCGTGATGGGGAGGTGGTCATGTCCTCCGCCATTTTCCAGGACGTCTCTGATTATCAGTTGGAGAAAGAGGTTTACGGGGGAGAAGTGAGCGTGGTCGGATATCCTTGCAGTCAGGGCTCCGGCACGGTGGCGGCCTTTGGGTCTATTTTGTCCATCAATGCCCTGGGAAATAACCAGGAAGGCGCCTGGGAATTTATCAAGTATTGCCTGGGAGAGGGACTCGACCTGTCCTCCGCCGGTTTCCCGATTTGGGAAAAGGCCTTTGAGGAAAAAATGGAGTTGGACATGACGCCGTCTTATTGGGTAGATCCCGACGGCAATCAAAGAGAGTCTGCCAAGGATGCGATCACGAATGCCTTTACCGAAACCTATATTGTTTACCACGCGAGCCAGGAGGAAGCGGATACCGTCAGGGCCCTGGTGGACAGTGTCAGCGGACATTCTGAATATGACACACAGATCATAGACATTATTGATGAAGAAACCGCTGCCTATTTCGAGGGACAGAAGAGCGCGGGAGACGTTGCTGCCATTATTCAGAATCGTGTATCCTTGTATTTGCAGGAGTGAAGAGAAAAAAGGAGTGATGGCAAACGTGAATCTGCGAATCTGCCATCCCCGCTGCCCGGTCGGGTATGCGCTCTGGAAGGGAGATTGTTATGGAGATTATGTGCAGTGTGCTGCTGCCCTTTTTGGGTACATCCATGGGGGCCGCCTGCGTGTTTTTTATGCGGGGGGATATGAGTCATAGGGTCCGGCATGGTTTGCTGGGGTTTGCGGCCGGCGTGATGACGGCCGCCAGTGTCTGGAGTCTGCTGATCCCGGCGATGGATCAGTCAGAGAAAATGGGCAGATGGGCATTCCTGCCGGCGGGCATGGGTGTCTGGCTGGGGGTTTTGTTCCTGCTATTGTTGGATCATGTGATTCCCCATCTGCATCATGAGGGAGAAGAGGCGGAAGGACCTGCCGTCGGACTGCCGAAAACGGCCATGATGGTGTTGGCCGTGATTTTGCACAATATCCCTGAGGGAATGGCCGTGGGCGTGGTGTGCGCCGGATGGCTGACAGGGCAAAGCGATATTTCCATGATGGCCGTGATCGTACTGGCCCTGGGTATCGCCATCCAGAACTTCCCAGAGGGAGCCATCATTTCCATGCCTCTTCGGGCGGAGGGAGCCAGCAAGGGACGGGCTTTCGCCTGGGGCGTGCTCTCCGGTGTGGTGGAGCCCCTTGGGGCCGTGCTTACCATTTGCATGGCGGAGCTTTTTACCCCGGTTTTGCCGTATTTGTTAGGCTTCGCGGCGGGAGCCATGCTTTATGTGGTGGTGGAGGACCTGATCCCGGAGATGTCCGTGGGGAAACATTCCAACATTGGAACCATCTGCTTTGCCGCGGGCTTTACCATTATGATGGCTCTGGACGTGGCTCTGGGCTAAGAGGGCGCGTAGGACGGGGCCGCCATTATCCAGAGCAGAGTATCCCTGTATTTGCGGGGATAGGGGAAAGAGAGAAATCTGAAGGATCGGATAGGGATGAGGAAGAAAACGTGTTTCTGGATGCCATCCTTTCCGCCAAGACCGCCCAGGCCAAGGGAGAAGGAATCGCGGTATTAGTCAAGGCCAATGTGCCGGACGCTCTGACCTTGTCCGATGTGGAGCTGTGTATCGTGGTCGCCAATCTACTGCACAATGCCATCGAGGTCTGCAGGGAGGCGGGAAAAGGAAGAAAGAGGGAAGTCTTTTCCCTACTCATAAGGGCGGCGGACATGGCTTAGGACTGCGTCGGGCGGAGGCCATTATCCAGGAGTAGGGCGCCGTCCTGATATGGATCTTACAATTCGTGTACGACAGAAAGCAACTCGTGCACGAATTTTCTTTTTGAATGGTTTTTCTGTTAGAATGGGGCTGAAAGGAGGGAGAGGTCATGCAAAAGGAAAAGCAGAAAGTGAAGCCCACACATTCATCATTTTCCAATGTTTTGTGGGCGGTCGGGCAGCTGAAGAAATACACGCCGTCAACATTTGTCATTATGGTGCTTTTGATCCCATTGGAAATCGGGGTACAATATCTGGGAATCTATTTGCCGGCTCTGGTGGTATCGGGGGTGACGGCCGGAGAGCATCTGCTCCAGGTGTTGCTCGGCGTGGGGGGCACCATGTTTTTGCTCCTGCTTGGCAATTTCTTAATTCAGACCTTGTCTATCATACAGGGGGCCCAGCAGGGAATCTATCGGTATGAGGTGACGAATACCGTGACGAGAAAAACATTGGATCTGTTCTATCAGGATTTTGAAAAAAAAGAGGTCCGGAGCCTGGAAGCTCGGGCCACCAGGGCCACTGAGATGTGGGACGGCAGCCAGCCCATTCAGGATATTGTGAGAAATGGGTTCGGAATCCTGCGTAACATTCTGGGATATTTGATCTTCGGTACGGTGATTTCCTTTGCCAGTCCCTGGCTTCTGCCGCTTTTGACTGTTGCGCCCATTGTCAATCTGTGGGCGGTGCGCGTATATGACCGTTGGGAATATGCGCGCCGGGGCAGCAGAACGGATTTGGAGAGACGGCTGAATTATGTGCAGAGTCTTCCAGGGCGTTTATCTGCGGGCAAGGACATCCGGATTTATAGTATGTCTCAGTGGCTGAGGGAAATCTATCAGGAGTTATTTACAGAGAATGACCGGTTGAATCGTAAGCTTGTGAAATATAATTTCCTGTCCCATGCCGCGGATCTGCTGGTGATTTTGCTTCGGGACGGCGGTGCCTACGCGTTGCTGATCTCCATGTACCTGCGGGGAGAGATCACCGTGGACCGCTTTGTTTTGTATTTCGCGGCGATTTCCTCCTTTGCCTCCTGGGTGGGCGGGGTGATCGATTGTTGGAATCGGATCCATTCGGACAGTCTGCTCATCTGCGATCTAAGGGATTTTATCGATTATCCCCAGCAGGATGGAAGCGGGGAGGCCCGGTCGGAGGATTTCCGGAAAGAAGCGCCGGAAATCGTTTTCGACAAGGTGAGCTTTCGCTATGAGGGCGCGTCGGAGGATACGCTGCATGAGCTTTCCTTTACCATTCATAAAGGGGAAAAAGTGGCGCTGGTGGGCATGAACGGAGCGGGCAAAACTACCATTGTCAAGCTTTTGTGCGGGCTGTACCGTCCGGATTCCGGAACCATCACCATCAATGGCGTGCCCCAGTCCGCCTTTTACCGTAAGGATTATTACCGGTTGATTTCCCCGGTCTTTCAGGATGTGCGGATGGGCTTTTTCTCCCTGGGGGAGATCCTTAGCGGCAAACGGCTGGAGGATACGGATCAGGAACGGGCAAAACGGTGTCTGGCAGACGCGGGGCTTTTGGAAAAGGTGAATGCGCTGCCGGAGGGTCTCGCCACGAAATTAGGGAAAAAGGCCAATAAGAACGGTACCGAGTTCTCCGGCGGAGAGGCACAGAAGCTGATGCTGGCCAGGGCCCTTTACAAGGACGCGCCGATCTTAGTGTTGGACGAGCCTACCGCGGCCCTGGATCCCATTGCCGAGAGTCAGATTTATCAGGAATACAATCAGATGGCGCAAAACAAAACGTCATTGTTTATTTCTCACAGATTGGCTTCCACGTCCTTTTGTGACCGGATTCTCCTGATCCAGGATGGAAAGATCGCGGAAGAGGGAAGTCATAAGGAACTGATCCGCCTGGGAGGAACCTATCAGATGCTGTTTGAGACTCAAAGCTGCTGGTATCAGGAGGATGGAAAAGGTTCGGATGGAGTGAGCGCGTCCGGAATAGGTGTGAATTGGGAGGACGCGGATACGGGTGCGGCCGGATCAGGCGGGGCCGGAAAGGAGGCGGTCTAGATGACGTTGTGGGAGCATTGCAGGATTTTTCATAGGGCCGTGAAAGAGTTGTGCTACCGGATGGAGAAGCGCTACACCATTGCCATGGTGCTGGATGCGTTTCTGGGCGCTGTCATTGGCTATGTTCCGATCTATTTCAGCGCCAGGCTGATCGACGCGTTGTACGAGAGGAGGCCTTTGGAAACGCTGGTCCTGTATGTGGCGCTTACCGTGGGCCTGGTGTTTGGACTGAGGCTTCTTCATACTTATGTGGTTTCCGTGAAGCAGATCTCGGAAGAAAACATCTATCGGAAAGAGCAGTGGGGTTATTCGGAAAAGGCCATGGAATTGTCCTATGCGTCCATTGAAGATCCGGAGGTGGACAGGCTGCGTTATCGCATTCAGAAAGAATCCCAGACGGGCTATAATCTTTATTATCTGCACAGATTGATAGAGGACTTTACCCGTGAATTTACCAGTGTCCTGGCATCCATTGCCCTTGTGTCATCCTTTTTTGTCCTGCCCGAGATTTCCCTTTTAGCCAGGCTGGCCATGTTGGGGGGAGTGTTTTTGACGCTGGCCGTTCATATTGTGTGTACAAACATTTCTCAGAAAATCAACCGCGGCCTTTGGGACAACGTGGATATGAATATCTGGGGGGAGCAGTTCAGTGATTATGTGGAGGATTATGGTTCCGGCAAGGATATCCGGCTCTTTGCCATGGAGGATTTTCTGGCGGAGGAGGCTTATCGGAGGGAGTTTGATTATTGCCGGCATACCGTGGAAATTTCCTGCAGGCAGGCGCTGCTGACCATTCCCGGCATCGTTTTGGAAAATGTTCTGAAATACGGTGTTTATGCCTGTCTGATCGTGGCGGCGCTGGCAGGCGGGATTACCGTTGGTTCCATTGCCAAGTATGTTTCCTGCATCATGCTGCTTTTGAGTGCCTTGCAGAGGATTGCCGGTGACATCCCGCTCTGGATGGAAAATAATCACTATCTGAAACGCTATTTTTCTTATTTTGACATTCCGAATGAAATGTATCGGGGCACGCTTACCGTGGAAAAACGGGATGATAATGATTATCAGGTGGAATTCCGGGACGTGAGCTTCCGCTATCCGAACACTCAGGAGTATGCCCTGCGGCATGTGAACCTGAAATTTAAAATCGGGGAGAAGCTGGCCATCGTAGGGCAGAACGGTTCCGGAAAAACCACCTTTATCAAGCTTCTGTGCCGCCTGTATGATCCTTGTGAGGGAGAAATCCTTTTAAATGGCGTGAATATTCAGAAATATGATTATGATGAGTATCTGTCTATATTTTCCGTGGTATTCCAGGATTTCCAATTGTTCGACTTCCGGCTGGGAGAAGTGGTGGCCTCCGGCAGGCGGTTTGACGCGAAAAAGGTCAGGGAATGTCTGGAAAAGGCCAATTTCGGAGAGCGGTTCCGGGAATTGCCCCGGGGGGCGGAAACCTATCTTTATAAAGGGTTTGATCAGTCCGGCCTGGAGATTTCCGGAGGCGAGGCCCAGAAGATCGCCCTGGCCAGAGCCCTTTATCGGGACGCGCCATTCATTTTGCTGGACGAGCCTACGGCTGCACTGGATCCCATTTCCGAATACGAGGTGTATTCCAACTTCAACTCCATTTCCGGGGATAAGACCGCTGTGTATATCAGCCACAGACTGGCTTCCTGCCGGTTCTGTGACAAGATCGCGGTTTTCGACAAAGGCCGGATCGTGCAGGTCGGGAAGCATGAAGAGCTGGTGAGGGAAACGGATGGGAAGTATCATGAATTGTGGACCGCCCAGGCACAGTATTATGCGGGGTAAAGGTGCATTTCGTTCACCCAAGACAACATTTCGTTTCCAAAAGGTACATTTTTTCCTGAAATATGTTAAGATAATGCCGTGACGCAAACAAAAAACGCGAAGCGGCTTGATTATATGCTGGTAAAAAAATACCGTGATTATGACCGGTATTTGCAGTTAGAACCTGCGATCAGAAAAATGTCAGCGCGCGCAGGCTGCCGTCAGGGATCGTAGCGCTTGTACGCGCTTTCCGCTGGCATTTTCCAGAATGCTTGGCGACATTTTGAAATTTCTACTTTTCGGTTCTGCGGAGCGAACTGGCAGGCAATAATACCTGACAAGACTTTATGAATACCTGGATCTGCCGAATAATATGTATTAAGGCACCCTTGCCGTAGAAAAGCGCGACGATATCGACTATGAGTTAGAGTTTCGGGATGTGAGCTTTCGATATCCCAGAACAGACGCTTGGGCCCTGCGGCACGCTTCGGTGAAGCTTCAGATTGGGCAGAAGATGGCGATCGTAGGGGAGAACGGTTCTGGTAAAACCACGTTTATCAAGCTTTTGTGCCGGTTGTATGACCCTACCGAGGGGAAGATTCTTTTAAACGGGATAGACATTACAAGATATCGCTTCAACGAATACATGAATCTGTTTTCCGTGGTGTTTCAGGACTACACCCACCCTGTTCGATTTCTCCCTTGGGGAGATCGTTTCGACAAGCCTTGTATATGACGAAGAAAAGGTCCGCGATTGCCTCATCCGTGCCGGAATGGGTGAGAAGCTTGCAAGCCTTGATCGCGATGACAGGAAAGAGCCTACGCTTTCCCGCGCCATTGGCAGCAGATATGACGCGGAGGGGATAGACTTTTCGGGCGGCGAGCTGCAAAAGGTCGCGCTTGCCAGAGCCTTATATAAAAACGCGCCGTTTGTTGTAGACTTTCCAGCTGCCGCTTCTGTGAAAGAATCCTGGTGTTTGATAATGGCGGTATTGTACAGGAGGGTTCGCAGGATGCCTTAGTGAAAGAAGACGGCAAGTACAAAGCGCTTTGGAACGCCCAGGCGAAATATTATGTGCAAAATGAGGAATAAATGATGTGGAAAGATATTTCTTGATTTTTAAATAGTGACAGTCTATAATGGATATAAACCACACGAATGGATTCTCTATGGCTGGTTTTGTCCTCTTTCGTATGCGTGTCATATTTGGAGGAACGTAGGAGATGCCAAAGAATATAAGGGAATCAGACTCCTACCAAAGAAAAAATCCGGAGGATCAGATTACATTAGATAAGATCATAGCGGACAGCGATACAAAAGATAGTAATTCGAAAGATAAGGTGATTTCGGACACGGTTATTGGAGAGGAAATGGAAAGGCGATCTTTCTCGGGAAAAGACGATTTCCCGGATGCTCAGCACGCCCGTGATGCCAATAGCCGCACCATTTTTCGGAACCCGAAGCTTACTTGTCAGTTCCTGCGGGATTACACCGGCTTTTCCATTTTTTCCGACCTGAGGCCGGAGGACATTGAGGATGTGACGGAACGCTACAGAGCGTTTCTGGATATTGAGTTTGAATCGGACACTGTCAAAAAAGTACGGGTCAGGGTTCCGGAAGGTGAACGGGAAGTCTTTGTGATTCCCCTGATTGAACATAAGAGCAGGGTGGATTATGACATCGCCATGCAGCTGCTCCGGTACATGGTAGTGATCTGGTATGACTACAAAAAAAGGCAGGACAAGATCCAGGTGGGTGCCAGCAGCAGAAAGGGTTTCCGCTACCCGCTCATTATTCCCATTCTATATTATGAGGGAACAACTGAATGGACGGCTGATATGCGCTTGTCAGACCGGATTGATCCAAGTGCTGGAATGGAGGAGTATATACCGGACTTTACCTATAAGGTAGTGCGGGTGCACAGCTACGGAAATGAGGAACTGAAGAAGAACCAGAACGAAATGTCCCTGGTGATGATGATCAACCGCATCCAGACACCCAAGGATTACACGGAGTTTCTGGAATCGTCCAAGGAATACGCGAACGAGATTTATGAGGGGACATCTGCGGACATTCAGGCGGTTTACCGGGAGGTTTTATGGACATTGTTACGGAAGATGAAAGTACCCGTGGAGGAAGCCAGGCAGTATCTGGCGGAAATGGAGGAAAGCGGTATGGGATATCTGTTTGAGAACATGGAGGAGATGGATATACAAGAAGCACGCAGAGACTTGAAAGAGGCCAGGGATGCCATAGACGAAGCCAAGCATAGGCTGAAAGAGTCGAACCAGGAGCTGGAAGAGTCGAACCAGAAGCTGGAAGAATCCAACCAGAAGCTGAAAGAATCCAACCAGAAGCTGGAAGAATCCAACCAAAAGTTAGAGAAAACGAATGCGAAGTTGAACATCATTTTTGGACAGTTGATTTCCATCTGCCAGAGTGAGCATTTGTCCCGGGAGGAAACCCTGTCGCGTTTGCAAAATCGATATGGTCTTTCTCAACAGGATGCTGCTATGGCAATGGATCGATTTTGGATAGAATCGGCTTAGATAGGGTAGCTTTTGCTTATTCAAGAATAAAAAGACGCAACTATGAAAAGCAACGAAAGACCGCGCATGGTAAGAGAACCGCAGCAGTTCATGGTGATTAAGAAATGTTAGTGTGGTGGTTTATAAGGTTTATTAAAAAGAAGTGTCCTCTGGGAAAAATCTGAATTCCCAGGGGATACACTTTTTTGTATAAGTATGACGTGCGGAGCGTGATATTCATTATTTTAATAATAGCCTTTTCCCCGGCCATTCAGAATTCATGTTTCGTTACAATGCGAAATTAAAACGGTACAAGAATCGTACTTGTTCTGGGTTGGAATCCAGGAAAATAAGGAGCTTGATTATTAACCGCGGTTTGAATTTATTTAGAAATATCCGCTTGCGAAACAAGGAGTGTTGTGGTAGACTTTTTTTGGAAATTTTTTATAAAAAATTTAGAAGCAGAAAAGACGTCCAAATAGAATGGGGCGAGGTTAGAGAAAGTATGAATGAGAGAGTAGAGAGATTAAAAGGAAAATTAATTGTGTCTTGTCAGGCGCTTCCAAATGAGCCGTTACATTCTTCCTTTATTATGGGAAGGATGGCTTTGGCGGCAAAGGTGGGAGGAGCCGCCGGAATCCGGGCGAATACCCGGGAAGACATCCGGGAGATTCAATCTCAGGTGGATCTTCCGATCATCGGCATCGTAAAGCGTGATTACCCGGACAGTGAGATTTACATTACACCCACGATGAAAGAAATAGGAGAGTTGATGGAGGTTGGGCCTGAAATCATCGCGTTGGACGCGACCAGTGCCTTGCGGCCAGGAGGGGTGGCCCTGGCGGATTTTTACAGACAGATTCGGGAAACTTATCCCGGACAGCTTCTGATGGCGGATTGTTCTACCGTGGAAGAGGCTTTGTATGCGGATGAACTGGGATTTGATTTCATTGGCACCACCATGGTGGGTTATACGAAGCAGAGCATGGGACTGCGGATCGAGGAGAACGATTTTGAAATTTTACGCAGGATACTGGCAGGCGCGCGCCACCGGGTGATTGCGGAGGGCAATATCAATACGCCGGAAAAGGCCAGACGGGTGATCGAGCTGGGGGCGTTCAGCGTCGTAGTGGGTTCCATTATTACCAGGCCGCAGGTGATTACTAAGAATTTCACGTCCGCTTTGGAGAGTATTCAGGAATAGGAAAGAGCGCTCTTGCGTGATCGAATGGGATGCTTTGTCAGATGCGATATTAAACAACAAAATGTTAAGGAGGTAATTATGCGGAATTTGGAAAAGTACAAGGGAGTGATTCCCGCATTTTACGCCTGTTATGGAGATGACGGGGAGATCAGCGCCGAGAGAGTACGGGCGTTGACTCGGTATTTTGTGGAAAAAAAGGTAAAGGGCGTTTATGTGAACGGTTCCTCCGGGGAGTGTATTTATCAGAGTGTGGAGGATAAAAAAACAGTATTGGAAAATGTCATGGAGATCGCGAAAGGAAAACTTACCGTGATCGCCCATGTGGCCTGCAATAATACGAAAGACAGTATGGAGCTGGCGGCCCATGCGGAGAGTCTGGGAGTGGATGCCATTGCGGCGATTCCTCCCATTTATTTCCATCTGCCGGACTATGCCATTGCCCAGTATTGGAACGATATCAGCTCCGCGGCGCCCCATACGGACTTTATCATTTACAACATCCCCCAGTTGGCCGGAGTAGCCCTGACTCCGGCGCTTTTTGCCAAGATGCGGGAGAACCCCAGGGTCATCGGTGTGAAGAATTCCTCCATGCCAACGCAGGACATTCAGATGTTCAAGGCTGACGGAGGCGAGGATTATATCATCTTTAACGGGCCTGACGAGCAGTTCATCAGTGGCAGGGTCATCGGCGCGGAGGGCGGTATCGGAGGAACCTATGGGGTGATGCCGGAGCTGTTCCTGAAAATGGACGAGCTGGTTCGGGCAGGCAGGCTGGAGGAAGCCAGAGTGGTGCAGTACGCGGCAAACGCCATCATTTATAAAATGTGTTCCGCCCACGGCAATATGTACGGCGTGATCAAGGCGATTCTGCGCATCAATGAAGGCCTGGAACTGGGCGGAGTGAGAAAGCCTTTGGCGGCTCTGGCGGAGAGCGATGCCAAGATCGTAGAGGAAGCGGCCCGTTTGATCCGGGAGGCAAAAGATGAATCAATATATTTGTATTGATATCGGCGGTACGGCAATCAAATACGGTCTGATCCGGGAGGATGGCCGGATCGTGCTGCGAAAGAGCAGGAAGACGGAAAGCTGGCTGGGCGGGGCCGGGATTTTGGCCAAGGTCTGTGACATTGTGGAGGAGCTGCGAGGGGGGCCGGATATTTGCGGCGTGGCGGTCTCTTCGGCCGGCGTGGTGGACTGCCGGAAAGGGGAGATCATTCATTCCGCTCCCCTGATCCCCAATTTCGTGGGTACCAATTATAAGAAAGCCGTGGGTGAGCGGTTCGGCCTTCCCTGTGAGGCGGAAAACGACGTGAACTGCGCGGGACTGGCTGAATTTGTATCGGGCGCCGCCATGGGCCATGACAGCATGTTGATGCTGACCATCGGCACAGGCATCGGCGGTTGTGCCGTGATGGGGGGAAGGATCTGGCACGGCGGATGCGGAGCGGCTTGTGAAGTGGGTTATATGCATATGGGGGAAAGTGATTTTCAGACCCTGGGGGCTGCCAGCGTCCTGACCAAAAAGGTGGCGGCCTGGAAAGGGGAACCGGAGGAGGCCTGGGATGGTTATCGGGTTTTCGCCCTTGCCAGGGAAGGGGACGAGGTATGTATCCGTGCCATTGATGAGATGGTGGAGGTGTTGGGAACGGGAATCGCCAATATTTGCTATGTGCTGAATCCGGAGATCGTGGTGCTGGGCGGCGGCATCATGGCACAGCAGGAATATCTGAAAGAGAAAATGGAGTTCGCCGTGAAGAGTAAACTGATTCCTCATATGGCGGCCCACACGGAGATTGCCTTTGCGCGGCATGGAAACGATGCCGGCATGCTGGGGGCGCTTTATCATTACCAGAGCATGAGGGCATCATAAGTCCCATCGCGTCGCGTATTTGACTTTGATCTTATTTTGAGTGATAAAATTTAGGAGAAAAGAAAATGAAATTGGAAGAAATCAGGCAATTTTTACATGGCGGTGATTATAATCCTGACCAGTGGCTTGATCATCCGGAAGTGCTGGAGGATGATATACGACTTATGAAGCAGGCGGGTGTGAATGTCGTAACGCTGGGCGTGTTTTCATGGACGAGCATAGAACCACAGGAGGGCGTTTATACGTTTGAATGGCTGGATAAAATAATGGACGAAATGTATGAAAACGGCATCTATGTGATTCTCTCAACACCAAGCGGAGCAAGACCTCCATGGCTTGCGAAAAAATATCCTGAGGTTATGAGAACTTCTGAAAATCGTGTTCGTATGCTTTACGGCGGTCGTGAAAATCACTGTGAGTCAAGCGAAATATGGCGGGAAAAGGTACGGCTGATTGATGAGAAGTTGGCTGAAAGGTATGCGCACCACCCGGCGCTGATTATGTGGCATTTATCGAATGAAATGTACGGCAGATGCTACTGTGAAAAATGTGCGGAAAATTTCAGAAAATGGCTGAAAAAGAAATATGGTACGATAGAGGAATTAAATAAGCAATATTGGTCGAGTTTCTGGAGCCATAAATACATGGATTTTCGTGAAATAGAGCCGCCTGCACAACACGGTGAAATGTACCAGCATGCGCTTGTAGTTGATTATTACAGGTTTTCTTCCGACCTGAAGATCAACTTCCTTGAAATGGAAAAAGAAGCGGTAAAAAAATATCATCCTGATCTTCCCGTCACCACAAATATGTTTCATGTGAACTGTGGCATCAATTATGATCATCTGGCGAAAATACTTGACGTTGTAAGCTGGGACAGCTATCCGAGGTGGCATTGTCAGAAAGAGAAATCTACGGAATGGGAAAACGCGGTTGGGGCCGGTTTTACATTTGATTATGCCAGGGCATTTAAGGGTAAGCCGTTTTATCTCATGGAAAGTGTGCCGAGCGTACCGAGTCAGTTTGAGGTATGCAAGCTTAAGCGTCCCAAAATGCATATGCTCAGCGCAATGCAGACGATTGCCTGTGGTTCAGACTCCGTTCAATATTTTCAATGGCGCAAATCAAATGGTTCCGTTGAAAAATTCCATGGCGCGGTTATCGACCATAATGGCAGCGGAAATACAAGAGTATTTCGCGATGTATGCGAAGTGGGTGCAAAGCTGAAAGAAATATCCTGCTTAAAGGGGACGGAAGTAAAGGCGGAAGTGGCTCTCATTTATGATTTTGATAATATACAGGCATTATATGAGCAGAGAGGTATTACAAGAAATAAAAGGTTTTTTGAATCCAGGCCGCAGCTCCATTATGATGCGCTTTTAAAAAATTATGTGAATGTGGATGTAATCAGCTCGGAGGCGGATTTCTCAAAATATAAGGTAATAGCCGCACCGATGCTTTATCTGTTTAAGCCGGATACTGCAAGGAAAATCCGCGAATTTGTAAAAAATGGCGGCGATTTTGTAATGACTTATTACAGCGGACTGGTAAACGAAAATGATCTATGCTTTAGCGGAACGCTCAGAAATCCCGTATTTGCGCCCTACTCATTAAACGATGTCTTCGGAATAAAGGTAAATGAAACGGATGCAATCTGTGATGATGAATATAATGAGTTTGAATACAAAGGAAAGAACTATAAAGCCTTAACGTGCTGCGAGCTTGTTGAGGTTGATGGGGCGGAAATATTAGCGGAATACAAGCATGATTTTTATAAGGGACTATGTGCCGTATCCAAAAAGCAGTATGGGCAGGGATTTGCATATTACATAGCCTGCAATACGGAAAGTGATTTTCTGTCTGAATTGTATGGCGATGTTTTAAAAAATAGGAATGTATCAAAAATAGTCGATACGGAGTATGTAAAAGACGTGATGGTTCGGGAACGGAACGGATATATTTTTGTAATGAATTTTAGCACGGAGGAAAGAAGGATTGTGGTAAAAGGGGAAACGATACTGCTTAACGGATATGATTACATCGTCATAAATAAAATGGTATCGTCACATCCCATTTTTTCGCGAAGTTTCTTTTGATCTGCGAAAGGAAACGTTCCGCAATCGGCGCGAAGGTCCAATGCCCGCAGCGTCTTTGAGCGCGTGGGCTGCGTAACATGAAGAATCTCCGCGGCCTTTGTCCTGTTTTCTTCTTTTGCGATGGCGAGGAAGTATCTTATAGTACGAATTTCCATATAGATATCCTCCGTACGGAATCATGATATTCCTAAATTAAACATCACGATATTCGTTATAACTATTAGGGAAGAGCGTTTCAAGGTGCTATACTGTAAAGGTAAGAAAGAGGTCGCACACGGAAAGGCTGGCAAGACCATGATGAAAAAAGAAGATCTGAAATTGACACGGGAGTGGGACAAAACTTTCCCAAAGAGCGGGAAGGTCGATCACAGCAAGGTGATCTCAACGTCCGCTATATGGCGTCGCCCGACATCAAGGGTAAACGCAAACGGTTATTTTGACAGCGAGGACAGCGAGGAAGCCCGCTATCAGAAAAAGCGGCGATGTGCGCACAAAGACTTGAAGACTTAAAATCGGGAGAATATGAGCTTGGCGGCGTTGTCGATCCGCTGCCGGAAAATATAAGTCAGCAGATAAAAAGCTTTTCATGTTATGCTTATTTGCTGATTTTGTTTTTATATCGAGACCTGTTGTCTTCGGCGAAAAAATCTAAAAAACTTTTCTCAGACGTATTGACACAGTGTCAGAAAGTGCTATACTAAATATGCTGACATAGTGTCAGAATGAATAAGCGAGTCTGGAGGTAACGAAACCATGAAGAAAAATGTTGGATCATTGCTTGCGCTTTACCCTACGCCCGTAACTGTTATAGGAGCGATGAACGGCGAAAAGCCCACATGGACTTTGGTCGCCCATATTGGTATCATCGGCCATGACCGGGTGATGGTCAGCCTTGCCGCGCCACACTTTATCAACGGCTGCATCAAGGAGACAAAAAAGCTTTCTATTAACCTTGTCGATGAAGAGATGCTGCCGGAAACGGACTATGTTGGTTCCGTCAGCGGCGCAAAAGCAGATAAGTCCGCGGTATTTGAGTATGACTTTGGGGAAAACGGGACACCGATCATTCGTAAATCGCCTTTGACGATAGAGTGCAGTGTGGCGGATGTGTACAACACCCCTAATTTTGAGAGTTTCATTTGCACCATTGATAACACCTATGTGGACGAAAAGAATTTGAACGAGAAAGGCAAGGTTGATTACGACACCTTAAAGCCGGTGCTGTTTGAGTTCCCGACCTATCAATATCTGAGAACCGGTGAAGTGATCGGCAAGTGCCTGTCTTTCAAAAAAGCACCGGAAAAATAAGGAGGTTCACCCATGCCCAAAGGATCACCTGAACTGACAGAGGCCCGCAGGGAGGAGATTATAAATGCGTGCGAAAAGCTCTATCAGACCATGAGCTTCAAGGAGATCACCATAAAGGAGATCGGGAATGTCACGAGCTTTACCCGCACTTCCATTTACAACTATTTTCAGACGAAGGAAGAAATCTTCCTGGCCCTGCTGAAACGGGAATATGAAATGTGGATTGCCTCCCTGCGGGAAACGATGGAGCAGACAGAGCTTATGACAAAGGACGAATTTGCCGGTATGCTGGCCCATTCTCTGGAGAAACGCGCCCAGCTTTTGAAAATCATGTCCATGAACCATTACGACATGGAAACCGGCAGCAGACCCGAACATCTTGCGGCGTTCAAGGTCGTGTATGGGGAATCTATCCGTACCGTGATGTCTGGCCTCAATAAATATTTCCCGAATATGGCGGTTTCCGAGAAGCAGGACTTTATTTACACTTTCTTCCCGTTTATGTTCGGTATCTACCCGTACACCTTTGTCACCGAGAAACAGCGGACGGCAATGGAAAAGGCAAATGTCAACTATGTATTTATGACGATTTATGAGATCACCTATAACTGTGTTAGGAAATTATTGAATCGGGAGGCGGGGAAATGAGAATTGTAATCATAAAAAGTAGTCCTCACAAAAAAGGATCGTCCAATCTGCTGGCGGAGCAGTTTGTGAAGGGCGCGCAGGAGGCCGGTCATACCGTTGTGGAGTTGGATGCGGCGCATATGAACATCCACCCCTGTCTTGGCTGTGAGCATTGCGGCATGAACGGGCCGTGCGTGCAAAAGGATGATATGCAGCAGATCAGGGACGCCTTGCTTTCCGCGGATATGGCGGTATTTGTTACGCCGGTGTACTACTTTGGAATGTCGGCACAGCTCAAAATGGTGATCGACCGCTTTTACAGCTTCACTTGTAAGCTGTCTGCAAAACACCTGAAAACGGCGCTGATTGCCGCCGCGTGGGACGTGGGCGACGATGTGATGCCCTATCTGGCGGAGCATTACAAAAAACTGTGCCGGTATATGAACTTTACCGACTGTGGTATGATCCTCGGCACAGGCTGTGGAACCCCGTCTATGACACGGGGCAGTCGCCACATGGGAGAAGCCCGGCGGCTTGGAAAATCTTTATAAACTCCTAAAGGGATACCTGAATATCCTGCAGTGCAGGACAAAAATAAGGAAAGGAGCGAAAGAACATGGGCAAACCATTAGTAGCGTATTTCAGCGCCAGTGGAACGACGGAGCGTGTTGCAAAGGAACTGGCACAGGCGGTATGCGACGCGATCCTGCTGGGCTTCCCCATCCGGCGGTATGTAGCGCCGACAATTTTCAACAGCTTTCTGGAGAGTTACGATTTTTCCGGGAAAAAACAATCAGCGGCCAGTCTCAAGGCTTGGGTCGAGACAGTTCTTTAAGGAGGCCAGAATATGAAGTACACAAAACTCGGCAAATCTGACCTGACAGTTTCCCGTATCTGCATGGGCTGTATGGGCTTCGGCAACGCGGCTACAGGGCAGCACAGTTGGACGGTGGACGAAGCGCAGACAAGAGAGATCATCCGGCACGGTCTGGAACTGGGAATCAACTTCTATGATACCGCTATCGCCTACCAGAACGGCACCAGCGAGCAGTATGTGGGAAAGGCGCTGCGGGACTTTGCGAAACGCGACGAGTATGTAGTCGCCACGAAATTCACGCCCCGCACCCAGGATGAGATCGACGCGGGCGTCAGCGGACAGAAGCATATCGAGAACTATTTGAATCAAAGCCTCAAAAATCTTGGCATGGACCACGTTGACCTCTACATTTACCATATGTGGGATTACCATACCCCGATGGAGGAAATCATGAATGGGCTGCACAACGTGGTAAAGGCCGGCAAGGCCCGGTATATCGGCATCTCAAATTGCTTCGCGTGGCAGCTGGCCAAAGCAAATTTCTATGCCAGAGAACATGGCTTGACTGAATTTGTATCCATTCAGGGACACTATAACCTGATCGCCCGGGAGGAGGAGCGGGAAATGGCTCCTTTCTGCGCCGACCAGAACATTGCCATGACGCCATACAGTGCCCTGGCAGGCGGACGGCTTTCCAAACGCCCCGGCGAAACCTCCAAGAGACTTCAGGAAGATGCCTACGCCAAATTCAAGTACGACGCCACCGCGGAAACGGACGGAAAGATCATCGAACGGGTGGCGGAGCTGGCGGAGAAACGCGGCGTCTCCATGACGGAAATCTCCCTGGCGTGGCTTCTCACAAAAGTGACCGCCCCCGTGGTTGGCACCACGAAGTTCTCCCATGTGGACGGCGCTGTCCGGGCCGTGGATCTGGAACTGACGCAGGATGAGACCGGCTATCTGGAGGAACTGTATGTTCCTCATGCCTTGGTCGGCGTGATGGCGCAGAACGGGAAACAGAAAGCAGGAAACGTGGTTTAATAACGAGGAAAGCGCCGATGACGCTTGCGTCAATCGGTGTTTGACAGCACGCCATCGAGACGTCAGTCGAGATGGTAACAAGGAGGGAAACAAATATGCAAAAAATTACTCAGACCGCGGGCAGAAATCAGCTTGGCAATTTTGCGCCGGATTTCGCCCATTATAACGATGATGTTCTCTTTGGTGAGAACTGGAACAATCAGGACATTGACGTGAAAACCCGTTGTATCATCACCGTGGTGGCGCTGATGTCGTCGGGCATTACAGACAACTCTCTCGTTTATCATTTGCAAAACGCCAAGGCCCACGGGGTGACGAAAGCGGAAATCGCCGCCATTGTCACCCACGCGGCATTTTACGCCGGGTGGCCGAAGGCGTGGGCGGTATTCAATCTGGCAAAAACAGTGTGGACGGAGGACGCTCATATGGAGGACGCAAAAGCCGCTCATGCCGCTTCAATGGCGTTCCCTATTGGCGCACCCAACGACGCTTTTGCACAGTATTTTACCGGGCAGAGCTACCTTGCCCCCATCTCCACCGCTCAGGTGGGCGTTTTCAATGTGACCTTTGAGCCGGGCTGCCGGAACAACTGGCATATCCATCACGCCGACAAAGGCGGCGGACAAATTCTGGTCTGCGTGGCCGGACGCGGCTACTACCAGGAGTGGGGCAAAGAGCCGAAAGAAATGAAGCCGGGAGATTGCATCAACATTCCCGCAGGCGTCAAGCATTGGCATGGAGCGGCCCCGGACAGCTGGTTTAGTCACCTGGCAATCGAGGTGCCGGGAGAAAACGGCTCCAATGAATGGCTGGAGCCGGTGGATGATGCACAGTATGGAGGTTTGAAATAAAAAATGAAAAGAATTGCAAAGGTTTTATTGGCAGTGGTGATGGTACTATCCCTTGCCGCCTGCGCCAGCGGCAAGGGACCTGCCGGCGATGACAGCAATAGCAATTCGATACAAAATGCCGCAGACAATTCCCAAACGGAAGATAAGGCCACAACGCCTTCTGAAACAGGGGAAGAAAGCGAACAGCCCGGCGAGACGCCTGATTCAAAGCCTGATGATTCTGCTTCGGAGCCCAGTGACGAGCCGGAAGGAAGCAAAATCCTTGTCGCTTACTTCTCCGCGACGAATATCACGGAGGGCGTGGCACAAAAGCTGGCGGACGGGCTTGGCGCGGACCTCTATGAAATAATGCCGGAGCACCCCTATACGGATGAAGATTTGGATTACGGCAATTCCGAGAGCCGCTCGTCAGTGGAAATGAACGACACCAGCGTCCGCCCCGCGATTTCCGGCTCTGTGGAGAATATGGAGCAGTACGATGTGGTGTTCATCGGCTATCCTATTTGGTGGGGCGAAGCGCCGCGGATTATGAGTACCTTTATTGAGAGCTATGACTTTACCGGCAAGACCTTGGTCGCGTTCTGTACCTCCGCAAGCAGCGGATTCGGCAGCAGCGATTCAGCCTTGAGATCAGCCGCGGACGGAGCCACATGGCTTGACGGACGCCGCTTTTCCGCCGGTGCTTCTGCCGAAGATGTACTTGCGTGGGCGAATGAACTTGAAATCAATTAAACAGTATAGGAGTTGAAATAAGGAAGTGAACCTGTGAAAACCGTTTATCGCTTTTGATGTCTCTATTTCTTGTGATAGTCTTGCTGCTTTCCGGCTGCGGTCAGGAAACTGCGTCCGAGACGGGCGGGGCAGAAAATCAGACGGCAGAAAATACAGTACCGCTGGAATCCGATGACGATCCGTCGAACCCGGAATCCGAGGGCAATTCGTCCAACCCGGAATCCGAGGACAACAGTGAAGATGCCGCCATTGTGTATTTTACCTCTGACATCAGCGCGGAGGGGATGCTGGCAATTTATGAAGCCTCTTGGATGGGAGCCTGCCGGCAAAGTAGCGGTAAAGTTCTCTACCGGCGAGCCGCCCGCCAGCAATTACCTGGATCCCCAACTGATAAAAGGTGTGGTTCAGACGTCTGTCTGTCGATTGCGACTGCGACGGCAACCCTGCTGAACCAGATGTGCACGATATTGGGATTTTAGCGTCTGCCGACCCCGTGGCGCTGGATCAGGCCTGCATTGACCTGATCTATGAGCAGAAAGATGGCGATGGGGCCTCCCTTGTAAAACGCATTGAGTCCCGAAACGGACCGCATACGTTGGAACACGCAGAGAAAATCGGTCTTGGAAACCGTTCTTACGAACTGGTGGATATCAATGAGTGACATACTTTTGTGAGATAGATAAAATTGCCTCTTGTCAAGAAAGAACTTTTAGGCTATTATAGTATCAAGCTTTTTTAACATATTGGGGATTTGATTGATCATTTTTTTTATTTGCGAAAGGTTAGGTGGTTGTCTCATGGACGGGGACAGTTGGATATCCCTCTTCCTCATTATTGTATTACTTTTTATGGGTGCATATTTTGCAGCCAGTGAAATTGCCCTTAGTTCTGTTAACAAGGTCCGTATTCGTTTATTGGCGGACAAGAAAGATAGAGGCGCCAAGAACGTCCAGTATATTCTGGATCATTTTGACAAGGCCTTATCTACGATTTTAATTGGTAATAATCTTTCTCATATTCTGGCATCTTCCATTACCACCGTTATGGCGACCAGGTTGTGGGGTACGAATGCCGTGGCGGCAACGACTCTGGTACTGACGGTGATCGTGTTTTTTTTCGCGGAGTTGCTTCCTAAGAACATCGCGAAAAAATATTCTGAGCATTTTTCCCAGGCAATTGCGGGTTCTCTGATAGTCATCATGCATATTTGCACGCCCTTTGCTTTTTTACTGACTGCGTTGGGCAATGCCGCAGCCAAACTGTTCGGGGATGGGGGCGGTTCCGTGACAGAGGATGAGTTCCATGACATGGTGGAAAATATCGCCGAGGAAGGAAATCTGGAGGCTCAAAAAGGAGAACTGGTACAATCCGTCTTAAGCTTTGGCTATCATACGGTAGGAGATGTCCTTACTGTGCGGGTAGATATGGAAGCCATCGATGATATGGATTCGGTGGATGAGATCCTTGAGCGGGTCCGCAATGTCCACCATTCCAGGCTGCCGGTTTATCATGAGTCCATCGATAATGTGGTGGGTATTCTGTCATGCAGAAAGTACATAAAGGCGTATCTTAAAGACAGGGATAAGGTAGACCTTAAGAAAATCATGGATCCGCCCTTTTTTGTACATGCCAGCACGGAGATCGCGGATTTGCTGCCGGCCATGAATAAACGGAAGGCCAATATGGCCATTGTTACGGATGATTACGGCGGTATAGAGGGATTGGTCACCGTTGAGGATATTCTGGAGGAGTTGGTAGGAGACATTTGGGACGAGGATGACGTGGTGGTGGAGAACTTTGTAAAGGTTGACGACCATACTTGGGATGTGGACGCTTCCATGAGAATTGACGAATGCTTCGGCCGCATGGGTTATGAAAACTATGACGAGGACGAGGCCGCCCATAAAAGCATGGTGAGTCTGGCTTATGCCGCTTTTGGTAACATTCCCAAAGAGGGAGATACTTTTCAGTTCCAGGATCTTAAGATCACCATATTGAAAATGGAGAAAAGGCGGATTCTTACCCTTCGGATTAAGCAGGAAGAGGTGAGTAAGTCATGACGATATTGATTTATAGTATTTCCATTGTAGTATTATTGTGCTTTTCCGCGTTCTTTTCAGGGTCGGAAATCGCTTATTCTTCTTTAAACAAGACACGGCTGGAGGCCAACCACAGTACGGCTGCCCGGACTGCCCTGTATATCTGCGATCGGTTTGACCAGGCTCTCTCGGCGATCCTGATCGGGAATAATCTTGTGAACATCTCATCCTCCAGCGTGGCTACGCTGATGGCTTTGTTGCTGGCAGGAGTGGATGTTTCCCTGACCAGACAAGATGTATTTACGACTGTGGCTTCTGTCCTTTTGACGATACTGGTGTTGATCTTCGGCGAGACAATGCCCAAGATCGTTGCAAAGCGTAATCCCCAGTTCTTTGCCTTGCTGGTAGCCAGACCTCTGCAGATCCTGATGGTGGTGCTGCGCCCCGTGACCTGGATCATTTGTGGTTTGGTAAATCTCATCACGGCCCCCCTGAAAGGGGAAAGTCTGAATGAGGATGAAAAGGCCGAGGCGGCGGAAGAAGAACTCATTGACCTCATTGAGAGCAGTGAGGATGAGGGAATTATCGATGAGGATCAATCCGAGCTGCTTCAAAACGCCCTGGATTTTACAGACATTTCCGCCCAGGAGGTGATGACGCCGAGGGTAGACATGGAGGCTTTGGAAATTGATGATTCCATGGAGGAGATTAGGCATCGGATCGCGACGACCTCGTTTTCCCGTTTGCCGGTGTATGATGAAAGACGGGAGCGTATTATCGGCGTGCTGCACTTGAATCATTATTATAAGGCGCTTCTGAACCAGTCGGAGGTAGATTTGAAGAGTCTGCTGATTGAGCCGTGCTTTGTGTATAAGACGATGAAGCTGCCTGCCATTTTGGCCATGCTGAAGCAGCATAAGACCCATATCGCCATTGTTACGGATGATTATGGCAGCACCATTGGAATTGTTACCATGGAGGATGTACTGGAGCAGATCGTGGGGGGCGTCTGGGACGAAACCGATGCTTTGGAGAACGAAATCGTGGAGCGAAGCGATCATGAATATGAAATTGATGGGAATGTGACCACTGGAGAGCTTTGCGAGCTGCTGGAATGGGATGAGGATGAATTTGAAGCGGATTCCGTGACCGTGGGCGGCTGGACGCTGGAGATGTTTGGAAGCTTTCCCAAAGCGGGGGACAGCTTTGACTATAAGGATATTACGGTTACCGTTCTGGAGATGGAAGGTCTTCGCGTGGGCAAGGTACTCATCACTCGACATCCTTCTGATGAGGAAGAGGATTAGTGTAAAGTCGCCGCCACCCGTTTTAGGGGTGGCGGCGACTGTGGGGAAGACCTAGTAAAAGCGGCATAAGCCGTTTAAGATTTTTCTCTCATCCCGGTTCCGAAATCCTGGACACTCCCACATAAATATCCGATACCTCATACCAGGTGGCGTAATCCACCACCCCGGTCTGGGGCAGACCGAAGATGCCCTGGAAAATGCGCACCGCGTCCGCCGTAGCGGGTCCGTAGATTCCGTCCGCCACAACCGTGGGGATGGCCGGGTAGTTTCGGGCAATGCGGTTTAGCTGGGTTTGGAGCTGCCGCACCTTTTCTCCCGTGGAACCCTGGGTCAGGTTATAGCCCGGCCAGGAGGACGGCACTCCGGAAACCACTTCCGCGGTGTTAATGTACATATCGTTGCCATAATAATAGCGGATGATTTCGATGGCGGAATAGCCCTCCTCACCCAGATACATGGAGCCCCACTGACTTAAGCCTGAGCAGGTCACCCGTTTGCCGTCGCAGTAGGAGGTGAAAATTGGCTGCCGGACACCGGGTCTGGAGAGATAATTGGCAAAAATCGAATCCACCAGATAGTCAATGTTTTCGAAAATATTTCTTCCATAGACCCACTTCTGGTCATAAGCGGTAGAAGAGGTGATGGTGAAGTCATAGCCTTGATTGCGGTACCACTCAGTGTAAACGCGATTGAGGGTAAAGGACATGATCACCAGGATGTTGGCGTAGATGGCGGTCTCGGGCCAGGTGGAATAGATTTCGCAGGAGGCCACGTTCTTGATATAATCCTTGTATCGCACCCAATAATTCTGCGCCGTGGTATCGGAGGGGACACCGTCGTGGACGATGATGTACTCGGGGATGACCACCCGTGACAATACGATTTCACCGCTTTCGGCCAGGGGCTTGATTTCCTCCTCCGGGATTTTGGGAGGATAGTCCCCGAACAGCGTATGGGCCGGGATAACCACATCTTTTTCATCCTCTTCGGTAAATTGCAGGGGGTTCATTTGAATGTTCTGAAGGGAGAGTTCATCCGCCAGAATTTCGGAACCGGATACCAGAACAGGCTCATACCCCTCCGCTGTTACGGAGATGTTGTATTCCGAATAGGGTTGGTTTTCGGAATCCGGGTCCAGGGACCACTCCAGGGGAGGGGCGGGGAGAGAAACGATTCCCGTCTGTCCGGAGCTGTCGGTGGTCAGTCGTTCCAGAACGGAGTCCGGGTCGCCGGTAAAGGAAATGACGACTGTGGCGTTTTCCACCGGAATCATGCCGATGGAGGAAACCACGCTGATTTTCAGGGAACCGGCATAAGGAGAGTCGATAGGATCAGGGACCTGGGGTCCTTCCTGCGTGGAAGGACGCTGTGCTGGCTGATCGGCCATGGGGGTAAAGGGCGGATTCGTGCTTTGGTAAGGAGGCATCTGCAGGCCCCCGTTTTGCACGGGGCCGTCCTGTACCAGCCCCAGATCTGAGGGCGAGGGGATTTGGGCCGCGTGTAGTATATGTTCGGACATATTGTACCCTTTTTTAGTGAGTTGGTTATCGTAAATATATGACATTGGGATGCAATATATTCCGCCATTAATGGTATTGGCAAAGATCGGATCCTCCTCGACTATTCCCCTTTACGATACTGCTTCGGGGTCACTCCTTTATATTTTTTGAAAGCTTTGACAAAGTAGCTTCCGTCATTGAAGCCGCACTCCATCCCCACGCCTGTAATGGAAAGATCCGTGGAGGAGAGCAGATTCCCTGCCCGTTCAATACGGTAATAATTTACATAATCCATCGGGGTTTGCTGGGTGACGGAGCGGAAAAAGCGGCAGAAATATTTGGGACTCATCCCTGCCACGCCTGCCAGCTCTTCCAGAGTAAGCTTGGAGGAAAAGTGGCTTTCAATGTATTCCAGCACTGTCTTTAGCTGCGCTACTTTTCGGGAGCTTGTCTGGGGCGTGACTGTTTCCTGCAGCACATATCCTTTTTCCAGGATCAGGGCGAACAGGCGGCTGATGTTTCCCAGGGCAATCAACTCTCTGGGACACGGACCCTCCTGGCGGCGAAACGCGGTCAGCAGTTCCTCCACGATGGCGTTCACATCCTCCTGCTCCCGGGGGAAGCGGATCCAAGGCAGCACCCGGTTGCGGTAAATGGGTCTAAGATACTTTTTTACCGCGTCCATATTGCGGAATAAGCCATGGAGGTCGAAAACGAAGCATTCATAAATACAGTCCGTGGGCGTGCCGCCGTGTAACATTCCGTCCCGGAGCAGAAACGTGTCCCCCGCCTGGGCCTCATATTCCTCCTCATCCGCGTGCAGCAGAAAGCTGCCTTTCAGAATCCGAATGATTTCCCATTCCTTGTGCCAGTGGAAAGCCATATGATATTGGGGATGCTCCTTGTCCACATAATAATATTCCGCCGGAAATTCCACTGTTCCATGCTGTTTTCCTTCGTGAAAGCTTAATTGATACATTTCGGTTCCTTTCTTTACGTCCATCGCCGCTGCGGTCCCCGTTTACGGGGCGCTCATCCAATCTCCGGAAAAGTAACTATTTTACCATTTTTAGAGATTATAACACAAGACAGCCCTCCCGCGCAATGTTATAATAAAATAACTGAAGTAGTTAAAACGTTACTGCCCAGGTGTGACTATGGTACACGGACCGGAAGAGGATATGCATTGCATGAAGTGAGAGCGGGACGTAATGGCGGATACGGACCCGAGGGTGTCCCCTGGCAGAACCGGAGCTGTAACCTTACAAGAAACAATAAAAGAAAGGAAGGTATTGGTATTATGGCAGAGAGTAGATTGATCGGAAGATATCCGGTCATCGGAATCCGTCCCACGATCGACGGAAGAAGAGGTTACTTAAATGTAAGAGGTTCTCTGGAAGAGCAGACCATGAACATGGCTTTGTCCGCAAAGAAGCTTTTCGAAGAGAATCTGCGTTACACCAACGGAGATCCCGTTAAGGTTGTGATTTCCCCTACCACCATTGGCCGTGTGGCGGAAGCCGCCGTTTGCGCGGATTATTTTGCAAAAGAGGGCGTGGAGATCACCCTGACCGTGACTCCCTGCTGGTGCTATGGGGCTGAGACCATGGATATGGACCGCAAGACCATCAAGGGTGTTTGGGGCTTTAACGGAACGGAGCGTCCCGGCGCTGTTTACCTGGCCAGTGTGCTTGCAACCCATGCCCAGAAGGGACTTCCCGCTTTTGGCATTTATGGACATGACGTGCAGGACGCGGATGCTACCGACATTCCTGAAGATGTAAAAGAGAAGCTGCTTCGCTTCGGCCGTGCCGCTGTTGCGGTAGCCACCATGAGAGGCAAGTCCTATCTGCAGATCGGTTCCATTTGTATGGGTATCGGCGGATCCATTATCGATCCTTCCTTTATTGAGGAATATTTGGGAATGCGCGTGGAGTCCGTGGACGAGGTGGAGATCATCCGCCGTATGAGCGAAGGCATCTATGACAAGGCCGAGTTTGAAAAGGCTTATGCCTGGACCAAGGAGAAGTGCATCAGAGGCTTCGACAAGAATCCTCCCGAGGTGCAGAAGACTCCCGAGCAGACTGAAGAGGACTGGAAATTCGTTGTCAAAATGATGTGCATCATCAAGGATCTGATGAACGGCAACAAGAATCTGCCTAAGGGCTGTGAAGAGGAAATGGTGGGCCATAACGCTTTGGCAGCCGGTTTCCAGGGTCAGCGTCAGTGGACGGACTTCTATCCTAACTGTGACTTCGCCGAGGCCCTGCTGAACACCTCCTTTGACTGGAACGGCGCAAGAGAGCCTTATGTATTGGCTACTGAGAATGACGTACTCAACGGACTTGGCATGATGTTCATGAAGCTGTTGACCAACCGTGCCCAGATTTTCGCGGATGTCCGTACCTATTGGAGCCCTGAAGCAGTGAAGAAAGCTACCGGCGGCTATGAACTGGAAGGTGTCGCCAGGCAAGCCGGCGGATTTATCCATTTGATCAACTCCGGCGCCGCTTGTCTGGATGCCAATGGTCAAGCGGTGGATGAGAACGGCAACCATGTCATGAAGCCCTGGTATGATGTGACGGATGCGGATATCGATGCCATTATGGGCGCTACTACCTGGAATGCCGCTGATTTTGGTTACTTCCGTGGCGGCGGATATTCTTCCAGATTTGTGACGGAGGCGGAGATGCCTGCGACCATGATTCGTCTGAATCTGGTAAAGGGTCTTGGACCCATGCTGCAGATCGCGGAAGGATGGACCGTGAAGCTTCCTGCCGAGGTAACGGATATCCTTTGGAAGCGGACTGACTATACTTGGCCTTGCACCTGGTTCGCTCCCAGATGTGACGGCAAGGAAGGACCTTTCAAGAGCGCTTACGATGTGATGAACAACTGGGGTGCGAACCATGGCGCCATCAGCTATGGCCATATCGGCGCCGATTTGATCACCATGTGCTCCATGTTGCGGATCCCCGTGAGTATGCACAATGTGCCTGCTGAGAAGATCTTCCGTCCGGCTGCCTGGAATGCTTTCGGCATGGACAAGGAAGGTCAGGATTTCAGAGCCTGCGCGGCTTATGGTCCTTTGTATAAGTAATTCCGGAAAAAAGGAGAGAGACGGATGCTGAAAGGAATTCCGAAGATTTTATCCCCTGAATTATTAAAAGTGCTTTGCGAAATGGGTCATGGAGACCGCATTGTGATCGCTGACGGCAATTTTCCCTCGGAGTCCATTGGTAAGAACGCGATTGTCATCCGCATGGACGGTCATGGCGCCTGTGATGTGCTGGAGGCGATTCTGAAGCTGTTCCCTCTGGACACTTATGTGGAGAAGCCCGTGAACCTGATGGAAGTGGTGCCGGGCGACAAGGTGGAGACTCCGATCTGGGATGAATATGAGAAGCTGGTTGCCGCCGAGGATAAGCGGGGCGGTACCGCCATCGGCCACATCGAGCGTTTTGCATTCTACGAGGAAGCGAAAAAGGCCTATGCCGTCATCGCTACCGGCGAGAGCGCCCTTTATGCCAATGTGATGCTCCAAAAAGGCGTTGTGGTTTAATTTGGGGAGATTCTCAGGCACGAAGGCAATCCATGCCATTGTGGGAAATGTATTGTGGTATTGCAAAAAGAATGGGGAGCGGCTCCTGTTGACCGCAGTTCGTGTGGGTCAAAAATTATATATAGTAATATATGGAAGAAAGAGGACTTGCGGGGCTGCTCGCAAGTCCTTTTTTGAGGAAAAAGTACGCTGAAAAATTTTATGAAATAGCTTGACAAATTTGTTGATCGATCGTACTATTGTATTAAGTAATTAATACAATAGTACATAATCCCGGATGAAAGGAGGGTCTACATGGCATGGGAGCTTAAGGCAGATCGCCCGATTTACTTGCAGTTAGTGGAGATTATTGAGCGACAGATAGTGTCTGGTATCTATCCGCCAGGGGGGAAATTGCCCAGCGTGAGGGAGCTGGCAGAGACAGCGGCGGTGAATCCGAACACAATGCAGAAAGCGTTTGGGGAGCTGGAGCGCGACGGCCTGATTCAGACGCAGCGCACGAATGGCAGGACTGTGACCGAGGATGAGGCGCTGATCGGCAGGTTCCGGCTGAAACTGGCCAGGAAGCATGTGGCGGATTTCTGGCAGGAGATGAAAGCGCTGGGCTATACCGAGGATCAGGTTGTGGAATTGATCCGGCAGACGACGGGAGAGGAGTTTTCATGATAGGTTTTGTTATGGTTGAGGAGGACGTGAAATGAGCGAACTGATAGAACTGGTCCATTTGACCAAATCTTACGATAAGAATTACAATGCGGTCAATGATCTCACGTTGACGATCCCCAGGGGGCGGATCATCGGTCTTTTGGGGCCGAACGGAAGCGGCAAGACGACGTTGATCAAGATGTTAAACGGTCTGTTGGTGCCCACCCATGGGGAGATTCGTATCAATGGGTATGAGCCGGGGCCGGAGACCAAAGCACATGTGGCATATCTGCCGGACCGTAATTATTTGAGCGGAAATCGGAAAGTACGTTGGATTTTGGAATATTTTGCAGACTTTTATGAGGATTTTTCCATGGAGAAGGCTTTGGCGATGCTGGGGAGTCTTGGAATCAATCCATCCATGAATATGAACACGCTGTCCAAGGGAACCAAGGAAAAGGTGCAGTTGATTCTGGTCATGAGCCGTCAGGCGGATCTGTATCTGTTGGATGAGCCCATTGCGGGTGTGGATCCGGCGGCCAGGGATTATATCTTACGCACAATTATCAACAATTATCATCCAGAGGCCACGGTGTTGTTGTCCACCCACTTGATCGGGGATATTGAAAATGTGTTGGACGAGGTGATTTTTCTGCGCAATGGTCAACTGCTGCTTTATACTTCGGTGGACAATATCAGGGAGCAGCATGGCAAGTCCGTGGACGCTTATTTCAGGGAGGTGTTTGCATGTTAGGAAAGTTGATTCGTTATGAGTGGAAAAACACTTATAAAATCTGTGGTTCTTTGCTGTTGTTTCTTGCCATTATGACGATCGTGGTGGGCCTGTCCCTCCAGACGCCTTTCTGGGGCGGTCTGTTTACAGGAAATGGGAGAGCGGTGGCTGACAGCGGCGGTTGGGGGGCTGCAACGACCATGTTAAGATTTCTTGGGATGATACTGTATTTCCTGACTCTTTTCGGAGTGTCTATCGGTCTGTTCATTTATTTGGGCGTGCGTTTTTACAAGACCATGTATTCTGACGAGGGATACCTGACCCATACGCTTCCGGTGACTTCCAGGCAACTTTTGAACAGCAAGCTGCTGGTGGGCAGCCTGTGGAGTCTTGCCGTGTTCGTCATGATCGCGCTTTCCATCAGCGGCATGGTTTTTGCCGTTGCCAGCACCGTGATCAGTACGGTAAGGGATTATCCGGAATGGAATTCCATAGCGCCGATCACTTACGGCGAAGCCTTTGGGGCAATCTGGGAGGTCATTCAGGAAATATTAGGCGAAGCCGGCGTGGGAGAGATTCTTCTGCAACTGGCGATGCTGCTGGTCAGTGTTGTCAATGGAATGATGATCTTGTTTGGCTCCATCACGCTTGGACAGCTCAGCACGAAATATCGGGTCATGATGTCGATTGTTTGGTATTTTGTCATTCAGCTGTCGCTGACGTTGGTGAACAACTGGATTCTGATGCCGCTCTTATACAGCGGAATGGCTGCTGCCGATTGGGAATACAGCGGACTGATCAGCGTTCTTACGCCCGGCAATCTGGCCAATTTGATGGCTCAGCTGATCGTGACGATCGTGTTGTATTTTCTGAGCAATTACATTATTACCTATAAGTTGAATCTGGAGTGAGCCGGGTGCCGCCTGGTTTTCACCAGGGTATGCCCGGGGCCGGGCCGCATCATGGTTACCTTTGAACGGTAAATGTACACTCTCTTACAGGAAACCAGAGATTGAAAATTAGAGATTGCCGCTTGACATAACTGGTGCTTCGTAGTAAGATAAGAAACGTAAATGACGTCCGCCCATTCAGGATGTCCATTAAGGTAAAGTTCTTCGGGGACGGGTGAGATTCCCTACTGGCGGTAAGAGGCGATAAGAAGACGCGTCGCTTTAAGTCCGCGACCCATAGGCGTAAGCCCATGGCTGATCCGGTGCGAGTCCGGGACCAACAGTTAAAGTCTGGATGAAAGAAGTAAGAAACCAGGGTAAGGCCCTGGCTCCATCTATGCTGGCATAAGCCCCGAACCAAGGAACGGTTTGGGGCTTTTTTTCGAAGAATTTTCCGAATCAGAAAGGAGAGAAGAAAAAATGAATGGATTGTTGCAAAGCGTAATAGAAAATATTGTGTTCGTGCTGGAGTTCCTGGGAATTGTCGTGCTTCTATTTCTGGCGGCATTTTGTCTGGAAAAGCTCGCACAGAAAAAAAGAGGGGTGACGGAACCGATCTTTACCACCAGGAAAATGGCCATGATCGGAATGTTTTCCGCCCTGGCTCTGATCCTGTTCTTCTTCGAATTTCCGCTGCCTTTCGCTCCGTCTTTTTACGAACTGGACTTCAGCGAGATCCCTATTCTGGTAGGAGCTTTCGCTTTTGGCCCGGCGGCAGGCGTGATGATGGAGTTCCTCAAGATTCTTTTGAAGCTGTTTATCAAGGGAACCAGCACTGTCTTTGTGGGTGATCTGGCGAATTTCGTGGTCGGGTGCAGTTTCATCCTGCCGGCGTCCACGCTGTACGTTTTCCATAAGACCAGGAAAAACGCCGTGATCGGCTGCGTGGTCGGGACACTGATCCTGACTGTCTTCGGTACGGCGTTTAATGCCGTGTACTTACTCCCTGCCTTTGCCAAACTCTACCATATGCCGCTGGACTCCATACTGGCCATGGGCTCTGCCGTGAATCCGCTTGTGACCGAGGGGAGCATTGTGAGTTTCGTGGCGGCCTGCGTGGCACCCATGAATCTGATCAAGGGCGGCGTGGCTTCCCTTGTCACAATGTTCGTTTATAAGCCGCTGAGTCCGATTCTGAAAGGGCAGGGGAAATAATTGTCGGAAACGTAAATCTCCCCTTGCTTTTTTTCAAAGAACTCAATATAATAGCACTATGGGAAAAGCATCTACCATGTAGATGCTTTTTTCCAAGGATGAAAAAGGCTTCCTTGAAAGGGAGAGAATCATATGTTGGAATTGGACGTGAAAATCGAAGCGGGGGATCTCTACGATTATCTTTTGGTACATACCTATAACAGCCCGGCCGGCATTCTGGGGGCTTGTTTTGGGGCCCTTTTGGTGGTGATTGGCGCGCTGCGGGGCAAGTGGGTCTTTTTGGCGGCAGGAATCGTGGTGCTGGCCTATCTGCCCTGGACGCTTTTCTTAAAGAGCAGGCAGCAGGCCCTGCGCAATTCGGCGTTCCATAAACCCCTGCATTATTGCCTGGACGAGGAGGGAATCAGCGTGTCCCAGGACGGAGAGGAGCAGCGGCAGGCCTGGAGCGACATGGTAAAAGCCATATCCACCAGCCGCAGCATCATCGTTTATACCTCCCGGGTGAACGCCACCATTTTCCCCAGACGTCAGTTGGGGGACCAGCTGGGGGCGTTAATCGGGATGATTTCCACCCATATGCCGCCCGGAAAAGTGAAGATTCGGCAATGAGGTAATCAAGATGGCGAAAAGAATCATTGAGACATATTCTCCGGAAGAGACATTCGCTTTGGGAGAGCGGCTCGGAAGCACGGCCCGGCCGGGTCAGATCTATACGTTGATCGGGGATCTGGGCGTGGGCAAAACGGTGTTTACGCAGGGTTTGGCCAAGGGGCTGGGTGTGAAAGAGGCGGTCAACAGCCCCACTTTTACAATCGTGCAGGTCTACGAGGACGGGCGGCTGCCTTTTTATCATTTCGACGTGTACCGTATCGGGGACGTAGAAGAGATGGAAGAGATCGGATATGAGGATTATTTTTATGGCGACGGGGTATGCCTGATCGAATGGGCCAACCTCATCGAGGAGCTCCTGCCTTCGGATGCAATACGGATCACGATCGAGAAAGACCTGGAACACGGCTTTGATTATCGGCGGATCCTTATGGAGGAATGACCTTGGCTTGGGAGGAGAGGAACGGATGAAGATTTTGGCTTTGGACAGCTCCGGTCTGGTGGCAAGCGTGGCCGTTGTAGAGGACGATTGCCTGTTGGCGGAGTTTACGGTAAATTATAAAAAGACACATTCACAGACCCTGCTTCCCATGCTGGAAGAGGTGCGGAAAGTCATAGAATTGGATCTGGACAGTCTGGATGCCATTGCCGTGGCGTCCGGCCCCGGTTCCTTTACGGGTCTGCGGATCGGTTCGGCCACGGTCAAGGGACTGGGGCTGGCGCTGGGGAAGCCTCTTGTGGAGGTGCCGACGTTGGAAGGGCTGGCTTATAATCTCTATGGTACGGACAAGCTGGTCTGTCCTTTGATGGACGCGCGCAGAAACCAGGTTTATACGGGGATTTATACCTTTGTGAAAAAAGGGAGCGGTTGGCGGCTGGAAACGGTAGAGTCCCAGTGCGCCGTGGATATCCGTGTGATTTTGGAAAAGCTGAATGCTCTTGGCCGGGAAGTGATTCTTCTGGGAGACGGGGTCCCCGTGTTCGCGGATCGGATCCGGGAATTGCTTAGGGTGCCTTACAGCTATGCCGCCGCGGGGCGCAATAGACAGACCGCGGCCAGCGTGGCCGCTTTGGGAGCGGTTTATTTTGCCGAGGGCCGAATCGTCTCCGCGGCGCGGCATCAGCCGGAATATCTGCGGATGAGCCAGGCGGAACGGGAACGCGCCCAGGGAGTCGTTCTGGAAGAGAGCTGGGGAGTGAAGCATCTATGACGATGAGAGCAGCGGAAACCCTTACCGTGCGCAGATTCAGGCGGGAGGATGCGCCGGCCGTTGCCGCCTTGGAAGCCGCCTGCCTGGTGGAGGCCTGGTCTGAAAGGGCGTACGAAAAGTTGGCGGAGGATGGCAATAGCGTAGGCGTGGTCGCTTTGCTGGGTCGGGAAGTGGTAGGCTTTTGCAGTCTGACCAATGTGTCGGGCGAGGGAGAAATCTATAATGTGGCTACGGCTTTGGAGCATAGAGGACAAGGGATCGCTACGGCCATGTTGGAGGAACTGCTTCGGCAGGGAGAGGTTCTTGGGGTTTTGGATTATACTCTTGAGGTGCGCGCGGGTAATGCCGTGGCGATTCATCTTTATGAAAAATTGGGCTTTCTTGGCGAGGGAGTGAGGCCTCGTTTTTATCAATCACCTGCGGAGGATGCCCTGATCATGTGGAAGAGATCTTCGCCAGCAATTCCCACTACCTTTTGAAAAAATTTTTTGTTATACTTTGACTGGACGAAAATCTTTTTGTCAAAAGGGAGGACAGAATATGAGAGAATATAATGGCTCGGAGGCCCCCAGGCTTCAAAGGATTGTCTGCAATTGCTGCGGCAGATCGCTGCGGATGGAAAATGGACGCCTGAAAGAGGACTGTGTCTTTGTCGATCATACTTTTGGATATTTCAGTGCCAAGGATGGTGTAAGACATCGTTTTGATTTGTGCGAGGACTGTTATGATCGTTTTTTAAAGACTTTTGTCCTGCCAGTGGAAGAAAGTGAGGAGAGCGAACTCCTTTAAGACAAGAAAAAAGACCGCTTTTTTCGTTTGTGAGGAAAAGCGGTGGAAATGAGGAAGAATGCTGGATGTATGTTTGTTGGGGACCGGGGGCATGATGCCTCTGCCTTATCGTTGGCTGACATCTTTGATGATGCGATATCACGGAAAAAGCATTTTGATCGATTGCGGCGAGGGTACCCAGATTGCACTGAAGGAAAAGGGATGGAGTCCCAAGCCCATTGATATTATTTGCTTTACCCATTACCATGCGGACCACATCAGCGGTCTTCCGGGCATGCTGCTTACCATGGGGAACGCGGAGCGTACGGAGCCTCTTTTGCTCATCGGTCCCAAAGGTCTGACCAAGGTGGTGGGAGCGCTGCGCACCATTGCGCCGGAACTGCCGTTTCAAATTCAATGTGTGGAAATCACGGAAAATTTTCAATGCTTTCCTTTTCCGCAGGAGGCTTTTCGGCTGGAAGCCTTTCGCGTGAATCATAACGTTCCTTGTTATGGCTACAATATGGTGATTGAGCGGGCGGGGCGTTTTCAATTGGAAAAGGTGCTGGCGTTGGGGATTCCCAAGCCCTATTGGAGCAAATTGCAAAAGGGTGAGACCATTGTGGACGGGGAGCGGACCTATACGCAGGACATGGTTCTGGGCGAGCCCAGAAAGGGGCTGAAAGTCACTTATTGTACGGACACCCGTCCCACGGAAAGCATTGTAGAGAATGCGAGAGGGGCGGACCTTTTGATCCTGGAGGGCATGTATGGGGAACCGGATAAATTGGCCAAGGCCCGGGAATATAAGCACATGACCATGTATGAAGCGGCCAGAATTGCCGCGGAAGTGGATGCGCCCCAGCTTTGGCTGACACACTATAGCCCGTCCCTGACCTATCCGGAGGAATATATGAAAGATGTGAAAAAGATTTTCCCCAGGGCGATTGCGGCAAAAGATGGGAGAACCACGGAGCTTCGGTTCGAGGAGGACTAAAAATGGATGAAAAAAAAGAGCTTTTAATTCTTGCAATTGAAAGCTCCTGCGATGAAACGGCCGCAGCCGTGGTGCGGAACGGCAGAGATGTGCTGTCCAACGTGATTTTTTCCCAGATTGACCTGCATACTGTTTATGGCGGCGTGGTGCCGGAAATCGCATCCCGAAAGCATATTGAAAAAATCAATCAAGTCGTGGAAGAGGCCCTGTCCAGGGCGGGAGTGGCGCTTCGCCGGATGGATGCCATCGCGGTGACCTACGGACCCGGACTGGTGGGAGCCCTGTTGGTGGGAGTGTCTTTTGCCAAGGCTCTGAGTTTTGCCACGGGGATTCCCCTGATCGGCGTTCACCATATTGAAGGGCATATCAGCGCCAATTATATTGAAAATAAGGATTTGGAGCCGCCCTTTGTCTGCCTTGTGGCCTCCGGCGGTCATTCCCACCTGGTCGTGGTAAAGGACTATGGGGAGTATGAGATTATCGGCAGAACACGGGACGACGCGGCCGGAGAGGCTTTTGACAAGGTGGCGCGGGCCATTGGCCTGGGCTATCCGGGAGGACCCAAAATCGATAAGCTTTCCAGAGAAGGCAATCCCGAAGCCATACATTTTCCCAGGGCAAAAGTGAGTGAAAACGAATATGATTTCAGTTTCAGCGGTCTGAAATCCGCGGTCCTGAATTACCTCAATTCCTGCCAGATGAAAGGGGAGCCGGTTAATGCGGCGGACGTGGCGGCGTCTTTCCAGAAAGCGGTGATCGAGGTACTGGTGGAACATTCCCTGCACGCGGTACAGGCATATGGCTTTCATAAATTTGCTATTGCCGGAGGGGTGGCCTCCAATACTTCTTTGAGGGCGGCCTTTGAAGCGGTGTGCCGGAAAAGGCAGATTCAGTTTTATCATCCGTCTCCCGTTCTCTGTACGGACAATGCCGCCATGATCGGTGCGGCGGGTTATTATGAATATCTTAAGGGAGTACGCAGCGGCTATGATTTGAACGCCGTACCCAATTTGAAGCTGGGAGAACGGTAAACGGGAGGAAGCAGTGAGCGGGAAGAACATCCGAAAGGCGGCCATTGTGCTTGCCGCCGGTCAGGGAAGGCGTATGAACAGCCATATCGCGAAGCAATATCTGGAGCTTGGCGGGAAACCGGTGCTGTTTTATTCTTTGGAGACATTTCAAAAGAGCGATATCGATGATGTGATCCTGGTTGCCGGTGTGGGTGACGTGGATTTTGTTCGGATAAGCATCGTTGAAAAATACCACTTTACCAAGGTGCGTGACATTGTTGCGGGCGGAAAAGAGCGCTATCATTCTGTCTGGCAGGGACTGTGTGCCTTGAAAAAATGGTACGAAGGTGACAACGGACACATGGGACAAGGCGTGGAGCGGTATGTGTTTATCCATGATGGCGCGAGACCCTTTTTGACGGAACGGATGCTTGAAGATGCGGCGCAGTGCGTGAGGAAAGAAAAAGCCTGCGTAGTGGGAATGCCTGTCAAGGATACCATTAAAATCGCGGATGGGGAGGAATATATTGCCGATACTCCTCCCAGAAGTCTGGTCTGGATGATGCAGACACCGCAGGTTTTTACTTATGAACTGATCCGGCATGCGTACCAAAAGCTGATTGAAGAGGAGGAAGGACTCTTGGCCGCCGGCGTGCGGGTGACGGACGATGCCGGCGTGGTGGAGCTTTTTGAGAATCAAAAAGTAAAGCTGGTGAGAGGATCTTATGAAAATATCAAAATTACGACCCCGGAAGACTTGGTGATTGCAGAAGCCTTTTTGTCTCTTTCGGGACGATGAAAGCAATGCGGGGAAATGTTCCGTTTAAAAATACTCCGTTTAGGGGCTCCGCACAAACCCCGCTCCTCGTCGGAGCGGCGGGGGAACAGCGGCGCTGTTCCTTACGTCATAGGATAATCCGTGTCACTGCGTCATGCCGTAATGCGTCCATCAGGTGATGCTCCCGTGACTTTACAAATTTCCAGAACGATTTGCTTCTCCAAGGATGATTCATCGGCGGGATATGGCGTTTTTTAGATCCCGGCCAAGGATGGAGCAGAATCGGGAGCGGCATCGGCGGAAACAGACATCCGGGTCATACCGGAGATTCCATGTGTGGGTGCGTTCATCATCCTCAGATTCCTGTCACGAACCAGTAGGTTTCCAGGCGGCGGTATCCGCCATGGAGATGGCGGTTTCCCGGGGCGGCGTGAACATGTGTGATGCTTCGATCCTTGCGGCAAGGATAACCGGATATGGGATTGAGATGCCGCCACAGCCGGGACCATCCTTAAGAGTGTATGATGAGACTTTTTTGGGGAAGGGGGTGGTGCATCATGATGACGCCAAAAATGAAAGAGGATATCTGTGCCCGCATCCTGGATAGCAGCCGCCAGCTGCTCCTCTCCGCACGGATATCAGAAGTGTGCAGGGAGAAGGGCACACAAAAACAGCTGGAATTCGTGGAAGAACTTTTCTGTGAAGAGTTGAACCTGCGGGATGAGAACGGAAGAATCTGGTACTCTATGGCCCGGTAGGAATCGGGAAGACCCATATGGCGATAGCGGCAGGAACGAAGGCGTGCCAGCTGGGCTATAAGACGAAGTTCTATACTGTGACAGAACTTGTGCTGAAACTGTCGGAGTCACATAAGAACGGCACTCTGAAGCGGCTGCTCAAGGAGCTGCGTACTCTTGACCTTTTGATTTTCGACGAGCGGGGCTATGTGCCGGTAGATAAGGACGGCTCCCAGCTGCTGTTCCGTGTGGTCTCTGACAGTTATGAAAGCAAGAATCCAATACTGACGACCAATCTGGAATTCTCCAAGTGGGGAGGGATCTTCACGGACGACCAGATGGCGGCCGCCATGATGGATCGTCTGGTTCACCATGGTCACCTGCTTATTTTTGAGGGCCGCAGTTACCGTATGGAGCATGCGCTAAAGAGCCGGAGTTAAAAGCAGCACTACAAGACTTGGATGAATTTCTCTTCTGCTAAAAAGATCCCTGATCAAACCATTGAACAAGCGTTGGTTGTGATCAGGGATTCCGTATTTGAGTCGTAAAAATGTTGAAAGTTAAGATATAGCGCTAAAAACTTATAAAAACACTTGCAATATTCTGTCGTGCATGATAATATTTATAAAAATAGAAGTTTTATAAAAATAAAGATCCCATGAAAATAAATATTATAAACAGATTAGGGTACATATAGTAAGCAGGAGGATCAGGCTTTATGAATGAGAATA
>CANQNT010000002.1 GCA_947625255.1 uncultured Acetatifactor sp. | reverse complement strand
GATCACCGAAGTAATGAACGCCGGGGCATCGACCAGCTTCCAACAATCCATGAGGGGCCGGTTGTCCGGCAGATGGAAGCAAAGGGTATCCGCACCGACAAGGGTGACCTCAATCGGTGGATTCGTGCCACTAACAGCATGATAATGAAAGCAAAGGAACGCGCCGCTGAGCTGATGGGAAAGCTCAAAGACCTGATCGCAAAAATGCGGGAGCCGCAGTCACCGAACCTTGCCGCCCTGCTGGGTCAGCATTACTCCATCCGCAACGCCGGAGCGTATTCGGTCAAGGCGAAAGCCGGTAATCTGAAACGCTACTCCGAGGACTTCAGTTTTCTGCAATCCAAAGGCTTATACAGCGTGGAGCAGCTTCACGATTATGTCTCCGAACTGAGTGGAAAACTTCACGATCTGAACGCTGCCAGCCGGAAAAAATCAGACCGCATGAAAGAATTGAAAGAGCTGCTGCGTTTGGCTGATGATTACACCCGCCTCAAACCAATCTACGACGGCATCCCGCCCAAAGGAGGCTTTGGTAAGAAACGCGAGAAGTATATGGCGGAACACGATAGCGAGATCAGCCAGTACCACGCCGTCCGGCGCAAGCTGGATAATCTCCTGCCGGAAAAGAAATTTGCAACGAAAGCGTGGAAGTCCGAGCTTGACCGGCTTGCTGATGAATACGCCGCTATGGGCAGGGAGATTTCCACCATCAATGCTGACCTGAAAAAGCTATGGAAGACCCAGAGCAACGTGGACAATACCCTGCGCCAGCAGGAGCAGTTACAAAACCTGAACAAAAATCAAAGGAGAGATCACGATGAACGATGAACTGAAACAGACCCCGGAGCTTGATGAGGCTGACCTTACGGAGGAAATCATGGAAGCGATTGCTGATGATACCGGGGAAGCCGAGGAAGAAGTACCAGCCGAGTATTATTTCACCAATCCAGACCCATACGCCAAAGTTTCGCCGCTGCCCTATGAGCAGCGGCGACATGAGTTTCATTTTGACGCTGACGGTCATATCCGTGTGAAGAACCCATCGGCTTTCTGGCTCCCAAAGCTGACTTTACAGAAAGAGATCAACGGCACCATTTACACTGTCACCGGCAGCTATGTTGGGACGGAGACACTGGACAGGAAGCTGACAAGAATTTTTGAAAATAATCTGGAGAACAAGGAGGATTCAGAATGACAAACGCCGCGGCTTTTGATATAATGGAGTCACCCAATCCTGTACTGACAGTTGCCCAGGTAAAGGAGGATACAGAAATGTTACGGGCAACTGAAAAAATCACAGCGTTGTATTGCAGGCTAAGCCAAGAGGACGCACTGG
This sequence comes from uncultured Acetatifactor sp., assembly GCA_947625255.1. Classification (GTDB taxonomy): domain Bacteria; phylum Bacillota; class Clostridia; order Lachnospirales; family Lachnospiraceae; genus Acetatifactor. The sequence goes on along the minus strand of CANQNT010000002.1, from coordinate 154,927 downwards.
ACGGTGAGTCGAATTCCATCACCCATCAAAAGGACATCCTGCTGAAGTACTGTAAAGACCACAGATTTTTTAACCCAACTTTTTTCGTGGACGATGGGTACAGCGGCACGAGTATGGATCGCCCCGGATTCCAGAAGATGATCGAGGAAGTGGAGAACGACATGGTGTCAACGGTCATAGTCAAAGACCTCAGCCGGTTTTCGAGGAACTCTGCAATGGCGGGAATGTATATCAACATCACGTTTGCGGAGCATGGTGTGCGGTTCATTGCCATCAACGACAACTATGACACCATCGACCCCAACAGCATTGACGCCGATTTCGCAGGTCTGCGTAATTGGTTCAACGAGTTTTATGCGCGAGATACCAGCCGGAAAATACGGGCGGTAAACAAGTCCAAGGGTGAGCGAGGCATCCCCCTGACCACCAACATCCCCTACGGTTACGTCAAAGACCCGGAGGATAGGACGAACTGGCTTGTGGACGAGGAAGCGGCACAGGTAGTGAAGCGCATTTTCAACCTCTGCATGGAGGGGCGGGGACCGAAACAGATCGCACAGGTGCTGAAAGAGGAGAAAATTCTGGCTCCAAATGCCTACAGACGTAAGGAAGGGTTGAATGTTCCCGGCATGGAAAGTGCTGACCAATATGGTTGGAATCCGACTGTCGTTGCCAACATTCTGGAACGCAGGGAGTACACCGGCTGTACGGTGAATTTCAAGACCTACACTAACTCAATCTGGGATAAGAAGAAACGGGACAATCCGGAAGAAAACTGGGCTATTTTTGAAGGTACCCATCCGGCCATCATTGAGCCGGAGGTGTGGGAAAAAGTTCAGGAAATCCGCCGGCAGCGTCACCGCAGGACAAGGACAGGAAAGAGCAGCATGTTTTCCGGCCTTGTCTACTGCGCAGACTGCGGGGCGAAGATGTACTATTGCACCAGCAACAAGTATGAGAAACGGCAGGATCACTTCGTCTGCTCCCGCTATCGCGATACTGCCGGAAGCTGCACGATACACTACATCCGGGCGGTGGTGCTGGAGCAAATGGTCTGGATGCACATGGAGGCTGTGATAGCGTATGTGTCCCGCCATGAAGCTTACTTCCGCAAGCAGATGGAACAAAGGCTTCTGTTGCAAAGTCAGGAAACGATCCGTATGCACAGAAAAAAGCTGGCGCAGGATGAAAAGCGCATCACTGAACTTGACCGGCTTTTTATCCGCATCTATGAGGATAACGTAGCCGGACGGGTGAGCGACGAACGGTTCGCCATGATGAGCAGGAACTACGAAGATGAGCAGGAGCAGCTCAAAGCCGAAGTGCAGACATTACAGCAGGATATTGAAGTACAGGAACGACAGATCCAAGATTTGGAACAGTTTATCAAGCGGGTACGCAAATACGCTGATCTAAAGGAATTGACGCCATACGCCCTGCGGGAGCTTGTGAAAGCGATTTATATTGGAGCGCCGGACAAGTCCAGCGGCAAGCGGCGGCAGGAAATTCGCATTGAGTATGATCTTGTGGGCTACATCCCGCTGGATAAGCTGATGGAACAGGAAAAGCAGGAAACGGCATGACCGAAATCATGCCGTCCCTGCAAAACTTGATAAAACTTTCTTACGATAGCCCCGCTTTTCCGGGCTTTTTTCGCATTTTGCAGCTCTCGATTAACGCTTGGAAAACTGCGGCGCACGCCGTGCGGCTTTGAGGCCGTACTTCTTTCTCTCTTTCATACGAGGATCTCTTGTCAGCAGGCCAGCCTTTTTCAGGACGGGTCTGTAATCGGTATCTACATGAAGCAACGCTCTGGCAATGCCATGTCTGATGGCGCCTGCCTGACCGGTATAACCGCCGCCGCGAACGTTTACCAGAACATCAAATTTATCAGCGGTTTCGGTAGCAACCAGAGGCTGACGAACAATTACCTTCAGAGTCTCCTCGCCAAAATAATCATCCATTCCTCTCTTATTGATCACTACATCACCCTTGCCGGGAACCAAATATACTCTGGCAACAGACGTCTTTCTTCTGCCAGTTCCATAATATCTCTCTGTGTTAGCCATGATTCATTCTCCTCCTTTCAACCCTTAGAACGTCAGCTCTTCAGGCTTCTGAGCCGCATGCTTGTGCTCAGGGCCGGCATAAACGTGAAGCTTGCTGTACATCTGTCTTCCTAAAGGTCCCTTGGGAAGCATACCCTTGACCGCCAGCCCGATCACCTGCTCGGGCTTCTTGGCCAACATTTCTTTCAAATTGGTCTCTTTCAGACCTCCTACCCAACCGGAATGATGATAATACTTCTTCTGGGAAAGCTTCTTGCCTGTTACTTTCACCTTTTCGGCATTTACAACGATCACATAATCACCAGTATCAATGAACGGGGTGAAAATTGGTTTATTTTTACCTCTTAAAACCTTAGCGACTTCGGATGCAAGGCGACCCAGAGTCTTGCCATTCGCATCTACTACATACCATTTTCTATCGATTGTAGCTGGGCTGGCCATAAAAGTTTTCATGATGTTTCCTCCATAAACTTGTACTACGATTTGCTTCCTTGAAATGTTTGGCCGATAGATGTCCGGGCTACCTTCCAAAAACTCTCGGAAACGGCTCTTTCCTTTATCTCAAATGCTTCGCCGGGGCTTTGGCCAAGCATTATGAAACATCGTCACATTCACATATTATATGACATCCAGCCGTGCGTGTCAACAACTAAATTGGAAAAATTTTAAATTAAGACGCACACTTGAGGCTCTCAGGCCATCCCATCTTCTCTTTCACAAGACCCTCAATACAAAATGGAATCTCTATATATAATGGAAGGTCTGATGTGCGTGATCTCATATGGCGCGTCCTCATTTTCCATACGGTAAAGAATCTGCATGGAAAGACGCTTCCCCAAAAGTCCCGTTTTCACGGCAGCGGTAGTGATGATCTCGTCCACATTGGAATATTCCTTGCTTCCATCATACCCGGTCACGATAATCCCATTGGGAATGCGTGACTGGTGATCCCCGAAGTACATCTGCATATAATGCGCAATATAGTCACTGGCACAGATAAACGCGTCAGGCAACTGCTCCAAAGAATCCAGAAAACCCGAGATCTCCTGCATATAGGAAAAAATACCAATGCTGTGCGTCAGGCAAATCTTTTTATCCACTGCCAGACCATGATCCTTCATGCATTTACAATAACCCTCGTAACGATCCAGATTCGTCTTAGCATAATGAATATCACCGATAAAGCCAATTCTGCGGTATCCGCGCTGAATCACAGAAGCGGTAATCTCATAAATGCTCTCAAAACCTTCCAACAGAAGCAAATCACCTGTCAAATCCTGGGGATTGATCTGGGGAACCGTATCCAGAAACACCTTGGGAATGGACAACTGATTTATTTCCTCCTCCAGCCTCCAATCGTAGATGTTCAGCACAATGGCACCCTGCACGGTATTATTCAGAAGAATCGATGGAATCCTAAAATTCGGGGAATAACTGGAGGGCATATATGTATACAACAGATTAACATTATGCAGAGACAGCTCCTGGGCAGTCCGATGAATAATATCCGTCCAGAAAGTCGAAGAATCCGGTCTGGATACGATCAGAGACACATTTTTCTCCTGCTCGATATGGGAAAGGTCCAGATGTCCTTTGGTATAGCCCAACTCTTTCGCCTTTTCCAAAACACTTTCCTTTAAGGCGGCAGATACTCCTGCATGATCATTAAACACTTTCCACACTGTAACCCGTGATATGCCAAGCGCATTGGCGATATCCTGCATCGTAACCTTATTCATAACTCTCACACCCTTATCACTCGTATCCGCCAGCCTGCCGGGAAGTTATCATTATTTTAACATGACCCAATCAAAAATGCAAGTTTTTCAGACATCCTCCCCTAACTCTCCGCATCCGGCCGTTACTATTCGGATTCTATCAGGAAACGCCCATCACAAGAACCACTGTCGGTCCGGGCAGTTCCCTGAGCAGCCCCTTAATGATCGCTCCCGCGCCTACTGCAGAATCTTAAGAAGGAGATCCGCCATTCCGACATTATAACCGGCATCAGAATAGATGCAGTTCCTTCCGCCCTCGGTTACAAAGGCGAGGGGCATTCTGCCTGGGTTCTGCTCCACGCTCTCTGCCACTTCCCGGTAAGCTTCGCCTATGCTGCAGCTTAGCAGGCGGAGCATCGGCAGGGCCTCCACCGTGCGTTTCAGGGTGGCATTCTCCGTATCATCCCGCGGTGAAAGAGTGATTAGGTAAACAGGCTGTTTTAACCCCTTGATTACTTCCTGTTTTTCTAATAACTCATTCAGAATATGTTCTGTCGGTTCCCTTCCGGGTTCCAGCCATAGGAACAAAGCTTTCCCCTCTCCCGAAAGCTCCTCAAGGCGTTTCCACGCTCCCTCTGCCGTCTGAAGCATCGGATTAGCCACCTTTTTCCTGACCAGCAGGGTCTCAATGGAAAAGCTTCTCTGCTCCATATCCAGGTGCTTCTCTTCTCCGTCCGCCAGCACAAAGTCACATACCCTGGCCACCTGGTCGCCGTTGGGCAGCCGATTGGTCGTAATGGCACGATAAATACCCGGCTCCAACATCGTCTCCAACAGATCGCCCTCAGGAAATTTGCCGCCGCTCCCTAAGAAGAGGAATTGGAAACGTCCCTCATCATATTTTGTTACCGAATAATGCTCCCACTGGGAAAAATCCAGTCCTCCTTTTGCGTGGAGCACCAATTTGGCAGTGCGGCGCTCTTTCCATGAACTTTCATCCTCTCTCCTGCCGCAGACGCGGAACGCACCCTCCTGGTAATACTCCACTGCGTGATCCAAAGGACGTAGTCTGGCAGGGATCCCGAGAGCACGATAGATCGTCACGCACAACACATCTCTGGAAAAAGCGCTCCCCACTCCACCCGTTAAGCTTCCCATGGGCGAGGTGATCAGACTGCCATATTCCTGGTCGGGCATGGCGATGATCAGACGCTTCAGCAGGGCGGGCAAATCCCCCGGATTCTTTCTGATCCGCGCCTGGTCCGCCTCGGGAATACAACGAAGCAAAGCCATCCGGCAAGGACGCAGCATCTCGTCTGCCACCCTGGGATTCCACAAGAAACGATAGAAAACCTCTTCCGGCAATTTTCCCGCATAGGGCGCGGCACATACACTGCAGTCCACCAGCACATCGCTGCGAATATCCCAATAATCCTTTTCCCTCAGATTTTGCAGTGCCTTAAGTTTCCAATGCTCGTCTCCCTCCGCGGACAGCTCGGGCACCAATCCGGTAAAATCCCATTCCAGAAAACGAATCACTTCACCGAGATTGCCAAGAGACTTCTTCAGGATTTCCCGCAGGACCTCCTGATCCCCTTTCACAAATCTGCCCAAGGCCCGCTCCGCTTCCCAGGGACAATAAAAACGCTCGGTTTTGATCTGGCGGCAATAAGCCAATTTCTCAAGTCTCCGTTCGTTTTCCGCAAGCTGCGCGTCAGAAATACGTTGATCGCGAACAGTCTCCCTTGGAGCATGGAAATCTACATTACGCCATTCCCCCAATCTCAGCAAGGACGGGTGTAAAATCACCTTGCACTCCCTGATTCCGGGACCATCCTCCTGACGCAGGGTGACAATTTCTTCTCCATAAAGCCCATTTGCATAAGCACCGATCTGAAGGCTGCCATAGCCCGTATCCAAACAAACGGTACCCCGTTCACCGCGGGCAGATACCGGAGCCCCTGAGCCGTTCACGATGCCAGTGCCGGTATCCGTACCCGCACTGGCACCGGCGCTGACGGACACATTCAACACACGCTCGTCAGGTACATCGGCCCCGCAGGTTTCCCCAGACTCCGTATATAATGTCGCCACATTTCCAAAATGGCATCCGTTCAGCACATTGAAGTCCACCCTGGCTCCCGGCACGGGTCGGCCCTGCTCATCCTCCACGCGCACCTTTAAAATTCCCGTAGGCGCGTAGGAACGCAGATGATTGACCACCAGGGACATTCCTTTCTTCCCTACCACGGGATCTTCCGGCGCATCCTTGCCATACCACCTGGAATGCACCTGCATCGCCCGCGTGGAAGGCCCGATAAACCATCCCATATCCAGCTTCTCGTCCGGCTCGCAGGCTCCCAGGATCCTCCAGGTTCCGTCACACCAAGCCTCAACCCAGGCATGATTGCTGTCGCAATGAGACCAGAGAGGCGCGTAAACCTGACGGGCCGGAATCCCGAGACTACGCAACACCGTGATGGCAAAGGTGGATTCTTCCCCACAGCGGCCTATGCCGGTGTGGTACATCGTGATCGGATTTTGGGCACGACGATCCGTCATCTGGTAAGTGGCCTCCTCCGCACACCAGATATTCGCTTCCATCACCGCGTCATACATGGATTTTCCCGCAATCCGTCCGATCAATTTTTGATAAAAAAAAGCCCTCGTGTCCGTCATATCTTCATTATTGATGCGGTGATGCAAAACATAATTGGCAAATAATTTCTCCGGCACCTTACCTGCAAAAGGGCCTTGATTCCATAAAAACACCCCGTGTCTGGCATAAGCCAGATAAACAGAAGCCGGATAATCCAGCAGATCGCTGATCGGCATGGCGCTATAGAGAAAACGCAGCGCCTCTCCCTCTTCTTCCCCACAGCTTTCCAGCATCTTAGCAATTTCCCGCTCCTTAGCCTCCAAAAATTCCATCGTCAGGGCATAGAGACCGGCCTCCTCACCGGTTTCCTCCCCTTCCTTTTCCAACTGGATACGTCTATTGTGAAGCAGCTCCATCTGATCATGAAAATACCGCGTGATTTCTTCGTTATATGCTTTTGTAAACATAAATCCCTCTCCAAGCCAGATTTTCAAAAAAGATGCCCATAACTCTTTCAACCAAACGTCTCAGGGCCATGGGCAGTTCTGAATGCAAAAGTAAAAACAGATCCCTTAATCAAGCCAACGGATATTTCTTCATCCAATCCATCAAAAGATCCACCGAGGTAAAGGCAAGTCCCGTCACAGTATCCGCGCAGCCGTAATAAATGGCGATACGGCCTGTTTCCGCGTCTGCCAGGGACGCACAAGGAAATACCACGTTAGGCACGTCACCCGTCTGCTCATAGAGCATCTCGGGGGCCAGGATATACATTCTGGAACGCAGCTTTACTTTCCAGGGCTCGTCCAGATCAAGCAGGGCACAGCCCATACGATACACATAGCCGCTGCAAGTCCGAAGTACTCCATGATAAATCAACAGCCAGCCTTCCTCTGTCTCAATCGGACAAGGTCCCGGACCAATCTTCATGGACTGCCATGCAGACAAATCGCCGGGAATGGTTCCCATCACAAATCTATGATGTCCCCAGAACTCCATATCGGGACTCTGGCTCAAATAAATGTCTCCAAACGGTGTGTGGCCGGTGTCGCTGGGTCTTGACAACATCATGTATTTCCCATTGATCTTCCTGGGGAACAAGACACCGTTTCTGTTGTATGGAAGAAACGCGTTTTCCAGCTGATAAAACTTCCGGAAATCAAAGGTGTACGCCACGCCGATGGTAGGACCATGGTAACCGTTACACCAGGTTATGTAATATCGATCCTCGATCCACGTTACACGGGGATCATAGCGATACTCACGTTTCGTCACCTCGGGATCCTCCCCGATAAAGGTGATGGGCTCGTGATTGATATTCCAGTGAATCGCGTCCTTGCTGAAGCCCGCGAAAATATCCATGCTCACCGACAAACTGTCGCAGCGGAACACGCCTGCATAGCCATCGCCAAAGGGTACGACCGCGCTGTTAAAAATACTATTGGCAATCGGAATATCATGTCTGCCGATAATGGGATTCTCGGAATAACGCCATACGGGTTTGTCACAACCTTGTGGTCTGTCTTGCCACGGCATTCCGGGCAACGATTTTCCAATTATTTTATTCATTTACCTCATCCAAATCCTTTTCTTTTTTAGATACAATTGGCGATGTCAGGACATCGCTCCCGACATCGCCTTGTAAAACATCATACACTATTTTGCAGTTGAATGCAAGCAGTAAATCAATCTCCGCCGAGACCGCTTCTGGCGGCACCCTGGACGAAACGCTTCTGAACGAAGCAGTACATGATGATCAAAGGCAGGATCACCAGCAGGGCACAGGCAGAAATAGACGCGTTCTGAATGAACGGATTGGAACCATTGACCTGGGAAACCCATGCTTCATTGGTTTTGGCAGCATCATCGATACTCCATCTGATGTTGCCCTGCAGATTCTTGTACTGCAGCGCCAGGAAATGCGTATTGCCGTTCAAAAGGCTGGAATAATACGTATCGGTATAGTTCCAAAGGAAGCTCAGCACGGTAACGGTCAGGATGGAACCGGACATACTGGGCACCACGATGGTGAAGAACGTGCGCAGGAAACCGGCGCCGTCCACATGGGCCGCCTCCTCCACGGAGATCGGAAGTCCTCTGACCGCCTGACGGAGGAAGTAAATGTACAAACCGCTCTTGATACCCATACCGCTGGCAGCCAGGATCACCTGTGCCACCGGATTTCCCAACAGGTTCAATCCATGACCATGGTTGAACAAGCCGATAATACCCAGAATATCGAAATTACGGAACGCCGCATACTGGGCGAAGGTCATGGCCGCGTTGGGAACGACGATGGTCAGGATCACACAGAAGAACAGAAGACCGCTGCCTCTGAACTTCAGTCTGGCAAAGGAGTACGCCGCCAGACTTGTGGAAAGTACCTGGAAGAATGTTAAAACAACCGTGATCCCCAGGGAATACGCCAGGCTGGACCAGTAATCCATCATATGAGGAGACATGGCCATATCCACGAAGATTCGGGATACCTGCTGGGGGATCCAGATACTGGACCGATTGCTCAGGGCGCTGGGAGCCGTCAGGGCGTCCTTGACCAGCGTCCAAATCGGTGTGATAACCACGAATCCCAGAGAGATCAGGATCGCGTAGCGGAAGATCATCATGATCGCGGCCTTAACTCTTTTCTGGATCGTGTATCTTGACAGACGGCCTTTTCTCAAGTCTACCCAAAAGCTAATGCCTGCCATTTCTTCCGCTTTTTGCATTCTTTCTTTTCTGCTCAGCTTAGTCATAGTAGAACACCCCCTTGGATACGATGCCGCAGACGATGCCGATCACGGCCAGACAGCAGATGAGGTAAATGAAGCTCATTGCCGCACTGTAGCCATAATATTGGGAACCGCCGGCATACAACATGGAACGAATGTAGGCCGAAAACTCAATGGTGCTGGAACCGTAGGAAACCTGGGCCTGGGCGAAGGATTCCGCCATGCTGTAAACCAGGCATACCAAAATGGTAGGAGATACCATAGGCAGCGTGATCTTACAGAACGTTTCAAAGGCGGTACATCCCTCCATCTGCGCCACCTCATAGAGGGACGGGGAAATCGCCTGCAAACCGGAAAGGAACAACAATATCTGCACACCACAAGTCGTTACCACGCCAAAGATGTCATTCACATAAGTGGTCAGCAGCGAGGTCAGCTCCGTAGGAATACCGGAATTTACAACCAGGTCGGTCAGCCAATCCATGTTCATGATGGCCTCGGAAGACTGTGCCGCAAGGGAAGTCTCGCTCAGGTTGAAGGTGGCCACGCCGGTCGCCAGAATAATGGGAATAACAAAAACTGCTCTGAAGAACCCTCTTCCCTTGTACTCGCCGTTCAGCAGGATCGCGATGAACAGTGCGACAAAGATCTGGAAAGGCACTTCCGAAACCATGTTCAGGAACGCTTCTGCAAGCATCTGGTTGTAGTTCACGTCCACTGTCAAAACATATTTGTAGTTCTCAAAGTTGTTAAAGACTCCGACGAACTTGCCGTCCGTCAGGGACATACTGCACAAAGAGTACCAAAACGTGTTCACCAATGGTCTCAGGAAGAAGAAAATCAAACCAAAAAGCCAAGGCAGCAGGAAGATAATGCCCCAAAGCGCGGTTTTCTTAGCGAAATCCATGCTTTTATACGAAAAATGGAAAGGTTTTTTTACCGCATTTTTCTTATCTTTTTTCATCTTGGCCCTCCTTTACTGAATAATGTAGCTGAAGGCAGGCACTGTCACTCCATCGATCGTCTCATCCAGATCGCTGTAGTTGAAATATACCTTAACCCCATTGGAATAAGTTACAACGCGCAGATTTTCATTCCTCTGATACAGCTCATGCTCCACGATCTTCGCGCCTTCCACAGCCTGATAGAAAGCCTTGTACTCAGCGTAATAAGTGCCGATCTTGTCTTTCCAATAGCTGTAGTCCACGGCGAAGTTATCCTCCTGCTCCGTCTGTGACAGGCTGGAGCTGTCGGCATAGATGAAAGTGAACTTCGGAACACCGTTACCTTCCATGACTCTCATGAAGTTCACGTAAACGTCCGTGCTCTCCAGGTTGAGGGATTCGGAAGAATAAGTCTTATATCCGTCAAGTACCATTTCAATGAACGGAACGGACGCATCCACGATTCTCATGCCATTATCCTCTGTCGGAATATCCGTCAGATAATTGCTGTAAGCATAAGCGTCGCTGATAGGATTGGACAACATCAATGTCAGCCCCTCCGTCAGCTTCGCGGTGGCTTCTCCCAGCATTCCCTCGCCGGTGGAGCTGGATACCTGCTTGCCCTTGTAATTCGTAGGGATAAAGCTGTACAGATCATCGCTTGCCATGGTGTTCAAACCGATCTTGCTGTTGTAAGAACTCTTGACCTTGGTCAAGTATTTATCCAGGTAATGAGGGCTGATGATGTAAAGCGGGAAATCCGCCTCGTCTTCCGCTTCTCTTTTCACCGGATCAAAGGAATAAATTTGTGCCTTCTGGTTCAGCAGATCCATAGCCACGGCGTCATTGTTCAGATTCTTCTTGGTGTAAGCGGTCTGCAGCTGCAGCCTCGGGAAAATCTGCGCGCCAATGGAATCCGCGTAATTTTTCAGATGCTTGAACGCCGAACTACCTCCCAGGCCGCTCGCCAGCTTCACGCCGCCCGCCAGGGAACGCTGATTCATACCGCCGTTTACCATACCGCTATAGATCAGCTTTATGTTATTGATGCCGCCCTCGGTCAGATCTCTCAGGATCTCTTCCGCCTGGGCGAAAGTGGTCAAAGCTTCTTTGCCGTCATAAGGGATGCCAAGGAAGAACTGTGTCTTATCCGTGCTGCCCATCAGCTCCACGTAAAAAGGAGCGTCCTGCTCGGAAACTTCGGAGGCCAGGCCCTTGCTGACCAGATAGTCCGCATAGCAGTTGGCCATATCCACATAGTCCGCATCCTCGCCCAACCAATAATACCGAACCACGATGTTATCGTCGTAGATATCGTTGGAAGCTCTGTAAAGCTCGAAGCCGCCGCTGGAACCACTGGAAGCGCCGGTTTCCAGATGCTGCTGGGTCTGAATGTCGAAAGTTAACTTCATCTTACAGAAATTCTCGGTACCATCCTGCCCGGACACGTAAGCGTCCAGAGTGGCGACCTCCGCGCCGTCCTCGATCACGCCGAAGATCGTGCTGTTGGAAGTCTTCATACCGAATACGGGAAGCATCATCTCTCTGGCCTGCGTATAGGTCGTCGCGCCTACCAGCTTGTCGCCTCCGAAATAAGGAGCGGAATAACGATACTCTCTGGATTTGGTGCTGTCCAGGTAGATCAGGGCGCCGCTTCCGTCAGGAACGAACATATAGCCCTCTTCCGCATCCTGCTCGGTGGCGGATGTCATGAAGTAAGGAAGAAGCTCGATCTTGTTGATCGGATGATCCTCTTCCGTTTCCAGCTTGGAGGCATCCAGCTTCACCACGAGAGATCCATTCTCCAGATAGTAATCTACTCCCACGTAAATATGCAGATTGCCGGGATATTCATCCGGCTCCGCCTCGTTCGTTTCCAGGTCGGCGATCAGCTCCTCATCGGTATAAGTACCGGTTTCGTAGAAGAAGCCGTAGATCTGTGCCGCCGCCATGGCGCCCAGGGTGGAATTTTCACCGAACTTACGGAACCATCTTCCGTCGCTCATCTGAGTATAGAAGCTTTGCTTCAGACTGGAGATCTCTCTGTCCGTCAGGTACTGCAGAACGAACTCCTGCATACGCTCGTCGGAAATGTACTCCGGGAAATTCTTATAGGTGATGGAATCGTCTCCCAGGACATACACGATACGGATTCCGTTATCGATCTTCTGATAATTCAGCTGCTCCTCCTCCACGCACATGGTGTAGGTATCATAGCTGGAGATCACGTCATAAAGCTTATCCTGCTTCACAGTGCCGGCAAAATAGTTCACGATCAAATCAGAACGCTGACGGGCGCTGGGATTTGTGATTCCCTCATTCATGCCCATGTTGCTGTCCTGATAGGCGCCGGTCTTGGTATCCAGCCAACGCAGTGTTCCGGTATCGGGACTTAACAGAAGCTGCATCTGTCCGTCCTCACCGACTACCACGAAGTCAGAACCCTTGAACGACGTGTCAAATTCCTGTGTTTCCCAATAACTCTCCTTTTCCCCGGAAGAGGAATCGGAAGAGGAGGAACCGCAGCCACCCAGCAGGGTAAGGCAAAGAACTGACATGATCGAATATAATAATACGTTACGTTTTCTCATTTTCTTCGCCTCCTTCCTACAGCAGTGCATTTGCTTCTCTTACAATTTCCATGATGTCATTGACAAACTGTGCAAGAAGCGTTGCAAACAACATTGCCACGAAGCAAATGATCAAGATTGCCACGACCGAAAGAAGCAGGGTCGCTACATTCTTTGTAAAGGTATACTGGTGTACCATGATGGTACCGATAAACATATAGAAGAAGAACAAAACCATGCCGAATACGAACAGCGCGTTGATCAGGGCCGCCTCGTCCTCGGTCACGAAGTTGGAAAGAATCGTTCCTGCCAGATACAGCCAGCACGCGGGATAAAGGGAATAACCGACGACCTTGGTGATATGTACCATCTTACCTTTACCGGAAAGGAGGACACCCACCGCCCAGTTGCCGATGATGAACGCCACATAGGGCAATACCGCGCTGCCGACGATCAGAGGCACGTTCACGTAATTGACATCCACAAAGGATACCAGGAAACCGGTGTAACGATACTTGATCAGGCTGATCCAGCCAAAGGCCACGATAACGCCGATACTGAACGCCAGCGAACCGTCGTCCAGATACTTCACGTCGTCGAAGGCTTTGAAAGGACTGGAAAGAACGTAACCCGGCCATTTGAAGAAGTTGAACTTGAACTTCTCCCAAAGCCTGGAAAGCTTTGTATCCTTAGGCTTGGCGGGTCTGAACCTGCGATAGATCTTCCAGGCGATGAACAACACCAGAAGCGCTACGATGATGCCCAGGATCCTGCCGAAGTTCTGATCCATCCAGGCTCCGGACACACGGTCGTAAGCGTTGGAATAATAGCTTCTGTCAGCGCCCTTATAGAAATTATCCATGGCCTCTTCATACTCGCCGGTACGCATCTGGTATTTGCCCAGGCCAAGGTTCGCGTAATAGAAGCTGCTGTTGATATCCAGCACCTGCTGCCAATAGGAAGCCGCCGTTTCATAATCGTAACGGGACTGGGCTTCCAGACCGGAATTGATCAGGGAACCGTAAGTGGTCGGCGCAAACACTTCCACGGACTGGTACACGACATCGATCACCAGGATCTTGTCGTCCATGAAGCAAAGGCCAATAGGGGAACGGAGCAGGCCTTCCGCATCGCCGGAACCTGCCAGTTCATACATCAGATAACCGTCACTGCTGTAAACAAAGATTCTGGAACGGTTGGCATCCAAAACGGCGAATCTGCCGTCGTCCGCCACCGCGATACGGCTCAGGCTGGAAATGGAGGCGCCAGCTTCATAGTCGCCCATGGGGTACTCAATGAAATCGTTCTCCGCCATGACGTTTTCGCCCGCGCTGTTCAGCTTTCTGATCGGCTCGCTCTGACCGCCGCCGCTGATGCTGGCGTAGATGAACCCGTCCTTATCCAGGGCCAGATCGCTGTAAGTCGTAGGCAGCCACAAACCGCTGGCTTCCCGCTGCGCTTCCGAAGCGACGGATCTCCAGAACAACTCCCACATACTATAGGTTACTTCCGTAGCGCCTACGTAACGGTTGAAGTTGCCTTCCGGATCCAGCTCCGCAAAACCTTCGTAACAGTTCATGATCAGGACATAGATACGCCCTACATCGTCGACCACCAGTCTCTGCGGTCTGTACGCCACCGTCAGACCCGTGGGATGGGGATCGCCCAAGGCTCTCACATACTTGTAGTTTTCATCGAACTCGATGATCTCCCCCTGGTTCGATTCACAGATATAGATATGACCGTCTTCTGTGACATAGATACCGGTGGGGGCGTTGATGGTACTCTTGGTTCCATCCTCTCTCGTATATTCCGTAATATACTCTACGTTCTCAAATTCCCTGTCAGCAATGACAATATAGCCGTTCAGAGTGAGGTAAACCTTGTCATTCCGATAGAAGATGCCGGAAACCGAAGACATGCTCTCCAGCCCCAGATCCCTTGCATATATCGTCTCCTCCAGTTCATAAGCATCCGGCGCCGCGACCACCTTGCCCCAGATGTCATATGTGTAGGATTCCGCCGCATAGGATACCGTGCCAAATCCAAGGATGGCACATATTACAAGAGCAAGCATTGGAACGAGCCTGCTCCAAATCTTTTTTGATTTTTGCATACGCCACCTCTTATTCTTTCATACCGGATGTTGCCATGGTAGATACCACGTTATTCTGCATGATCAAAAATACGACCAAAGGAACCGCAAACATGATAACCGCGGACGCGGAGGAAATACCGGCGTAAGAACTTCCCACACCGCTGACCTTGCCGCTCGCAAGCTGCTGCACCACGTAAGCGAAGCCTTTATTCGCCTCGGTGTAGATGAACTTGTCGCCCGTATTGGTCCAGAAGCTCTGGAACACCAGGATAAAGGCGGTTACCAGCGCCGGCTTCACCACCGGCATAACAATCGTAAAATGAATCCGTACATAACCGGCGCCGTCGATCTGTGCCGCTTCCATCAAGCTGTCCGGGATCTGCTCCATGAAGTTCTTCATCAGATACAGACCCAGGGTGGACGCGAAACCGGGGATAATGATCGCCCACTGGGTATCCAGCATTCCCAGACCGGCAATGGTCAGGAAGTTGGGGATCATGGTCACGGTAGCGTTGAACATCAGGGAGTAAACAATCAGTTGATTGCAGAAAGCGGAACCGGGGAACCGATACTTAGCCAACGGATAAGCGCACAGGGACGCGATCACGATGTGTCCGACACTGCCGATCACAACAACGAAAGCGGAGTTGAACAGCGATCTGGTCACGGGTACGACCGTGTTGGCCAACACGTTTACAAAGTCGCGATAGTTATCCAGCGTGGGATTCGAAACCAGAATCCTGGGAGGGAAAATGAACATCTCGTTCATCGGCTTCAAAGACTGGCTAACCATGTAGATCACGGGGAAGAAGAACGTAAAGCCCATCAGCAAAAGGAACAAGCCAAGGATCACATTACCCCAGAAGCTTCTCTGCGACTTTTTGACGAACGGCGTAAAGTCATTCGTCTTTTTGCGCTTTAAGTATTTCTGATATAAATTGTTAATCGTTTCCATATTCACCCTTCCTCTCCAATTACGTTCCAACTTTACGAAGCAGCTTCTGGATTAACATATTGGCAAAGATCATAAGGAAGAACAAGATCACTGCGATCGCTGATGCATAACCCATCTCCATACGGATGGAACCATAGTCGTTCAAATGGTTTACGATCGTATGGGACGCATAGTTCGGGCTGGGGAAACCGACCAGGGAGTCGCCCACGCCGCCGACGGAGAGGGAACTCGTAATGGTCATAACCGCACCGAACAATAGCTGCGGCTTCATGTTCGGAAGTGTGACATACCACAATTCCTGCCAACGGTTACGGATACCATCAATGGCACCTGCTTCATACTGCGCCTCGTCAACGCCCTTGATACCGGCTACGAAAGACAGGAAGCCCACGCCCATGCTCATCCACAGAGAGGCCAGAATAACGACCACGATAACATAATCCTCATCCGACAGCCAAAGGATCGCTTCCTGGGTGATTCCCAGATTCCGCAGAGCGGCGTTCAGGTAACCGTTGCTGTCGTTGGAGAAAATCTGCGCGAAAACGGTGATCACCGCGGAACCAGCCATACTGGGCGCGTAGAAGATCACGGTCAACACGGAACCGATGGTATGAGGCAGTTCGTTGATCATCCAGGCAAGGAGGAAAGACAGAATATATCCGCCGGGTCCTACGATCACCGCGATGATAAAAGTGTTCTTAATGGCAGTAATGAAAATGCTGTCGTCCAGGAAGAGCTTACGGTAGTTTTCCAAACCCACGAAATTCGCCGCTTCCAGTACGTTATAATCCGTGAAACTGTACCACACAGCCTTTAACACGGGATAAACCACGAAAATTGCAAACAGGATCATGAAGGGAGCGATCATGACATACAGCGGAACACTCCTCTTCATATCACGGAGAGTCAGCTGGACTCTTCGCTTAAAAGATATTTGATATTTCGGTTTCGCCATGCTCTCCCTCCTATTCTGCCGTATTCAAGCCAAATTCTTTGCGCTTGTTGGTGATCTCGGTGTTGATGGCATCCAATTCAATGTAAAGGGTGTCCACCGGATCGACATTGCTGGTTACAACGGTCGTGAAAGCGTTACGGATGGTTCGGCCGGTGATGTATCCGCCGGGAATCTGGGGCTCCGCCCTCAGATCATCCAGCAGGGACAATACGACGTCTTTGAATTCGCTCCTCAAGCCGCTGTTCTTAATGGCTTCCACGTTCGCCATGGGAAGCTCCGCCGCCTCGCCGTTTTCAGCCTTCAGCTCGGTAGAATAGGTCACCTGCGTGCTGGCATCCGTCCACCACTTCAGGAAATCCCAGGCTTCATTGGCCATACCGTCCTCCGCCACCGTGGAGGCCACGATAAAGCAGGTTCCGATAATGCTCGCCGCGGAATGATCCACGGTTCCGTCGGCCTTTCTGGTTCCGGGCATCTTGGCGATGGACCACTTGCCGGAAATTTCAGGCGCGGAAAGCGTCAGGGTATTCACGTTGGTGTAATCCACAACCATGACGGGAATCTCGCCGGTACGGAATCTGGTCACCATGTTTACGGAATAATTCAGGCCCTGATTGGTATAATATTCTGTCCATTCCTTGAACACCTTCATCTGGTCCACGCGATCCATCAGCGTGTAGGTATGGGCATCGTCATACAGCTCATAACCCTGCTGATAAAGCATGGAAAGGAAGATGCTGTTCACGGGAACGGTCGTGGAACTGGTACCGCCGCCCAGAATGGAATAATCGTTGCTGCCGATGTAGACGCTCATATTCTCCGCTTCCAGATAAGGGATCATGGAAATCAGATCGTCCCAGGTCTCGGGAACCTCCAGGCCCATGCTGTCCAGAATATCGGTACGATAGATCAATACCGGGAAGGACAACTGGTCAGGAAGACCGTACACCCCGCCCTCATACTCCAGGAAAGGTCTCACGCCTGCAGGGAAACGGGAAAACACGTCTTCAAAATCGCTGAATTGGGACAGGTCATACGCGGCGCTGCGGTACGCGAAGTTCGTAGGCTGGCTGTAGCTGGACTGCAGAACGACGTCGGGACCCTCTCCCGCGACAGTGGCGGGAAGGACGGTATCGCCCTGAACCATGCTCAGATTCACCTCGTAATCGGAATCCGCGAAAGAAGCGTTGATCATCTTCTGAATGATGTCATACTGGCTTCTCACATCAACCGTTACCCATACGTCCAACTGCTTCTTGTTGCCGTCGGAGGTGCCGGTATGTACCTTGAAATCATTGGTGTAGGAACCGATAAACGCGTTCCAGGTATGTGCCACATTGGCAAAGAAGCCGCCGTTTGCCGCGGGAAGATCATAGCCGTCGCCTGTCACCATCAGATAATCCAGCTCCAGGGGCAGGTTGTTGATGCTGTTGATCCAGTCGCCCAGCGCGGAAAGCTTGTCGTTGAAATCCGTCAGGCACTCCGCCACGTCGTCGGCTCTCTTGATCAGCACGATCATGCTGTTCATCATATCAACGACGGCGGAAGTCTTGTTGGCAGACTCCATGCTCTCGCCGAACATTTCAACCACCGCGTTCAGTCTTGTGTATTCTACTTCTAGCTCGTTCAACATATTGGGAACATAGATAGTGATCTGATAGTCACGATAGCGGTCGGGGTTGGTACCCGTAACGGCCGTGATCTCACGATACAGTTTGTTTAGATTGGTCACACTCTGATTTGCCAGATCCACGGCGCCCGCCAGATCGCCCAACGTGGCCGTCATAGAAATCGTGTTCGTACCCTGTTCCAAATAAAAATAATAATCTTCATTCTCATCGCCAAGGAAGGCAATCTGCCAATCCGGCGCGTAATTAAATTCGATCTGTGCGGCCTCTTCAAAAGGAAGCTCGCCATTGATCCTCAGATAACGTGCGGAGTAGAAGCCTCTGTTCAGGTACTGCTTATAGCGGAATGCCAGCTTATACAGACCCGCCCTGTCCACGTTCACGGTCCAGGTGATCTCCTGTCCCGCGGTGGCCCAGTTATCGCCGCCTATGGTATTGTACACGATATAGGTGGGATGGTAAGGCTGCGTCGCCACGGAGGTACGGTCGTTGTTCGGAGACAGGGAAGCGGTAGACTTCACGGTGCTGTCCTCCGCCTGTATCACGATCGCGCCGCCCCGTACATTGTTGGCGGTTACTACTTCCACATCCAAATCCTTTGCATAATGCTCGTAATACTCCTCATAAGAGAGGGGCTTTGCGGCAGGAATCAAAGCGATCTCGCTGATTCCCAATCTCGCCTGCGTGGATTCCAAAGTCAAGTGATTGGTTCCGGCCTTGAAATAAAACGCGTAGTCGCCGATAGTATCACAATCGGTGGAATCAATGCGTGCAACGGCGGGTCCTTCCGCCTGCACCTGGGTAGGTGCCGCCTGGTTGCCGTCCACGTTCATAAGCCAGGCTTTGTTGTCGTCAATCCAAAGACGGTTGACAGTAATATCTTCGCAATCATCAAATGGTAATTCACCGTTAATGTAAACATTGCGCAATATTGTCTGTGTTCCGGTCGTGTCAGGGTAATAAGTAAGCTGGATGTTGTACAAGCCTGCTTCCTTCACATCGAAATCATATGTAATGGAACCCTCATCGTCAGTCCATACAACGTCGCCTTCATTTTGCAGTCCCTGCATATCCGTTTCAGCATAGTCCGTTCCTTTCAGAACGATATTCTGAACGTCCCCGCTCACGTAGGCATCCCGATGCTGTGCAAGATAAGCATCGTATGTTATGGCGCTCTCATCCTCATAGCTCAGATACTTCGCCAGAACATCCTGCCTCGTCTGCGCATAATCATCGCTGGAGGCGATATTTAATGCCACAATCGCCACAACGATCAATGCAACCAAAATACATATATTGCGAATGCGGGTTTTATTCTTCTTCTTTTTCACCCCATCAGCCCTTCCATTTCTTCGCACTAGTGACTGTGGCCTATTTTCATAGAGCCACAGCCACCTGGTCATGAATCATATTTCAGTTGTGTCAGAAACGATTACTTCAGTCCTCTCTTGGTCATCTCGGCTTCGCCCTGGCTTACATAGTTCTCGGCAACGCTTCTCGCGTCCCAGCCGTCCATAACGTAAGCGGCGTTCATCCAAGTGTCGGTGATTCCTGCATCATCGAAAGGCTTAGCCCAGTCATAAATAACTCTGGTATGTGCCCAGTCATACAGCTCCATGTCTTCCTGAGTGGAGAAGTTCCTGGGAGTACCGGCGGAGAAGCCGATGGTAGGGGTCTCGCCAGCCTGCTCGGAAACCCATGCGCCATGGATAACCTCTTCTCTCTCAGGGCTGCCGGCATAGTAGTAATCTCTTGCGATCTGCATCAAGGTGATGGCAGGGATACCGGTCTGAGCTTCAGCATCGCTCATGATAACGGTAGGAGACCAGTAAGCCTGTGCGGTCTTGTAGTTGTCGCTCAGAGTGGTATAGTCGCCGTTGCAGGTAACGCTGTCGCCCCAAGGCCAAAGCACAAGGCCCCAGTTGTCGTTGGTATTGCTCTGAATTGAGCTGAACTCCCAGGCTTCCGCTCTGGTCATTACGAAATTGGTATTCAGGTTGCCGGTGCCGTAGAAATCCTGAGGACCGTCGTCGTTGATGTCGCCGGACTCCTCGTCATGACCGAACTGAACGGGATAAGCATATCCTCTCTCAAGCAGGGTCTTGTAGAATTCCATAGCATCGATGTAATTCTGATCAGCAAGGCCGATCACGCCGTCGCTGGACACGCTGGGAACACCGCCGTTAGCGGCACCGGCCATGGCAGCCCAGTGATAATAGTGAATACCGAAAGGATATACGCCCTCAGGGAGTTTGGACTTCAACTCGGCACAGTACTCAAGAACATCGTCATAGCTCCACTTGCCTTCCATGAACATATCGGTCGGGGTCTTCTCCATACCGATCTCCTCAAGGTAGCCGCGGTCATAAACGATGGCGTAAACATCTCCGATGTCATCGAAGGAAGCGCCATAGCATCTTCCGAGCCAGGTAGCGCCCTCGGTATAAACGGAGCCGATCTCCAGCTTGTCGATCTCATCGGTCAGGTCAACGATCTTGTCGTCGCCGATGAAAGTCATGATCGCGTCAGGATCGGAAGAAAGGATGTTGACGGCGCCGGCGCCGGCATTGATGGAGTTCACCAGGACTTCGTCCAGGTTGTATCCGTCGTAGCCTTCGGGCTTCGTCCACTGAATGTCGATGTTGTACTCCTTTTCCACAGCCTCAGCCGCCGCTACCCACGCGGGAGCGTCGTCATCCTGGGAATCGGGATCCAACTTGTTGAAGGCACCGCCGTACACTTTAACTACCTGACCTCCGAAATCGTAGGTCTCCTCTACAGGAGTATCATCGGAAGACGGGGTTTCTGCAGAAGAGCTGCTGTTCTCCGCAGAACTACTGCCGGGGGTGCTGCTGTCGGAGCTGCTAGAAGATCCGCTATCGCCGCCGCATGCAACAAGGGTACCCATCATTGCGACGGTCAAAAGGCCGGCGCAAATTTTCATGAGTGTTTTGTTTTTCATTAATAATCCTCCTTTTTGTTTTGCGCGTAAAAACGCCAATTTATAACAACAGTTAGAATCTCTCCCTAAATTCTAACTGATGCTATCAAAGAATGGATTCCACGCTTCGCGTGTGTTCCTTATGACAATAAATACTCCGATCCGTCTCAAGCCATGGCTCTGTATGACGCCATCTAGTCTTTTTGACCAGAGATCCATCGTTTAAGATTATATATAGTTTATATCCAGTTGCTCAATTTGTCAATTTCTTTTTTAATATTTTATTAGTTTTTGTTAATATTACTTAAACAGTGCTTTTATCTTTTGTTAATTATTTGTTTAATTAATGTTTTTTAGGGCAAAACGCACAAAAAAGACATCCCTGGAGGATATCGGCCGCTTTGCCGGACAAATTCACCATGGATGCCTTTCGAATTATAATACCAATCGTGATTCAGTCAAAAATTCAGGCGCAGTATATCCGAGACTACTCCTGCGCAATGCGCAAATCAAGTCTTGTCACTTTCTGTCCCGTAAGCTGCTCGCTTCTCGCATCCGGGGCCTGACCGCCAAGATAAACAAATGCTTCTCCCGGACGAACGCGCAGCTTTCCTTCGTCATCATAGAGCCCAAAGGCCTCCCTGGGCAGATGAATCTTCACCTCCGTGCTCTCGCCCGGCTGCAAATGCAGCTTACGAATGCCTTTCAGCTGATAACGAGGCGCACCCTCTCCCGGAACCGATATGTAGGCTTGAACCGTCTCGCCTCCGGCCATGGAGCCGGTATTGCATACCCGGGCAGTGACAGTTATGCCATCCGCTCCCACCACGCCGGAATCCGCTTTCACGCCGCTATAGGCGAAGCTCGTATAGGAAAGACCGTAACCAAAGGGATAAAGCGCTTCCCCTTCCATATAGCGATAGGTCCTGCCCTTCATGGAATAATCCTCAAAGGCGGGCAGCTCCTGGCTGGAATGGTAAAAGGTCACGGGCAGCCTTCCCTCGGGACTGCTTTCGCCGAAAAGGACTTCCGCGATGGCCAGTCCGCCCTGTGCCCCCGGATACCAGCCCTGGAGAATGGCCGGAACGTGTTCATCGGCCCAGTTCACAGCCAGGGCGCTTCCCGACAAAAGCACCAGTACCACGGGCTTACCGCTGGCAACGATCGTCTCCAGCACCTCCTGCTGCAGACCGGGCAGATTCAGATTGGGCTTGTCGCCGCTGCCGTACTCGTTGTTAGCGTCTCCCTGCTCGCCCTCCAGGCTGGCATCCAGCCCCAGGCACGCGATCACCACGTCACTCAGCGCGCAAACCCCTTTCACCTCTGCCATACGATCGTTGTATTCTCCCAGACCTTCCACACGATCGCGATACAAATGACAACCCTCGGAGGTCACTACCCGCACTTCATCCCCCAAATACTCCTGGATTCCCTCCAATACCGTCCAATAGCGGGAGGCAGTGCCTTCGTAATTGCCCACCAGGGCTTTGCGGTTATTGGCATTGGGCCCGATGACTCCCACGGTTTTCAGGGCGGACTTCTTCAAAGGAAGCAGATTGCCCTCGTTTTTCAACAGAACCAGACACCTGGAAGCCACTTCCTTGTTCAAGGCACGCATGGGAGCACTGTCTACCACGCTGTAAGGAATCTTATCATAGGGATTTTCCTCTCTCTGATCCAGCACGCCCAGCTTCATCCGGGCGGTAAACAAAGCCACCAGAGCCTCGTCCACGCGGCTTTCCTCCACCATGCCGCGTTGTACCGCCTGTTTCAGGAAATGGAACATATGGCCGCAGTTCAGGTCACAGCCGTTGTTCATGGCCAGGGCCGCGGATTCCACGGGCGTATCCGTGATGCGGTGTCCCTCATGAAAATCCTGGATCGCTCCGCAGTCGCTGACCACATGACCCTCAAAGCCCCACTCCTTACGAAATGTATCCTGCAGAATCTCCTTGTTGGCGCAGGCAGGCACGCCATTGATCAAATTATAAGCGCCCATGACCGCCTCCACATGGCCCTCCTGAATACAAGCCTTGAAAGCAGGCAGATATGTCTCGAACAAATCCCGTTTGCTCACCACGGCATTGAAGCTGTGCCGGATCCCCTCGGGACCGCTGTGGGCCGCCGCATGCTTGGCGCAGGCCGCCGCCTTGAGATAATTTTCGTCATGACCCTGAATCCCTCTGACAAACCCCACGCCCATGCGGGAGGTCAGGTAAGGGTCCTCTCCAAAGGTTTCATGCCCTCTTCCCCATCTGGGATCCCGGAAAATATTCACGTTGGGCGACCAAAATGTCAGGCCCTTATAGATTCCGGAATCTCCGCCGGCCTGCTGCATATTGAACTTGGCACGGCCCTCCGTGGAAATGGCATCTGCCACTTTCTCCGCCAGCTCCTCGTCAAAAGTGGCCGCAAGCCCAATCGCCTGGGGAAACACCGTGGCAATTCCCGCCCTTGCCACGCCATGCAGGGCTTCATTCCACCAATTATACGCCTTAATGCCCAGCCGCTCGATGGCCGGCGCGTAATGCACGGTCTGCTCCACCTTTTCCTCCAACGTCATCCGGGCCACCAATGCTTTCGCACGCTCACGATACGCATTGCGTTTTTCACGATTCTCTGTGATGTCCATCCTCATCCTCCTCGGTTCCTTTCGATTCATTCGCCGCGGCAGCGCCTGCCCGCCGACATCATTCGCCATGGCGGCTCACCAGCGCCGCGGCGGCATCGTCATGCCCCTGCAGCCGACATGAATCCTGCATAAGTAAAATCATTATACCACCAGATGGGGAAAAAAGCACCTGTTTTTTGAAGTGCTTTGGAAGCAGCGCCGTATCCGATGCCGGGTATTTACTTTCTCCCGGAATGGTGTTATAATCACCATGCCTTTGCCGAAAGAGACTGCGGCAGAATCGGATTTGTATTATTAATGATTATAAAAGAAAAGCGAGGAGAAATTATGAGCCAAATACGCATACCCGTTCCGGCGGTTCCGTTTACGCCGCCCGTTTACGCGTGCCGCTACAACGAAAAGCCCTTTGTGTTGGACGGCAGACTGGACAAAGATTTCTGGCAGGAGATCCCTTTTACGGAAGCATTTTCAGATATTGAAGGGGCAATTCGTCCCATACCGCGGTTCCGTACCAGGGCAAAGCTGTGCTGGGACAAGGAAAACCTCTACATCGGCGCCTTTCTGGAGGGAAATGAAATCTGGGCAACGATCGCTCAGCATGACGAGGTGATCTTCCGGGACAATGATTTCGAGATTTTCATCGATCCGGATTCCGACACCCAGGTGTATGTGGAATACGAAATGAACGCCCTGAACACCAACTGGGACCTGCTGCTGACCAAGGCTTATCGTGACATGGGCAAGCCAGTCAATGGCCTGGAATTAAAAGGACTTCGCAGCGCGGTACATATTGACGGCGCCCTCAATCAGCCCGGAGAACAGAATCACTCCTGGTCCGTGGAAGTGGTGATTCCCTTTGCCACGCTGAAAGAATGCGCGGAACCGCCCCGTGAACCAAGGCCGGGAGAGTATTATCGCATCAACTTTTCCCGTGTTCAATGGAAAGTGGACGTGAAAGGCGGAAGCTTCACCAAGCGCCTCCGGCCGGACACGGACCAGCCGCTGCCTGAGGATAACTGGGTCTGGGCTCCCACCGGCGTGATCAATATCCACTATCCTGAGCTATGGGCCTTTGTTTTCTTCGCGGAAGCGGGTCAGAACGCCGAAGACTTCCGGATTCCGGAAAACGAGTACCGCAAATGGGAACTGCGCAAGCTTTATTATGCGCAGCAGGCTTACCTGGATGAGAACGGACACTATACGGACAATCTTTCCGCCCTGAAAGAGATTCTTGCGCGAATCAGTCCCTGCGAAGCAAACCAGGCCCTGCGTGACCTGCCTTATCAGCTGTCCGCCACGCCGCATTTGTTCGAGATCACTTGCCCCGGCGAGGACGGCGCCACACTCGCCATCTTCTCCGATGGTAAGACCAAGACCTATTCCAAGGATTAATACAAGAACTGCCAGGCTGTAAGCGCAATGGTTTCCAGGCCCGGCATAAAATCCTGACACCCAAAAGGGGATGCGGCCGCCAACCTGCCACATCCCCTATAACCAATTTCCACTTCTAAAAGACCTGCACGTTCTTCAGGAACACTTCATCCCTGGCTGAGGTGATTTTGATCAGCAGCCGGTCAATCTTATCTCCGCTGTCGTCCAGAAGACGGTTCTGCTCCGCAAAAGGATCCGTGAGAGCACAGATTTTACGATTGCCAATGGTGGTTCCCTGGAAAAGGGGAAACTGATAGCCGCTGGGGGCAAGCGCTTCCACGCGGAAAGACTCCACTCTCTGTCCCCGGGCGATCTCCTCCTGCAGTATTACATATTTGACTCTGGAAACAGGCTTCTCCAGGGTAACCAAATACTCAGGCTGGGTCGGATAACCGCCCTCCCTGCGCTCTACCCTGACTGGCAGCGGGCTGCCCAGCTCACGGTCCAAAAGCGCGCGCAGCTCTTTCAGCCTTTTAATATCCCGCTCATCCATCAGTCCGTCCCGATTGGGGGGAATGTTCAGATTCAGGCAGGTATTGCCGCCCACAGATCCGATATAGATTTCAAAAAGCTTCTTTAAGGGTCTGGGATCCTCTTTTTCATGCCAGAACCATCCCGGACGAATCGAGGTATCCACCTCCGCCGGAACAAATACCAGCCCCTTGGAATACAAGATGCTGCTCATACTGCCCAGATACAAATCCGTGTTGTACAGATATTCCAAATCGCCCTCCGCGGCCATAGGACCAGGCCCGGTCTGTCTGGGCGCCAGGGTGCAAAGCTCTCCGGGCACCACTGCCCATTCGGAAACCCTGCTGCTGCCGGCCTCGTTGCCGCACCAGCGTACGTCAGGGCTGCGGTCACAGAAAACCACCGCGCCCGGCTGGTACTTGCGCACCAATTCAATGTATCTTGGGAAGTCATATTCCTGTCTGCGGCCATTGGGTCCTTCGCCGCAAGCGCCGTCAAACCACACGCAGAAAAGCTCGCCATAATTGGTGAGCAGCTCCGTCAGCTGGTTACAGTAATAATCGTTATATTCCGGAGAGCCATAAACCGGGCAATTCCGATCCCAGGGGGAAAGGTAAACGCCAAAGCGAATTCCGCCCTTTCTGCAGGCCTCGGCCGCCTCCGCCACAATATCCCTTTTACAGGGGGAATTTTTCACGCTGTGCTCCGTGTACCTGGAAGGCCACAGACAGAAGCCATCGTGATGCTTTACCGTCAGAATCAGGCCTTTCATGCCCGCGCTCTTGACCGTTTCCACCCACTGATCACAGTCAAGCTTCCTGGGATCGAACCACTCTTCCGGCTCCCTGCCGTCTCCCCATTCTCTTCCCGTGAACGTGTTCATTCCGAAATGAACAAATGCATAGAATCCAATATCGAACCACTGAAGCTGTCTGGCGGTGGGCACGACCCGTGCCGCCTCTTTTAAGAATTCTATCATATATTCAGTATCCTCCATAAGATATCCGCAAGTCCCACATTATAGCCGGCACTGCTGTAAACGCACTCCAACCCTTCCTTCATTACCAGTGCCAGCGGCAGTTTGCCAACCTCCTGTTTCACACTCATGGACAATTTCTGGTAATCCTCTCCCAAATCATGGAATACGGGATGGATCATGGGCAAGCTTCCCATGGTACGCTGCAGCGTCTTGTCCTCCAGATCTTCCGGCGAACGCAGAACCACATACAACGGTGCGGAAAGCCTGGCAAAGTCCTCGTTTTTCTCATACAGTTCGTTTAAGATATGTTCCGTGGGCTCCCTGGTAACCTCCAGCCACAGGAACAATGACTTACCGCCCTTGGCCAGCTCCGAAAACGCCGTTTCCTCTCCTTCCGCCGTCCGCAGCGTCATATCCTCCACCGTGTTCCGGGTCAACATGGCCTCCACCGGAATCTCCCTGAGAGCCAATTCCATTTTACGCCGCTCTCCTGCCCGGAGAGAAAACGTACAGATTTTTGCAAGCTGATCTCCGCTGATCTGACGGTTGGTCGTAAGCACACGATAAATACCAGGGGCAAGCTGCAACTCCAGCTCGCTTCCGGTCATACGAAACAGCTTCTCCCAGAGCCCGATAAAGCAAAACTCTCCGTCTTCAAATCTTTCCAACGAATAATGATCCCAATCCGTCAGCTTGAAAGAGCCGTCCGTGCCAAGGATCAGAGTTCCGGTCTCTTCCACGGGCTTTACGCTGTGGAACGCGCCGTTCCGGAAATACTCCACGGAACGATCCAGCATACTCAGTCTGGCCGGAATTCCCAGGGTCCGATAAACCGTCACGCAGAAAATTTCCTTGGAATGGGCGCTGGCGATTCCTCCCCGCAGACTGCCGACGGGCGAAGTGATCAGACTCTCATATTCCCGCTCCGGCATCGAAACGATCCAGGAATCCACCATGGCAGGAAGAGCGTCGGGAGCGCGCCGAATCTCCTCCTTTTCCACAGCGCTCAAGCTTTTGTCAAGAATCGCCCTGCACAGACGCACCATCTCGTTATCCGCTCTGGGATTGACCAGAAAACGGTAATATACCTCCCGCGGCACGCCGCCCGCGTAAGGGAACGCATAAACACAACACTCTTTCAGGATATCCGCCTTAATGTCCCACCAGTCTTTTTCCCGAAGAGAACGAAGCACCTCCACCTTCCAATGCTCTTCTTTGGCATCCTCCCAGTTCTCCGGAACCCATCCGCTGGCATCCCACTCCAGGAATCGCACCAGCTCCGTCATATTGCTATAGGCTTTATGTAAAATATCGTCCAAAATCGCCCGGTCTTCTTTTCCGAAACGCCCCAACACCCGGGAAGCCTCCCTGGCATCATAAAAGCCCTGCTTCTTGCGGTCACGGTACTGCGCAGCCGCCTGATTACGGGCCAATCCTACGGCTTTCTGCTCCGGAGTCAGGGAATCATCATTCAAAAATCCCAGCACCGGCGCGTGGAAGTTCAGATCTTTCCACCCTTCGCCGCATTCCGGTCTGTCTTTCAGCGTAATCGCACAGAATGCCTCTTCTCCCTCCTTCAAATGGAGCAAAGAAACGGAAGCCTCCCCATAAGCGCCGTCAGCACTGGCCGACAGATAGAGGTTTCCGAAGCCTGTGGTCATCTTCACGATTCCACAATCCCGGGAACCCTTTCCGGCTGTCATAACGGCAATGCTTCCCAGTTCCCCGTGATTCAGCACCTGGAAATTGACCCTGGCGCCGGGCACGGGCCGTCCCGCCTCGTCCACCACCTTGACCGTAAGGGTCGTGGTATAAGCATAACGATCCAGATGATTCAGCATCCGGCACATTCCTTTGTTTCCCACGACCTCCTCCTGAGGCGCTTCCTTGCTGAACCAACGGGAATGCAACAGCATGGCCCGGGACGCGGGTCCGATAAACCAACCATAATTCAGTCGCTCCTCAGGCTCGCAGGCTCCCAGGAAACGCCAGGTTCCATCACACCAGGCTTCCACCCAGGCATGATTGTCGTCACAATGGGTCCAAAGGGGCGCGTATACCTGCCTGGCAGGAATACCAATGCTGCGCAGAACGGTCGTACCAAAGGTCGATTCCTCTCCGCAGCGTCCCGTGGCCGTTCCGAACAAGGTACGGGCATTCTGGGTACGGCCATCGGACGCCCGATAGGTGGCTTCCCGGGCGCACCAATAATTTGCTTCCAAAACGGCCTCCTCCATGCCTTTTCCCGCCACGCGGTCAATCAACCTGTCATAGAAAAAGCCCCTTGTATCCACGATATCCTCATTGTTTACCCGGTAATGCAGCACATAATTGGCGAAAATCCTTTCCGGCACTTTCCCCGCAAACGGACCTTCTTTCCAGAGAAACGCCCCATGTCTGGCATAAGTGAGAAAAAGCGCCGCAGGATAATCCAGCAAGTCACTCAGGGGCATGGCGCTATAAAGGAAGACAAGCGCCTCGGCTTCGTCTTCCTCACACTCCGCCAGGGCATTCTGAATCTCGTCTTCCTTTTCCCGCAGCAATCTCAAACGCAGGGCCCCGATACCATCCGCGGATTCTTCTGAAAGCCGGCGCTTTCGCTCCTCCAAAAGCGCCAGCTGTTCCTCAAAGCCCTTTTTAATTTCCTCATAATATTCTTTTGAAAACATGTCATACCTCTCGCTGCAATGTTAGGATTGAAATGCCTGATAAAGGGTATCCAAAAGAGTTCCCGTTCCGTCACACTTATGTTCCCAATAGAAAATGCCGCCGTAGCCTTTTTCCTTACAATACTCCGCCTTGGCCTTAAGGGATCTGGGATTATCATAGGAAAGGAACGTGGAGCCATTAAACAAATAAGGAGCCTGGGCTTCCTCATCCCAGTATTCGGTATAACCGTTCTTGTTCAGATACTCTTTCACCAACAACTCGTAATCCGGTCCGTAACCGCCGCCATGAGGACACAGCACCAACAAACCATGATTTTCATCATCTTTCAAATCCTCCCATTTTCTGGAGTAAAAGGCAGCCCCCATCAGCAGACGATCCGCGCTCACCCCGGCCGCCTCGAACACCGCCAGCGCCTGGGCACAGCTATTCATGAACACATCCGCATTCTTGGAGAAAAGGGACGTATGATGACCGGCCAGCGCGTGGAAACCACACTTTAAGTCATAGGTCATGACATTGATATAATCCAAATATTCCATCAAATCGGGCAGTTCCACACAATTCACATAATACAAGTCCGCGCCTGCGGCGATGGTCAGATAATGCTTCTTTCCGCCGATGGCATCCAGCGCCTTGCGGATCTCTGCGCAGAACAGGGTAAAATTATGCTTGTCATCCGGGGATACCGCGCTTCCGTTGGAAGGGACGCAAGGATACTCCCAGTCCAGGTCAATACCGTCCAAATCATACTTCACGGCGGCCTCCGCCAAAGACGCGGCCGCTTTCCTGCGCATTTCCTCCGTGGCGCAGCAGACAGTGAACGCATCTCTCTGGGCCTGTACCATGGACAAAATGATGCGCAGATTGGGATTCCATTCCCGAATCCGGGGAATCAGATTGATTTTGTCAATCCTGCCCTGAACAGTAACACTTCCATCATTGTGGAGCTCTCCAAAAGCCAGATTGATGCCCGTCAGCTTCTGGGCATCCTCCTTTTTAAACTGGCCGCTCCCTACATATCCGATAATTTCATTCTTCATCGCAATCTCCATTCTGGAGCGCTTACGCGGCGACGGCGGCGACGCATTCCGATTGGCGCCCGCCGTCAAGGCAATTTACCGCGCTCCGACACAAATTGTCCGCCTGAGGGGCAAATACTCTATTTACTGGTCTTCCGCAGCAGATCCGCGTACCAACAAAATACATCCGTGATTCTGGCAAGGTCGCCTTCCTTGCTGTTGCTTCTCCAAAGTTGCTGATAATCATGCAGATTGGCCTCCAGCCCCGCGGCGAGGGCAAAACCGTCCCAGCCCTCTTTCGCCCGACCGTCCTGGTCAAGGTCCTCCAGATACAATCCCACCTGATTCCAGAGCCGTACCATCCGGATTCCCACCTGGGCGTGCGCCATGATCCAACGACCGGAACTGTCCATACTGCGTATGACCAAAGAAAGCTCCTTTTCCACCGCGTCCAGCACCTGATTGCTGGCAGCCGCCTTACCCATATCCTCGTCATGGAAAAACTTCCCGATGGTTTCCCTGGCGACGCCCTGCTGCACCCATTCCTTAACGATTACCGCATGGTGCCAGCTAAAACGCATCTCATCCGATACCTTGCCCAGGAGATTCAAAAGTCTTCCCGAAGAATCTCCGAACTCCAGCATGGCAATCCGACGATTCAGTTCCTCATAATCCGGCACTTCACCGCCCCAGGAAAATACCGCGCCATAAATCAGTCCGGGTACGGAAAAAATCGGATGATTGATGTGGCCAAAATCACCCCAGTCCGTATTCAGCACGCCGACGGCGCCATATTTTCTCGCATAATCGGACATCAGCCGTACATTCCGATAGCTGTTGGAGAACACGTTGATCCAGGTATTCCATCCGCAGGCTCCGGGGCAGACATACTGGGTCGCACCCACCTCATGCAAAATCCTCGTCTCCGTATCCGGCTGGGTAGGACTATAACCCCAGTTCAGGCAGACCACGCCCTCCGGCAGCCTGGAAAACAGTTCCGGATGACGACAGATCACGTCCCCCCAGAACATCGGGGTCTTGCCGTGCCGGATCAGAAACCGGAACAGTTCCATAATGTAATCCACATAGAGGGTTCCCACACCCTTTTCTTCCGCCAGGGCCTTGCTCCTGCCTTTTCCCAGATCAAACGTCTCATCCGCGCAAAGATTGAACTTTTCCGAACGGAACAAGTGCATATATTCTTCGATCATGCCCTTGATCAGCTCCATGGCCGCCCCATTGGACACGTTCACGGTATGATGATCCATCCGGTCTTTAAAGGAAAACGGCTTTCCGGCGCTGCCAGGCAGTTCGCAGAACTCCTCATAGCTTCTGCTCCCCAGAAGCTTGTATAAATGTCCAAAAGTGGAAAGCGAAGGCACCAGCTCGATTCCCCTCTCGAAACAGTAATCATCCAGCTCCAGGATTTCCTCCGCCTCAAGCGGAGTCTCATCCCTCCAAAGCTCCGTCATTCCGCGGAACAAGTAGGTATGCTCCACATAAAGCTGTAATTGATTCATCTTATAGAATGCAAGAGTATCCGCCAATTCCTTGAGATGCTCCAGTGTCTGAACACGTCCTCTGGTCACGTCGTGATAGAAGCCACGGTTCAGGATCTCCGGCGCATCCTCAATCTCCAGGCAGGGAAGCGCACCGGCGCACTGACGCACGATCTGACGCAAAGTCTGTACCGCCCAGCCCAGGGAATTCAGACTGCCGCCGCACAGGCGCGCGCCCGTTTCCTCAATCACCAGAC
Organism: uncultured Acetatifactor sp.; assembly: GCA_947625255.1. Classification (GTDB taxonomy): domain Bacteria; phylum Bacillota; class Clostridia; order Lachnospirales; family Lachnospiraceae; genus Acetatifactor. The sequence continues at coordinate 122,763 of CANQNT010000002.1, read as the reverse complement.
GATAGGCATTTTCTTCCAAAGAAGCATCTACCCACAGCAGAATGTCCCCCTCACGTTCTGTTCCCTTTCCTACGGTCAGATCCAGCCCAGCCCATTTCGTAATCTCACTTTTCAGCATACGGGCGTATACAAACGCCCCCTTGGGACAGGAGGGAGACAGCAGAATCATGGAATCCATGCTCAAAAACAGATTTCCTTCCCGCTCCACTTGCTTTTTCGGCAAAGGCAAAAGTATCATCTCAGTTACCTCCGCGTCTGCAAAGTGCCAGACTGGCCGAGAAAATATAATTTTCATCTCCGCGGTCCGTAATCGTCTCTTCCATCATCTGACGGGAACGCTCCACCTGATGTACGGATTTGGTTCCATCAGGGAAAACCACCGTGATTTCCCTGTCCAGATCCAACATCCCATCCCGCAGCAGCGCCGTTACCGCGCCGTTCGTGTCATCCCGTTCCACCACGATACTGTTGGTCTTGGGCTCTAAGCGCACGATCACGATTCCATCCTCCACATCGCTGGGCACGCTCAGCCAGTAGAAGCTGTCCGTCAGACGCATCTCGCTGTACTCCCTGGTATTCAGTTCCCAGATCACTCTCTGAGGCAGCGGATTTCTGACAAATTCCTCCAGAAAACGCACCGCGTTGGAATCCACCATTCTCTTGGTCACCAGACCGGTATGCAGCCATGCACAGTTATCGATCATGACCGGCTGACTCTCCTGGGCGTTATCCCGAAAATTATGGGGTTTCCCCACATGCACGTAAACATTATGAATATAACCATCCGGATTCTCTTGCTGCAGCCGATCCAGATAAAGCTGGTACTCCACCGTCACATGATTACGGTTATACGCGAAATCATTCATTCCAACCTGAAGTTGGATCGGGGTATGGTACAAGTTAACCATGCTGCCCTCGTTGGGATGACCCGCAGACATGTGCAGAGCCGCGAACCGGTCCGCCATGCGGGGCCCTACCAAATACACCCCATCTCCTCCCGCGGAAAATCCCATCAGATAGATTCTGTTAGGGTCCGCAAAATAAAACGCGATCAAATCCTCGATCAGACGATCATAAAGGGGATAGGATTCCGGATTGGCGTGTGTATCCCAAGTATCACGCACTCCGCGGGGATTGATGTAAATCCCGCTCTTTACGCTGTCCTTGTAATAAATCCCCATATGCTCCCATTGACGGTCATTGATAAACGGGACGGGACATTCGCCGCCGCCATGCAGGGCGATATAGACCGGATAACCATTGGCACTGGGCTCTCCGATAATTTCCATCCCAAACTTCATTTTTGCATCACCGAACACAAGGCATTTTTCCTTCATCTCCGCCTTGCGAACCTCATCATCCCTTAGATCGGCGCAATACTTCTTCCAAAGCTCTTTCTGACATTGCTGTGCTTCCGCTGCGTTCATTGCTCATTCTCCTTATGCTTACATGTCTTTTTTATTCTGCCTAACTTTCTACCCTCAGACCAAATGTAAAAGTGAACTCCGCTTCATCAAACAGATACTGCTCCTCCGGGCCCGGCCCACAGCTGTTGGAACCGATTCCGTCCTGCTTGTAGTCGATACACAGAACGGTCATGCCGGATTTCTCCAATTCAAAATCATGTGCCTTTTCCGTCAGCTCTTCCTGTGTATAATGGGATGCGTTAAAGCCAAAAGGCGCAACGGATGTCACCGACAATTTCACGTCATCATTGGACAACTCCACGAAACTCACATCCCTATGACTTCCATTCTCCTGGGGCTTAATATAATTTTCAAACAGAGAATCCACCGTTTCCTCAAAACGGTCATGGTAACTGGCACGACATTTGTCCGCATAACTCTCCCAGGGTCCCAGTCCATAATAAGTCACGTGCTCCATGTCCTCCGGCAGCATCAGCCGCACGCCAAACCTGGGCAGACGCGGAAACACAGGGTTTTTCTTCACATGCAGGGTCACGTCCACACTTCCCTCCGCCCAAACGCGCCAGACGGCCCTCATTTCCAGAATGCGCTGCATGAAAATGGTCAACATCGCCACATCGCTTTCGATCTCCACGAAATGTCGTCCCTGTTCTATGCCGGTATGGTAAGTGGTTTGATAGCTTCTGGTGACCGGACGGTCATAGTGGACATCCTGCCAAGTATGGCGAATGTTGCGGTCATTGTCCGTAGGGGCCCTCCACAGATTGAACTGCATGGGTCTCTCTAACAGACTGCGGTTGTGAGACACCATTTTGTCAAACAAACCGGTAAATTTATTATAGGTATAACAGAAACCATCGGCCTCCACCGTGAGATGACGGTCATCCTCCGAGAGGAAAAAACCGCTCTCTTCCTCATCCGACATCCCGTCGCAGGCAGCGCGGCCAGCTCCCTCAAAAGCAGCGCCCGCAGCCTCCTCTAAGGCAGCCTCCGCGGTTCCCTCAAAGGGTTTCCGCAGCAGCTCCTCCGCATAGGCACACTGCCCGTCCGTGGGAAGCTCCACTTCGTCAAAGCCCATTTCCTTTCCGGCCTTCAACACACTCCAATCCTCCTTGAGGATCCAGGTGGCTTTCAGGTAACATCTGCCCAATACCGGAAGCGCGCAGCCCAGCACGACCTCGCCCTCCTCATGGGGCGCGATATTCAGGGCGCCGCCCTCCACAAGTCCGGCAACCACCGTCTCTCCGTCGCAGTTCACTTCCCAGCGCAGCACACAGTAATCCGCCAGATTCAGGAAATCCATATAGTTATGTATCCGAAGCGCAGCCCTCTCATGATCAAAGGATACCACTCTGGCCGGACGATATACGTTCCAGAACTCTTTCAGACCCGTATGAGGCCTGCGGTCCGGATAAACCAGGCCGTCCATGCAGAAGTTGCCGTCATGAGGGAATTCCCCATGGTCTCCGCCGTAAAAATACTTCTCCCGGCCCTGCTCGTCCCGGCCCTTATAGATGGCGTGGTCACACCACTCCCAGACCATGCCCCCGCAGGCTCCCTCGTACTGCTGGACCACCTGGAAATAATCTTCCAGATTGCCGGGACCGTTGCCCATGGCATGGCAATATTCACACAAAAACAAGGGTCTTACCGCCGCCACGTTATATTTATGGTTGCTGTCCCCCGAATTCGGATTGGCAAAAAAGTCATGAATCTCTTTCAGTCCGGGATACATCCGGCTGTACACATCCACGTTGGAATAATCATAAAGCCGGTCGCCCGTCACATACCAGGAACCTTCATAATGGGTAATTCTGGTATCGTCATAGGACTTGGTCCACTTCAGCGCCTCTTCGAAAGTCACTCCAAAAGAGGCTTCATTGCCCATGGACCAACCAAAGACACAAGGACGGTTCTTGTCACGGATCACGCATTTCCGGGTTCTGTCCACCGTGGCCTTGATATAAGCGGGATTGTCCGCAATCCAAACATTCTCCGTGCCCCAGCCTTGTTTATAGGGCATAATGGTACCATGGCTCTCATTGTCGGCCTCGTCCAGCACGTAAAATCCATACCGGTCACAGAGCTGGTAAAACTGGGGTGCATTGGGATAATGGCTGGTTCGGATACCATTGACATTATGCTCTTTCATCAAAGTGAGATCCTTATGCATCTGGGCCAGACTGATGGTAAAGCCCGTGACGGGATCGCTGTCATGACGGTTTACGCCGTGAATCTTGATCTTCTCTCCGTTAAAATAAAGCACACCCGCCTTGATCTCTACCTTGCGAACGCCGAACTGGTCAACAATCCGTTCATGCTCCGTCTCCAGAACCACCTGATAAAGATAGGGCACCTCCGCGCTCCACAAATGAGCCCCGGGAATACGCAGCATGATACTGCCGCTGCCGGTTCCTTCACAGACCAGACTCCCTTCCGCGTCCGTAATCTCCACATGCACAGGGATTTCCTCTCCCAGGCAGGTAAACGCGATCTCCACTTCCGCATCCCAAGAGCGCCCCGCGGCACAAGAGTTTCCTGTGTAATCGGTCTTCGCTGCAGTACCGGATTTCTCCCCTTCCAAATCCAGGGGACGCGCCTTGAGGAAATAATCAAACACGTAATTTTCCGGCCGGTTTAACAGATAAACATCGCGGAAAATACCGCTCATACGGAACTTATCCTGATCCTCAAGATAGCTTCCGTCACACCACTTCAATACCAGTACCGCCAGGAGATTTTCTCCGTCGCGCAAAACCGGGGTGATGTCAAACTCACTGGAAGCATGGGACACCTGGCTATAGCCTACGAAAACGCCGTTGAGCCATACATAGAAGCAGGAATCAACGCCCTCAAAGTTTAAATACGTTCTGGGCGCTTCCGGGTCCCGGTGCCAGAGAAAACGATGACGATAAGCTCCGCAAGGATTTTCATAAGGCACATAAGGCGGATCCACGGGGAAAGGGTACCGCACATTGGTGTACTGGTGGCGGTCATATCCATGCATCTGCCACACACTGGGAACGGGAATCGTTCCCCACCCCTTATCCAGGGAGGCGTTCTCCTCAAAGAACGCCTCTTTTAAGTCATACACACTCTTATAATAACGAAAATCCCAATCGCCGTTTAAAAGGATGAAACGGTCGGAAGCTTCTCGATGCTCCACAAAATCTCCGGCCGCACTGCCGGAAGGGATATAATAGGAACGGTCCGGCATGGTGTTGAGGTGAAGAAGCTCCGGGTCCTCGTAATATTTCGGAATAATCATCTGAATCAATCCTTACCTTTCTTCTGAGCTTGATGATACGAGTTTCACAGTCAGGATTTCATATGGTTTTATCGTAAGTCCGATATCGGAACCATTCACATCCAATTCCTGCTCTTCATCCTCCAGAAGATTGCAGAGATAAGCTTTCTGGAAAGACGTGTTTACAGTGAGCACGGTCTTGGTATAGCTGTTCTCGGACTCATACATCCTCAGTATAATTCCTTTCCCGTCCTCCGCCCTCTTGATCGTCTCAAGAATCACATTGGGCGCGGCAACGGAAGCAAAAGAATATGCTTTCTTCGATGCGGCATGAGTGTCCGCCAACAGGGGCTGATTCAGCTTATAGCCCTCGGCAACGGTACCCGCCGCCCTCCAGCCTTCCGCATGAGGATACAGGGCATAGGTAAAATAATGGTCTTCCTGGTCGGTAACGGGATTCGGCTCAATTCCGGACTTAATCAGGGTCAGGCCGATATTGCCGTCCTTGACGGAATGACCGTACTTGCAGTCATTGAGCAGGCTGACACCGTAATGACCCTCGGAAAGATCCACCCACTTCTGACCACAGCTTTCGAATCTTGCAACATCCCAGCTGGTGTTGGTATGGGTCTTTCTGGTCAGGTTGCCGAACTGAATGTCAAAGGTGGCCTCGTCCGTATGTACGGCAACGGGGAAATGTACCTTTAACAACGTCTGGTGCTCTTTCCAGTCCACATGGGTCTGGAAATCAATTCTTCCGCTATTCGCATAGAAAATGATCTTCTGATGAATCGTGGACTTGCTGGCCTTTCTGGTGATCTCGAGAACGGCGCGCACGCCGCCAAGCTCCGTCCACTCCATGCGCTCCAGTCCGTTCACATCCCAGAACTTCTCCGTATAGTAAATGTCAATATCCCAGTTATCAAAATAAATCGGTTTATCCTCGTACATTCTGAAAGCATTGGCCCTCTTACCGGGCTGAACCACTTCACGGTCATTGGTCTTGTCGTAAATGCTTTCAAATTCCCCATTCCTATCAAAACTAATCGAATAGAACGGCGTCTCCAGATGCAAATCGTCCACCAGGGTAAAAGGCGCGGCCCCTTCGCGGCCCGCCTCCGCCTTGTGAAATACGCGATAACCCTTGGCGGGGATGTTTTTCACATAAGCCACCTTGCCATCGGCCGTCTGCTGACAAGGATAAAGGCCGCCTTCCTCATCCGCCAGACAATCCGCGCCGCAGTCGCCCAACAACACCACATCGTCACGCAGCTTGCCGGTGGTATTGATCACCAGAACATTCTCCCCTTCTCCCGCAAGCACGCTGATACGCTCTGCGGACAAGGCATCCAGCTGCTCCTTTAATTCCGCGTACTCCTTCTTCGTCACCTCATACACCTCATGGATGGAGGACCCAGGAAGAATATCATGGAACTGGTTGAGCAGGACTTTTTTCCACATTTTATCCAGGGCTTCCGCAGGATAAGCCACACTGTCCCTGGCCAGAACGGACAACAGCTCCAGATCCATCAGCCCCAGCTCGGACTTCCGATTAGAACGCTTATTGCGCGCCATGGAAGTCAGGGTACCTCTATGGTACTCAAAATACAGCTCGCCCTCCCAAACGGGAAGCCTCTTGCTGTCACCCACTCTCTCCTTGAGCTCGTCAAAGAACGTACGGGCAAAAGCCTGGCGAACCCTGGGAATTCCTTTCACACCCTTTTCCATACGGATGGAGGTTTCCAGCATCTCTCTGGTCGGGCCGCCGCCTCCGTCTCCATATCCATAGGAAACAAGAATATCGTTATTAATATCCTTATTCTGATAACGCATCCAACCGCCCATGATGGCATCCGGATGCAGCATTCCGTTATATGTAGTAAAGAAATTGGTAACCGGCTGTCCCACGCCCAGGGTGGTGATCAAATGGGTCAGCACCTCGCTGCCATCAATTCCGCGCCAACGCATGGTATCATATGGCACCTTGTCAAACTGATTCCAAGCCAGCTTGGTAGTCATGAAATAATCAATACCGCACTTCTTCATGATCTGGGGCAGGGCTCCCGTATAGCCGAACACGTCCGGCAGCCACAGAATGCGGTTCTCCACGCCAAACTCTTCCCGGAAGAAACGCTTGCCATGCATGAACTGACGCACCAGGGACTCTCCGGAAGTCAGGTTCGTATCCGCTTCCAGCCACATACCGCCTTCCGGCTCCCATCGCTTCTCGGCCACGCGCTCCTTGACTCTCTCATAAAGCTCGGGATAGCGCTCCTTAAGAAAATAATAAAGCTGGGGCTGACTGGACATGAACTTGTAGTTGGGATATTCCTCCATCAGCTTCAATACCGTGGCAAAGCTTCTGCCGGTCTTCTCCCGTGTCTGCTCCACGGTCCACCACCAGGCCACGTCAATATGGGTATGCCCGATACAAGTAGCGATCACATCGCTATAACCGGCCATATCCGTATAAAGCGCCTTGTCAATATAATCGGAAGCCTGCTGCAACGTCCTATAAAATTCCTCTGAATAGGGTGTGCGCAGATCAATGAAATTCACCGCCTCATTCAGGACATTCTCAATGTCCTTGCGGTTCTTGTCATCCTCATCCATGCGGGGAAACGCCCATAGCGGCACACGCAGGTCATAGTAAACCTTTTCAATCAGCGCGTCAACTTCTCCCATACGGACAAAAAGCTGGAACTCATCATGCAAAGTCCCAGTATAAGACTGCAGCTCGATCACCAGCTCTTCGCCGGCCCTGGCCGACTCTCTTAGATATACGTCCCTATGGTTCATGTCAATTCCCTGGGTAGCTACGCCGTTCACAAACAATAAAAACTGAGGGTTCTTACCGTCATCCCATTCACGGATCTGGGTCGTAACGTGCATCCAAAGTCTCTTTCCGTCCATCTCCCGCGGCACGGTAAAGATGGCCTTAAACCAATAATGACGGTCCGGACCATACCAATGCATCGTCGTGCAATCAAATTCCTTCCAGGGGACCTCACTGGCTTCCGCATCTTCCGGATGAACAAAATTCCCTTCCTTATACTGCCAGTTCGTCACTGGAAAACGCTGCTTCCATCGAAGCTTTTTCAGTTCATCACAGATCACAGTAACCCTTTTGTCTAAAAAATGCATTTTTCCTCCCATCCTGCCCCATTCATGGGCATGTTGTATTATGGAACTGTGAAACTTCTATTTTTAACTGCCTCTCTCCCGGCAATTATACTTCCGTTGTTTACTTTTTTTATCAATTATTACTTTCACATTATCATACATTAACACAATAGGCAATAGCCAAAATTATAAAATTTGTACAATATAATACATCCCGACCAGCCCCATCGTCCGCTTGTCAAAGACAGAACCCCTCCGAAAAACACATTTGTCCTCCATTGGAGGACAAATCCGGGGAATACCCTATTGATATCTTTAAACAGCCGCACCAGCCCACAGCGGCGGCACGCATACGGACGGCTGCCAAATCCTTGCTTCCCGCATAACAAAGCTATAGCAATTCATAGCGGATCAAGGTCAGGCCCTGGGGCTGCGCGGTAGGCCCTGCGGCTTTACGGTCCCTGGCTTCCAAGATGTCCGTCATTTCCTCGGGGACCCTTCTGCCCCAGCCGATTTCCAGGAGCGTTCCTACGATGATGCGTACCATATTATACAAAAAACCATTGCCCGTCAGACGCACCACCAACTCCGGGCCATCCTCCAGAATCCGCGCCTCGTAAATGGTGCGCACCGTGGTCTCTACCTGGGCATTCACCTGGCAAAAGCTGCGGAAATCATGCTCTCCCTCTAAAAAGGCAATGGCTTTCCGCATCATTTCCACATCCAGGGCATGATAAGTAAAATAGGTATAGAGTCTTCTGGTAGGAAGCGGGAATTCCCCCCGATATATGCGGTATTCATAAGTCTTTTGGCTCTTCACACGTCTGGGATTCCAATCCAAAGGTACCTCCTCGGATTTTTGAATCCGGATATCCTCCGGCAGACGCTGATTCAAGGCATAGGAAATTTTTTCCGCGGGCATCCTTGTCCTGGTGTCAAAAACAGCAATATTGCCCAGGGCATGCACTCCGGCATCTGTCCTGCTACCCCCGATCACCCAAACCGGCTCTCCCAAAAGGGCTGAAAGACATCGATTTAATTCGCTGGCAATCGTAATTCCATTAGGCTGCACCTGCCATCCGTGATAATTGGTTCCGTCATAGGCTACGATCAGACGGACGCGCTTGACTTCTCCCATGCGAATTTCCCTTTCTGTCCCTTTCCCGTTTTTATTCATTACTGTCTGTTTTTATCTATTTTCCGGCCATTTTCAATCCACCAAGGAAAGCGTTCCCAACGACGATACTTTCCATCAGATGACAGCATTTCGCCGGAGCCTTTCTACGCGAAGCGATCCATACGGCGATCTTCCCAAGCCCGTCATACGATAACCCCAGTCCTACTATAACCTCCCAAGGAACACGCCCGCCCCCAAATACAATGCAACGCAAAAATACGCCAGGTAATCCTCAGTGCGGTAAATCAAAGGCTTCATTTTGGTACGGTTCTCACCGCCACGGTAACAACGCGCCTCCATGGCCATAGCCAAATCATTTGCACGGCGAAAGGCCGAAATGATCAACGGCACCAAAAGCGGCACCATGGCCTTGGCCCGTTGGATCAAATTCCCGCTTTCAAAGTCAGCGCCCCTGGCGGTCTGCGCTTTCATGATTTTGTCCGTTTCTTCCAGAAGAATGGGGATGAAGCGCAAGGCGATGGACATCATCATCGCCCCCTCGTGTACCGGGACCCTAAAGACGCGGAGCGGCCGAAGCAAGCGCTCCATACCGTCCGTCAGGTTATTCGGCGTCGTCGTCAGAGTCATGATGGAAGAACCAATGATTAAAAAAGCAAGGCGAATTGCCATAAACACAGCTAACTTCAGGCCTTCTTCCGTAATCCGGACCTTTCCCCCAAAAAATGTCACAAGAGGCGTTCCCGGTGTTAAAAACAGATTAAAAATCACCGTGAGGATCAACAGGAAAAGAATGGCTTTCATGCCTTTCACAATATATTTAAACGGTACCCTGGACAATTTAATCACCACTGCCAGAAACAGGGCGGCGAGCAAATAGCACCATACATTTTGAAAAAAGAACAAGGATATGATGAACAACAGCGTACCACCCAGCTTCACCCGGGGATCCAATCTGTGTATCACCGAATCTATTTGATAATATTGTCCTAACGTAATATCTCTTATCATGTTACTCCTACCGTTTCCCGCTATTTCCCGCTATTATCGATCACGAAGCCAACCTTATGACTCCCAGCCGGCCGCCGTCATGAGGTCAACCTTATGGCAACCAGCCGGCCGCCGTCACGAAGGTAACCTTATGGCAACCATTGGCGGCCATTCTGAGGCGAACCCATGGTTTCACATTAACCACGATCTTGAAGCGCTTTCAGAATTTCTTCCGTGGCTTCCCGGATTGTGATAACATCCACGTCTACCTCCAAGCCCTTTTTCTTAAGGGCACGCATGATGTAAGTTACTTGCGGCGCGGCCAGCCCCACTCTTTCCAACTCTTCCACATGCCCGAAGACCTCTTTGGGCGTTCCGTCCAGCATGATTCTCCCATCGTTCATCACAAGAATACGATCCACATACTCCGCCACATCCTCCATGCTATGGGATACCAGCAGAATCGTCAGTCCCGTCTGCGTCTGGAGTCTCTTAATCTGCTGCAAGATCTCATCTCTGCCCTTTGGATCCAAACCCGCCGTAGGCTCATCCAAAATCAATACCTGCGGCTTCATTGCCAATACGCCCGCAATTGCGGCGCGGCGCTTCTGGCCTCCAGAGATCTCGAAAGGAGACTGACGGTAAACCTCCTCTGGCAATCCTACCAATTCCAGGGCCTCCCTGGCCCGCGCCTCTGCCTCTTCCTGGGTCAGGCCCAGATTTTTGGGTCCAAAGCAAACATCTGTAAACACATCGATTTCAAAAAGCTGGTGCTCAGGATACTGAAAAACCAGTCCTACCCTGCTGCGAAGCTTCTTCTTGTCATATTTCTCTCCGTCAATATCTTCTCCGTTAAAATAAACATGGCCGCTGGTAGCCTTCATCAGCCCATTCAAATGCTGCATCAAAGTGGACTTCCCAGAGCCTGTATGGCCGATCACGCCCACAAACTGACCGTCAGGAATCTCCAGACAAATGTCATCCAGGGCCTTTCTGGCCAGGGGCGTGTCCGCTTCGTAAACATAACTTACATGATCTAAAACAATCGGCATCTTCTCCCTCGCCTCCTTTCCGCAAAAGCGCACGGCCGTGCCCCAACAATCCAATTAGGGCTGCAACCAATGCCGCTACAAGCCCAATGCTTTCAGCAATTCTTCCGTAGTCAGAATTCCATCCGGCAAGGGAATTCCCCGCTTTTTCAATTCATAAGCCAACATTGTGACCTGGGGCACGTCAAGACGCAGGGCTTTCAGCTCTTCCACTCTGGAAAATATCTCACGCGGCGTTCCCTGCATGGCAATCCGCCCATGGTCCATCACAAATACCTTTCCGGCATGAATAATTTCTTCCATGTAATGTGTGATCAAAATCACGGTAAGTCTTTCTACTTCGTTCAAGGCTCGGACGGCCCGAATAACCTCTTTACGCCCATTCGGATCCAACATGGCCGTAGGCTCATCCAGAATAATACACTTCGGATGCATGGCCAACACGCCGGCGATAGAAACCCTTTGCTTCTGGCCGCCCGAAAGCTTATTCGGTGAATACTTACGATACTGATACATCCCCACCGCTTTCAGGCTCTCTTCCACCCGTTCCCAAATCTCCCTGGTAGGAACTCCCATGTTTTCCGGTCCGAAGCCCACATCCTCTTCCACCACTTGTCCGATAATCTGATTGTCAGGATTCTGAAAAACCATCCCGGCGGTCTGCCGGATATTCCAAAGTTCGGACGGTTCCCTGGTATCCTTTCCATCCACCCAGATACAGCCCTCCGTAGGGCACAAAATAGCGTTCATATGCTTGGCAAGCGTGGACTTACCGGAACCATTGTGACCCAGAATGGCAATAAAGTCTCCCGGCTCAATATCCAGATTCACGCCCTCGACGGCGCGGATACTTCCCTCGACATTGCCTTCCTCGTCTCTTCTCACATATTCATACACCAGATCCTGCGTCCGAATAATTCCCATGACGACCTCCAAATCCGCTTTTCCCGCTTAAGCCAACAAGCAGCACTGACACACGGCCGCCAAACCTCATTGGCACGGCCAGCGATACTGCCGACAAGCAGCAACCCTATTTTACTAAATATGGGTAATAATTACAACACTTAATTTGGAATTCTGTTATTTGTACTTTTATAGGTTACCTTTCCCGGAATCAGATACACACCTGCCAATTCACCTGCCAGTTCCTGCGGAATTCCGGACTTGCCGGGATCGAGCCCGGCATGGGAATCAGGGTTGTTTGCCGGGAGGTTTTGCGGTCCCTGTTCCGGAAAAGGAACGTGTCCAGGGAAGCGTCCAGGCAGCCGCTGGCAAAAATAGGGGAAATGACATGGGAGATCTGTTTGAAAACATGAAAAAGACGGACATACAGGCGGAACGCCAAAATATGTACGCAGCAAGACAGGAAACTGACGATACAAAGCGAGAACTGGAGGAAATAAACAAATGCCGCCTGCATAACACAGACGGCACTTCACCCACCGGTCTTATACCAGCTCCAAAACTACCATCATCGCGGCATCGCCTTGACGCTGACCAATCTTCACGATTCTGGTATAACCGCCCTTGCGGTCCACATACTTGGGAGCTACTTCATCAAAAAGCTTCGTTACCAGGTTGATCTCCTTGGTGTTTCTCTTTCTTCCGGCAGCCTCCTTGGGAACTTCAACAACGGGATACAAAACTCTCAAAATCTGACGTCTTGCATGCAGTCTGGAAGGAAGATCTTTCTTGATCTCCTTTTCCACGGTCTCATACTTGGTGACTTTCTTGCCGTTTACGACTTCTTTCACCCTCTTGCCATCCTTGTCCTTCACAGGAACCTTCACGGTAACCTTGACCATCTCGTAGTTGTCCTTTTCCTTAATGGCCATGGCGATCAGACCCTCGGCGATCTTTTTCACTTCCTTGGCTCTCGCCTCGGTGGTGATGATTCTGTCGTGCCAGATCAACTGCGTCACTTGATTTCTCAATAATGCTTTTCTTTGGGAAGAAGTTTTTCCCAGTTTTCTGTACATTGCCATGATTAATTTTCCTTTCTCCATTCATGGTACATTCGGCCACGCTCTTTGGACTTACTCACCGAATGCGTATTTTAATGCCATATAGAGATGAACCCATTCCGCACTCATCGGATTTACCGGAATCGGATATCTTTTCCCATAACTTATGACTCTTCGCTGGGATTCAGCTGCAGGCCCAGCTCCTTCAGCTTGCCCAGGACTTCCTCCAGAGACTTACGTCCCAAATTACGAACCTTCATCATATCCTCGGCGGTCTTGTTGGTCAACTCTTCCACCGTGTTAATGCCGGCTCTCTTCAGGCAATTATAAGAACGAACGGACAGCTCAAGCTCATCAATACTCATCTCGAGCACCTTTTCCTTTTCGTCATCCTCTTTCTCCACCATGACCTCCGCGGTCTTGGCGTTCTCAGACAAATCAATGAAAAGGCTCAAATGCTCACTGAGCACCTTTGCCGCCAGGCTGACGGCCTCGTCAGGGACCAAGGTCCCATTCGTGTAAACATCCAATGTCAGCTTGTCGTAGTCCGTGATCTGTCCCACACGGGTATTTTCAATCGTCACATTTACTCGCTCAACCGGGGTGTAGATGGAATCGACCGCGATCACGCCGATCGGCAAGTCCTCATGCTTGTTTCTCTCAGCGCTCACATAACCGCGCCCTTTGGTAATGGTCAGCTCCATATAAAGCTTTGTGTCCTTGCCGCACAAAGTTGCAATGGTCAGGTCAGGATTGAGAATCTCAATATCCTGATCCGCCTGAATATCGGATGCCTTTACCACACCTTCACCCTCGTACTCAATGTACGCGGTCTTGGGCTCATTGGTCTCACTGCTGTTCCTGATCGCCAAACTCTTGATGTTCATGATGATCTCGCTGACGTCCTCTTTAACGCCAGGAATGGAACTGAACTCATGCAGCACGCCCTCGATCTTCACCTGACTCACAGCAGCTCCAGGCAGGGAGGAAAGCATGATTCTTCTCAGAGAGTTGCCAAGCGTGATGCCATACCCTCTTTCCAGAGGCTCCACCACGAATTTCCCATATTTCCTGTCTTCAGAAATCTCTGCAACCTCGATATTGGGTCTTTCAAAATCAAACACTACAAATACCCTCCTTTTACGAACGATTATGGCCTACATTAAGGTACTATAAGCGGACATAGGAAATCTATGTCCGCTCTGGGTGATTACTTGGAGTACAACTCGATAATAAGCATCTCATTGACTGGAACGTCGATCATCTCCCTGGTAGGAAGCATCTTGATCGTTCCCTTCAAGCCCTCGATGTCCACATCCATCCATTCAGGGGTCAGCCTGCCGCCGGTCACTTCAACGATATCCTTATATCTCTGCATGGATTTCGCCTTTTCCTTAATCTCAACCACGTCCCCAGCCTTTACCAGGAAAGAAGGAATCTGAGCAATCTTGCCATTTACCAGTACATGCCTGTGTCCAACAATCTGTCTGGCCTCTCTTCTGGTTCTGGCAAATCCCATTCTAAACACTACATTGTCCAGTCTGCGCTCCAACAGGCTCATCAGGTTCTCACCGGTCATCCCTTTCATTCTGTCGGCCTTTTCATAATAGTTTCTGAAAGGCTTCTCCAGAACGCCATAGATGAACTTCGCTTTCTGCTTCTCTCTCAACTGCAGACCGTACTCACTTACTTTCTTACCTGCCCTTGCAAAGGTTCTGTTCGACTTCTTGTCATATCCCAGAACGGAAGGCTCGATTCCCAGAGCCCTGCATCTCTTCAAAATCGGTACACGATTTACTGCCATTTCATTTTCTCCTTTAATTATTGTTTACAGTGTCCGGCAAAGCGCCGTAAGACACTTTCTTCCAACGATTTCCTCTCCCTTGCAGGAAAACATTATACGCGGCGACGCTTCGGCGGGCGGCAGCCATTATGAGGAACAGCCGTCACGTCACAGATGCTGACAACGTCCAGACCGCTTGCGGAAAGCGCTCTGATCGCGGCTTCACGTCCTGAACCGGGACCCTTTACAAATACGTCAACAGTCTTCAATCCATGCACCAAGGCAGCCTTGGTGGCAGTTTCTGCGGCCATCTGTGCAGCATACGGAGTAGATTTCCTTGAACCTCTAAATCCCAGACCACCGGCACTGGCCCAGCTCAACGCATTGCCTTCGGTATCCGTCAAAGTAACAATGGTATTGTTAAAGGATGCCTGAATATGTGCCTGTCCGCGTTCAACGTTTTTCTTGACACGCTTTTTTGTTACTTTCTTCGCAACTTTTTTCGCCATTTTAAACTAACCTACTTTCTCTTCTTAATTACTTCTTCTTGTTTGCCACAGTTCTCTTGGGGCCTTTGCGGGTTCTCGCGTTGGTCTTGGTTCTCTGTCCACGGACAGGAAGTCCCTTACGATGACGAATTCCTCTGTAGCAGCCGATCTCCTGCAGTCTCTTGATATTCAGAGCGATTTCCCTTCTCAGGTCGCCTTCCACAATGACACCCAGATCTTCGATCGCTTCACTGATTTTCTTCACCTCATCATCAGTCACGTCTCTGACGCGGGTATCAGGATTCACGCCTGATGCAGCCAAAATCTTATCGGCGGTGCTCCTGCCTATCCCATAGATATAGGTCAGGCCGATCTCAATTCTCTTCTCTCTCGGTAAGTCAACACCTGCAATACGAGCCATTTACATTTCCTCCATTTTTCCTTTGTCCAGTCATGTCCCTTGCTCAGCAAAACGATATGACCATGACATCTCTGTTACTAATTGATTGGGGCTTACACCCAATCGGACACAGATCCGATCTTTCCGTTACTAGGCGTACCCTCCGGCCTGAGCCTGGCCGCCACTTCACAGTATCAAGAAGTAATCTCCTATAAGCTCTCTATACTTGAACCTCTATCGGTGATTATCCCTGTCTCTGCTTATGCTTCGGATTCTCGCAGATTACTCTAATGCGTCCTTTTCTCTTGATGATTTTGCACTTCTCGCAAATCGGTTTTACTGATGCTCTAACCTTCACGTTAAGCCCTCCTTTCAAAAAAGACCGTTTTACATTATAACATGTACTTCTCTGCTTTGCAAGCTAAATTTACAAATATTTTCCTACAATTTCAGTGATTATTTATCTCTCCAGATAATGCGTCCCTTGGTCAGATCATAGGGCGACAGCTCCAAAGTCACTTTGTCTCCGGGCAGGATGCGGATGAAGTTCTGGCGCAGCTTGCCGCTGATATGCGCGAGCACGCGATGACCATTTTCCAGCTCCACCTGGAACATCGTGTTCGGAAGCTTCTCCACAACAGTTCCTTCGATTTCAATCACATCACTTTTTGACATACGTTCCCTCCAATTTATGAATTTGCATACTATATTGCTTTACTGCATACTTAATTCTGTCATCCAAATGCGCGTCTTTGCGTTCCAATGCCTCAGTCAGCTCCCGATCCGCACTGCTGTTTGTGATCTGGACATGTTTTTTCTTTTTCTTCTTTGGCGCATCCGCCTTTTTCAGACGTCCATCCGCCAGATAAAGATAATCTTGTTCGCAGGCCACTACCACGTAGACGCGGCCCTCATCATGTCCGGCCTTTGAAATCACATACCTTCCTATCATAAATCCTCCCTATGGGACAGTCAAACTTTCATGAACCAAAAGCCATATTCCTGCAAATCAATCATATAAAGTCAAAATCTCCGGTTCTCCGTTCGTAATCAGCACCGTATTCTCATAATGCGCAGACCAGGAACCATCCTGGGTCACCACGGTCCAATCATCGTCCAGCCACTCCACATCCGCTCTACCCATGTTAATCATGGGCTCAATGGCCAGCGTCATCCCCGGCCGGAGCAAAGGTCCTCTCCGAAGCTGACGGAAATTAGGAATCTGCGGATCCTCGTGCAGCTTCGTTCCGATGCCATGCCCCACCAGATCGCGGACGATTCCATACCGAAAAGGTCTGACATAGGCATCAATGGCATTGGAAATATCAAACAGATGATTCCCTGCTTTTGCCATTTTAATACCCACAAAAAAGCTTTCTTCCGTCACTTTCATCAATTTCTCCGCCGCGGGACTCACCTTTCCAACGCCATGCGTCCGCGCCGCGTCGGAATGATATCCTTTATAAATCAGTCCCGCATCCAGACTGACAATGTCGCCTTCCTGCAGAATACGCTTTTTGCTGGGAATGCCATGTACCACCTCATCATTTACGGAGACACAGATGCTGGCAGGATACCCATTATAATTCTTAAAGTTCGGCACACCGCCCAGTTTACGGATCAGCTGATCGCCCATCTGATCAATCTCCCAAGTGGACATCCCTGGGCGAATCGCTTCCCCCAATTCCTTGTGAACGATCGCAAGAAGTCTGCAAGACTCCCTCATGAGTGCGATCTCTTTTTCTGACTTAATCGTAATCGCCATTTTATTCAATCCAATCGCCGGGGCAGTTCTCCTTACCATACGGATTATCATCCGAGATACGCACCCGGCAGCCATTATTCCAATCTACTTATTTTCCAGGAGCTCCACAATGGCCGCAAATACTTCTTCCATATCAACGGTCCCATCAACGGTCTTCAGAATTCCCTTGGCCGTATAATAGTCAATCAGCGGCTGCGTCTGGCTATGGTAAACGGCCAGTCTGTTCAATACCGTTTCCGGTTTGTCGTCATCTCTCAGCACCAGAGCCTGCCCGCAATTATCACAGATGCCCTCTTTCCTGGGCGGGATATGTTCTACATGATAGGTCGCACCGCAATTTAAGCAGGCACGTCTGCCAGACATTCTCTTAACGATGTTCTCATCCGGCACATCCACGTCGATAGCGATATCAATGGCATCCCCCAATTCGGCCAAGGCCTTATCCAGCACTTCCGCCTGGGGAATCGTACGGGGAAATCCATCCAAAACATACCCGTTTGCACAGTCAGCCTGCGCTACGCGGTCCAACAGAATCTTCACGGTCAATTCATCCGGCACCAGGAGCCCCTGGTCCATGTACTTCTTGGCCTCTTTCCCCAGCTCGGTTCCGTTCTTAATGTTCGCGCGGAAAATATCTCCCGTGGAAACATGTGGAATTCCATACTTTGCAGCGATCATCTTGGCTTGTGTACCCTTACCCGCTCCGGGCGCGCCCAGCATAATAATCTTCATCTGACTATCCCTCCCATTCTGAACGGACCTTTCCGGTTCGCCAGATTAACGTTTGAAACATCCGGGCAATCAAAATGATCGCCCGGATGCAATTTATGACACTTTCCAAGCAGAGTTTCCTTGCGTGTCACTTCCAATTAATCATTTAAGAATCCTTTGTAGTTGCGTACCAGCATCTGAGACTCCACCTGCTTCATCGTTTCCAGGATAACGCTCACAATGATGATCAAACTCGTTCCGCCAAAGGAAATGCTCGCGCCAAAGAATCCACTGAATACATAAGGAAGCACGGCGATAATAACCAGCCCGACCGCTCCAATAAAGATTATATAATTAAGAACCTTTGTCAGGTAATCACTGGTAGGCGCGCCGGGTCTGATACCAGGAATAAAGCCTCCCTGCTTTTTCATATTGTCCGCCACCATCAACGGATTAAAGGTAATAGAGGTATAAAAATATGCGAAAAACACGATCAGTATGACATATACCAACAGCCCAAGTGAATACCAGGGGGTACTGGGCTTACACCAATTGGAACTATTCATGCCAGCCAGGATTGCCCCCCAAAAGCCGGTCGCCTGATAACCCACAAAAGAGCAAATGATCAGCGGGGTCTGCAGAATGGACTGTGCGAAAATGACGGGGATAACGCCCGCTGTATTAACCCGCAGAGGAATATTGGAGGTCTGTCCGCCCACCATCTTACGTCCCTGCATCTTCTTTGCATACTGCACGGGAATCTTGCGGATACCATCGTTCAGGATGATGACAAGCACCACCATGCCAATGATGATCGCAAAAATAATCACTACCGCAAGAATAGCCGTTGCCGGTGCGGTATCAAATTTACTGAGTACGAACTGCTGAAACAAATTCCCCAGATCATTCGGTAATCTGGAAATAATGTTAATAACCAAAACAATGGAAATACCGTTTCCGATACCATATTCCGTAATTCTCTCGCCAATCCACATCAAGAACGCACTACCTGCCGTCAAGGTTGCAATAGCCGTAATCACACTCAGCGCGTTAAAGTTCACCAACAGGCCTTGTCTTCCAAAGCCTATTGCCATTGCCGTAGACTGAATCAGGGAAAGTCCGATTGTCACATACCTGGTAATTGCAACAATCTTCTTTCTTCCTTCCTCACCATCCCTCTGCATCTCTTCCAGCTTCGGAATCGCGATTGTGAGAAGCTGCATGATAATGGAGGATGTGATATAGGGGCTGATGTTCAGCGCCAGGATGGACATATTTTCAAAGGAACCACCCGTGATCGCATTGAAGAAGCTGAACGCGTCCCCTGCCTGCGCGGAAAACCATTCCCTGAAAAAAGCTGTATTAATTCCGGGAACCGGGAGCTGTGATCCGATTCGGATCACAACCAGCATTCCCAGAGTGAATAAAATCTTTTTTCTGATTTCTACTATTTTAAATGCGTTTTTCAGTGTTGTAAACATTTACATCACCTCTGCCGTTCCACCAAGAGCTTCGATCTTCTCCTTTGCCAAAGCGCTGAAAGCATTCGCCTTTACGGTAAGCTTTTTGGTAAAATCTCCGTTTCCAAGTATCTTCACGCCATCTCTGGGATTCTTGATGATGCCGCACTCAATCATCTTATCCACGTCAACCACGGTATCATTCTCGAAAACTTCCAGTACGCTCAAGTTAATCGCCACGATTTCCTTTGTGTTGCGATTATGAAACCCTCTCTTAGGAATACGTCTGTATAAAGGCATCTGACCGCCTTCGAAACCAGGCCTGGGAGCCCCTGAACGAGCTTTCTGACCCTTGTGGCCATAACCAGCGGTTTTACCATTTCCAGAGCCGTGTCCACGGCCTTTTCTGAAACGATCCCGTTTCGAACCTTCAGCAGGTCTCAAATTGGATAAATCCATTCTTCACACCTCCTTGTCCATTATACTTCTTCTACTTTAATTAAGTGACTAATCTGACGAATCTGTCCTCTTGTAGCTTCATTATCAGGAAGTACAATAGACTTGTTCAGCTTGCGAAGTCCCATGGATTCCGCAGTCTTTTTATTCTTTGGCACAGCGCCGATCGTGGACTTTACCAAAGTGATCTTCAACATCTTATCTGCCATTGTAATTCTCCTTTCTGAAAACCTTAAGCCGTAATATCTTCCACGGATTTACCACGGTTCTTTGCCACTTCTTCAGGAGCTTTCATCTGGCTTAAACCAGTGATCGTCGCAAGTACGACATTCTGCTTGTTATTGGAACCAAGCGACTTGGTACGGATGTTTTTGATACCCGCAAGTTCGCAAACGACACGGGCAGGGCCGCCGGCGATAATACCGGTACCTTCAGGAGCTCTCTTCAGCAGAACGCTTGCGGAACCAAACTCGCCGAGGAAGTCATGGGGAATGGAGTTGTTCTCGTCGCGGACGATCTCGATGAGATGCTTCACGGCATCTTCCTTACCCTTGCGGATTGCTTCCGGGATTTCCACGGCTTTGCCCAGGCCGGCACCGACATGACCATTGCCATCGCCAACCACTACCAGAGCGGTAAAGCGGATGTTGCGGCCGCCTTTTACCGTCTTCGTAACGCGCTTGATGGTAACAACCTTATCAGTCAACTCAAACTGACTTGGATCTATGATTGTATGTCTCATGTTTGCTCTCCTCTCCTAGAATACTAAGCCAGCTTCTCTGGCCGCGTCAGCTAACGCTGCAATCTTACCCTGGTATATAAAGCCGCCTCTGTCAAAAACAACTTCTTTGATACCCTTTTCAATCGCCCTCTTGGCGATCACAGTTCCCAGATATGCTGCCGCATCAACGTTGTTGGTCTTCTCCAGCTCCGCCTTAACCTCTTTTTCAAGGGTGGAGGCTGCTACAAGAGTATGGCCCACCGTATCGTCGATAATTTGAGCATACATATGATTATTGCTACGAAACACCGCAAGGCGAGGTCTCTCGGCCGTACCGCTGAAGCGGTTGCGAATTCTTAAGTGCTTCTTTACACGCACATCCTGTCTGGATTCTTTTCTAACCATCTTCACACTCTCCTTATCTCTTACTTCTTACCAGTCTTACCAACTTTACGTCTGATTACCTCATCAGCATACTTGATACCCTTGCCCTTATAAGGCTCAGGTCTTCTCTTGTCTCTGATATCGGCTGCGAATTGGCCAACTTTTTCTTTATCAATACCTTTAACGATAATGATGTTCTGTCCGTCGAGAACGGTCTCGATACCATCGGGATCGACCATCTCTACCGGATGGGAATAACCAAGGGAAAGCGTAAGAGTCCTGCCGGATTTGGCAGCTCTGTAACCTACACCATTGATTTCCAGCTTCTTCTGATAACCTTCCGTAACTCCGACCACCATGTTGTGAATCAGGGTTCTGGTCAAACCATGCAGGGACTTCATCTTCTTTAAATCATTCGGTCTGCCGACATGAACGGCACCGCCATCTACGGTAATCGTCATTTCGGACGGAAGCACTCTCACAAGTGTTCCCTTAGGACCCTTTACGGTCACTTTGTTATTTTCTGCGACTTCCACAGTTACGCCTGCGGGAATCGCGATTGGCATTCTACCTATACGTGACATGCCCGTACCTCCTATTATTTGTAAAATGATTGCACTTATTTACCATACAAAGGCCAAAACTTCGCCGCCGACTCCGAGCTCACGTGCTTTCTTGTCGGTAATCACGCCCTGGTTGGTGGAAACAATGGCAATGCCTAAGCCACCCAGTACCTTGGGCATATCTTCCTTGTTCGCGTATACGCGCAGACCAGGCTTGGAAATTCTCTTAATGCCGGAGATGATTCTCTCATTTTTGTCGGCACCATATTTCAACGCGATATGGATTGTCTTGAAGCCGCCTTCTTCAATGACATCATACTTCTTAATATATCCTTCCTCCTGCAGAATCTCGGCGATGGCCAATTTCATCTTGGAAGCGGGAACATCAACTGTATCGTGTTTTGCAGTATTCGCGTTACGAATTCTCGTGAGCATATCTGCAATAGGATCACTCATTGTCATTATGACTTCCTCCTTATTTTACCAACTTGCCTTCTTAACACCGGGGATCTGTCCTTTATATGCCAGCTCACGGAAGCAAATTCTGCAGATTCCGTACTTTCTCAAGTAAGCATGGGGACGACCACAAATCTTGCAGCGTGTGTAAGCCTGCGTGGAAAACCTGGGCTTACGCTGCTGTTTTAACTTCATTGATGTCTTTGCCATAAGAACTTACCTCCTTATTGTTTTGCGAACGGCATGTTGAACAGAGTCAACAGTTCGCGTGCTTCTTCATCGGTCTTTGCCGTAGTTACGAAAATGATATCCATTCCTCTGGTCTTATCAATCTTATCGTACTCGATCTCCGGGAAGATGAACTGCTCCTTGATACCAAGGGCATAATTTCCTCTTCCGTCAAAAGAATTCGGATTCACACCTCTGAAGTCACGCACACGGGGCAGTGCCAGGTTTACAAGACGATCCAGAAACTCATACATCTTTTCACCGCGCAGCGTGGTCTTGCAGCCAATCTTCATGCCTTCACGGATCTTGAAATTGGCGACAGACTTTTTAGCCTTGGTCAGAACCGCTTTCTGTCCGGTAATGGTCTCCATATCCTTAACGGCGTTCTCCAGGACCTTGGCATTTTCCTTTGCTTCACCAACACCCATATTGACCACGATCTTGTCAAGCTTGGGGACCTGCATAATATTCGTATAACCGAACTTCTTGGTCATTGCATCCACAATCTCTGTGGTGTAAAGGTCTTTCAGTCTACTCACGTTTCTTTCCTCCTTCCTATCAATTAGTCAATCACTTCGCCTGTTGACTTAGCGTAACGCACTTTCTTGCCGCCCTCCATCTTGAAGCCTACTCTCGTAGCCTTTCCCTTGTGGACATACATTACGTTAGACAGATCGATAGGAGCTTCCTTCTGGATGATGCCGCCGTCGGGATTGGCCTGGGAGGGCTTTGTATGCTTGGTAACCTTGTTTACACCCTCGACGAGCACACGGCCCTTCTTGGCATCCACAGAAATGACTTTGCCTTCTTTGCTGTTATCTTTACCGGCAATTACCTTCACGGTATCGCCCTTTTTAATCTTCAATGTTGACATTTGGCACCTCCTTATAATACTTCGGGAGCCAGAGAAACAATTCTCATGAACTGCTTCTCACGAAGCTCTCTGGCAACCGGCCCAAAGATACGGGTTCCTCTAGGAGTCTTGTCATCCTTGATGATCACTGCCGCGTTCTCATCGAACTTCAGATAAGAACCGTCCTTACGACGAACGCCATGAACAGTGCGGACGACAACCGCCTTTACCACGTCACCCTTCTTTACAACGCCGCCTGGTGTTGCATCCTTAACGGAAGCAACGATGATATCGCCAATCTGTGCATATCTTCTTGTCGAGCCGCCCATAACACGGATGCAGAGCAATTCCTTTGCGCCGGTGTTATCAGCAACTTTCAGTCTGCTTTCCTGCTGAATCATTGTTTATCTCCTTCCGAATATCTTGGCGTATTAATAACGCGCCTGGACAGATTATTTTGCTCTCTCTATGACCTCTACAAGTCTCCATCTCTTATCCTTGGAGAGGGGTCTTGTCTCCATGACCCTGACGGTATCACCAATGTTGCACTCGTTATTCTCATCATGTGCTTTCAGCTTGTAGGTGCTCTTCACGATCTTCTTATAGATCGGATGCTTCACATGATTCTCAATAGCGACCACAATCGTCTTATCCATCTTATTGCTGGTAACTTTACCGACACGGACTTTTCTCAAATTTCTTTCCACGGTTGATCTCCTTTCCCACTTAAGCTCTTGCTTTCTCGGTGATCACGGTCTGGATACGCGCGATATTACGTCTTACTTCATTAATTCTCGCCGTGTTATCCAGCTGGTTAGTAGCGTTCTGGAATCTCAAATTGAAAAGTTCTTTCTTGGCGGAAACCAGCTCTTTGTTCAGATCCGCTACGGACTTGGTTTTTAATTCTTCTACGTATCTATTCGTCTTCATTATGATACACCGCCTTCCAATTCTGCTTTAGAAGCGATTTTGCATTTGCAGGGAAGCTTATGCATGGCAAGACGTAACGCTTCACGGGCATCGGACTCCGGAACGCCGCCAATCTCAAACATCACGCGTCCGGGCTTAACTACTGCTACCCAATAATCCACAGCCCCTTTACCGGAACCCATACGTGTCTCGGCAGGTTTTGCGGTAACCGGCTTGTCAGGGAAAATCTTGATCCAAACCTGGCCGCTGCGCTTCGTATAACGGGTCAAAGCCACACGGGCTGCTTCAATCTGATTAGACTTGATCCAGCAAGGCTCGATAGCCACCAGACCGTACTCGCCATAAACAATGGTATTTCCTCTGGATGATTTACCAGCCATAGATCCACGGAACTGCTTACGACGTTTCACTCTTTTTGGCATTAACATTATTTATCGCTCCCTTCCGGCTTGTTCCCTTTCGTAGGAAGTACTTCGCCCTTGTAAATCCAAACTTTCACGCCAATTTTACCATAGGTGGTGTTCGCCTCAGCGAAACCATAATCAATGTCAGCTCTCAGAGTCTGAAGAGGAATCGTGCCTTCGCTGTAGAACTCGTTTCTCGCGATCTCGGCTCCGCCCAGACGGCCGGCACAGCAGGTCTTAATTCCCAGGGCGCCAGCTTTCATGGTTCTGCTCATGCAGGATTTCATGGCACGTCTGAAAGAAACACGGTTCTCAAGCTGTTGAGCGATATTCTCCGCCACGAGCTGTGCGTCTCTGTCAGGTCTCTTGATCTCCTTGATGTCAACCAACACTTTCTTGTCAGTCAGCTTGGACAGTTCTTTCTTGGTAACCTCGATCTCCGCACCGCCTTTTCCGATCACAAGGCCGGGCTTTGCGGTATAGATGATCACTTTTATTCTGTCGGATGCTCTCTCGATCTCGATTTTGGAAATGTTGGCACTGTATAATTTCTTCTTTAAGAACTTTCTGATGTTATAGTCTTCTACCAGATAGTCTGAAAACTCCGCATCAGCGTACCACTTGGAATCCCAATCTTTAATAACGCCGACTCTAAGGCCGTGAGGATTAACTTTCTGTCCCATAACTCTTACTCGACTCCTTTCACTTCTTCTCGTCCAGAACAATCGTGATGTGGCTCATCCGCTTCTCAATTCTATAAGCGCTGCCTCTTGCCCTGGGTTTGATTCTCTTCATTGTCGGTCCTCTGTTTGCGAAGCACTCCGCAACATAGAGGTTCTCAGTATTCATACCGTTATTATTCTCAGCATTCGCGATCGCCGATTGCAGCAGCTTCTTTATAAGGCTGGAGGCATATCTGGGATTATACTCCAGAATAGCCAACGCCGTCTGCACATCCTTGCCTCTGATGGCATCCAATACGAAACACGCTTTGGTTACGGACACTCTAGCGTAAGACAACTTTGCTGAAGGTCTGGTATCTTTCTGCGCATTTCTCTCTCTCTTAATTTGGGATCTATGTCCTTTTGCCATAGATTAATGTCCTCCTTTCAAATCAGGAAACTTTATTGCGCCTCCCGATGAAATCATGTTATTTGACCTTCGACTTCTTCTCGTCTTTACCGTGTCCTCTATAGGTTCTGGTGGCTACAAACTCGCCGAGCTTGTGGCCAACCATGTCTTCCGTCACATATACAGGCACATGCTTTCTTCCATCATGAACCGCGAACGTATGTCCAACGAAAGAAGGGAATATCGTGGAACGACGGGACCAGGTCTTGATGACCTGCTTCTGCCCGGTCGCATTTAAAGCATCAACTTTCTTAAGCAGGCTTGCGTCTGCGAAAGGTCCTTTTTTCAGTGATCTCGCCATTGTCTTTCCTCCTATTATTTAATCGCTCTGCCGTCACGTCTTCTCACGATCAGCTTATTGGAAGCCTTTTTCTTTTTACGGGTCTTATATCCCAGTGCAGGCTTGCCCCAAGGAGTGCTGGGTCCCGGACGTCCGATACCGGTCTTGCCCTCGCCGCCGCCATGAGGATGATCGTTGGGGTTCATGACGGACCCGCGAACGGTGGGACGGATGCCCATATGGCGCTTACGTCCGGCTTTACCAATGTTAATAAGGTTATGATCACCATTTCCCACGACGCCAACGGTCGCACGACATACCAGGGGAACCATTCTCATTTCACCGGAGGGAAGACGAAGCGTCGCGTACTTTCCTTCCTTTGCCATCAGCTGCGCGCTGTTGCCGGCGGAACGTGCCATCTGGCCGCCCTTGCCAGGGTGAAGCTCAATATTGTGTACCTGGGTACCGATAGGAATCTCGGAAAGAGGCAGACAGTTGCCGATTCTCACTTCCGCTTCCGGTCCGTTCATGACTTTCATGCCGTCCGTCAGCCCTTCAGGAGCGATGATATAGGACTTTGTTCCATCAGCATAGCAAATCAGAGCGATATTGGCGGATCTGTTGGGATCGTATTCGATTCCAATTACAGTCGCGGGAATTCCATCCTTGGTTCTTCTGAAATCAACCAGTCTGTATTTTCTCCTGGTACCGCCGCCGCGGTGCCTTACAGTGATTTTACCCTGATTGTTACGGCCTGAATTCTTCTTGAGGGTCACACAAAGGTTCTTTTCGGGAGTCTTCTTGGTGATCTCAGAGAAATCGGAGCCGGTCATATTTCTTCTTGACGGTGTATATGGGTTATATGTCTTGATTCCCATTGTTTTATCTCCTTTTCCATGATTTTCGCGCAGCTCTTAGCCGCATACTTGATCTTACACCTTACAGGCCGGGATAGAACTCGATATCCTTGCTATCCTCGGTCAGCCATACGATGGCCTTTTTGGTCTTGGCGGTCTTTCCTACCGTCATGCCGCGTCTCTTGGTCTTGCCATCCAAATTCATGGTGTTGACCTTCTTCACTTTGGCGCCATCGAACATCTTCTCAATTGCTTCCTTGATCTGAGACTTATTCGCCTCTGTATGAACCAGGAAAGTATATTTCTTTTCGCTCATGCCAGCCATACTCTTCTCGGTGATGACCGGTTTGAGGATCACGTCATAGTATTTAATATCTGCCATTACGCGTACACCTCCTCAATCTTCGCAACAGCGTCCTTGGTCAGGACAAGCTTCTGTGCCTTCATAACCTCATATACGTTCAGGCCGCTCACCTGGATCGTGTCAATGGTCGGCACGTTGCTTGCGGACTTGATCACCACATCATCCTTGTCAGCCAGAACCACAAGGCCTTTCTGAACATTCAGATTGTTCATCACGCCGATGAAATTCTTGGTCTTAATCTCGTCAAGCTTCAGAACATCCACAACTACCAGATTGTTGTCCTGGACCTTGCTGGTCAAAGCGGACTTCAAAGCCGCGGTCTTCTCTTTCTTATTCATCTTGAAAGAATAATCGCGGGGAACGGGGGCAAATACCATACCGCCGCCCTTCCACTGGGGCGCTCTGGTGGAACCCTGTCTTGCATGGCCCGTGCCCTTTTGTCTCCAGGGCTTCTTGCCGCCTCCGGATACCTCTCCGCGGGTCTTAGCTTTCTGCGTTCCCTGACGCTTGTTCGCAAGGTACTGTACGACTGCCATGTGTACCAGATGTTCCTTGATCTCCGCACCGAAGATCTCGTCATTCAGCTCCATCGAATCGACTTCCTTGCCTTCCATATTATAAACAGCTACTTTTGCCATCTGATTGGTCCTCCTTCCGTCTTCTTTTAGGCATCAACCTTGACGGTTTCTTTGATGGTTACCAGGGCCTTCTTCGGTCCGGGAACCGAGCCCTTGATCAGAAGCAGATTCTTCTCGGCATCTACTCTGACAACCTCAAGGTTCTGAACAGTTACCTTTACAGCGCCCATGTGGCCAGGCATTCCTTTGCCCTTGAACACACGGCTGGGGAAAGAGCTTCCGCCATTGGAACCCTGATGACGATGGAACTTGGAGCCATGCGCCATGGGACCTCTGTGTTGTCCGAGTCTCTTAATCGCGCCCTGGAATCCTTTACCTTTGGAAATAGCGGTTGCGTCAATGTGATCGCCCGCGGTAAAGATATCGGCCTTGATCTCGGAGCCCAGCGTGTACTCTTCCGCGTTCTCAAAACGGAACTCCCTAACAAATCTCTTAGAGCTTGTACCAGCTTTCTTGAAATGACCCTGCTGCGCCTTGTTTGCGCCATGAATATGAATCACTTCTTTCCTGCCCTTTGCGTCTCTGTTGATGATTCTGTCTTTCTTGTCAATAAAACCAACCTGTACGGCGCTATAGCCGTCGTTGGCCACGGTCTTCACCTGAGTCACCACGCAGGGACCAGCCTGAAGCACGGTTACCGGCACCAGCTCGCCATTCTCAGCGAAGATCTGGGTCATGCCGATCTTGGTTGCTAAAATCGCTTTCTTCATTCTCTTACCTCCTGAGTCTTTCTACATAGCGGAACACACAACCGCCTGCGCGGTTGCGGGAAATGTCACTTCTTTAGTTGATTTGAGCGGCATTTCCGGTTTGCACCTTGTTCATACGTCTTTGTAGAGGTTTGTTTTTGAATAATGCCGCGTCCTGCGCGCCATTACTGATTACTTGATTACTTGGTTTTCATCTTGATGTCGATGTACACGCCCGCGGGCATCTCAAGTCTCTGCAAAGCATCCACCGTCTTCTGGGTCGGTGTAATGATATCGATCAGTCTCTTATGGGTCCTCTGTTCGAACTGCTCTCTGGAATCCTTATACTTGTGTACCGCTCTCAGAATCGTAACCACTTCCTTTTTTGTAGGAAGGGGAACAGGTCCGCTCACCTGAGATCCTGTCTTCTTGACCGTTTCGATGATTTTCCTGGCAGATGCGTCGATCAGCTGATGATCATATGCCTTCAGGGTGATTCTCATTACTTGACTTGCCATAAAAAAAGTCGCCTCCTTTTCGCACTTTGTTCAAAGCAACTACTTGCTTTTCGTACGACAAGCGGTGACTGTACACTCTCCCGTGTGTGTCCACATCCTCGCGAAACCCACCTTTGGATATGTCCCAACACGTCGTTTCTACTCTTCGTAGACTTAATTGGTACAGTGACTTGCCGTCAGTTTCCTAACTTGACATTCGCTCCACGGAAAACCTACTACCGATCGCCCGATAGCAGCAACCTCACGCTTCATCGCTATCATGCCACAGCACCTAGTATCTTACCATATGTGGTAGCACTTGGCAAGAGAAAAAATTGTATTTTTTTTCATACAATTTATCAAATTTTCCCTTTCAAAATTCCTTTTATCCTCGGCTCCCGCGAAACAGTTGACAAACCTCTGAAGAACAAGTATCATTTTCCTATAAAACATATCCCTAAAATATACCAGAAAGGTCTTATTCAACGATGTGGATTGCAAACGAATGGACGGATTATGAAGTCCTGGACACCTCTGACGGGGAAAAATTGGAGCGCTGGGGCGACTATCTCCTGATCCGGCCGGATCCTCAGGTGATCTGGAACACGCCGCGGCGTGAAAACGGCTGGCGGACCCCTAACGCACATTATCATAGAAGCTCCAAGGGCGGCGGCGAATGGGAATTTTTTAAGCTTCCAGATGAATGGACGATTTCCTACCGGGAACTGCGTTTTCGTCTTAAGCCCTTCAGCTTCAAACATACCGGCCTCTTCCCGGAGCAGGCCGTAAACTGGAACTGGTTCGGACGCCTGATCCGCCAGGCCGGCCGCCCTGTCAAGGTCTTAAACCTCTTCGCCTATACGGGAGGGGCCACGCTTTCCGCCGCGGCTGCCGGAGCCTCCGTGACCCATGTGGACGCCTCTAAGGGAATGGTGGGCTGGGCAAAGGAAAATGCCGCGGCTTCCGGCCTGGCGAACGCGCCAATCCGCTTCCTGGTGGATGATTGCATAAAATTCGTGGAACGGGAACTGAGGCGGGGGAATCATTACGATGGCATCATTATGGATCCCCCCTCCTACGGCAGAGGACCGAAAGGGGAGATCTGGAAAATGGAAGAAAACATCTGGTCCTTTATCGAGCTGACAAGCGGCCTGCTGTCGGAAAAGCCCTTATTCTACCTGATCAACTCCTATACCACGGGATTACAGCCGGCAGTGTTGTCCTACATGATGAATTTGGCCATTGCCAGGCGTTTTGGCGGCAAAGTGGAAGCAGAGGAAATCGGTCTTCCCGTTACGCGCACGGGTCTGATTCTTCCCTGCGGGGCCTCCGGACGCTGGAGCAGGCAATGACCGCCGCGCACTGCGATCCCATGCCAATAAGAAGCGGCAGATTGGTTATTGCCAATCTGCCGCTTCTTCATGTTTTATTTCACCCATGATGTCACATAAATATCAAATTATCCCCATGAATTATCATTATAGCCCGTATTTTAATACATGTGTCAATAGAGCCATTTGATATGAAATCATGCAGGAAGTCATCCATGCTTATTTTTTATAATATCCACGCGTCAGGAACATCTATTTTCTCCAAGGAATCTGAATGAGAGCGAACGAAATATTTATAGATTTTGATCTTTTGTAACGTTATACTTATCTCTTGTTATGTTATATCGAATATGATATTTAGCCATACTATGGTAAGGCATATTGGGTATAACAGCTTGAACGCTTACGTTTAGTGAGCGATCTTCTTAACCAAAGGATGCCACGCTGAGCGGGGCATCCATCGTTTTAATTTTATCATCATAGGAGGTGCTGTTTTATGTCAAAAAAAGGTGAAAATATTTTCAAACGCAAGGATGGCCGTTGGGAGGCACGGTACCCCAAGGGACGGGAAATATCCGGCAGACTGAAATACGGATATTGCTATGGCAAGACCTACAAGGAGGCCAGGGAAAAAGCCGCCCAGGCAAAAGCGGCCGTGATGAGCGGCCAGACTCTCCCCAAAATCGATCGAAGCAGATTCGATTATTACTGCGACGAATGGCTTCGTATCCAAAAGACCCGCGTAAAAGAATCTACCTATATTAAATATGATAATATACTGCGGCTCCATATTTTCCCGGAGTTGGGCGAATATAATTTTATGGGCATTACCACGTCAATTGTTGAAGATTTTAAGCAAAAGCTTTTAAATGAAAAAAGCCTGTCACCAAAAACCGTAAAAGACATCCTGATCGTCTTACACTCCATTCTCGCCCATGTTGCCAAGCAAAATCCCGGCATGCCTCAAACGGTGGAAATCCAGTATCCGCGGGAATCGAAAAGAGAAATGCGGGTATTAAGCATCGAAGAACAGCACCGTTTTATCTCTTATTTGCAAGAGCAGCCGGATGAATGCAAGTCCGGAATTCTTCTGGCACTGATGACGGGACTTCGTATCGGCGAATTATGCGCCCTGCGATGGGAGAACATTTACCTGGAAAACCGGACGATCCGGGTCTGCTCCACAATGCAGCGTCTTCGGGACAGCAATGGGGAAGGGAAAAGCAAAACAAGGGTTGTCGTAGGGGACCCTAAAAGCGAGACCAGCGACCGCATTATCCCCATGTCGGAAAGCGCGGCCGGACTTTGTGCGAAAATGTTGCCGGAAAATCCTGCATTTTATTTTCTGACAAACTCTGAGCGGTACATGGAACCTCGCGCGCTCCAATACAGGCTGCACAAGTATACGGAAGATTGCGGTCTGGAAGGGGTACATTTCCACACACTCCGCCATACCTTTGCCACACGCTGTATCGAAGTGGGATTCGAGCTGAAAAGTCTGAGCGAAATTCTGGGCCATGCCAATACCTCTGTCACGCTTGGGAGATATGTACACTCATCCCTCGCCCTAAAGCGCGATAATATGAACAAACTGTCAGGAGTAGGACTATAAATCATAAATTTATGAAGAGTGGCCTTGCCCGGAAAATCACCCTTTCCGTACAAGGCCACTGATACTCTACCTATTCCATCACGAACACCTCCGCCGCGGACCCTATGGCCGCGTCACCCTTTGCTGCGATACTGCAGAGGTGTCATCTGGTAAGTCTTTTTAAACAACCGGTTAAAATGTTCCACATTCTCATATCCCACATATTCCGCCACGGATTCCACGGTCTGGTTGGTTTCCTTGAGCAGGGCACAGGCGCGCTTCAAGCGGACTTCCTTAACGATCTCCTGGAACGTCTGCCCGGACTTCATACGGATATATTTGGAAAGATAAGGCTTGGTCAGATTAAAATTGTCAGCCAGCATATCCAATGTCACCGTGCTATAATGGTTCTGGATAAAGTTCATAATGCCGACAATGCGCTCCTCCCGGCCCTGGGTCACGTTCTGCTGCTCCGCAAGCTTGTTCACGGCACATACCAATGCGGCGATGGATGCCTTGATAATGTCTTCATCCACGCCTACGCCCCAATACATGCGCCCCTCATAGCGAAGTCCCACATAGGATGCCGCCTTGGAGGCGGAACCTTTGGAAATGGCATGTTCCTCATAGTTAGAGAGCACATAATCAATACCGAAATAAGACTTGATGGCATTGCTCACCGCGTCCAGACGACCGTTTCCGGAGGTCTCCACGATTCTTCTCTCTTTTTTCTGTTCGATAGTCACTTCCGCGCGGATACCGTCAATCTGCTTGAAATGACATTCCGGGATGCTGAACACCTTGTTTTGTTTCATATAATGCTCTTCGAAAATCCGGTAAACCTCCTGGGGAGCCAACTCCTGATGGCGTTTATCGGAAACGCCTTTCATCAGGTAGCCCACCTCTTCTTTCATCTCCGCCGGAATGGATAATCCGAAGTTCTGCTTCAAAATAAAGGCAATACCGCCCTTGCCGGACTGGCTGTTGATCCGAATCACGTCGGACTCATACTCTCTTCCCACATCCCTGGGATCGATGGGAAGATAAGGAACGTCCCAGCGTTCGCCGCTCTTGCCGGCCGCTCTCCAGGCCATGCCTTTGGAAATGGCATCCTGATGGGATCCGGAAAACGCGGTAAATACCAAATCACCGGCATAGGGCGTGCGTTCATGCACCTTCATTCCCGTCAGGCGCTCATAAGTATCCCGGATCCGCATGATATGGGAAAAATCCAGACCCGGTTCCACTCCAAAACAAACCATGTTCATGGCAACCGTCACCAGATCCACATTGCCCGTGCGTTCACCGTTGCCGAACAAGGTTCCCTCGATCCGGTCCGCTCCGGCCAGCACGCCCATCTCCGCGTCACTGATACCGCAGCCCCTGTCATTGTGGGGATGCACGCTCAAGACCACCGCGTTCCGATAATTCAAGTGCTTGTGGATATATTCTACCTGGCAGGCAAATACATGAGGCATGGCAATCTGTACGGTGGTGGGAATATTAATGATGGCCTTGTGCTCCGGAGTAGGCTTCCAGACATCCAATACCGCGTTGCAGACCTCCACCGCATAATCCACTTCCGTGCCAGGGAAGCTTTCGGGGCTATATTCAAAAGTAAAACTGCCCTCTGTCTCCTCCGCCAATACCGCCAGCAGCTTCGCGCCGTCCACGGCCAACTGCTTGACCTCTTCCCTGGTCTTGCCGAAAACCTGCTCCCTCTGGGCCACGGATGTGGAATTATACAAATGAACCACCGCGTGAGGCGCGCCTTTTACCGCTTCGAAAGTTCTCTTGATAATATGCTCTCTGGCCTGGGTCAGTACCTGAATGGTCACGTCCTCCGGAATCATATCGCGCTCAATCAAGGCACGAATAAACTGATACTCTGTCTCCGAGGCCGCGGGAAAACCCACTTCAATCTCCTTAAAGCCCACATCCACCAATAATTTAAAAAACTCCAGCTTCTCCTCCAGGCTCATGGGCTCGATCAAAGCCTGGTTACCGTCCCGCAGATCCACGCTGCACCAGATCGGAGCATGATCAATATAGCTCTTATGTACCCAGTCAAAGGTCATATCGGGCGGGAGAAAAAAATTTCTTCCATATTTTTCCGCTACACTCATATAATAAATCCTCGCTTTATTCTCTTTTTTTTCGATCCATTTTGAATCATCGACAACCATCACTATAGCATAGGAAAAAGCCCCTAACAAGGGGCTAATTTAATCAAGTTATTTGATTAATTTTATTTTCCTATAACCTTCTGTACATTTTCGTCAGACGATAAATTCGTTCTGCCAGTTCCTGAGTGGCAGCGTCACGATCCATGCGCCATTTCCAATTGTCCCCAAGCGTGGAAGGCGTGTTGATTCTGGCCTCCCGCCCCAATCCCAGATAATCCTGCATGGGAATAATGGCCGTATCCGCCGCGCTGGACAAGGCCGCCCGAATCAACTGGTACTGCGGCTCCTTGCAGTCCGTCTCCATCCCCAGGTAGGAATACACGGCCTCATGACGGTGCGGAACTTTCTCCTCCAGCCAGCCAAGAGTGGTGTCATTATCATGGGTACCAGTGTATACCACACAATTGCGTTCATAATTATGGGGCAAATAATCATTGTATTCATCTGAATCGAAAGCAAACTGCAGCACCTTCATCCCCGGATAGCCTGACTGCCGCAGCAATTCCTTGACACTGGGCGTTAAAAAGCCCAGATCCTCCGCGATGACCGGCCTGTCTCCCAGCCTTGCTTTCATGGTATGGAAAAACTCAATCCCCGGCCCTTTCCTCCAATGTCCGCCCTGGGCCGTGGCATCCCCGTAGGGAACCGCCCAATATTCATCGAAGCCTCGGAAATGATCGATGCGCAGCACGTCATACAGGCGATAGCAATGGGTGATACGATTCATCCACCATTGAAAGCCGGTTCGTCTGTGATAGTCCCAGTCGTACAAGGGATTCCCCCATAATTGCCCCGTCGCGGAAAAAGCGTCCGGCGGACAGCCTGCCACGGACTTGGGCAGATGCTTTTCATCCAGCCAGAACAATTCCGGCCCGCCCCAGGCATCGGCACTGTCAAAGGCCACATAAATCGGAATGTCCCCCACGATTTGAATTCCTTTTCCATTGGCATATGCTTTTAGCGCCTGCCACTGGGTGAAAAACTCATATTGCAAAAAGCGGTAAAAACCGACCTCTCCCGCCAAAAGCCGCCGGTAATGGTTCATCGCCTCCGGCCTGCGAAGCCGGATGCCTTCGTCCCATTCCACCCAGCAAACGCCGCCAAAATGGCCTTTTACCGCGGTGTAGAGACAATAATCCTCCAGCCAATAAGCGTTTTCCTCCAGGAAACGCCTATATTCCCAAGAGGCTTCCAGTCCCCTTTTCCCGGCACGCAAATATGCCTTTTTCAGCAGCGCCAGGCGGCAGTGATAGATTTTCTCGTAATCCACATAATGCTCACTTCCGCCATAATCCACGGCCAGACACTCTTCCTCCTTAAGCAGACCGTCCCGGATCAAAGTATCCAGATCTATGTAATAAGGATTTCCCGCAAAGGTAGAAAAAGACTGATAGGGGGAATCCCCATAACCCGTAGGCCCCAGAGGCAGAATCTGCCACAGCTTCTGCCCCGCCCTGACCAGAAAGTCTACGAACGCATAGGCCTGAGTAGAAAATGTGCCGATGCCAAAACGGGACGGAATACTGGATATTGGTAATAGAATGCCGCTTTTTCTCATATATTTACCTCCACCACTCCCGATGCCTTCAACAACTGCTTTGTATATGCATGGGCCGCATGACGATATAAGGTCTGGGGCAGGCCCTGCTCCACGATCTGACCATTCTGCAAGATCAGAACCCGATCACAGATTTCATAAACCACCCGAAGATCATGGGAAATAAACAAAATGGCCAATCCCATTTCTTCCCGCAGCCTGGCAAGAAGCTTCAAAATCTGCGCCTGAATGGTCACATCCAGCGCGGAAACTGGTT
Organism: uncultured Acetatifactor sp.; assembly: GCA_947625255.1. GTDB lineage: Bacteria > Bacillota > Clostridia > Lachnospirales > Lachnospiraceae > Acetatifactor. The sequence continues at coordinate 86,848 of CANQNT010000002.1, read as the reverse complement.
CATCGGCCACCAGCACCGCAGGTTCGCTCATAAGCGCCAAGGCAATACAGACCCTTTGCCGCTGGCCGCCCGAAAGCTGACGGGGATAGCGGTCCGCAATACCAGTTTCCAGGCCCACCCTGCGCAGCATCTCCCGCACTTTTTCCCGGCGCTCCGACTTGGAAACTCCGGAAAGCTTCAAGGGCTCCTCCAAAATCCAATCAATGGTCCTGGAGGGGTTGAGCGAGCTATAGGGATCCTGAAATACCATGCGGATCCGGCCCTCCGCGCCCACAATACGACCCTGATAGTCCCTTTTCAATCCAACAATGGACTTGGCCAATGTGCTTTTGCCGCAGCCGCTCTCTCCCACCAGCCCCAGGATCTCGCCTTGTCTAAGCCGGAAAGAAATTCCCTTAAGCACCTCTTTTTCCTTTCCATGCCTGAAAATTCCGTTTCCCGCATCTTCATAGGATGCATGGAGATCCTCCACTTTCAAAACAACGGTACCGATCTGGTTCCACTCCGTTTTCTCCTTGTCACAAGAAGGAATGGCCGCGATCAGCCTCTTTGTATAATCCTGAGTCGGATTGCGGAATATCTTTTCCGTATCTCCCTGCTCCACAATCTGTCCGTTCTGCATGACCACGACTCTATGGCACAGACGCCGCACCAGACTCAAGTCATGGGAAATGAAAAGAATGGCTGTTCCGAACTCCTTGTTCAGCTTCTGCAAAAGCCGAATGATCTGATCCTGGATGGTCACGTCCAGGGCAGTGGTGGGTTCGTCGGCGATCAGGATTCTGGGCTGACATACAATGGCCGCGGCGATCATCACCCTTTGCCGCATCCCGCCCGACAATTCATGGGGATATTGCCCGTAAACCCTTTCCGGCTCCGGAAGCTCTGCTTCCCGCAGGGCCCAGATAGCCTTTTCATAGCGCTCTTTTCGGGTCATCCGCGTGTGGAGCCGTAAAGCCTCCTCCACCTGCCAACCAATGGTTTTCACGGGGTTAAGGCTCGTCATAGGCTCCTGAAAAATAATACTGATCTCCCGACCCTGCAATTGCCTCATGTCCTGCCTGCTGCAGGTCAGAAGTTCCTTTCCCTGAAAGAGAATCCTCCCCCGCCTGGTCATATCATGACGGGACAAAAGGCCGCAAAGGGCCAGGGCACTCATGGTCTTGCCGGAACCGGATTCCCCCACAATACCCACGATATCCCCCTCCGCCATGGACAAAGAAAAATCGTACACCACAGTCTCCGGCATGGAGTGATCGTGAAACTCAATATTCAGATCCTGAACCTCTAACATCTGCATCCTTTTTCCTCCATCGCATCCGCCAGAAGGCTAAAACCCAACACCAGAAGCACAATGGCAAATCCCGGGGAAATAGCCTGAAGCGGATGGGCAAACAAGTAGGTCTGGGCTTCCGACAGCATCCGTCCCAGGCTGGCGTCCGGAGGCTGCACCCCAATTCCCAGATAGCTCATGCCCGCCTCCGCCAGCACCGCGTTGTTAAATCCGATCATCAAGGTAGGTACCAGCACGCTTAACGTATTGGGCAAAATATGCACAAAGATAATGCGAAAATGTCCGCATCCGATAATCCGGGCATTTTTCACATAATCCATTTCTTTCAATTTCAAATACTGGCTCCGCACCACCCTGGCGAAACTGGGGATGAACGCAATGCCCAGGGCCAGAATCACATTGTATTTACCCGCCCCCAGAAGACTGACCACCACCAGCGCCAGCAAAATACTGGGGAAAGCGAACAATGCGTCAATGACACGCATCATGACCTCATCCAGCCAACCGCCGAAATAACCGGTCAACGCACCTACCAGCGTGCCAACGCCCCCTCCGACGACAATGGTTCCCAACGCCACCAGCAGCGTGGTCCTGGATCCTACCAGCATCCGGGTCAAAATATCCCGTCCATAATTGTCACAACCCAGGGGATGTGCCAGGCTCATTCCCGCAAACCGAAGCTCCGCGTTCATCGCATCCGGATCATAAGGCAGGAAAAAAATTCCGGTCAAAATGAACAAAAGCATCCCGCCGGTCAGAATGCCACCGACACAGGCATTGAATTTCAGCTTTTTCTTCATGATTTCTCACCCTCCAATCTGATGCGAGGGTCGATCCACTGATAAATAATATCGATCACTCCGTTAACCACGATTACCACTGCCGCCAGGCACACCACCACGGCCATCACCACGGGATAATCCCTTCGGGAAATCGAAGTCAGGAGAATCCGCCCAATTCCCGGTATACTGAATACCTGCTCCACAACGATGCTCCCCGCGATCATGTCGGTGAAAGCCATCCCCAAAAAGGTAATGATCGGAAGCATGGCGTTTTTCAGCACATGCTTGTAGAGCACCCCTCCCGTATGATTACCGCGGCTATAGGCGGTACGGGCATAATCCTGCTTTTTTTCCTCGATCAGTTCGCTGCGCAGCAGCTTCACCGTCATGGCAATCTTAGGCAGGGCAATGGCAATCGACGGGAAGAACAGATATCCCAGAAAGCCTGTCACATCAGTGGTATAAGAAACATATCCCCCCGGCGTAAACAGCTTCAGAAAAATACCGAAAAGCAAGGTGATCAGAATTCCGGAAAAAAAGGGAGGAACGGCCATGATCACTTGATTGAGGGCATAGATGAGCTTGTCAATCACACTGCCCTCATGCCTTGCCGTGTATAAACCGAGCGGAATGGAAATCACCACGATCATAGCAATACTCATCAGGCTCATGGCAAGCGTAATGGGCACCTTGTCCAGCAAAAGATCCGCCACGGACATCGAATAACTATAAGAATCTCCAAAATTCCCTCTGGCAAAGGACAATAACCAGTCCGCATACCGCACCAAAAAGGGACGGTTCAATCCCATCTCTTCTCTCAGCATTTCAATGGCTTCCGGCGTGGCATCCGTGCCCAGACGGGCGATGGCCGGATCCCCGGGAATGACCGTGAAGCATAGAAATACGAGAAAAGAGACCAGCAGAAGCGTGAACAGCATGGTCAGAATTTTTCTACCTACATACTTCACCTGTGGTCTCCTTTCTCTTAACGTCCAAAACCGCCTATTCTTCCACGATGTACAAGGACGCGAAGTTCTGAATATAGAGCGGATAAAACTCATATCCCGCATATTTTTTGTTCAGCGCCACAAACTCCGCCAGATCCTGCACATAGACATTGGCGGCCGTCTCTGTCAGAATTCTTTCACACTCCTGGTAAGCCTCCGTGCGCCGGGCATCGTCAGTGGTTGACACCGCCCGGGAATATGCAGCGTCATAGTCAGGATTGTTGTAGTTCACAAAATTCTTGCTGTTATCGGAATTAAAACGCAAAAGCATGGAACTGGCCGCAAGGGTGGAAGCATCCAGCCCCACCACGGTGCCCTCAAAGTTCCTGCCGGAATACACATCAGAAAGCCAGGTCTCCCATTCGATCAGCTGGATCCGGGCATCCACGCCCACCGCCTTGAGCTGGTCTGCGATGACCTGGGCCACCTCCACATGCTGGGTGTAATTGGATGGCACCTTGATGGTAAACGTGAAGCCATCTTCATATCCGGCTTCCGCCAGAAGCGCCTTGGCTTTCTCCACGTCATGGGGGTAGTAATCGGACAGTTCTTCCATGTAATATTTTCCAAAGGCCGGGTACATGGAACTGCCGATAATGGTGCCATGTCCGTCAGATGTAAGATCCAGAATATTCTGTCTGTCCACGGCGTAGCAGAGCGCCTGACGCACCCGCACGTCATCAAAGGGCTTGGCGGCGTTGTTCAGATAAAGGGCCTGCACCAGGTTCATGGTTCCCTCCAAGACATTGAAGTCGTCGCTCAGCTGGTCCGCCTGGGTAGAGGTAACTCTTGCCATCATATCGATGGAACCGCCGTTTAATTCCATCACCAGAGAATCCGCATTGGCACATACCTTAAGCGTCACTTTTTCAATATGCGCCGGCTCTCCCCAATATTCGTCATATTTTTCCAGGACAAAGCTCTCCTGGGGAGAATGGGAAACGAACTTATAAGGTCCCGTCCCATCGGAAACATGATCCGGATCCTCGTTGGACTGCGGGATAATGGCCGCGGTCATCTCACAGAGGAAATCCGCATTGGGCTCTTTCAGCGTAACCACCACGGTGGAATCGTCAGCGGCAGCAATGCTCTCGATCCCGGTCATTCCGGCCTGAAGCAAAACCGGGTCGTCCGGATTAGAGCAGCGCTTCAGGGAATAAACCACGTCGTCCACGGTCAATTCCTTGCCGCTGTGGAACTTTACGCCATCTCTGATTGTGAATGTGTAAGTTGTTTGGTCTGGGGATACTGTGTAGTCACTTGCTAACGCAGGAATTAAATTACCATCGCTGTCCGGTTTGACCAGACCTTCATAGATGTTGAAATATACCTCTTCCGTTCCTGCCGCCACAGCCTTGTGGGGGTCAAGACTATCCTCTATATCCTGAGGTATTCCAATGGTAATCTGAGATTCGGTACTCTCACCCTGCTTCTCACCTGAACAGCCCGTCAGTGCAAGTGCCAGTGACACCACAACCACCAGAAGCATACTGATACTTCTTTTCATTGTGTTCGTCCTTTCTCATGACTATGATATGTTTTCGCGCGGGGATATCGGCCTTCCAGGCCCAAGGGTCCCGGAGTCCGTACCTTTCCGCACTGCCTTATTGTAACGTATCCAGGAGGAAAAAGCAAGAGGGAGATAGATATTTTTCACAAGCGCGGCAACAGAGTGGCAACAACGCGGACAGGAACCGAGTGTCCGCGTTGTTTTTCTCCGGGCGGGAGCACGCACGAAAGGGAATCCCTGCCGGCTTAAGTCGTCCCCTGGCAGAATCTGAACAGTCACCATTTTGCATGATTGACATATGGTAATAGTATGCCGCATTAAGGGTGAAGCGGATACAATGGAAAAACGGAAACGAGGACAGGAAAATGTCATCAAATGATACAGAAAGGTTACATCCAAAACATTCTCTCTGGGATTTGCAGTCAGGGGAAACGGGCATCGTGGAACGCCTGGAGTGCCTGGGCAGTCTGCGGCGGCGTCTGTTGGATGTGGGATTTGTGACGGGAGCCCGGGTGCAATGTGTGGGAAAGAGCCCCCACGGGGACCCAAAAGCTTTTCTGGTCCGCGGAGCGGTAATCGCGCTGCGCTCCGAGGACGGCAAAAAGATTCTTCTGGAATAAGGAGGAAAAACGAATGGGACTGAGCGGAAATTCCACTGGATTTGGCGTGTGGAAAGCAAACCTGCCAACAAAAGGGAATCGGAAAAGGAAAAAACCGCAAAAAATACAGACCGTGGAGAAGCGGATCGCGATTGCCGGCAACCCGAACGTGGGAAAAAGCACTTTATTCAACGAATTGACCGGACTGCACCAGCACACGGGAAACTGGACGGGCAAGACAATTTCCAACGCCTGGGGATATTACCGGGGAAACGCATCCTCTTATGTTTTCGTGGACATTCCCGGCACTTATTCTTTGCTGGCTCATTCCGCGGAGGAAGCGGTGGCACGGAACTTTCTCTGCTTCGGGAAGATCGACGCCTGCATGGTGGTGTGTGATGCCACTTGTCTGGAACGGGGCTTAAGCCTGTTATTGCAGATCATGGAAATCGTACCAAAAGTAATGCTGTGCGTGAATCTGATGGACGAGGCGGAAAGAAAGCATATTTATGTGGAATTGAACGCACTGCGGGAAAAGCTGGAAATCCCCGTGATCGGTATCACGGCCAGAAAAAGGGACTGTCGTGAATTGGTCCTGCAAGGACTGGAGGAACTTCTCGGAGAAAATGAGAGCTCCGCGTCAAAGCCTGAAAATTCACAATCCGTTTCTTCCACGCCGACCGGATCGGATACCGCCGTCATTACCTATGCGCCGGCAATCGAAAAAATGATGGCAAGCCTTCTTCCATTGGTACGGCCGATCGTCAATCACCGGCTGCCGGCACGATGGTTTTGCCTGCAGCTGCTTCTGGGAGACACTTCTTTGCTGGAAGAAACCGGGCATTATCTGGCGGAGAACAAGAGTCTCTCCTCCCAGACACTTAAAGAGATAAAGCATATGTCAGACAGCCTGCTTCAAGCAGCCGGCTTCACATCGGAAACTCTGGCCGACAGTATTGTTTTCTCTCTTGCGGACAGGGCGGCCCAAATTTGCCAGGACGCGGTCTCCCGCAATCGATCCAACAATTCTCTCAAAGACACTGCCATTTGCGGTCATGAGACTTGTCCTCTCAGGAATACCTGCTCTTGCGGCCAGTCATCATCCCTCCGCAAAAATACCGTCCCTTACGGCCATTCAGCATCTCCCTGCGGAAACGCTTCACTCAGCTCCAGGGCCATCCCCCCGGAACAGCGCATAGACCGTCTCCTGACAAGCCGCCTCCTGGGCTATCCGCTCATGGCCCTGCTCTTGCTGGTAATTTTCTGGCTCACCATCGTGGGCGCGAACTATCCTTCCCAGCTTCTGACAAGTCTTTTTGCCTGGGTGGAAAGCCGGCTTGCAAGAGGCGCCGAGGCCCTCGGTCTGGCTCCATGGCTCCGGGAGCTGCTCGTCAGCGGCATCTTTCGCACTGTCGCCTGGATCGTATCGGTCATGCTCCCGCCCATGGCGATTTTTTTCCCGCTCTTCTCCCTGCTGGAGGATGTGGGTTATCTTCCGCGTATCGCCTATAATCTGGATTATTGCTTTAAAAAATGCCGCTCCTGCGGCAAACAAGCCCTGACCATGGCCATGGGATTCGGCTGCAACGCGGCCGGCGTGATGGGCTGTCGCATTATCGACTCTCCCAGGGAGCGTCTGATCGCCATTCTGACCAACAGCTTCGTTCCCTGCAACGGCAGATTCCCCACCCTGATTGCCATGATTTCCTTATTTTTCATCGGCGGGGCAGGCGGTGCCCTGGAACTTGGTTCTTCTCTCCTGGCCGCCTGCTGCCTGACCTGTTTTATCCTCCTGGGAATCCTGATGACTTTTCTGTTTTCCGGACTTTTGTCCGCTACGGCGCTGCGGGGACTCCCCTCCTCCTTTGTGCTGGAGCTGCCCCCTTTCCGCAAGCCCAGAGTAGGCCAGGTACTCCTGCGTTCTCTTATAGACCGAACCCTGTTCGTCCTCTCCCGCGCCGTCCTGGCAGCCCTGCCCGCAGGGCTTTGTATCTGGCTGATGGCAAACCTCCATCTGGGAAAGGAATCCCTGCTGAACCTCTGCGCGGGTTTTCTGGATCCTCTCGCCCGTCCTCTGGGCCTGGACGGCACCATCCTCATGGCATTCCTCCTGGGACTTCCGGCCAACGAAATCGTCCTGCCCCTTGTCTTCATGGCCTACTCCGGCGCGGGCAGCCTGCAGGAACTGGCCGGATTTGAGACCATGAAAGAAATCCTCATCACTCACGGCTGGGACTGGACCACGGCAGTCAGCGTCTGCCTTTTTTCCCTGATGCATTGGCCCTGCGCCACAACCCTGCTCACCATTCACAAAGAAACAAGGAGCGTGAAATGGACCTTGCTCTCCATTCTCGCTCCCTTATCGGCAGGCATACTATGTTGTATGTTATTTCATGCGGTCGCAGGCCGACAGCCATAGGGTTGCGGCCTTTGAGACGGCAGCCGTTTTGATTCCCGCGTTCTCCATGTCAGGTGAATCGCAATCCGTCCAGTCCGGGCCGCTAAGCAAAAGTCTTATTCCCCCGTTCACCCCGCGGACCACTTCAGCCCGCGAATTGGAACACGCAGAACGCCGCGTAAATTGCCAACAGCAGGATTCCCTGCATCCTGTAAAGCCTGCCCTTGACAAGTGCCGGCACGGTCATAAGCAGCATCACACACAGCATCACGGGAATATCCACTACCAGGGAAGCGTTCATTCCGCCGATCAGCTTGCTGCCAGGAATCGCGAAAGGCGACAAGGTCACGGACACGCCGCTGACCAGCACCAGGTTAAACAAGTTCGCTCCAATGATATTGCCGAGAGACAATGCCCCATGCCCTTTGACAAGAGAAGTAATGGCCGTTACAAGCTCCGGCAGGGATGTCCCCAAAGCCACAAAGGTAAGCGCGATCACAGATTCCGGCACTCCCAGCCCCTGTGCGATCAGGGTGCCGTTCTCCACCAAAAGATTAGCCCCAAAGGCGATCAGGACCGCGCCAACGACCAGCAGTCCCACGTCCCTGGCCATGGAGCCCTTGACCTCGCCGCCATCCGTTTCCTTTTCCGAAGCGGTTTCCCCGGTCTGGGGCGTATGCAAGGCCTGACGGATAGTGACAACCATATAAACCACGAAAATCGTCAGCAGCAGAATGCCGATCGTCCTTCCAAAATATCCCAGTCCATAAGCCACGATCATATAAGTAATTGCCGCCAGAAAGAAAAAGATAACAGGCGTCCGAAACGCCTTACGGTCCACCTTGGATGGACGTATGGCGATTGTCAGAGCGGCGATCAACGATGTATTACAAATGACAGACCCGATGGCATTGCCATACGCGATTTCTCCGTGCCCGCTGAGCGCGGACGTGGCGGAAACCATGACCTCCGGCAATGTTGTCCCGATAGAGACCACCGTCGCACCGATCAACAATTCCGGCACATGAAACCGATGTGCGATTCCCGTGGAACCATCCACGAACCAATCGCCTCCCTTAATCAGCAAAACCAGACCCACTGCGAACAATAAAACTGCTGTAACCATTTTTTCTCCTTTCCGTACCCTATCACTTTTTGATTTTTCTCTTATTGATTTTCTCTTACAGCGTCAGAATATGCAGCGGATGCCGCGCTATCCTTACGCATACAAAAAACTCAGGTATCTGCATATGCCTATACCTGAGTCCTATGTTCCGATTCAAGGAGACGCATGTACAGCATAGCCGCCCTATACATGAGTCTCGCAATTTAAAGCAAACCAGACTAAGATAGTCGAGATTGTTGGCTTGCCACGCACGCCGCGCTTGCTACTCCCCCACTGAGATTACAAAAATACTAGCATAATTTACCGGAGCCGTCAATACCTGAATAAAAAACAGAATAACACTTTGCCTGCGGATAGTGGGACTCGAACCCACACGCCTCTCAGCATAAGAACCTAAATCTTACATGTCTGCCAATTCCATCATATCCGCCCATGCCGGCACTTTCACCGGCTACGACGTTCATTATAGCAACAGATTCCCCCCTCTGTCAAGTACCCGGCGCAAGATTCCAGCCTTTCTAAACCCGATCCCGCGCCTCTTTCTTTTCCCCAATATGGCATAGGATCTTCCGGTAAATCCGCGCCAAAAAGAAAGTGCTCATGTCCGGGCTCATCAATTCCGCAACCGGGAATGCCCACCAAATCAGCCTCACATCGCCTGACAAGGAAAATAAATACGCCACCAGAAGCGGCACGCACAATTGTCCGGAAAAGGAACCGATGGACTGTACCACGATAGAGGGAAGTCCATCTTTCTATGTCTGTTTTATGCCTGCAGGGACTTCAGTTCATAGAAATATCCTTTTTTCTCCATTAATTCCTCGTAGCTTCCCATCTCCACGATACGTCCCTCTTTCATTACGACGATGCGGTCCGCGTTGCGGATCGTGGACAGTCTGTGGGCCACCAGGAACGTGGTACAGTTCTTCATCATACGGTCCGTGGCGTCCTGCACTTTCTTCTCCGACGCGGAATCCAGGGCGCTGGTCGCCTCGTCGAAAATAATGATCTTCGGCTTGCGGATCAGGGCGCGGGCAATGGATATCCTTTGCCTCTGCCCCCCGGAAAGCTTGTCGCCGTGTTCGCCCAACTGGGTGTCCAGGCCGTTTGGCAGCTTCTCCACCAAATCCTCCAAGCCCACCTCATGGATGACCCGCTCCACATCTTCCCGGCTCACATTTTCCAGGCCGTAAGTGATGTTGTCAACAATCGTGCCGGAAAACAGGATCGTGTTCTGCGGAACCACCGCAATCTGATGCCGGTATTCGTTCAGGTCCAGGTTCAGCATATTGATCCTGTCAATCAAAATCTTCCCGTTCAGGGGCGGTATGAACCCGATCAACAGATTCAATATCGTGGACTTACCCGCGCCGGACTCCCCGACAAAAGCCACGCTCTCCCCGGCGGAAACTTTCAGGGAAAAGTCCTTTAAAACCATCTCATTGCTGTCAGGATATTTGAAGTCCACGTTCACAAACTCCACCTGCCCTTTTAACTCGCCCAGGGGCACGATGGAATGGTTTTCTTCCACCTTGGTCTCCGCCATGATGTCGCCGATGGAACGGACGGATTCCAATCCCTTGGTAATCTGGGGATAAATGTTCAACAGGGTGGAAATCTGTCCAACCAAGGACCCGAAGTAGGTCTGGTAAAGCACCACCTCGCCCACGCTGATCTTGCCCTTCAAGGCCAGATAAGAGGTGAACACCAGGCACAGGATTTGAAACGACTGGAAAATCACCCAGTTGACCGCGCCGAACAGGGCGATGATCAGGTCCATATTGTAGCCGGTATGTACCACGCGGCTTAAGTAGCGGTTCATCTTTTGAATTTCCACTTCCTGTAAGCCGTGAGCCCTGGCCACCGGAATCATCTCCAACATCTCCGCCACCGCGCCCTGGGTGTGCTCCACCTCGCTGCGGAACTCCCTGTTGGTCTGGGCGATGGGCTTGCGGAACAGGCGCATGGCCGTTACCACAAAGGGCACCACCACCAGGAAAAACAGGAACACGACCGGGCTCTTATTCAGGGTCATCACCACTACCACGGACACGTCCAGGATGAAGAAGAACAGGGTTCTGAACACCTGCCCCAAAAGCTCCGTCACGTTCTCCACGTCACGCATGATCTTGGACTGGAGTCTGCCCGACTGCACCTCCTTGTGGAACATGATGGACAACTGCTGCAGCTTGCGCACCATGGCGTTGCGCAGGGAACCCTCGATCTGCCGGTTCACCTTGGCATACTCCGAAGTGGCCAGATAATTGGTGCATACGTTCTGTATGATGAACACCAGGGCCACCGCCATGTTGAGCAGGATTCTCGCCATAGAATCGTCCGCCGGATAGGTGATTGCGTTGATAATGTTCGAAGTCGCCACGGGAATCACCCAGACCGGCGAACGCTGCAGCACCAGGAAAATGCAGGCGCGCAGCAAATGCCACTGCTTGCCCTTATAAAAACTGCAAAGAATTTTTAAAGGATGGTCCTTATTTTGGGAATAAGTATTCAGGTAGGCTTCAAATTGCTCCAAGCCCTCCTCCGGCAGACGTTGTTTTCGTTGCTTTCTCTTCTCTCCCCCGGTTCTTTTCTGTTCACTCATTTTCACGCTTTCCTTTCCGTATTCGATTTTCCGTTTTCCATTTCCCCCGATGCCCCGACCACGCCGTGCCCATGGGGGAATGTCCGTCCGTCTGAAACGCCTGCATGGATAACTTCGCCGCCTTGGTAAAAATCCTTGGTCCCGGCATTTTTCCAACCGTTCCATCTTGCCCAATATCCCGTCTGACTGTTTTTCCGTATACATACTGTCTCGACTTCGCGTATTTAACAATCCTATGATCATTTTCAATCCAGGACACTCTTCGTCCCTCCCTATACAAGCCTATTATAGCGATTTCCCCTTTCAAAATACTATAGAAAAAAATACTTGAAATGTGCAAAATATTGCTGTACACTATGACCGATTAAGCATAATTCATTCGGTCTTCCGGTTCCCGGAACACCGGAAAGGAGCGACATGACTCAATTGCAGAACACTTATCTGGGCACCGAGAGAAGCGCCGTCTATACCGGCGCGGTCACGTCCTCTTTCATTCCCATTGTGGCGGGCGTCACCTATCCCGACCCTAACTACGTCATCTACCGCTCCAACGCGGATATCTATGTGTTCGAGTATGTCCTGGAGGGAAAAGGTTTTGTGCGTCAGGACGAGGAACGGGCGGAAGTGCGCGCTTCGGACGCCTACCTGTTGCAGCCGGGCAGACTGCATCATTACTATCCCGACCCAGAAAATCCCTGGAAGAAGATCTGGTTCAACTGCAAGGGCAGCCTGGTCCGGCATCTGCTGGCGGATTACGGCCTGAACCAGACCCTGGTCTTTCCCGGCTTCGGGCAGGAGGAGTACCTTCAGGAAATTCTGAACCTCATCACCAACGAGCCCGCCCAATGCTGCCAGATGCTCGCGCTTAGTCTGCACCGCCACATTCAGGCACTTGCCAACCTGCGTAAACAGGAAATGAGAGAGCATACCCAGGCCTTGATCATGAAAAACTACATCGAGCAAAACCTGACCCATGCCCTCCCCATCGAAGAAGTGGCCGAGAGCGCGCATCTGTCGCCTTCCCGCGCGCTCCACCTGTTCAAAGAGGCGTTCGGCATTCCTCCTTATCGTTATTACCTCACCCAGCGTATGGAGCTGGCTCAATCCATGCTTCTGGACACCAACCTCTCCATCCAGGAAATCGCCGACCGCCTGGGCTTTGAAGATTATCATCATTTTTCTACTTTTTTTAAAAAGGAATGCGGCCTATCGCCCTCACGGTTCAGAAAGGCCCAAAGCGAGGAGTGACCCGCCTCTTCGTCCCGCATGGCCGCAAAATTCCGGCGGCTGGATGTTTCAGACGTATTGGGGGATGGAGAAATAAGCTCAGGGGAGATGTAACAATCCCGTCATCCCCATTGTCCGCATCACCACCTCCGCCGGGACCGCCGGCGAAGTGGATATTTAATGCCGTGTTATCCATATCTGTTTTCCTTGATGTAAATTCTTCAAAATCAATCATTCTGTTCTTTGTTATCTTTTTCTCTTTTTCTTTTTCTATATTCCTTAAACGCTTTATTCCGCAGCGGAATCCCAAAAACGAGAAACAACACTACAATAGGGACAGTAAAATCCATAGTTATATCTCCTTTCTCCGCACGATCTTTATTGACATGATGACAGAGAGCAGATATGCAATGATACACACCAGCAATACGGCGATTACCGAAATAATGGGATTACCAATAAGCGAAACAAAAATCGGATTGCTCGTTCCAACAAGTTTTGAAAGAAACAGTATGACGGCAAGAAAACCCACTACGGGAATATACATAAAAATTTTTCCGTTGATAAACCCAAACCGATAGTATCCCGGCAACTGGAACACCGTATAAAGCGTGAACATAAAAACACCCAGTACGGCAGCCAAATAAATCTCCGCGGGCTGTATTATTTCTCCAAGCGCCCTTAAAACAAGAGGGTGAACGATCATCGAGAACAGGAAAGCCAAAAGCCCTGTTGAACAGGTATATAAATATCTTCCGAAAACCAAGTGCTTTTTAGAAATCGGCAGAATACCGTACAGCCTGTCCATACCGCTTTTTTCTGAAACCGAAAATGGATATCCAGCGGTCATTGCAATAAGGCACATGGCAAAAGAAACGCCTGTCATAAGCGATCTGTTGATGGCGGCAATAGCAACCGGAAGCGCCATCGTGAAGCAGATATTTTTCATATAAGGCTTTATCAAAGCAAAATCAAGTCTTGCAGCTTTCAAAGTATCATTCATCGCGATCTCCCTCCTGATTGGTGAACACAACAATATCGTCAATCGTCGCGGGTTCAACGTCCAAGTGACGAAACAGCTTCCAATCCTCCGATCTTATCAGAGCTTCAAATCCGGTAGAGAAGCTTCGGATACCGATCAATTTCCCGCTTAAATTCAAAGTAAGCTCGTCGCGCCCGCCCTTTACAATACGGAACAACTCTACAAACTCGTCTTTACACCCGCTAAAGAACAAATTCCCATAATTGATATAGGTAATGTAGTCCGCAGCCCGCTCCAAATCGCCAGTGATATGCGTGGAAAACAAAACGCTGTGTTCGCCGTCCTCAATATATTCCGACAGGATTTTCAGAAGTTCATCACGGGAAACAGGGTCAAGACCGCTTGTAGGTTCATCTAAAATCAACAGTTTCGCGTCATAAGAGAACGCGCAGGCAATCATTAGTTTCATCTGCATCCCCTTTGAAAGTTCTTTTACCTTTTTCGTGGGTGCAATATGAAATCTTTTAAGCAGTTCGGAAAATCTGTTCTTATCCCAATTTTTATAAAAGATGGATACAGCCGTTTCCGCCTGTGCGACCGTCCATTCATCACAAAAACAGTTTGCGTCATAGACTACGCCAACATTAGCTTTTGCCTCTATTTCGTCTGTGATATTGTCAAGTCCCATGATTTTGATTTCACCATGATCCCGTTTCAGCATATTGAGTATAAGTTTAATGGTCGTCGTTTTTCCAGAGCCATTCGGCCCGATCAGCCCCATAATATACCCCTTAGGCAAAGAAAAGCTGATATTCTGCAGCTGAAAGCCCGGAAATGATTTTGATAAATTGCTTACTTCCAAAAAGTTATCCATTCTTTTTGCCCTCCCATAAAATATCCAAAAGATGATGCAATTCCTGTGGTGATAAGTCTGCCATTTGCGCCGCGTCGATTGCTTCCGACAAGCCGCTTTCTACTTTGCAAATCAGTTGTTCGCGAATCAGTTCCGAACCGCGTCCCATAACAAAGCAGCCGCGTCCTTGTACGTTTTTCACAAAGCCCTCTTCTTCCAACTCAGTATAAGCCCGCGTAACAGTTAAAACGCTTATTTTTAAGTCTTTTGCCAGTGTTCGGAGAGACGGCAGGGCTTCTTCCTCTTGTAGTACGCCGGAAAGAATAGCAGATTTCACTTGCTGCTTTATTTGTTCATAAATGGGGACGCCGGAAACATTTGAAATAATCAGCTTCACCTTTTTGTTACTCCTCCTCTGTTTTAACTGTTATTATATTATGTATAACAGTATAACACTTATGCGTGGTATTGTCAATAACCTGCAAGAAAGTAGTTTTGAATATCAGATGAAAGCCATTCCATGTATGTTTGGCAAAAAGCGCATTTTCTAAGTTTTTCTTTATACCTTTATGATACGGATTCCCGTTGTAAAGAACAATTCGGTTTTCACGGCTTATTTATAAGGAAAGGCTAAAAAAGGGCCTGCGCCGGCAGACTGCACCCAAAAACGGTATCTTATATTCTATTTCATAAACTGTGCTTTCAGTATTTCGGAAAATTCTTCAATATAATAACCGGAGTTATCGACTTTCCAGAAAGCGCAGTAATTGCGGCAGATCGGTTTCCCGTTCCGGCAAAGCGGCCGCCGGGCAATCGTTTCAGCAAATATAAATTTGCTCTCAATCCCGTATACCTCATGATAATAGGACTGCTCATTTTCCTGCCGCTCTTTCGACGCGACTAAAATACAGAATCCGTCGCTCGGAAATCTGGCATTTTTCCGCAGCTTTTTTTACGGAAATCGCGTCAAGCATAAAAAAATCCCCTTAATGGTTACTATTATTAGTATGTACGGTTAAACGAACTTTTTCAAGGCCGGTATGGTGAAGAAAATCCGTAAGCGTGGGTTGTCGATGTGGTATCCTTAACCATGTGAAACTCCGTCCTTCCATTTATTCACAACCTACCATCCAGCCGACAAACATCCTCCGGAAATCTCAGCCCCCGGCCTGCCTTCTCCTCATCCCCGGCCTCTCATTCAACCCACGGTAACACAAAAGAAACTACAGCGCACTCCCATTTTTAAGAAGCGTTTTCCCTCGTCCAAAAAGCGCTCGTCCACCCTTTTTAAGCCTCAAATCATCCTTTCCCACGCGTCTTTCTGCCCTCATGCAGGTGAAATCCCACAAAAAAACACCTTTCCAACTACCAAACGTAGTGGAAAAGTGCTAATTTCAGTGAGACATCCGGGACTCGAACCCGGGACAACTTGATTAAAAGTCAAGTGCTCTACCACCTGAGCTAATGTCCCAATATAACAGGGCTAGCTGGATTCGAACCAGCGACTGCAGCAGTCAAAGTGCTGTGCCTTACCGCTTGGCGATAGCCCTATAACGATGACACCAAGCGTGCCATAACGACACAATCGGAAAGCACAAAGGGTGGGTAAAGGGACTCGAACCCTTGACCTCCAGAGCCACAATCTGGCGCGCTAACCAACTGTGCCACACCCACCGTAACAGAAAATCCATCTTTCCGCGGAGCGTTACAAACTCCAATGTGCCCGAAGGGATTCGAACCCCCGACCCACGGCTTAGAAGGCCGTTGCTCTATCCAGCTGAGCTACGGACACACAACACAAGCGTCCATACGCTAATCGCGTTGACGATTGATATCTTACCTTATTCTTACACTTTTGTCAACAACTTTATTGGAATTTTTATATTTTTTAGTTTACTTACAAAGACCTTATTCCGAATTCTCATCCGTTTCTTCTACAGGCTTCCAGGCCTGGCCAAATTCCACGTCACGGAAAAGCGCGGTAAGCCCCGTGATCTGCTTGAGACGCAGAATCTCATCCCGGTCCATGCCCAAGTGCTTGGAAATCCAGGCATCGGAGCGTCCCAGCTCATGCAGCTCCTTGATGATGTTGCTCATTAAATCCACATTGTGAGAACCCCTGGCACGATTATGGCGAATCGTGCTGGCCATACGATTGTCCAGATCCTTGTCGATCACGGATACCGGCAGCATTCCGCATTCCCGTTCATAGATATCCTTATGCTCCAGCATAACGCGGTATCTGTGAAAACCATCCACAATCACATAAATATCCCGCGCCTTGTCATGGTAACAGACCACGGGCATGGTATAGCCGTCCTCCTTGATGCTCTGATAAAGCAGCTTCAGCTCAGGAGGCGCGACAGAATTAGGATTATAGGCGTTGGGCTCCACTTTCTCGATGGGAACCGAAATGACATTGTAAACCGGGCTGATATATGACATGGTTTCCTCCTAGTCCAGCAATCGATATTTTTCCTTGAGCAGATTCACATTGTCCTGCTGTTGACGGGTCAGGCCAAATCCCATGAACCGACAGATATGGTCGTTTTTCAGGATACAATAGCACATCCTCTTCCAGCTAGGAATATCCTTGGTGGATTTGATATCGTCCGTCTGGTCCGGTATCTTTCCAAGAAAAATGATCCGGGAATGCTTGCCAATGGTATAATTGGAGACCCCGTTGCGCCGGATCTGGTATCCGTGGTCAATCAATTCCCGGATGGTTTCCTCTTCCAGACCGCCTCCCGTGGTGCGCCAGAAGCGGATTGAGGTCTTAAACTTCTGGACGTAATTGTGCCGCAGCTTCGCAGGCAGGGTATCCAGCAAAAAAAGCGTGTAAGACTCCCAGGTATGTCCTTCGGGAAGCGTGATGCTCTTGTAACCCATGGCCTTGGTGCGCCCATAGATGGCCCCAAAATTGGCCCCCCGCACTCTTCCCACCAGTCTTGTCCAGATCTCGGGATCTATGACGCGGTACAAATTCAGGCTGTCCTTGGCATAATCATTAAAGGGAGAAGCGACGCGCATTTGGTCAGGCTTCAATCCCGCCATGTAATAAAGATCATACAGGCGATTATAATCATACTGAAACAGATAATTAGCGTGCCAGACATCGCTTAAGGACCAATCATACAATGGGGAAGCGTTCCATACGTCCTTGAACATCTTGCTGATCCAGCAGATTCCGTTATAACCATATTTTTTATTGATAATGCCGCTATAACGCTGCAGGGATTCCTCCGCGCGCAGTCCCAGCAAACAAACCGTCTTCTTTTCCCCATGGGCCAGACGATACCATCTGCTGAACTGTTTGGCCAAATCCTCCTGATGCATCCGATATTTATAGGTAGTCATGGGATTATTTTTCAGGTTAATCACATAAGGATGATCCGGCATGGGCCGCACCCAGATGTCTTCCTTTTTATCATCCCAGGGGTACCAGAACATTTCATAGCTGCTCAGCGCCGTGCGCGTGGCCATGGGCAGACAGACCCAGTAAGGCTCCACCTCATGCTCAATCCGCTGAAAGGTGCGCTCCACATATTCGGTAGTCACGCTGTACTGAGCCTCAAAATCCTGATGGAACACCCCGATCTTCCTGTCCGGATAATATTTTTTTTGAAAATCCAAGACCAGATTCAACAACAGGCCGCTGTCTTTTCCGCCGGAAAAAGATACAAAAATATTGTCGAATTCCCTAAACAAGTAGTGCATACGCTCCTGAAAAGCCTCATATACACTACACTTCAGATGTTCCTTTTTCATCCATACTCGCCTCAAATTCATTGATCAAAAGCTTTGCACTTTTCCCTGTCATGATTTTACATTATATGGCAAATATTTCCATTTTTCAATAATTTTTGTTGTTTTATGAAAATGAAGATCGATCCGGAAAACATCCATTTATGCAAGCTAAAAAAACCGACAAACAATTGTCTAAGATATTCTGCATATTTTTCATAAATATGAAGAAACTACCAATATTCAAAAAAGCAGGATACCGCACCTTTCAGGCAATCCTGCGCAAAAACGAACCAGGAGGAAAACAAGCAAAATGATTATGGATGTGTTAGTGACCGGGACCACGGTAGCGGCCGCTTATGGAGCGGGCTTTTGGCTGGGGAAGACCGACCGGAAGTGGACGGAAAATGCGGAAACGGCGGAAAAGGAAAGCGGAAGTCTTTCGGAGGCGGACCAGCGCAAGAACCTCTGGCAGGAACATCGGGACCAGGTTCAGGAACGTCTTCCTTCCGGTGCGAAACGAGTCATGTTAGGGCGGGCGATCGGCAGTCCAGTGACGGGGGAGGTCAGCTATTTTACAGAAGGAACACGCCGGGGTGCCCTGATCCATTCTACCCAGGGAAGATTATACGCTCCCGCCTCCGGCAAAATCACCAGACTGTATCCCACGGGAAACCGTATGCTCCTGCGTACGGAATATGGGATCGAGCTTCTGATACAAGCAGGCATCGAAACCAACGAGCTGGAAGGCCTGTATTACCGTCCCCGGGTAGTGCAGAATGAAATTGTCAGTAAAGGAAAACTATTATTGGAATATGATCCGGACGGAATTCAGCAGGAAGGCTATGATCCGTCCGTGCTCATGAGCGTGGAAGATGCAGAAAATTATCGGGACATCACCGTCTCCGATGTATCCCAGGTAAAAAACGGGGAAGACATTATGTGGGTTCGAAAGTAATCCTCCTAGCGGTGATCAGACACGGATTCCGCGTCAAATTTTCCCAAAGAGATGTTCCCCTTTTCATATCGGATAAGATAAACACTTCCCTGGTCAAGGGGCGCGGACTCTCCTCTATAGACGATCCTGCCATCCATGATCGCCGTAAAAATCGCATATAAAATAGCCC
This sequence comes from uncultured Acetatifactor sp., assembly GCA_947625255.1. GTDB lineage: Bacteria > Bacillota > Clostridia > Lachnospirales > Lachnospiraceae > Acetatifactor. Next base: position 67,597 of record CANQNT010000002.1, on the reverse strand, counting down.
CATGGGCAACTATCAGAATATTCTCCTGATCCTCATAGGTTTCCACAATATGATAAAACAAGGAACGGGCCCTCTTCAGCAAATCCTCCAATAGCTCCATTCCCGGATAAAGACCATCGGGATATTTCTCTTTTCTTTCAGCCGCGGAAAGTCCCTCTCCCAGGCCGAAAGACCGCTCTATAAGCATCGGCTCCACAATAATATTGTCTTGGGGATAGGAAAGCCGGGAGGCCGCGATTCCCGCGCTTTCCCTTGCCCGTGACAAAGGGCTCGACAAAATCACGCGAATATCGGGATGCAGTCCCGCCAGTATTTCGGATGCCTGACGCACCTGCTGCCTTCCCTTTTGATTTAAGGGAATGTCCGTATGACCCTGCAGGCGGCCTTCCCGATTCCAGTCTGTTTCCCCATGTCGGATCAAATAGATATTCATTGTCGTTTCTCTTTCTTTACAGCCATTTACGTGTCGGCCGGTCAGCGCCCAATTGGTTTGATTCCTCTGCTTTGAAGCCTACTCCAAAACGTCCGTAAATTCCTCCGGCAACACAGTCCCAACACACTTCCCGGGCACCCGGTCCACATTTTTAAGATAAATTTCAGTTGTATCTCCGTCCACAAGATGATAGAATAATGGAGAAGGAGGATTCCTCATGGAAATTGAACGTAAATTCACATTAAAAAGGCTTCCGGACAATCTGGAGCAATATTCCCATTATGAGATTGAACAAGCTTACTTAAACGTGGATCCGGTCATCCGTATCCGCAAGCAGGATAATGACTATTACCTGACCTATAAGGGCCGCGGAATGCTGGCCCGGGAGGAGAGCAATCTTCCCCTTAATAAAAACGCCTACTACCACCTCAGGGAAAAGGCCGACGGCAACATTATTTCCAAAACGCGCTACCTGATCCCCCTGAAGCATCCTGGCTTTAACGAGGGATGGCCCACACCGCCGGAAGACTATACGCTGACCATCGAGCTGGACGTGTTTCATCCGCCCCTGGCCCCTCTGGTCATGGCGGAGGTGGAATTCGGAAGCCGGGAAGCCGCCGTGGCGTTCCAACCTCCGGAGTGGTTTGACGAGGACGTAACCTATCGCCAGGAATACCATAATTCCTACCTGTCCCAGAAAAAGAGAGCCCTTTAAAACCGGTTTTGATCCGCGCCTGACCTTTATGAATGATGCTGCCATATTTTCTGCGGCAGTCTCGTTAAAAATCCCGCAAGACGTTCCTTTACGTCCTGCGGGATAGTTTTATAGAATCTTATCCAAAACCTGACCTGCAACTTACCGTAACCGGTTATCCGTTATTGCATGGGCGGGGAACCGTCATTTATTTTACGGCCAGTTCCGCTCTCAGTTTCTCGGTCAGGGCAGGTACGATCTTGTTCAGATCCCCAACAATGCCATAGTCCGCCACGTCAAAAATAGGAGCCGTTTCATCCTTGTTGATGGCGATGATAATGTCGGACTCTTCCATACCGGCCAGGTGCTGGATGGCCCCGGAGATACCGATGGCAAAATAAACATTGGGACGAACGGTTTTGCCGGTCTGTCCAACCTGCAGGGCCTTGGGCTTCCAGCCAGCGTCCACAACCGCACGGGAGCAACTCACGGTACCGCCGATCACCTCTGCCAGATCCTCCAGAATCTTGAAGTTCTCAGGGCTTCCGACGCCACGTCCGCCGGATACCAGGATCTTGGCATCCATGATGTCAACGGTATCGGATACGGCTTTCACCACTTCCATAATCTCCACATACTTGTCGTCAGGCGTAAAGCCAGGATTGAAGTCCACGATTTCCGCCTTCGCTCCAGGCACCCTTTCTTTCTTCTGCATAACACCCGGACGAACAGTGGCCATCTGAGGGCGGAAATCCGGACAGGCGATAGTGGCAATGGTGTTGCCGCCAAACGCGGGACGAGTCATCAGAAGCTGATTGTGCTTCTGCTCCTTGCCAGGGACGGGATTCAGCGGGAAATCCCCGATATCCAGCTGGGTACAGTCCGCGGTCAGACCGGTATGGATTCTTGCGGATACACGGGGCCCTAAGTCACGCCCGATAGCGGTAGCGCCTACCAGGAAAATCTCCGGTTTAAACTTCTTAATCACGGAAGCCAGCGCGTGTGCATAGGGCTCGGTTCTGTATTCCTTACACTCAGGGTCGTCCACGACGATGACGCGGTCAGCGCCATACTCGGCCAACTGGTCAGCCAGATCTCTGACACCGCTTCCTACCAGTACGGCGGTCACATCCGTACCCAGATCGGCGGCCAGATCCTTGCCCTTGCCGACCAATTCAAAAGCAATACTGTTGATTTCATTATCAACCTGCTGGGCGAAGACATATACGCCCTTATATTCCTCTAAACTCATTGTTTCCTCCATTCTGCCATGACGCCTTGCCAACAGTTCCGGTCATCGGACGCGCCTTCCGCCCTCACAAACCCTCCCGACAATTCGCACATGGCACTTCAGATATCGATTTTGTTCTTTGGGTGGTCCTCCCACCCGGACATAAGGTCTTCGCCTTTAGATAACGTGTTTCTCTTTAAGCTTGCTCACAATGTAAGTAACGGACTCTGCGGGATCCAGATTCACTTTCTCACCCTTGCCTTTCCGAACCTTGTCGGAAGCCTTGGCAATCTGGGTCGGGGAACCCTTAAGTCCCAGATTGGAATCATCCACATCTGCCAGATTCGCTCTGCCCCATACAGTGATTTCCGCCTTGCAGGCGTCATAAATTCCGCCGGGAGTCATGTATCTGGGCTCGTTCAACTCTGCAAGAGCAGTGATCAGGCAAGGCATCTTGGCTTTCAATACATGATATCTGTCATCAAACTGGCGCTCAACAATCACGCTGTCGCCATCGATTTTGATCTTCTGTGCATAGGAGATCACGGGAATATTCAGGTGCTCGGAAATCTGAGGACCTACCTGAGCGGTATCGCCATCGATTGCCTGACGGCCCGTGATGATCAGGTCATACTCCAGGTTGCGGATCGCTCCGGCAAGGGTCTGGGAAGTAGCCCAGGTATCCGCGCCGCCCAGCACTCTGTCAGTCACCAGGATCGCCTTGTCAGCGCCCATGGCCAGAGCCTCGCGCAGCACATCCTCCGCCTTGGGAAGACCCATGGTGATCACGGTCACTTCCGCGCCGTACTGATCCTTTAATCTAAGCGCTGCCTCCAGACCGGCCTTGTCATCCGGGTTCATGATGGTCAGCATGGCCGCTCTGTCAAGCGTGCCATCGGGTTTGAACTTCACGCCGCCCTTGGTATCGGGAACTTGCTTAATACAAACAACAATTTTCATTGTATATTCACTCCTTATATTCTCTGATTTATTTCAACAAAGCGGCGCTGATGACCATGCGCTGTACTTCGCTGGTACCCTCATAAATCTCGGTGATCTTCGCGTCACGCATCATTCGTTCTACGTCATACTCTCTGGTATAACCATAACCACCGTGAAGCTGAACGGCCTTGGTAGTCACTTCCATGGCAACCTCCGCGGCAAAAAGCTTCGCCTGCGCCGCTTCAAAAGTGTATTCCGCCTGGGTAGCCTTTGCCATGGCAGCCTTATAAACCAGCATCTTGGCAGCCTCTACCTTGGTAGCCATGTCGGCGAGCTGGAACTGAGTGTTCTGGAACTGGCTGATGGCACGTCCGAACTGCTTTCTCTCTTTTACATAAGCGATGGTGGATTCCAGAGCGCCTTCCGCCAGACCCAGAGCCTGAGCGGCAATACCGATACGTCCGCCGTCCAGAGTGTGCATGGCGATCTTAAAGCCCTGGCCGATCTTACCCAACAGATTTTCCTTAGGAACCCGGCAATCCGTAAAGATCAGCTCATAAGTGGAAGATCCGCGAATACCCATCTTCTTCTCCTTGGTGCCGAAGCTGAAACCGGGCGTGCCCTTTTCCACGATGAAAGCGGAAATTTCCTTGGTCATCCTACCGCGCTTCTCGACCATGCCGGTTACGGCGAAGATCACATACACATCGGCTTCCTTTCCATTGGTGATGAAAATCTTGGAACCGTTGATCACATACCCGTCTCCGTCCAGCACGGCCTTGGTCTGCTGACCCTGGGCATCCGTGCCTGCGCCGGGCTCGGTCAGACCGAAAGCACCAAGTTTCTCACCCTTTGCCAGGGGAACCAGAAATTTCTGCTTCTGTTCCTCGGTACCAAAGGTCTGAATAGGATCACAGCACAGAGAAGTGTGGGCGGATACGATGACACCCGTGGTGCCGCACACCTTGGATAATTCCTCCACGCACATCACATAGGTCAAAGGATCGCAGCCCTGACCCCCATACTGCTTGGGAACGGGAATGCCCAGGAAACCATACTTGGCCATCTTCTCCACGGTGACTCTGGGGAATTCCTCCGTCTCGTCAACCTCCTGGGCCAGCGGCTTTACTTCCTTCTCAGCGAACTCCTTGAAAAGGGCGCGGGCCATTTCATGTTCTTTGCTCAAAGTAAAATCCATGATTTTATTTCCTCCATTTTAACTGTTTATTATCCGGCCCAATGGGCCGCATCATGATTGCACTGCGGACCTGCGCGGCAACGGGCGTTAAACATACAGGACAAAACGCCCTGCCCATGCATTTGCCCGCTTTTACCGCAGTTGCCGCACGGACGCGTGAAGGCATCCATGCGGCTTTCTCATGCTTTTACATACATCTTTACTTGCTATAATCATAGAAGCCCTTGCCGGTCTTGCGGCCAAGCTTGCCGGCACGAACCATCTTGCGAAGCAGCGGATGAGGACGGTACTTGGGATCGCCGGTCTCATGCTGCAGCACTTCCATAATGGCCAGAACAATGTCAAGTCCTACCAGGTCGCCAAGAGCCAGGGGTCCCATGGGATGAGACGCGCCCAGCTTCATAGCCTCGTCAATATCGGAAACGCTGGCAATACCGTCCGCATAAATGCCAATGGCCTCGTTGATCATCGGGATCAGGATTCTGTTTACCACGAAACCGGGAGCCTCCTTTACTTCCACAGGGGTCTTGCCGATCTCGGCGGCGATGTTCTTGATGGTCTCCACCAGTTCCGCAGGGGTGTTCTCGCCGGCAATCACTTCCACCAGCTTCATTCTGTCCGCGGGATTGAAAAAATGCATACCAATCATAGGTCTGTCAAGACCGGCGCCAATCTCCGTGATGGAGAGAGAAGAGGTATTGGTAGCGAAGATACAGTCAGGCTTCACAATGTCCTGAAGTTCCTTGAACGTGGTTTTCTTAAGCTGCATATTCTCGGGAGCGACCTCGATGACCAGATCGCAGTCCGTGCAGATATCCTTTAAACCTGTCACGATCTTGGCAGCCATATCGTCAGCCGCCTCCTGGGTGATTTTTTCCTTTTTTACCAGGAAATTAAAATTCTTCAAAATTCTAGCCTTGCCGCCATCCGCCAGTTCCTGCGTGATATCGCACAAGCACACATCATAACCATTCGTCATTGCAAAAGCCTGGGCAATCCCGGCACCCATGGTCCCGGCGCCAATAACACCAACCTTCATGAAAATATCCTCCTTTATCTTTGGGCGGCTTCTGCCGCCATTAACCGGTTTCCAATATGTTTAGCAGTTTTTAAACGGCGCTTTCACCTTTTCCTTGTTCTTGTCCAGGAAAAAGGCCATGCCATACTTCTGATCCTCCGTCTCGAAGCAATCGCCGAACAGCTTCTCCTCGATCACCAGGGCTTCGTCCATGCCAGCCTCCAGGCCGTCATTAATGGCTTTCTTGCAGTTGCGCACGGCAATCGGCGCGTTCTTGGCAATGGCCGCGGCCATCTTCTCTGCTGCGGGAAGCAGCTCTTCCTGGGGGTAAACCGCGTTCACCAGGCCGATCCGCAGCGCTTCGTCCGCCTTGATATTGCGGGCGGTGTAGATCATCTGCTTGGCCATGCCGGGACCTACCAGACGGGCAAGTCTCTGGGTTCCGCCAAAACCGGGGGTAATTCCCAGACCCACTTCGGGCTGTCCGAATACCGCGTTTTCGGAACAGATTCTGATGTCACAGCTCATGGAAATCTCACAGCCTCCGCCCAGGGCAAAGCCGTTGACCGCCGCGATCACGGGAATCGGGAACGTCTCAATCTTGCGGAAAAGATCATTTCCTTTCTTACCAAAGGCTTCTCCTTCCGCCTTGGTCAGCGTGCTCATCTCGCCGATGTCCGCTCCGGCCACAAAAGACTTCTGTCCCGCGCCGGTGAGAATCAGACATCTCACTTCGTCCAGATTGACATCTTCCAGAGTCCGGTCCAACTCTTCCAGGACGGTAGAATTCAGGGCGTTGAGCGCTTTCTCACGGCTGATCGTAATGATACCCACACTGCCTTTTTGTTCATATACGATGTATTCCATCTCAAGTTCTACTCCTTTATTCATTTTTTACCAATGTCTCTACGTTGTTCATGGAGAGCGCCTTTTCAGACACTCTCCATGTCGTCTTCAACTTAAGCCTGACGGCCTTAGTCCTCAATCTTAACAACCGTCGCGCAGCCCATGCCGCCGCCGATGCACAGCGTGGCAAGACCGTTCCTGGCGCCCCTGACCTGCATCTCGTGCAGCAAAGTCACCAGAATACGGCAGCCGGAAGCTCCCACGGGATGGCCCAGGGCAATCGCGCCGCCGTTCGGATTCAACTGCTTGTCCACATCAATGCCCAGTTCCTTGCCAACCGCTACGGACTGAGCCGCAAATGCCTCATTTGCTTCAATGATATCGAAATCTTCAATCTTCAGACCCGTCTTGGCCATTACCTTCCTGGTGGCGGCCACGGGACCAATCCCCATTACCTCGGGACGAACGCCTGCCAGAGCGCCCGCCACATAAGTAGCCATGGGCTTCACGCCCAGCTCCTTAGCCTTTTCCTCGCTCATCACCACGATAGCGGCAGCGCCGTCATTGATGCCGGAAGCGTTGCCGGCGGTTACAAATCCGCCCGGATTGATCGGACGAAGTCTTGCAAGGCCGGCCATGGTGGAACCGTGCCTGGGTCCCTCATCGGTATCAAAAATAATGGTCTCTTTCTTCTTCTTTACTTCCACGGGAACGATCTCCGCCTTGAAAGCGCCGTTCTTCTGGGCTTCTTCACACTTTAACTGGCTCTTCAGCGCAAACTCATCGATCTCTTCACGGGTTAGTCCCCACTCCTCACAGATGTTGTCGGCGGTTTTGATCATGTGATAATCATTGAAAGCGTCCCACAGCGCGTCCTTGATCATGGTATCCACCAAAACACCATTGTTCATACGATAACCAAAACGGCCCTGGGGAATCGCGTAAGGAGCCATGGACATATTCTCCATGCCGCCTGCCACCACGACATCGGCATCCCCGGCCAGAATCATCTGAGCGGCCTGATTCACGCAGTTTAATCCGGAACCGCAGACCACGTTCATGGTCACGGCGGGAACCTCGATCGGCAGTCCGGCCTTGATGGAAGCCTGACGGGCTACATTCTGACCCTGACCCGCCTGAATGACACAGCCCATGTATACCTGATCCACGTTCTCGGGAGCAATCCCGGCTCTCTTCACTGCTTCCCTGATTACAATCGCACCCAGATCAGCCACCGGGGTCGTACTCAAAGAACCGCCCATCGTACCGATCGCGGTACGGCAAGCGCCTGCTAAAACAACTTTCTTTGCCATTTTCTTCTCCTCCATTATATTTGAGAATTTTATACGATGGTTGCCTTTTCAGGACATTCGGAATGATTGTTATTTTTTTGACATTCCACTGTCCCCATTTTATCATAGCCAGTCGCCTTTTGCAATCATTTTTCAAATAAAATTAATTGGCAATTGCAGATTTCATACTTTATTCACAAATTTGTAACTTACTCTTCTTCCTCCATGGCCGGGTCGCGGATATCACTGCTTCTGACCCACTCTCTGGTGTCCCCTACCTTGTGGGTCTCCTGCTGGTGCTTGGCCAGAAATCTGGTCAGGGGATAGACATCCACCCATATTTCATTATAGCTTTCTTTTTGAGATTCATCAAAAATCAATTCCAGTCCCCAGTGCAAATGTGTTACTTCGATGTTGTTCACGTTCTCCGTGGTGCTGTAGCCCGTATGGCCCATATAACCGATCACGTCCCCTGCCGTCACCATCGCGCCCAACTCCAATCCTTCCGCAAAAGGATAATTTTGCCGCAAATGGGCGTAATAATAGTACCGTTTTTTATCCAGACTGCGGATGCCCACGCGCCAGCCTCCGTATTGGTTCCAGCCCAAAGCCTCTACATAACCGGACTCGATGCAGATAATGGGCGTGCCGGTCTGTCCCATCATGTCATGCCCCAGATGCCGCCTCTGATAACCATAGCTGCGGCTTACGCCAAAATCATCATAATGGGTATAGTCAAATCCCCTGGCAAGCGGAAAATAAGCCTTAAGGCCGTACACGGTACGCCACCCTTTCTTTCCGTCCGCCTCCGTGCATTCCTCTTCATATTCACCCACCAATCCATCGAGAACCGCCCCATAGGCCTCACGATAATAAGCGTAATATTGTAATTTTTCACCAAGCTCTTCCACGGTGCTCTCTCCGCGGGACAGCGACTGTGCCATTTCCCGAAGCAGGCGGAGCGCGGTTTGACCAAATTCACCGCCCGTTCGTGCCGCCGTCAGGGCCAACAGCTCCACCCAATGCACCTCGTTTTGGGTGCCATGGGTCTCTATGTCCCATTGATAAGCCTCGCACAATGCCTCATAGCTCACCTTGAAATCCACCCACTTAATATAGTCCTGCTCCACGGATGCGGATTCCGCTCCCAGAATCCGTCCGCGATTCGTCACCAGAATCGCCATCACGGCCACCAGCAGGATTTCCACCGCCAACAGACGGCGCAGCACGCTTAAATATCCCGTATTCCCGATCTCATTCACAGATTATCTTACTTTCTCGCCTATTCTCATTGCGCGCGCCCAAATGAGCCTGGGGACACGGCAAATGTACTTTGCAACATTATATGAAAAAAGAGCCCGTGGATATGCCACAAGCCCTCTTTTTCGTTTTCTTTTTCGTTTTCTTTTCCGTTTTCTTTTCCGTTTTCTTTTTGGTTTTCTTTCCCCTTTACTTTTTGACCTTTACGTGCTTATATGTCAATCGATCCCTGCTCTTTCGTCAATCCGCGGCCATAAATCCGCCGCTAAGGGGAAACGTCTCCGCGGCCGGCGTCTATGCCTCCGGCTCGATCAAGCCATAAGTATCACCCTTTCTCTTGTAGACCACATTTACCTGATCCGTCTCCGCATTGATGAATACATAGAAATTATGTCCCAAAAGCTCCATCTGGATACAGGCGTCCTCCGGATACATCGGCTTAATGTCAAATTTCTTGGTGCGTACAATCTTGACCTCTTCATCCTCCACATAATCATTCTCCACGAATGACTTACTGAAAGAACTCACATTCTGCTTTTTATCCACGATCTTCGTCTTGTACTTCTTCAACTGCCTCTCAATGATTTCCTCCACAAGATCGATCGATACATACATATCGTTGCTGACTTGCTCGGAACGGATGATGCTGCCCTTTACGGGAATCGTCACTTCAATCTTCTGGCGCTCTTTTTCCACACTTAAGGTGACATGTACCTCGGTGTCCGAATTGAAATATCTATCCAGCTTGCCAATCTTGTCCTCCACCGCTTCTCTCAATGCCGTGGTCACTTCCATGTTTCTGCCTACGATTGTTATTTTCATTCCGCTCATCCCTTTCAGTTATTTTTGTATATGCATTATACCATAAACAGGGTATGTTTTGCAACAATTTCCATATGTTTTTTCTTGTTTTTGGAAATCGCGCCGCCAAACAAAAAATCGACAATTTTTGATAAAAACCACTTTTTATCACAACTTCACAAAACAGATGTTCCTGAGGTTTCCATAATTCCAAGGTGTGGATTTACATAAAAAGTATGTGGATACTGTGGATAAGTCGGTGTATAAGTACCTTTTGCCCAATTTTAGGGACTTGTCCATGTGGATAACTTTTATTCCAAAAGATGATTATATTATATCGATATATCGATATCCATGATATTTTTGGTAATATTGCACAAGATTGCTGCCCCCAAAAAAATCTAACATTATTCCTAATTTTTCGACAACTCCCAGAATTACAAGACGAAGCCAGATTCTTATGCTGATGGAACACACCCGTTAGAGTACGCCCATGGCGGGCAAACCTAAAAAAAGCGAGAGGATGAAATCTTCCATCTTCTCGCTTTTCCTTTCATATTAGAAGATCCGTCGGATTGCCAGAATCTTCTTGTAATCGGCATTGGAGACCTTGATGCCGGTCCTGGCCGTGGAGGCGTGTACAATCTGGTTGTTCCCCACATAGAGAGCCACATGGCCGGAATAGCAGATAATGTCGCCCGGCTGCGCGTTCTCCAGCCCGTCCACAGCATACCCCTGGGTACGGTCCGCGGAGGAGCTGTGAGGCAGATTCACGCCAAAATTCGCATACACACTCATTACAAACCCGGAACAATCCGCGCCATTGGTAAGACTGGTTCCTCCATATACATAAGGATTCCCCACGAACTGGAGGGCAAAATCAATCACTGCCTGACCCATTTCACTGCTGGTGCCGGAAGTGATCTCAGGGGGCTGATAGGAAGTGCCCTTTGTCTTCTGCTCCTTGGCCTTGGCTGCGGCGGCCTCCCTCGCCTTGCGGCGTTCCTCCGCTTCCCTGGCCAGTCTGGCCTCCTCCTCTTCCCGGGATTCCGCTTCCACGAACTCTCGGCTCAAAACACAATAATCCGTGGAAATCCAACCAAGTCCCTCCTCGGTATCCACCTTGGCCCAGCCTTCCATCTCTTCGGAAACCACCAGCTGGTCATTATAGGGAATCAATGTCAAAATCTCCGCGTCCAGACTGGGCTCCTTACGAACCTTTAACGTATCCGTGGCAACCGTGGCAATCCTCGTGGACACAGTCTTGGCCAATTCAATGGCCGCTACCCCGGTCACACAATACTCCGCTTTCACGTATCCCGTCACGGTACCGGAGGAAATCTGATACCAGCCATTTTCCTCCTGCAGGAAAGTTCCCACGGAATTGTTGTAAAGCTTTCCCAAAATTTCGCCTTCCTCGCCGGGCAGGCTTCTGACATTTACATAATCCTGCACCTGGGCGATCACAAGGCTCTTCAATTCCTCATCTTCATCTGGCCCACTCTGAATCCCCGCCGCGGCACGGGCTTCCTCCAACGCCACTCTGTCGAGGATGGACTCTATCTTCGCCGTCGTGTCTCCTGCCTGTTCCTTCAGACTCTCAAGACTGGTTCCACGAGAAAGAGGAATATTCACACCGCCGCTGGGCAGGGCGCTTCCCGCGTCCGATGCCTGTACGGGCAACCCCATTCCACCGAATGCAATGACTGCCGCCAAAATGTATGTTGTGATTCTCAAAGACCCGCGAATCATGTTCTCCTCCCGTAAAAGCCACTGCAAATATTACAATTTTATTAAATCCGTTAATAAATATAGCACCAATTTGTTTATTTGTCAACAGACTTCTTTACGTGAATTTTACGGACTTCTTTACGTGAATTTTACGGGGTTTCCATGATTCGAGTTACTTCTGTTGCTCATTCAAAGCCGAAGAACATCTCACTCCGAATCAGTTCAGACAATTCCATAAAACTTTATAAATATTACAGTAGCTTTGAGGAATAAAAACTTATCGCAAAGAAATATCAAGAAAATATGCAGGATCCCTCCTGATCGTGTAAAATGTAAGAAAGATATTTTACGCGGAGGAGGGATTTTTTTGAGAGCACAGAACGAATGGGTGCGCAAGTCCTATAAACGCAGAAGAAAGCAGGAAGGCCGTGGTATCGTGGACGTTATAAAGCCGGTCAGCCATTTTTTTGGAAATCTGCAAGACTGGATCGAAGAGATGAAGGATCCGCGTCACCAGAGCCATATCACCTATACGCAGTCTGACAGAGATGCCGCCTTTTCATGAGGTAAATTTTATAATGCCGTCTCCAAATCCCATCCAGGGGTTGTCAAGGCAGGTGAAATCTCCTATAATATTAACATAGAAAGAAACGAAGGGCGCAAAAAGGCGCTGCCATTCAACAAAGTTTTTTATGGAACATCCGAAGGAGGGAAAGCATGTATTATCAGAATAAAATCTGGATCGGAGAAACAGACGGACAGAAGGTCTGCATCCTGCCCGAAATGGCCAACCGCCACGGTCTGATCGCAGGAGCCACAGGCACAGGCAAAACCGTCACCCTGAAGGTGCTGGCAGAATCCTTCAGCGACGCCGGGGTGCCGGTCTTTCTGGCGGATATCAAAGGGGATCTGTCCGGCATGTGCCGCCCCGGCGCGGACAGCGCGGACATGAAGGAACGGATCCAGGATTTTGGCCTGGCGGACTGCGGCTTTTGCTATCAGGCTTATCCATCCGTCTTCTGGGATATTTTCGGCAAAACGGGGATTCCCCTGCGCACCACAATCTCGGAAATGGGCCCCGTGCTCCTCTCCCGGCTCATGGGCTTAAATCCCACCCAGACCGATATCCTCACCGTCCTCTTCAAAATCGCGGACGACCAGAACCTGCTCCTCATCGACACCAAGGACTTAAAGGCAATGCTGCAGTACGTCGGAGAAAACAGCAGCGAGCTTTCTCTGGAATACGGCAATATTTCCAGGCAAAGCGTCACCGCCATCATCCGTCATGTGGTATCTCTGGAATCCCAGGGCGGGGAACAGTTCTTCACAGAGCCCGCCTTCAATATCAGCGACTGGTTCGCGCAGGGGGCCGGCGGAAAAGGATGCATCAACATCCTGGATTGCCGGGAGCTGGTTCACAATGGGACGCTGTATTCTGCCTTCCTGCTGTGGATGATGTCGGAGCTTTTTGAAACCCTGCCGGAGGTAGGCGACCTGGACAAGCCCCGGATGGTGTTCTTTTTTGACGAAGCCCATCTTCTGTTCCAGGATATTTCCAAAGCCCTGCTGGACAAGATCGAACAGGTGGTGCGGCTGATCCGCTCCAAAGGCGTGGGCATTTACTTTATCACCCAGAATCCCAGGGATATTCCCGACAGCATCCTGGGCCAGCTGGGCAATAAGATCCAACACGCTCTGAGGGCCTATACCCCCAGCGACGAAAAGAATCTCAAAGCCGCTGCGGACTCCTTCCGTCCCAACCCGGCCTTCCAGACGCGCAAGATCCTCACCGAGCTGGGGACAGGGGAAGCCCTGGTTTCCGTCCTGGATGAAGACGGCATCCCCGGCATGGTGCAGAAATGCCGGATTCTTCCTCCCCAAAGCCTGATGGGATCCATTTCCGACCAGGACAGGGAGCTGGAGGTCAAGAAAAACAATCTCTATCTGAAATATCAGGATATGGTGGACAGGGATTCCGCTTATGAATTCTTACAGCGCAAATCCCAGCAGGACGCCATCGAACTGGCCCGGCAGAAGCAGGCGGAAACGGAGGCCAGGGCGGCGGAGAAGGAATCGCAGCAGAAGGCCAAAGCGGTGGAAAAGGAAGCGCAGCAGAAAGCCAGGGAAGCGGAAAAGGAGGCGCAGAAGCGCACCCGCGCCATCACGTCCGGCATCAGCAATGCCGCCAAAACCGCCGGAAGCACCATCGGCCGGGAAATGGGCGGTCAGCTGGGCAAATCCCTGGGCGGAAGCTTCGGCAAGAAGCTGGGCAGCAATCTGGGAGCCTCCCTGGGCCGCAGCATCCTGGGCAATTTCCTGAAATTCTAGGGCAAAAGCTGCCCTTTAACGATCTGCTCGTGCTGCCGCAAAAGAGGGCCGCGCTGAAATTCGCCGGTGGGAAAGCCGATTGACAGCAGGACAAAAGATTCCCTGTTTGCTGATCCTGGTTATTCTTACCGGCTACTATGGCGCGGCCATTTATACGATAAAAAAGAATTTGGAATAGGCTTTTGCTGTATACAAAAGCTTTGCAGCAGCAAGATTTTCTTTCGCTGTTTCAATTCTGTATAAAACCTGGTCCCTGCGTGTGCCATAGCTTTCATGCTGCAACATACAACTTTTCTTATTATATTTATCCATCCCCCAGCGCCACCCGGCATCGCTTCTTGTAGCAGACGATACCGTATTTCAGTACTTTCTCAACACCGTCGTCTATAAATACCTCATCATAGTGCCTCGTATCGATCTGCGCGAGCGCCTCCCGCATCCCAGACTCCAGATTGCCGTTCTCCGCATATTTCATCTCGATCACGATCCCCAGACTGCCGTCCACGGCCTCCACAAGGATATCGCCATAGCCGTCGCCGGTTTCACGGTTACTGGTTACAATCCAGTCCGCCCTGTACGCCAGAAGCCCCTTCAGGATTCCGTGACAGAAGTTCTCTTTCCGGGCCTTCTGTACCGACGTGTCACGGATGCTGATCGCCCGCCGCAGATAACCGCCGAAGGCCTTTTCCACCCCTTCCGCGTCGCCGGCCGCGAATGCGTCGCACAGCCTCTTAAGCGCTTCCCCGTCATTCCTTGTTTCTTCCCGAAACAGTTCCATGATCTGGTCGGCGAAAATCGAGCGGATCTCTCGGTTGGGGATGATTAACGGCATCCCGTCCTCATCCGGTTTCCCGGCATTTGTCAGGTATCCGGTCATGTAAAGCAGACTCCACAGGTTCTCCACCGTCGCATACATCTCCCGGTAGGTCAGTTCCTGGTGGATCCGTTTCTTCACCGTACCGCCATCCACCAATATCTGCAGCTCCCTCCGGGCTGAACCGGCATCCATCCGCCGCACGAACTCCCGCACCGCATCGTTGCTGCTGGAATTGGCCCAGAAATTCTGTGGCGGGGCCTGCGGATCCGCCAGGAGCAGATCCATATAATTGATGACGTCCCATGGACAGTAGATCTCCTGATCCCCAAACCGGTACCCATCGTACCACTCGTGAACCACGTCCCATGCGTCCGGCATACCATAATATTCCAGAAACTGCATGACCTCGCAGTCTGTAAATCCGAAATAACTGCCAAATCGCGGATCTGCGATCGTCAGCACACGCAGATTGTTCATTCCCGTGAAGGTGCTCTCTTTCGAGATCCGCAGACACCCGGTCAGCACCGCCAGCTCCAGGCTGTCGTTGGTCTTAAGCGCCTGCGCGAACATATTGCGGATCAGTCCCACCATCTCATCGTAATATCCGGCGTAGAACGCTTTCTGCAAAGGCACATCGTACTCATCGATCAGCAGGACTGTCCTGCGGCCGTAATGCTTTTCCAAAAGACGGCAGAGCGTCCGCAGGCTGTCCGTCATTGCCTGCTCCGGCATACTGTAATGCCGCAGTGCCCTCAAACTGTCCTTATCCTCATCATTCAGACGTTCACTGGACATCAGGAAATCCAATCGACCGGCCGCCTCCGCCACCACGCTTCCCATCTGCTCCCTGGCCCTGGCGAAGTTAGCCGCATCCACGCCTTTCAGCGACACGAACACCACCGGGTACTTCCCCATGTGCTGTTCGCACAACTCCTTCTCCCGGGAGATTACCAATCCCTCAAAAAGCGACGGATCCGTTCCGATCTCAAAAAAGCATTTTAAGGTCGTCATCGCAAGCGTCTTTCCGAACCGGCGTGGCCGTGTGAACAACGTTACCTTGGCCTGACTGCGCAGAAGTTCCGCGATCAATCCGGTCTTATCCACATAGTAATACTCTCTTTCCCTTAGCTCATCAAAAAATTCCATCCCGATGGGGAGCGGCTTCTTCTCCCGCAACATCGTTTCCCGTCCTCCTGTTTCGATATACTTAAACGCCTTATGCGCATACTGTCGGATATGCAAAATCCCCCGGCTGATCCAGGCATCACACAGCCGTTGTCCCGTATCCGCAGACACAAACCCTACATTCAGTATATCGGAAATGCCGGGCTGTTTCTTTTCACCTGCAGTACGAAGTCTCCTCCTTTTCCACAGACTGACCCCATGATGTTTTTCGTTGCTCCTATCGCATCAATGGTCACTACGCTTCCCTCCATTTCAATCAGTTCCATCATGGCGGGAATCGTCGCCGCTTCATTCGTTTTTTCCTGGATAACCATCTGTGCGATCACCGGTCTGGATGCCGTATCAATGGCATTCAGAATATAGGGGGTCTTTTCATCCCGCACCTTATGCGCGGCAGCCCTCAGACCTTTTCCGTCTATTACGATATGGATGCCCCTTGTATTTGAAATCTCTCCTGTCCAGTTTATGATGGCAAGCGATACCATCTCCGCATCCACGGCCGCAAACATCCTGGACATGGTTGACAGGGATGGCACACCATGCGGAAATGGCATGTGATTCCTCCCTGCAATACGGACAAGGTATATCGTCATAAGTATCCTGATGTCTTTCAGCTCGATGCCATACTCATTCCGTATTCTTTTACGATAACCTCCGGAACGTTTACATCCACCTTTTTTGAGCCGCTTCGCTCAATCCCATCCGGGGTGATCTTTCCAATACAGGAGTCTACCGGGACAGGATTTTTCTTTCCCGGTACCCGTTTGGAAGAATACTTCTGAATATATCATACTCTACTTGAAAGAAAAAGCCAGTATTTTAGGTTGTATGAGTACAAATCTTAAACTGGCTTTTGATCAATGATGTCGGCCGGGAACTATTGGTTCTTTTTCAGAAACCGATTCAGATAGTGGCTGGCGGAGACCGCGGCGTTGGCTCCATCGGCCACGGCCGTCACGATCTGGCGCAGGGCTTTGCGGCGAGTGTCGCCGGCAGCGAAAATTCCGTCCGTGCCGGTCCGGCAGTCTTCTCCCGCCAGAAGATAACCTGCCTCGTCACAATCCGCCAGTCCCTTGAAAAGCTCCGTATTGGGACGGATACCTACCGCCACAAAGACACCGTCTGTCTGTAGGTACTTTTCCTCTCCCGACTTAAGGCATTTCAGCTCAAGGCCTTCCACTTTGTCCTCTCCTACGATGGCGATGGGAACATGGCTGTATAAAATTTCCACGTTGGGCAAAGCTTTCAGCTGCTCCTGCAGGATGTAGGCCCCCCGAAATTCATCCCGCCGATGGACGCAGTACACCTTTTCACAGAAACGCGCCAGATAGATCGCGTCTTCCAGAGCCACATCCCCTCCGCCGATCACCGCGGTAACCTTGCCCCGGTAAAACGCGCCGTCGCAGGTGGCGCAATAGGACACGCCCCTGCCGGTCAGTTCCTCTTCTCCCGGAATGCCCAGGCGCGCATGATCCGCCCCTGTGGCCAGAATCAGGGCAGGCGCCGCAAAATCTCCCTGGTCGGTATGAACGGTATAAAGCGGCGGCGCGGAAAGCCCCGTATCAGAGGAAACCGCGGACAGTTCCGCGGCTTTCATGTCGTACGCCGACCGGGCGGTACCGACCTCCGTTTCCAGGGCGGTCACCTCGGCATTCAGAAACTCAACCCCTAACTTGTCCGCATGGTCGCGGAACTGCGTTCCCATGTCAAAACCATTGATTCCAGGCAGCCCCAGATAATTATCCACTTCATAAGTGTTCAAAATCTGTCCCCCGCTCATGGGATTTTTTTCCAGAACCAAGAGATTTAACCCTGCACGCTTCGCGTAAATGGAAGCGGAAAGACCGGCAGGACCAGAGCCTATAATAATGAGATCATACTTTTTCATATTGAGGATTCTCCTTTTTTTAACAGTCCAGACAGCCGGCATCCCCTGGCAGATATCAGTACTGTTACTTCTTTTTCCATTTTAGCATTTTTCATATGGAATTACAAGCCGCGGCATAGTATAATGATTCATGAATCTGTAGTATTATAATTTATATTTATGAAACGTTTTTGATTCTTTATTTATGATCAGAAAGGAACGATTTTCTATATGGAAGATTTGGTTCGAAAAAAGGCTCTGATCACCGGAGCTTCCCGGGGGATCGGCAGGGCGACGGCAGCACGGTTCGCCCGCGGAGGATATGACCTGGTGCTGAATTGCGCCCATTCCATAGAGACGCTGGAGGCGTTCGGCAGGGAATTAATGGAGCAATGGGACATCCTCGTAACGGTAGTGCCGGGGGATGTGGGCAAATATGACGACGTCTGTCGGTTATTTGCGGATCTTTGCCATCTGGAAGTGCTGGTGAATAATGCGGGAGTCTCTTATATCGGTCTTTTGTCGGAAATGTCCCCCGAGGATTGGCGGATGGTTCTGGGAACCAATCTGGACTCCTGCTTTTACACCAGCCGTCTGGCCGTACCGCTGATGTTAAAAAAGCATCGGGGAAGCATTGTTAACGTGTCCAGCGTATGGGGAAATGTGGGAGCCTCCATGGAGGTGGCCTATTCCGCCTCCAAGGGAGCGGTGAACGCCTTTACCAAAGCCCTGGCCAAGGAACTGGCCCCCAGCGGAATCCAGGTAAACGCCGTGGCCTGCGGACTGATCGACACGGAAATGAACGGGCATCTGTCGGCGGAGGATCTGGAAGCCCTGCGGGAAGAGATTCCGGCGGACCGCATGGGCACCCCCGAGGAAGTGGCGGAGGTGATCTGGCAGACGGCACACGCGCCCGCTTACCTGACGGGACAAGTGATCACCGTGGACGGCGGCTGGTGCTGAAAGCAATCGCAGTCACAATGGCCCCATCCCTGAACTGTTTCATTGTGGGCTGCGCGGAAACAGAAATCAAAACATCAGTCTCCCTCCCGCAGACGACAACAGCTGTTTATACGCGGATACAATGGATTCCAGCACCATTTACAGCGAACTTTACCTGATTCCTCAGGGCGATGGCGCTTACCAGGCGCAGATCGGGATTTACCGTAACGGAAACGGACCTTGCCTACCTCAATTCAGGCGATTCCTTTTCCTTTTCGGAAAAACTTTATTAATCTTTCAGCAAAACGCAACCGGCAGCCCCTATTTTGCGGCATAGAGAAGAGAGGGAAATTCTCTGACCTTAAAATTGAAGCAGGAGGTTGTTCTTATGAAAAAAGAAGAGCTCAGCGATGCCATCGGTCAGGTGGCGGAAGACTTGGTGGCGGAAGCCGCCAAGTCACGCATCACACATTTATCACCCAGACGGGCGACGCTTTGGGCCGGAATGGCCGCCTGCCTGGGCATCCTGACTTTCTGCGTCTGGAAATTCTTCTATCTTCCCGGCGTGGAACAGGATCCTACCCTGGCCCGTTACAAAGCCTACGCGGTATCTCTGGCCGTCTATCCGAAAGCAACGCCATTTCCCGATTATGAGACTTATCACCAAAACGAGGGAACCGGCAACGATGCCGCCTTTGAGAAAGCCTATAATACATGGTATGAGGAAAGGCTTGCCCGCAAATCCCAGCCGGAGGGCTATGAAGACGGCTTGTCGGAATTCGCCCTCGCCACAATGCGGCAGTTTCTGACGGATGACGAAGAAAATCACATCTTTTCTCCCCTGAATGTCTATATCGCTTTGGGAATGTTGTCGGAAATCACCGACGGCAACAGCCGCGCCCAGGTGCTTTCCCTGCTGAATGTGGACAGCGTGGAAAGCTTACGGGAAAAAGTAGCTTCCATCTGGAAAGCGAATTATACTGCGGACGGTGTCGCGGACAGGCTGCTGGCCAATTCTCTCTGGCTAAGTCAGGATCTTACTTACAAGAAGTCCACCCTGGACATCCTGGCCCAAGATTACTACGCCTCTTCTTTCCGGGGAGTCATGGGCTCCCAGGATTTCAATGAGCTGCTGCGGTTCTGGCTGAATGATCAGACCAAAGGCGTGCTTTCCTCCCAGATTGAAAACGTGGAGATGAACAGCTCCACCGTTCTGGCTTTGGCTTCCACCATTTACTTTCAGCAAAGCTGGGAAGAAAAATTCTCAGAAGATAACACCAGGTCCCAGATCTTCCATGGCACAAACGGGGACGTGACAAAGGATTTTCTATGGGGCAGTTTCCTGGACAATTATTACTGGGGGGACTCCTTCGGCGCGGTCGCCAAAGAGCTGGACGACGGCAGCAAAATGTGGCTGATTCTGCCGGACGAGGGCACGACTCCCGCGCAGCTCCTGTCCGACGGCACGGTAATGGACATGATTCAGCAAAATTACAAGTGGGAAAACAGGATGTTACTCAAAATTGAACTTTCCATGCCAAAATTCGACGTTTCTTCTGACTTTGACCTGATTCAGGGACTCAAAGAGCTGGGCATCACGGACCTGTTCGATGCGAGCGTCTCCGACTTCACGCCCATTCTGGAGAATCGGTCCGGACTAAGCGTGACGGAAATGAAACAAGCCGTACGGGTTCTCGTGGATGAGGACGGCTGTACCGCCGCGGCGTATACACTCGCCCTGATAGAGGAAAGCGCTCCCATAGAACCGGACGAAATCATCCAATTCACCCTGGACAGACCTTTCCTGTTCGTAATCACCGGGGACCGCAATGTCCCTCTCTTTGCGGGCATCGTCAATCATCTGGAGTAACGGCTTATTTTGTCTGCTTGTCAGAATGCCGTCTTTCTGTCACAATCCGGCGCCCCTGCCCCGTCCGCGACACACCGCCCGGGATCATCATCCGTCCAGGATTTCGAGTCGTTGGACGCGCAGGGACCGTCGAACGTACAAGGCCCGCACAAACCAAAAGGAGAGCAACCATGGAAGATGAAAAGATCATAGAATTGTACTGGCAGCGAAAGGAAACCGCCATTGGGGAAACACAGAAAAAGTATGACCGCTATCTGGGCGGCATTTCCTATCGAATTTTGTCAAACAAGGAGGACAGCGCGGAGTGTGTCAACGACACTTACCTGGCCGCCTGGAATGCCATGCCTCCGCACCGGCCCTCCGTCCTCGCCGCTTTCCTTGGCAAAATCACCAGGCAGCTTTCCATCGACAAATATCGCAGGAGAAACAGCGCCAAACGCCGTCCCTCTGAATATGCGCTTTCCCTGGAGGAATTGGAGGACTGTGTCAGCGGAACGGATACCCTTAAGGAAAAAACCGATCTGATGCTTCTGGCGGAAGCCATCACGGAATACCTGCGAGGTCTGCCGGAAGAGTCAAGAAAAATCTTTCTCTGCCGGTATTTCTACGCCGATTCCATTCAGGAGATTGCCTCCTATCAACATGCCAGCCCCTCCAAGATCAAAAGCCAGCTGCACCGGACCCGAATCGGGCTGCGAGCCCACCTGGAACAGGCGGGCTGGACCCTATAGACCGAATTGCGTTTGTCACTTGGCTTCCGGCCCCTCAAATAGCGTGCTCACCGAGCCGTCAAATCCCAGCGCGCCATCCATGCGCAGAGAATCCACGATTCGCTGCATCTCCGCCTTGGACTTGGCATCCCGACAGCGCAGGATAACCTCCTCTTTCTGGCTCTCCGTCAATCGCGCGTAACCGCTTAAAGCTGACTCATTCATTGCCAAAGCCATTCCAAATCCCAGCGGTACTTCCGCAAAGGGATATATTCCATAAGAATCCGGATCCATTTCCATTTTTTCACCCCTGTCCTTTCTTCGCCAACGACCACTTTCTTCTCCATCAGCCATGCCGCCGATGGAGTTTTTTACGATCTTCTACAATAGGATGTGTGAAAATTTCTAAAAAATGCTGGATTCTTTTGTCAATTCATTCATTACAGGCTCAAATTCCCCTCGATCCCCTCAAAATCCACCACGCGCCTTGTCCCGTCCCGAAGCACGACCGTTACGGGCCCATACCCGCCGCAGCGCCGGGGATCTGTATATTCCACGGACGCAATCGGAAAAAGATCCTCTTCCGCGAAGTCCTGGAAATCCTCCCTGGTAATTACCTGGGAAATCATCACATAGGGCTCATAGCCGTACTGCTTTTTCCGTTCCAACGAGGCATAAATGATTATGGAACGCTCTGAATCCGGATTGGTCCCGAGGCTTCTCAGATACTCAATCCGGTCCCAGCCGTCATAGATGGTCATGGCCAATTGTTTTTCATGACCGGTAAAATCCCGTCCTTTCAAAAGAATGGCCTTGGCGCCATCCTTTTCCCGAAAAGCGATCTCTGTTCCATTATCCGGAAAACCATATGCGCCCAAAGTCAGGGAAATCGGTCTGCGATGCAGCCGAAGCTTGTCCACCCGCAGAATGCCATAGGGAACCTCGAAATCCGCCAGATTCAGTGCCTGTATCCAATGACACTCCCTGGACAATTCGTATCGGAAAAACTGTCTGCGGTAAAGCACTCCGCCCCTGACACCATGCCAAAACGTCACATTGGCCCGCGCCAGACTTCCATCGGTTCCGTCCCGCAGGACATATTGCTGGGACTCCACATCTTCTCTCGGTCCTGCCTCCCAGGGGTATTGGGTATGGAAGCACAGCTTGGAATAATTCCACATTCCATGCCGGTCCTCCACATTTTTCACCACCTTGCCCGTGCGCAGGATGGTCCCGCCATTGGCCTGATGGTTGGAAAAGCACAGCGCCGGTCCCTCCAGGGCAGTCACCTTGACCTCTCTGTTTTTCAGAGTTTCCCAGGTGCCGTTATGCTCCCTGGCCGTCCAAAAAGGATGCTCCGGCGGCAAATGCAGGCAAAGGAATGCCTTTCCCATCCAAAACGGGGATTCCGCACAGGAATATCCCTGCACCAGGGGACCAAACTGTCCATAAAACCCCAGGGTCGGTACGCCCTCATAAAGGAAATCCTCCCGGGAGAGAAACTGCATCAGCGAACCTGACGCGATTCTCCGGGCCAATCCCGGATCCGCCTTAGGGTCACGCAGCAACAGATTTCCGTCAAACGCGCTGGTGGAGGCGTTGCGGTAAATATTGCTGCGTCCCCACATATTCGTATAACCATTCCGGTCGAAAAAGTCCGGATAAGTCTCCATCAGGCGATTGGAGTGCTCCTCAAACCGTGCGGCCAGGTATGGCGCGTGTTCGTAACCGTACCACAGATTCCAGATCGGCGCGTAAACATTGAACGCCCAGCAAGAATAATAATCAAAGGAATGTCCGTCCCGATACCAGCCGTCTCCCGCATAATAATTTAATATGGACTGGGCATGGTCCAGCATGATCTCCTCATCGATGGGATATCCCTCCATGTGGAGAAAGGCCAGATCCAGCATATTGAACAGTCTCCAGTTCTGGGGTACGGTGCCGGCATGGGCATAACTGGAAAGAAGACCGGCAATGGTATCCTTTTCCGTCCTGGTATAGGTGTCCCAGATCTCTTCCCTGCACATCCAAAGACAGATGACCAGGGCGCAGGTCTCCACCGTCTGCTGAAAGGCGCGAAAATGATCCTGAGAGCCGGCAATCCGCAGCTGCTCCTCATAATCTCCGATCCAAAGGGGATCCTCTTTGGTGCAGACCCGCAGGATCTGACGCTTGTAATAGTCCCGCAGACGATAACCACAGATCGTAACCTCCGGCTCAATATGGATCAGAGGAGCCGCAAGAAACATGGAACGTGTCAGCCCCTCGAAAACCTCCGCTTTTCTTTGAATCTCCTGATCCTGCCGGGAGGCGTCCAAATGGGGGTATGTGATCCGTGTTTCCTTACGCGGCATCACAACCGGCGCCTCCATGGAGGGAATATTTCGAAAAACACCTTCCAATAAATATTTTCCCGCCTCAATCCAGCTCTCCCGCACCAGCCCCGTATAAGGACTCCGCTCATAATCCAATGTTTTCGGTTGAAAAACCATCCTCGTCACCTCTCTGAAGTTGTCAATTTACCTTTCAGACAATATCACCCAAGCCACATCCGGCAAACGCGATTTGTCTGCCGGCCAGGCGTAGGATCCCCTGTCAAGTCAAGCTTTCGAATCGCATAAGGAGCGCTTACCATATAAATAGCTCTTCCCCCGTCAGCTTCCAGATCGCCTCCAGGAAGAAATAATCCCCGTAAATCAGCGCGAACTCATGTTTCTGATCATGAAAGGCGCTGGTACATTTTTCCAAAAGATGATCGCATGACAGATCCCAGTTGCATCGCTTCTGTTCCAAGGTCCGTAAAAGGCGCAGAGCCGCCCTCAGGTAAACACCGCGCTCTGGTTCCTCCAGCTGACCCGCGATTTCCAGAAGTCCGCAGGAAGCGATGGCCGCCGCGGTGGAGTCCTCCAGACTGCAATCCACCGGCTGGCGGAAATCCACGGGAATCAGACCGCTTTCCGGAATATTCGCAATAAAGTAATTGGCTACACGCTTGGCCGTATTCAGATAGCTCTCCTCTTTGGTATGAAGGTAACTCAGCACAAAGCCATAGAGGGCCCAGGACTGACCTCTGGTCCAGGAGGAGCCTTCCCCATAGCCCTGGCCTCCGTGGGTCCTGACGAAATCGCCCGTAACCGGATCAAATTCCACGATATGATTGGCCGAACCGTCCTCCCGGACAAAATATTTCTGGGCGGTATCGGCATGCATAGTGGCAATCTGCAAAAACCTGGGATCCTTAATTTCCTCATAAGCCCAATATAGCAACGGCAGATTCATCATACAGTCCACAATGGCCCAACCCGCTCTGCTGCCATCTCCATTGTCATTCCAGGCACGCAGGAAGCGGCCCGCCGGATTAAAACGCCCCGCCAAGTTATCCGCCGCCAACAGGCCCCTGTTGCGGGAAACCTCTCCGCCCCCCAGCCGATAATCGGCCACGGCGGTAGTAAGCCACTTAAATCCGCTGTCATGATCCATACCTGCGGCAGACATCAAGTTCCTGTCCAGCTTTTCCTCCAACTCCAGTGCGTTGCGGCGATAGATTTCCTCTCCCGTGGCATGGTAAAGCTGCCACATCATGCCGCCCCAAAAACCATTGGTCCACCAACTGATGTTTTTCTCCGTCCAATCATCAAAAACCCCGTCCACGGTGGTAAAAGGAACCTTTCCCTGCGAACGCTCTGCCACCACCAAAAGCTTCGCCTTAATTTTCCCGGCCACTTCTTCTGCCCAGGCAGCTGCCTCCGGTCCAATACACTCCGGAAGAGAATAATACCGAACTGCCTGATTCCTTACAATTTCACCCATTTCTGATCCTCTTTTCTTTTTTATCCCTGTCGCGGCCATCGCCGCCCACATCAAATCCGCAGCCAGACACTCATTTCTCCCTCGCCACGGTTGCCCCACGCGTAATATGGCAGGAATGTCAAAACGGCCGGCTCCTCTATCGGCGGCTCATAATCCGCGTATAGTTTCTTTTCCGCCCCATCAGTATCACGCTTTTTCGCAGGCACTTTCAGGACTGCCATGGGATGCCCCGGGGTTTCCGTCTTTTCCACCAGGATTCCCTCACAATTCCTGCCGATTTTTTCATAATCCGCCCGGTAAAGGTGCAGATTCTTACCATTATCCGCTTCTTCCATACAATAGGTGATCGGCCCTCTGGTAAAAGCGACCTTACCCATATCCTCCCGCACGTTCCCGTGGGCGGCCAACATTCTTACCTCCATGGAAAAATGCAGCTCCACCACGTCTCCGTCCTGCCACTCCTTTGTCAGATATAGGTAACCATCCTGAAGAAAAATGAGTTTCTCACTGACGAGCTCCCTACCCTCTTCTGATAAAACCTGATTCTCCCAACGCAGAGAGCGCTCCCCGTCCGCCGTTCGGATACACGCGCTCCCCTTTCGGCTCCAGCCAGGGATACGATAGGCCAGCGTGCAGACTGCGGGCGCGTCCGCATGAACGCTTACCCGCACCCGTCCCTCCCAAGGGAAGTCCGTTTCCATCATGAAATCCAACTTTTCCGTTTCCGCCGTTAGGGAACCCAATTCCCCCGACATCCGGGCCCTGGCTGCCGTTGTCCCGGCGGCCTCGGCCTCGGGCGCTGCCGTTCTGGCCGCTCCGGCCCCAATTCCCACCGTCTTAGACACAGTGCCTCCTATGTACAGATGGGTCCAAAGCGTATGCTCGTTCTCCGTGTAGGCATAAGCCGCCACGGAGCTCACCAACCTGGCAATATTGGGCGGACAGCAGGCACAGCCGAACCACTTCTGCCGAACCGGTTTCACATGGCTCTTGCGGGCATCCCTGTGACAGGCTTCCGGCTCCACTTCCAGCGGATTGACATAGAAAAAGCTTTTTCCATCCAGCGCCATTCCGGCCAGCACGGTATTGTACAGAGCACGCTCCATCACGTCCCCATACTCTCCCTTAGGCGCGATCTGCAGCATGCGTCTTGCAAAAAACACCAGTCCAATGGCCGCGCAGGTCTCGGAATAGGCGGTATCATTGGGCAGGTCATAGGCATAAGAAAAAGCTTCTCCCACATTGGTTCCGCCGATTCCGCCCGTAACATATAGTTTTTTTGACACAATATCATCCCAAAGCCGCCCGCAGGCTTCCCAGAGGGACTCGTCCCCGGTCAGACGTGCCACGTCCGCCATACCGGAATACAAGTAAACCGCCCGCACCGCGTGCCCCACCGCCTCGGACTGCTGCCGCACCGGTTTATGGGCCTGGTAATACGCATAGCTGCCTCCGTCCGGCCGGAAAGGGCGGCCTTCGCCGCGTGCCCGTTCCCGCTCCTCTTCCTCAAAATAGAGCGGCTTTGTTCCCCTCTGATCCAGAAAAAAACGGCTCAATTCCAGATAGCGCTCCTCTCCCGTGGCCTCAGCCAGGCGAACCAGGGCCATCTCAGCGATCTCATGTCCGGGATAACCTTTCCGCTGCCCCTCTTCAGGGCCAAAGCACTCCGCTACATAATCCGCGTAGCGTCTTGCGGCAGTCAGCAGCTTATTCTTGCCCGTAGCCTGATAATAGGAAACCGCTCCCTCGATCAGATGCCCCAGACAATATAATTCGTGATGATCCTTTAAATTCGTAAATATCCGGTCCATCCCATTAACGATATAATAGGTATCCAAATAGCCGTTTTCCGCCTGGGCCGCGCAAACCACATCGATGGCCCCATCGGCAATCCGCTCAAGCTCAGGATCCGGATGACTTATCAGGCTATACCCAACGGCCTCGATCCATTTGCTGAAATCCGTGTCCTGGAACACAAATCCGTAAAACCGATCCGGATCCGGATGTGCCGGATCCTCCGGCAGTACCTCGAATCCCCGATATGTATAAGCCGGCGCCACGAACGAAGCCCCTTCCGCCCGTTTCCTGCCCATCAGCCTGCCGGCCGCCCTGAAATTATGCATACAATAACTGGGGGCCGCATCCGCCACTCTGTCATTCAACGCTTCCCATTGATAAGGGATCACCTCTGTCCGCACCAATTCCTGCTCCCTGTGCCAGAATTCATCCGACACGGTGACCTCTCCCATGCGAAGAGGCCTGCTGAACCATTTTGGATCCATCCTTATATCTCCTTTTTCCCATAATCTCTTCCTTTCGGATGATGTTTCCCAAGCCTGTTACCTCTTATCATACCAGATTTTTCCCAAATGTCCATCCCTGAAATACAGCTCTTGGCTCATGAAATGCGGCTACGACTCCCTGCGCGCCATCCCGCCAGGCTCCCACGCCTGCCAACAGGAAACGGATTCCCAACGGCCCGTCCCGGGCACAATAGTAGCGGTTCAGACATCTGCCAAGAGACGCCGGGAGCCGGCAGGGGTTCCGGCTGTTTCCTGTCAGCCGTCTGAATTGTTCCCATTCATCCCCTTTTTTACACAATTCTCTTGTCATTTACAAGATATAGTATTATAATAGTCTCATGTACTACGATATCTTGTGTTTTGCGGAAGCTTCGGCCATGTTTCCGTTACCGATCCTTTTGCAAGAAAGAGTGAGAATCCCTTATGAATCAATCCGATCTGGCAAGAAACTCCTATCTATTGTCCGGCTCCCTTTCCAAAAAAGGCTATCTGCGCTGGTTTCATTCTTTCAGCGCCCAACAGCCCGAGACCGGGGAGCGCAGGGTGTTTTTTATCGAATACATGGTTTTAAACCCATCCCTGGGTCAGGAGCAGCCCATTCTTGGCCAACTGCCCATCCATAAGAAACGGGGCATCCGTCCCTCTTATCTTCTGGTCAAGGCCGGAGCTTTTGGAGGAGACGGCGGTTCCGCCGGCAAGCAGCTGCACGCCTTTTACCCTATTACCTCCCTGAAGATCGCCCTGGATCCTTTTATTCTCAAAATCGGCGAGAATTTTTACAGTGAGCAGCGGATTTCCGGCTACGTGTCCGTTTCCCATGATCAGGCCCGCCGCCGTTCCTTTATGTGCGACGAGGGTGACATGGACTGGGATCTGGAAGTGCACAAATCCATTTCCTGCCATACAGGGCGCATTGCCAATCCGTTTTATTGCGCCATCAACGCCCTGGAAACGTTTTGGCATGCCGAGGGCGCCAAAGCGGCTTATCGGGGACAAGTGACTCTGGATGGCGTACCCTATAAGGTAACAGAAGAGGAAAGCTTTGGATACGCAGACAAGCATTGGGGAAGAGGCTTCAACAAGCCGTGGCTGCAGCTCGCCTCCTGCAGACTCACCAGCGAGCGCACGGGGCGGCTTCTCAAGCATTCCGCCCTGGCCATTGACGGCTGTTGTCCCAGATTCCTTTGCTTCCGTCTGAAAAAGCGGCTGCTAGTACAGCTCACCTATGAGGGGGAGGATTTCTCTTTCCTGTTGACCCAGACCAGGCATCGTTCCAAATGGAAAGTAAAACAGACCCGCAAGAGAATGAGCTGGCAAGTGGTAGCCCGGAATAAGGATGCGCTGATCAAACTGTCCGTAAGCAGTTTGCGGGAAGATTTATTAGAAATGAATTACGAAGATCCTTTGGGACATAAAACAGAATTCCCTCTGTTGGAGGGCGGCAACGGCAGCGGAAAGCTGCTTCTATACCGCAGAACCAAAGAGGGAAAAGAGTTGATCGACACTCTCACCTTGGAAAATGTATTATGTGCCTACGGCACGGACTAGCTAACAGGGATTTTGCGAAGTACAGTTTCCTTTCTTCTCCGGGATTCAAAAAACAGCGGGGTCTGTCAGGATTCCGTTGGATTCTTCGCCGCCAGATCCGCAATTGTCACGCCGTCTACCACCTGGTTGATGGCGTGATACAATTCTTTCCAGACATCCAATGTTTCACAAGTATCACATTTATTACAGTCGGTATAATCTGATTCCGCGCAGGCTACCGGGGCAATACTCCCCTCCATCAGCCGCAGGACCATACCCACCGTATACTCCTCCGGCGGTTTCGCCAGCATATAACCGCCCTGCGCGCCACGAACACTTTTCACATATCCCGCCTTGTTTAAGACGGCGATTATCTGTTCCAGATACTTCTCCGAAATATCCTGCCGGGCAGCGATATCCTTGACTTTGACATACTCTCCCGTATTATTCCGCGCCAAATCCAGCATCACTTTAATGGCATATCTACCCTTTGTAGAAATTTTCATGACCGTCCTCCTGCTTCCTATCGCAATTCTAGCACAATTTCAAAAATTGTACAATTACAATTTCCAAATGAAGGAGTCAGACAAAACACGTTCTTTTTCTCAATAAGTAATGATAATGCCCTGCTCCTGGGCATAGAAGCTGCAAAGTCCCGCGCAAGGCACCACGCTGACAGAGGCATCCGCCCATTTGGAACAGATCTTTTCTTTTAACCGTCCGGCGCCTTCCGGGTTCAGACAATGTGCGATCATCACCGGTCTGGTACTGTCGAAGCCAGTGGCCTCCATCTCTTCCACGATTCTGGAAAACACCTTGCATTCGCCCCTGGTCTTATAGAAAAAGTCAATCCTGCCATCCGGAGTACGCCGTCCCAGAACCCGCATATGCAAACGCCCCGCAATGAAGCCTACCACTCTGTTCACGCGTCCGTTTTTAACAAGATTCTCAAAACTGGACAAGGCAAACATAATATGCCCCTCATCGTTGAACTTCTGGATCCCCGCGCATACGGTCTCAAAATCCTTTCCTTCTCCGATCAGCCGATTGGCCAGTCGGGCGGCGCCGGCCAATGCACCGGAATCGCTCAAGGTATCCAGGATATAAATCTTCTTGTCCGGACACTCCTCCAACACCATCTCACGTGCGGCCACGGCGGCATTATAACTGCCGGAAAGATTACTGCTAATGGTAAGGGCGATCACATTCTCCGCTTGTCTAAAATAGGCCGCCCACTCTTCAGGAGACGGGCAGGCACTGGTACTGACTCCCTCATATTCATTCATGGCCTGAACCATCTCCGCCACATTTAAGGACGGCAAATCCACAAACTCTTTTTCCCCAATAGTAATCTTAAACGGTACAACGGCAAAACATACTCCCGAAGTCAAATTCTCCAAGGTGCGAATCTCGCAGGAACTATCTGATACAATCATCCATTTCATAAAATCATCCTCCTGACATAATAATACATCAAAAAACGTCTGACGTAAATACATTTTTTCAATATTTGTCTATTTTCTCCTCAAAAAGTAGTTTTAAAAACCATTACACGCCGCTATTCATGACATGTATTGGCAAAAGGACAATTATCCGGGATTCAAAATCGTTATTTTTCACAAATTTTTCTACAAATCCAGTAGGAGGATAAGAATATCTCCGGTTTTCTATTGACATCTCATTCAAAATCTACGAAAATGGGAAAAGCAGTAAATATTTACGAACCATAGGAGAATCTGTCATGAACCGTTCCGTTTATTCCGTTCCCTGCATTTATCCCCTGACCGCATCCGTCAGAGAACCTCTGCGCGTCCGTGTTCCCGGTTCCAAGAGCATCACCAATCGCGCGCTGCTTCTGGCCACGCTGGCCGCGGGAACTTCCAGCTTGCGAGGTGTTTTGTTCAGCGATGATTCCAGACATTTTTTGAAATGTGTGCAGGATCTGGGTTTCGAGACTACCGTGGACGAAGCGGCACGGATCATCACCGTTACTGGGCACGGAGGAAGGGTTCCCCGCGGGGAAGCTTCACAATATGTGGGGAGCGCCGGAACAGCGGCCCGTTTCCTCACCGCCTACTTAGGTGTATCGGACGGCGTCTACCACATGGATGCTTCCGCCCAGATGCGCAGACGGCCTATGGCCCCCCTCCTTTCCTCCCTGGAAGATTTGGGCTGCGAAATCTCTTTCGAGGGTGAGCCCGGCTTTTTTCCCTTTACTTTAAAAGGACACGGCTTTGCCTCTTCCAGGATTACCGTGGATATCGGGCACAGCAGCCAATTTTTGAGCGCTTTGCTGATTTCCTCCTGTCTCTGTCAGGAAGATTTTCACATCCAGGTAGAAGGGACGCATGGAATGTCCTATATCCGGATGACGGAAGCCATGATGAAACAATTCGGGGTAAAAACAGAGCATGAGTCTCCCACTCTTTTCCGGATTCCCGCCGGACAGCACTATCAGGCCCAGGATTACCGGATAGAGCCGGATGTTTCCGCCGCCTGCTATTTTTATGCCTGGGTTCCGCTTCTGGGAATTTCCGTTCTGGTGGAACAAGTACACTTCGGCTCTTTGCAGGGCGATGTGGAATTTTTAAAGATTTTAGAGAAAATGGGATGCGGACTTGTTGACACGGAGGACGGCATTCTGGCCACTCCTCCCGCGGGAGGAAGCTTCCCCGGCGTGGACGTGAATATGAGCGTCTGTTCTGATCAGGCCATCACCCTGGCCGCTATTGCGCCCTTTGCTTCCAGTCCAACCACCATTCGTGGGATCGGACATATCCGCTATCAGGAAAGCGACCGTATGGCTGCCATTGTAAATGAATTGGGAAAAATGGGAATCTTATGCCGGGAAACGGAGCACAATCTGACGATCTATCCGGGCAGGCCCTCTCCCTGCACCGTGGAAACCTACGATGATCACCGCATGGCCATGGGCTTTGCCCTGACGGGCCTGCGCGCGCCGGGGATCGTGATTGATCACCCGGACTGCTGCCGCAAGACCTTTGAAGATTATTTTGAGGTGTTGAACGAAATCATCAAAACTGTATCGGAGTAACCTCCTCCGTGAGAGGCTTCATGCGATATTCCGGAAATGAGTCGAGAAGCCGCGGCAGACACTGTACCGTGTTGTCCACAATGTCATGGGCCAGCATCACCACCTTGCGTCGTCCCAGGGTGGTGTTTTTCGCATTGGAAAGCAAAAGCTCCGGCGTGGTTCCCCGGGCCGCATCCTCCAGGCTTGCGTTCCAATCAAAATAAACATATCCTCTCTCCGTCATTTCCGCAATAATATCCTCGTAAACCTCTTTATTGTAAGAATTAATGCTGCCGCCCGGAAAACGGAACAACCAGGGCTCCACGCCCGTGGCCTCATAGACCGCGTCATAAGCCGCCTGAAAATCCTCTACATAACTCTCCACACTGGCATAAATCTGTTCATATATATGTACATTGCAGTGAATGCCGATGGTATGCCCTTCCTCTACGATCCGCCTGGCGATCTCAGGGAATCTGCGCACATTCTCCCCTACAACGAAAAATGTGGCATGAATTCCCGCTTCTTTCAAAAGGTCCAGGACTTTCGTTGTGTTTTCCCTGGATGGGCCGTCATCAAAGGTCAGGTACATTGTCTTGGGATGGAAATACAGCTCGATCCCCTGGGCGATTCCCCGCGCCAAACGATCCTGATATTTCGCCGAACCTAAGGCTTCCCTTTCTTCCTTATTGGAAAGAAAGCCCGTCTCTATCAGGCAAGAGGGCATACGGGTATGTCTGGTCACGTAATATGCGGAATCCGCCCGGATTTCCCGGTCCGCCGCGTCGCCTGCATCCAGCGCCTGTCCATGTATGAGACGGGCCAGTCTTCTGCGATCCTCCGCATTTTCCGCTTCTCCATCAAACCAGGTTTCTATTCCGCACACAGCTTCATCCTCATAAGCATTCTGATGAATACTGACAAAGATATCCGCTCCATAGTCGTTTGCCAGCGTCACCCTGTCCTCCAGGGAAAGATAACTGTCTTCTTCCCTGGTCATAAGCACCTGATAGTCCATTTCCACAAGCAGGTCCCTCAGGGAAAGGGCAATCGCCAGATTGATTTCTTTTTCCTTGATGCCTTCTCTAATGCAGCCGTCATCGACGCCGCCATGGCCCGGATCGAGGACGATCAAAATCTCATCGTCCTCTTTCGCCCCCTCCGGCGCCGGCGTCCCCTCTTCCATATGCTTTACAGGCAGGAGTCTCCCCTCCGCAAGGCCCAACGCCCGGCTGCTGACATCCATCATGGAAACGTGAAAATAGGAAAGCGCGCCCCCCAGAGTCTGACCGGACATGACTTGATCCAGCGCTCCCTGAAAGGCTCCTGCCCTGATCTGATTCCCTGTCTCTTGAAATTCCTCCGCCGCAAGGGAGTTTGCGGGAGACTCTATGAGAAACTTATAAACCACCCTCCTGGCGGCATCCTCCATCCTGTTCCAGGAAAGGCCCAAGGCAATTCCTGCCGCTAATGTGACGGCAATTCCCAGAAAAATGAATATCCGCCGCGCTTCCCGCGCCATTCCTATTCGGAAAAGGCCCTGCGGCTGGTGGCCTCCGTACACAACCTTAAAAGAAGCGTTTCCATGGGTCGGTTTCCCATAGCTCTCGCCCATCCGTACCAGCCGCACTTGTCCACGGTTTCTTCTTCCTCTTCTGAATCCTCTGCTCATCACCGCACTCCTTTCAACGTCGTGAAATCCCCCGGATTCAGGACATCTTCCGTTCCGGGGACTTTGGGAATTCCCGGATGTTCCGAAATCCTTTAGTACAGTTTACGCAGAGTCTTCATCAAAAAATCATATTTTTGGCATCAAATTGTCCAATTCTTTGCATCATATTGCTATCATACTTTATTTGGAAATTTTCAGAAATAATTCATTGATGCCTTCATAAAATCCTATGGTTACAACAGTACTGTCTCCCCCCATACCCTCAAAACTATATTTCCGGAACAATTGGGTTGTCTCTTGAAGAGGGTTGACACTCTCATTGGCAGCCGGCTCCCCCAATCCCAGGTAATCACTCCAGGCCAGAATCATGGCATCCGGATCGATTTCCTCCCAGGTCAGGGGGGTCCTCACGTAGAATTCATAAATTTTGCCCGTGTCCGCATCGATGTAGGCATCCAACAGACGATTCTGCTTATTCGCATTTTTAACACTGGTGGACATACTTAGTTTCCATACGGAAACATTGTTGCGCGGCTCCGGCACATAAATGGCGGAATATCGCACCGCGTCATAGGAGACGGCAGTGGTATCCCGCACCGTTTCCGGCAAAATACCCAATTCTTTCAAAATTCCCAATTCTCTATTACAGGCTTCATAAAGCTCGTCATCCGTGATTTCCTGAGCGGAGGGATCCCTGTGATTGACTACGAAAGCATAACTGCCCGTCAGATCCTGATAGTCCGTGCCCTCCTCTTCCCTTGCCAGGATGCTCTGCTCGCTCCCGGGCAGCGTTTGACTGTTCAGGCATTTGGAAAGAATATAGAGCTTGTCATTACTGCTCATGGTGTAGCGATAACCCTCGTTCTCCCCTTCCACCGTTTCCTCCGATATACAGTTTAAAATGTTTCTATCCTGATATTTTGCCAGGGCTTCCGGCCCCCAGACGGCCAGCCACATCACCACGATGGCGAGGAAAAAGCAGCCAATCTCCAGCTTTATCTTACGCATTGCATTCATCCTCCTTACCGTCCTTGCTTTACCGTTTCCACAACCTCATCCGGCAGCACGAAACGGATTCTGGTGCCTTCTCCCACCACGCTTTCAATCTGGAGCTCACTGTGATGAAGCTTTAAAATCTCCACACACAAAGCCAGCCCCAGTCCCGCGCCGTTTCTGCTGCGGGAACGGGATTTGTCCACCATATAGAACGCTTCCGTGATTTTTTTCAGTTCCTCCCTGGGAATGCCCTCCCCATAATCCGCCACCTCAAAGCAATAGCCCGCCGGTTTCTCTACGCGGCGGCCGCCCAGCTCGATCACACTGCCCGGTTCAGAGGCCTTGCAGGCATTGTCCACCAAATTCAATAGCACCGACTTAATCAGATTGATCTCCGCGTAGACCATTCCAGGTTCATAGCGATAATGAAAAAGATAGCCGTTCTCCGCGAACATATCCCGTAAATAGGAAAACAAACGATCCACCGGTACGGACTGCGGCCTGATCACATCCCGCTTTGTCACAATAATATCCAAAAGCCGTAACGACATGGCTTCCAGACGTTTCCCCTCGGAATAAATATAACTGGCGGAAAGAAAATGTTTTTCCTCGTCCAGCTTTCGGGAGCGCAGCAGATCCGCATAGCCGATAATTGCCGTCAGCGGCGTCTTTAACTCATGGGCGAAAGCCGCGATAAAGTCCTCCCGGGAACGGATCTCTTCTTCCAGTTTGTGAATATTTTCTTCCAGGGCTGCCGCCATTTTATTATAATCAACGGTCAGCCGGCCTAATTCATCATGACTGATCTGTTCCGCGCGATAGGAATATTCCCCTTCGGCCATCTTCCTCGTGGCCTTGGTCAAAAGACGGATGGGCCTGGTCAGCCAAATGGAAACAAGAGACATGATTGCCGAGCTGAGTATCAGCATCAGAACCGTCACCTTGCGGTACATGGAAAAGCCTTGTTCCCGTTCTTCAAACACCACCGTGACATCCCGCATGGTTTCCAGAAAAAGAATCCTGTCCAATGCGTTCACCTGCGCCCCCATCTGGATGTAATAGCGATCTCCCAAAGGAATCACCTGATAAGCCCTTGTTTCATTATCAATCCGTTCCAACAGAGAGAGATCCTCCGTAAAACCATTGCTGGCATACAAAGTCTCACCGTTCTCATCGGAAAGGCGCAGCAGCCTGCCCTCCCCCTGTCCGCTGTTTTCCAGTCTGGAACCGATCTGCTCCACTGTCCGGTCCGGCAGCACGTCATATTTAGAGGGCACATTAAGCGCCGCCGTTTCGAAAGCGAACTGCAGAATACTGCTTTCATCCATGGCTTGTTCCACTTCGCGGTTCAGGGCGGTCTCAAACACGAAATTCACGAAAAAGTATCCGCTGAATCCAAAAGCCACAGCTATAATAATGATCGTACACAATAAGATTTTATAGGAAAATTTCATGTCTTAATCCTCAATCTCCAGCCGGTAACCCACCTTATACACCGCCACAAGGCAATCTTCCCAGCCCATTTTTCGGCGCAGACGCTGTACATGGAGGTCCAAAGTGCGGCTATCGGCAAAATATTCCCCTTCCCAGACCTTTTCATAAAGGGTTTCCCGAAAAAGCGCCACATTCTTGTTTTGCATAAACAGTACCAGCAAGCCAAATTCCTTATTGGTCAGCACCACGTTCCTGCCTCCGCGGGTTACCCTCCGGCCCTCCACGTCCACGACTACGTCTCCAGCCCGAAGAAAACGCTGGGCTTTGTTGTAACGACGCAAAACCACCTCTACCCGGGCCACCAGTTCCACCACGTCAAAAGGCTTTACCAGATAATCCTCTGCCCCAAGTTTCAGACCCTTTACCCGGTCCCGTACCTCATGCTTGGCAGTAATGAAAATCACGGGGATTCTCAAAGGCCGTATATAATCCATAATATCATAGCCATCCGCACCAGGCAGCATAATGTCCAGCAAAATCAAGTCAAAGGGCTCCCGGTCGATCAGATCAATCGCTTTCAAACCATCTTGTACCGCCTTGCAGCTATATCCCGCCGCGGAAAGATTCATGTCGATCAAATCGCATATGGGCTTTTCATCATCCACAATCAGTATCTTAATCATTCTCTTCTTCCCATCCCCAGAAATCACGTATTTTAACGACCAGATCTTTCAGCCGATCCTTTTCCGTACATTGGTAAACATTCTGAAACTCCGTATCCGTGTCAAAGCCCCCCGTCCGCTGGTAATAAATCAGGCATCTGGCATCCACCATCAACTCCTCATTGGGACCTGCATAACTAAATCGGGCCAGAATGGTCAAATCTTTCATACCGTCTCCGTCCAAGTCCTGGCAGATCATCCCCATCATGGAATAAAGGCTGTCATAATCCTCCATTGGTTGGAAATTCCAAACAATATAGCCAGCCTCGTTGACCAGGTAGACCATAAAAATATCATACTCCGCCATGGGAAACACACCCGGAACGATTTCCAGAACGCCCAGTTTCTCAAAGCTTTTCCGATAATGATGCTGTTCAAAAATCTGGAATCCGTTATCCAGCAATTCCTGCAGAGAAGTCGCCGTATAAAGAAATTCCGTGGAATAACCATCCCTGGCATAGGCCGTGATGAAATCCACGCTCTTATTCATTCCAAAGCGGTTAATCTGATCCGATACTCTCCAATCCCGGTAAAACGCACCGTTGCTTTGATACAATACATCTCCTACCTTGTAAGTTTTGCCCGCATAACTGCCTGTTTCATTTTCACAATTGGTGATCAGAACAATGTCCGTCAGCCCGTCCTTGTCCAAATCCTGAAAGGAAACCGCCGCAATTCCCCGTGTCGGCTGGGTCAATTCCCCACGGAAACAATAATTGGTTTCCAATTGATTCGTTTTCCAAAGAATCTCTCCATCAACATCCAGTATGAATAAAGCCAGGCGGTTATAACGGTCGTCCATGGCCGGAAGAAACAGACATTCCTCCTCCCCAAAGGTTTCCAATATTACGGGAAATGCCTGATCCTCAATCACCGTATAACCGGCCCGTTCAATGTCCTCCCGTTTTTCAATAGAAGAAAAACAAGCTTCATAAGCATCATAATCCGCCACCAGCCGCTGCAGTTCCGTCTCGTCCTTCTGAAACGCGGGCAAATACCGGGCGGATAATTCCGGCTCTACAAAAAACCGCTCCCCGGCTACGGCTTCTCTTTCAAAAAGAAGTCCCCCCAAAAACAATGTCAGGCATAAAAGCGCAATTTTGAAAGCAAATTTACAATTCCTTATCATTTCCTTTTCATCCTCATCGAAAGAATGGGATAATACATTCCACGCATCATCCTAATTTTCAATCAACTGCCTTATCATGCTAAGTATAACATATTTTTGCATCATTTCAGCAAATCTTTCAAAAAACCTTCTTTTCGGCAAGCCAAAAACTACCATTATATTTTTCTTTTCACGGCTCATACTATAACCAAGATAAGCGCTGACAAACACTTAGATCAACAAGAAGACTTTCTTCCAACCGTTCGAGATAAGTGTACGCCACACTTATCTTGAATATAAAGAAGATCATATATATTGGAGGTGAAAAAAATGTCTAACAGCAGAAGCAATAGAGTAGAAGTACCCGAAGCCAAGGCAGCCATGGATCGTTTTAAGACGGAGGTGGCTTCTGAGCTGGGTGTAAACCTGAAAGAAGGCTACAACGGCGACCTGACTTCTAAGGAGGCTGGTTCTATCGGCGGCGAGATGGTTCGCAGAATGATCAAGAAGCAGGAAGAGCAGATGAAATAAGCTCAATGCAACAAGCATGGGACGGTATGTAAAACATACCGTCCCTTATGCTAAAAAAATTGCCCAGACGCAGACGCCTGGGCAACTTTATATTGAAACCACATTTCGCGAAATGAAACTAAAAACTAAGCTTACTTTACAACTTTCTTGCCAACCACAGCAGCGCCAGCGAAAGCAACAACGGCCAGCATAGCTACATACATCGCATAACCGTCAGCGGTCTTAGGAGATGTAGGAGCAGCGGGAGTAGAAGCACCAGGAGTCGCAGCGGCACCGGATACAAATACAACCGGAGACAAGGAAGTAAAGGTTACAGTTACGGTACCTTTCTCAGGATCAATGGAATCGGGAGTAAGAACTTCCCAACTGCCATCCTTCAACTGATGAAGGGCAACGATATCGGAGGTCAAACCACCGGTAAGGTTGAAAGAAATGGTAAGGCTGCTAAATTCACCATCAAAAGTTACATCAAAAGCCTGCACAACATTGGCATAACCACGGGCAACAGCCTCAGACTCAGCCACTGCCTCGACAGTGTCGCTCAGTCCAGTGATCTCCAGAGCATCGGCGCTAACGGTCTTACCGTCAACTACGATGTCGTTCCAAACTTTAACACCTTCCTGAGTAGAATGACCGGTATTCTCGGTCACATCAGGAGTGGTGTTCGTGGTGTCGGGACTGCTAGCGAAAGCAACCAGCCCCATGCTGCAGGTAAGAATACCCGCGCACAACAGTGCTAATAATTTTTTCATGATTCTGTCCCTCTTTTCTTTAATTTTATGTGGTTTCTTTATATTAACTTTCGTTAATACCATCTTCATCCGAAACGGGTTGTAAAGCAGTCACCGCTTCCATGGGAATCTCTTCCGTCAAAACCGCCTGAACCAGATAACGATTATTGCTCTGTCCACCGATACACGTGGATAAAGTAATAATGTTGCTGTCGGCGTCCATGCTTTCCCTCATATCCTTACGGATATGAGCCGATAAGCTTCTGCTGCCGAAAATAATGTCAAGATATCCTTCCCTGCCCGCCGCTTCCGTATAATCATATGAATGAAGCAAATGTCTGTCATCATAGGTATAAGCCGCATAAATCGTATACTTCAACGTCCTGTCGGGCAAATATATGTAAACATACAAATGATCGTCAAAGAAATCTTCCTTTTCAAACTTATGAAGATCATGGAACATGGTCCCGTTCTTCATGTTATGTCCATATAGGACCGTGTTGAAATCCGTAAAATCCTTGCTGTTATCCTTTTCCGTATAGATGCATCCGGGATAACCCTTCGAGCCGTCAATATTGTAATTCAGATAATAAGTATCGTCCGTAGGATGCTGTAATACAGGATAATCAATATTCGTATCAGGTATGTAGATCCATGCGTAGATGTCTTTATTGGTCTCTTCCTGCATTGTATCAAAGGGAACGAGACGGAACATCTCTTCTTCCAAATCAGCGTACATGGAATAATCAACTTCCGGAACGGGCTCTGTGCTTTCTTCCTCACTGCTCTCCGGAACCGTCTCAGGCGGGAGCGATACCTCCTGGGTGGTCTCCGTGGAATTCTGAATCTGTTCCCGAAGATCCTCCGCCACTTCCTCACTGTGTCTCAATCCCACATAATAATGGATAGCATAAGCGGATGCACCAATGGCTACGATAAGGAATACGAAAAACAAAACCAAATATATTTTTTTCTTATTATTCATTTAACCATCGACCCCACTCTACTAATAGTTATATCACTATTTGCCAAAATAATCAACCACAATCTTAATTTTTTTCAATTTATTCTTCTATATCTAACGGGATATAGAAAATATCAATGATCATCTGGCGCAGCTGCTCCTCGTCCGGATAGAATTCATCAAACTCTTTGCTTGTATCCGTAACACCCGGAATCAGGATCAGGTTCTCTTCGGTAAACTCATAATTCACGACCTGACCCGCCAGATAAACCACCTCATCCACTGTAATATCCGTCGTCATATACGGCAAAACCGCGTTAAACAAGGTGAATGGCAACGTGACATCTTTCCTGAACGCGGCTTTGGCCTGATCCACATAGCCTTGAAGATACTGCTTCTGACGATTCAACCGGCCTCTGGCACTGGCATCCACCGTTATGTCGCGATAATGAACGTAAGCATAGGCCATGTCGCCCATCAGATGAAGCTGCGCGCCTTTCATGAAACGCTTGTCTGCAAAGGTCAGATCCTCCAGGACCGTTACATCCACGCCGCCCACAAGATCATTGATAATCGGGATTGACTTCATGTTTACCGCGCAATAACCATGAATCGGAATATTGTACATCACGGAATCAACCGCTTTCAGGGTATTGAGCGCACTCTGTTCCTTACCGTCCCCATAACCATGTGCCAATGCAATCTGACCGTATTGGGTAAACATGAAATTACCGTTTTCGTCATACGCGTCGAACTCCGTCATCGTATTTCTGTCAATAGCGATAATGTACAATTCCTCTTTCAAGGGATCGATCACCGCCAGAAAAAGCGCATCCGCCTGACCGGAATCATACCCTTTCTGATCTTCCTTTACCGTGTCATCAACATCGATTCCCATGCAAAGGAATGTCAGAATCTCTTCATTATAGTCATACACTTCTCCTTTATAGCTGATCCAGTCCTCTTCCCATTCTCCCCAATCCTCGTACTCTTCCGAAGCCACATTTTCGCCCGTACCCTGCGGACTCTCGCCCTCTTCGGACACTTCGTTGCCGGCAATGCCCAGATCCGGTCTCTGGGAAGTGGCGTTCCGACGTAGGCGTTCCCGTCCCAAAATCGGTAAAACGATTGCCGCCAACACTACCAAAACAAAAAGTACGAAAAAGACCACGGCGATCCACGCCAAAATCTGTCTTCTCCTGCCTTTATTCATCTCATCATCCTTCCGATTTCCATAAAATACACGTCCGGGAAATCAGCGGCCGCAGCAT
Source organism: uncultured Acetatifactor sp. (assembly GCA_947625255.1). Lineage (GTDB taxonomy): Bacteria > Bacillota > Clostridia > Lachnospirales > Lachnospiraceae > Acetatifactor. The sequence goes on along the minus strand of CANQNT010000002.1, from coordinate 26,326 downwards.
TTCTTATATTTTTTACCGCTTCCGCACGGGCAGGGATCGTTGGGATAAATCTTCTCCCCCTTCGTAATCGTGGTGGATGACTTTTGTTCCTTATAAAGGGCCTTCCGTGTCTCCTCGTCAAAAATATCCTGCCATTCCTCCAGATTGTACAGCCAGTCCGCCTCTGCGGCCACCATGTTCTTATACAGAAGCGCCTTATCGAAGCCAAGATTTACCACTGTATCCTCTTCTAACTCTTCGATCGGGTTCTTTTCCACCAGGCTGTCATTGATCCCGTCCAGAAATCCCGTCATTGTCATAACGGTCACATCATAGCGATCCGCCAGTTCTTTCACCGTTCCTCGAACCACTTCGTCCGGATTTTTCAAGAGCTGTGCGTAAATATTCTTTTCTTCCTGAAAATAAGCTTTCCAAAAACGATTGAGCGACTCTCTGCCGGCTTTCTCATCATACGCCATCGCTCTCCATTGTTCCAGTAACGCCATTCTTAAACCTTCCTTATCTAATCTATATCATCTATATCTATCTTTATCCGAAATCACAAAACGGCTTTCTTTTTGCTATTGCATAGTATATAACAGATTGAATCGGAACACAAGAGTGAAAGCAATGAATTTTTTTTAATATTTCTTTAAAAATTCTTATGACATTTTAAAAGAATTGGTATATAAATGAAATTACAGGGCATACTAAAACTATCATTGGACCCCCTCCTTTGATCCTACAAAGGATAAAAATATTACTTAAATCCTCCCCTTTTACAAACCCCGGCACAGCAAGAGGCTGTCGCCGGGGCTTTTGACGCGATGATTTCCGGGCCCTTCAGTAAAATAGTTACACCTTGAAACAGGCCGGGAAGTATGATAAAGTAAGAGAGAATAAACGGACAAAAAGTTATGGTTTCCATTACAAAAGGAGAAATAAAATGACGCAAAAGAAATCCGGCACAACCGCCCCCCGTAAAAAGAAGACTTCAAAGCAGCTCGTTGCCATGGCCGCAGTCGTATTGTTGGTGCTGCTCTATCTGTCGACCCTGATCACCGCGCTCTTTGACAATACCGTTTCCCACGTTTTGTTCCGTGCCAGTCTCATCGGCACTTTCACCATCCCGCTGCTTTCCTGGGTCTACATCTGGATGTATGGGAAGCTGACGCAAAAACACACCATCGCGGATTATGAACTGCCGGACAAGAACCAGATCGTTCCGCAGGAAACCGAAGCCCAGGAAGAAAATCAAACATAACCAAATCCAGCCCTTTTTCCGCACTGATGTGCGAGGCTCACTCCTCGCACATCTTTTTTAATTCTTCCTGTGCCTGCTCCTTGGTCCGGAAGCAAATGCCCCGCATTCCCACGGCCTCGGCCCCCTGCACATTCCGCAAAGTGTCGTCCAGGAAAACACATTCTTCCGCTTTCAAAGCGTACCTCGTCAGCAACAGCTCGTAAATTGCCGGATCCGGCTTCGTGATTTTCTCCCTGTAAGAAAGGATTCCCCCGTCCGTATACGGAATAAACGCCAGGGCGTCACTGCATTCCCGCTCCGCCTTTTCGGAGAAATTGGAAAGATAATAGACGCCATACCCTTTGCTTTTCAACTCCTTGATCCATGGAATCGCGTAAGCCCTGGGAGTCACAATTCCATGCGTATTTGCAAAGGCACTGCGAATTTCCCGCTCAATTTCCGGATCATTGCTGACAAAGGCGTCCAGCAATTGTTTTTCACTCCACACGCCCCGGTCGATTTCATTCCAATAGGGGTGCATCGTGCTGGCCCGGCCGATCCTCAGAGCCATTTCCTCGGAAAAGCCCTGGTCCATCAGAAAACCTTTCCACCGAAAATCACTGAGCACATTCCCGATATCAAAAACAATGTTTCGAACCATTTTCCCGCCATTCCTTTCTTTCCAAGCCGTGATTTTCTTCCCAAGCCATGCTTTTCCGCACCAGGAGATTCCCCGCCTTCTTCTCCGTCAGAGGTCCCCGCCTACACCGTCTCCATGATCTCCATCAGGCAGGAAGCCGCCCGGGACAAAGGCGTCTTGGTATTCCGCACCACACAAATATTTCGCTTGGGGATGATTGTATTCAGGCGCAGCTCAAACAACTTTCCGGAATCCAGTTCCCTCTGGGCAAAATCCCGCACCACGCAGCCCACGCCCAGGTTGCGGAGCGCGAACTGAACGATCATATCACTGGTCGCCAGTTCGAATTCCGGCCGGATCACAACACCGTTTTTACTTAAGTAACCGTCCATGTAGCTTCTGGTGCTGGTGTTTTTTTCCAGGAAAATCATAGGCAGCCGGTCCAGTTCCCGCAGATCCACCATATGATTTTTTAACGGAAGGAACCTTCTGCCTGCCACGAAAATATCCTCAATCTGCCTTACCGGCACGGATTCCACGCCCGCAGGCACGTCAAAGGGCGAGCTGACCACGCCAAAATCTATCAAGCCATTCTCCAGGAAACCCAAGGTCTCCGGCGTAGGCGCGTTGCTCACAATGACTTTGATCTCCGGATATTTTTCATGGAAACGTTCCAAATAAGGCAGCAAGTAAAACTGCAAGGTCATGTCGCTGGCCCCGATACGCACTTCTCCAAGCTCCAGATTCATCATCTGACGCACTTTCTGTACGCCCAGCTCCAGCTGTTCATAGCCCTTTTCCACATAGGAAAATAATACTTTTCCCTCCTGGGTCAGGGTCACGCCCCGGGAAGCCCGCAAAAACAAGTCAACACCCAGCTGGCGCTCCAGCTGCTTGATCGCCTGGCTCACGGCAGGCTGGGAAATGGCAAGCTCACTGGCGGCCCGCGTCACGCTTCCGGCCCTGGCCACATAGAAAAAAACCTTATAATACTCCAAATTGCTGATCACATCACCACCCCCTTGACACAATCAGAATCCGACGGCATCCACCTGATCACACAGCGGACGGACACCCTTACCCCGGCGCCTTGCCGGCGCAAACCCTCACTGCCTATTTCAACGGACTCTGGCGGTAAATGATATCGCTTCTGCCGGGCCCGTTACTGACCATCGTGATCGGGTAGCCGATCTGGCTTTCGATAAATTCAACATAGTGGCGGCAATTCTCCGGCAGATCCTCGAATTTCCTGATGCCCCGGATCTCCGTCTTCCAACCAGGCAGCATTTTTAATACGGGCCTGGCCTTTTCCAGCCTGGCCGTCACGGGGAAGTCCGTGGTCACCTCTCCATCGATCTCATAACCCACACACACGGGAATTTCATCCAGATATCCCAATACATCCAACACGGTAAAAGCCACGTCCGTGGTTCCCTGCAGGCGGCAGCCGTATTTGGATGCTACACAATCGAACCAGCCCATACGCCTGGGTCTGCCTGTAGTCGCCCCGTATTCGCCCCCGTCACCGCCACGGCTGCGGAGCTCCTGCGCCTCGTCCCCGAATATCTCCGATACGAAAGCACCCGCTCCCACCGCGGAAGAATACGCCTTACACACCGTGACGATCTGCTTGATCTCATAAGGAGGAAGTCCCGCGCCAATGGCTCCGAAAGCCGCCAGCGTAGAGGAAGAGGTCACCATAGGATAAATGCCGTGATCAGGATCCTTAAGGGTGCCCAGCTGCCCCTCCAGCAAAATCGTCTTGCCTTCTTTGAGCGCCTTGTCCAGAAAAGCGGACACGTCGCAGACATAAGGCGCGATCATATCACGATATTCATGCATTGTTTCCAGAAGCGCGGCCGTATCAATCAGGGGCTTATGATACAAATGCTCTAACAGCACGTTTTTGGTCACGCTGACACGCTCAATCTTCTCCCGCAGCAATTCCTCGTCAAACAGTTCACTGACCTGAAAGCCGATTTTCGCATACTTATCGGAATAAAAGGGCGCAATACCGGACTTGGTGGAACCGAAAGATTTCCCGGCCAAACGCTCCTCTTCGTATTGATCAAATAAAATATGGTAAGGCATCACGATCTGGGCCCGATCGGACACCAGAAGACGGGGCATGGGCACCCCTCTGTCCACAAGGGATTTCAACTCTTCCATCAAAATCGGAATATTCAGAGCAACTCCGTTGCCAATGACATTGCAAGTGTGGCTGTAAAACACGCCGGACGGCAGGGTGTGAAGCGCGAACTTTCCATAATTATTCACGATGGTGTGCCCGGCGTTGGCTCCGCCCTGAAAACGAATGACAATATCCGCCGTTTCCGCCATCATATCCGTGATCTTCCCTTTTCCCTCATCGCCCCAATTGGCACCTACTACTGCTTTAACCATGGTTTCCTCCATTCTTCGCGCGCAAAAACGAATCGCCGCTTCATTTTCATTTCCATTTAAAATCTCTGTTTAGACGGGATCAGTATTCCCTCCACATCCACGACGTATTATACAGCAAATGATTTCATAAGTAAAATCAATATATTTTATAGATATGATAAATTGTAATTATGCGGCGGGAGGGCCAGGAAAAAAACAGCCATATGCGTCACCGGACATTCCGCTGTTATGGGAATGAAAAACACAAGCCTTGTCCCCAAGAGCGAAAAAAGGACACGGCCCACAGCCGTGCCCCTTTGCATTCACATTCCATCCGGTCTTTTCTATTCTCTACCATCCCAGCAATAGGTGCAAAGACACTCCTTGTCGATACCCACGGATTTGATCATATCATCCAGCCTGTTGTAGCGCAGCGAAGTAAAGTTCAGCTTCTTGCCTATCCTCTGCACCATACCCTCATATTCCGGAGTATCGGGATCCACATAGGCCGCCAGGTCAATGGTCCTGCCTTCCTGCTCGATCTCTTTTAACACTCTCCTGGCGATCAGCTCCATTTCCGAAGTAGAACGGGAGAAATTTAAAAACTTGCACCCGAAAAGCAGAGGCGGGCAGGCAGGACGGATATGAACCTCCTTTGCGCCGCTCTGATAAAGAAATTCCGTGGTCTCGCGAAGCTGTGTGCCACGGACGATGGAATCATCAATCAGCAGCAGGCTCTTATTTTGAATCAGATCATGCACCGGAATCAGCTTCATCTTGGCGATCAGGTTTCGTTTCGTCTGTATGGTGGGCATGAACGATCTGGGCCAGGTAGGAGTGTACTTGATAAAGGGTCTGGAAAAGGGAATGCCGGACCGATTGGCGTATCCAATGGCATGGGCCGTTCCGGAATCCGGCACGCCCGCCACGATATCAGGCCGCACATTGTCCCGTTCCGCCAGATTGGCGCCGCAGTTATAGCGCATCTGCTCCACGCTGATTCCCTCATAGGAGGAGGACGGATATCCATAATAAACCCAGAGGAACGTGCAGATTTTCATCTTTTTACCGGGCGCTGCCAACGTGTGGATCCCATCGGGAGTGATCACCACGATTTCACCGGGGCCCAACTCCCGCGCGTCCGTATAACCCAGATTCAGATAGGCAAAGCTTTCAAAGGAAGCACAGTAAGCATCTTCCTTTTTCCCGATGACCACGGGTGTACGGCCCAGACGGTCGCGCGCGGCATAAATTCCCCTGGATGTCAGAATCAGGATCGTCATGGACCCGTCGATCATCTCCTGGGCATAACGGATGCCCTCCACCAGATTGTCCTGCTGGTTGACCAGGGAGGCTACAAGCTCGGTGGCGTTGATATCGCCGCCGCTCATTTCCAGAAAATGCGTCCGCCCATGGGATAACAGTTCTTTTTCAATCTCTTCCGTATTGTTAATCTTACCTACCGTGGTAATGGCATAGGTGCCGTGGTGGGAACGGATAATCAAAGGCTGCGGCTCGTAATCAGAAATACAGCCTATTCCCAACTGGCCATGCATTTCATTTACTTCCTTGTCGAATTTGGTACGAAACGGCGCGTTTTCAATATTGTGAATCGCGCGGTCGAAGCCCTTGGCGGCATCATAAAGCGCCATGCCGGCCCGGCGCGTTCCCAGATGAGAATGATAATCCGTTCCGAAAAAAAGATCGAAAGTACAGTCTTGTTTAGACGCTACGGCAAAAAATCCACCCATTCGTTTTATTGATTCCTTTCTATGAGGCTGTGTTACCAGGCATATTGTAAATAATCGTTTTTTACCGCTCTCAAAGCCCTCCGCGGCAAGCCTTGCGCTTTTAAACCGTGATTTCCGCCTTTACCCCCAGCAGCTCCTGACGGGCCTGAAGCAGCGGATTGATCACGGTGCTTAAAAACGCGTCTACCTGCTCCCTGGAGCGGCCAATGTATTTGGCAGGATCCATGGCGGCGTTCAAGTCTTCCAATGTCATATTGAACGCGGGATCTTCGGCGATCAGCTGGAGGAGATTATTGTCCTTGCCCTCCACCTTGACATTGCGTCCGGCCTCCATGGACAGCTCACGGATGCGCTCATGAAGCTCCTGACGGTTTCCGCCGTTCTTGACCGCGTCCATCATGATATTTTCCGTAGCCATAAAAGGCAGTTCCGCCAAAAGATGCTTCTCAATCACCTTGGGATAAACCACCAGGCCGTCCACCACATTCAGGCACAGATCCAAAACCCCGTCAATGGCCAGAAACGCTTCCGGAATGGAAAGTCTCTTGTTGGCGGAATCGTCCAGAGTGCGTTCAAACCACTGGGTTGCGGAAGTAATAGCCGGATTCAGGGCATCGATCATCACATACCTGGATAAGGAAGCAATGCGCTCACTTCGCATGGGATTCCGCTTATAGGCCATGGCGGAGGATCCGATCTGGCTCTTCTCAAAGGGCTCCTCCACTTCCTTCAGATGCTGCAGCAGGCGGATATCATTGCTCATCTTGTGGGCGGAGGCAGCGATACCCGCCAGAACATTGGCCACTCTGGTATCCACCTTGCGGGAATAAGTCTGGCCGGATACGGGATAGCACTGGGCAAAGCCCATTTTTGCCGCGATCATGGGATCGATCCTGTCAATGGTCTCCTGATCCCCGTTAAATAATTCCAGAAACGAAGCCTGGGTTCCCGTGGTCCCCTTGGAACCGAGAAGCTTCATGCCTCCCAGAACATATTCCAAATCTTCCAGATCCAGGCAGAATTCCTGCAGCCAAAGAGCGGCGCGCTTTCCCACCGTGGTAGGCTGAGCCGGCTGAAAATGAGTGAATGCCAACGTGGGCTGGGCCTTGTACCGATCCGCAAAGGACGCCAGCTCGCCGATCACGTTGACCAGCTTTTTCCTCACCAGCTTCAAGGCTTCCGTCATCACAATAATGTCCGTATTGTCTCCCACATAGCAGGATGTGGCTCCCAGATGAATGATCCCCGCAGCCTTGGGGCATTGCTGTCCATAAGCATACACATGGCTCATCACGTCATGGCGTACTTCTTTCTCACGGGCCTTGGCCACGTCATAGTTGATATCCTCCGCATGAGCCTTCAATTCGTCAATCTGTTCCTGAGTGATGACCGGTTTCCCGTTCTGGGACAAGCCCAATTCTTTTTCCGTCTCCGCCAGCGCGATCCAGAGCTTACGCCAGGTACGGAACTTCATATCCGGTGAAAAAATATACTGCATCTCCTTGCTGGCATAGCGCTCAGAAAGAGGGCTTTGATATCTGTCTGTACTCATTGGAATTCTCGTTTCCTTTCTTTGATTCAGCTTTCAAAATCCCCGCGAATATCTTCTTCGGGGGGATCCATGGGATATTTCCCGGTAAAGCATCCCTTGCAGATGCCCAGATTTTTCACGATTTGCCGCAGTCTCTCCTCCCGCAGATAGGCCAGGCTGTCCGAACCAATGACCTGACGGATCTCTTCCACGCTACGGTTATAAGCCAGGAGCTGATCCCTGGCCGGGACGTCCGTTCCGAAATAACAGGGCCAGAGAAAAGGCGGCGAACTGACCCGCATATGGACCTCTTTGGCGCCGGCCTCCCGCAGCATATGCACGATTCTGTCGGAGGTGGTCCCCCGTACGATGGAGTCATCGATCATAATAATGCGTTTTCCCTCCACGGCCTCCCGGATAGGATTCAGCTTCACCTGCACACTGCTCTCCCGGGTCTTCTGCTTCGGCTTGATAAAGGTTCTGCCCACATAAGCGTTCTTCACAAAAGCAGTGCCATAGGGAATCCCGGACTGAAGAGAATATCCCAGCGCGGCACAATTGCCGGATTCCGGCACTCCCACCACCAGATCCGCATCCACGGGCGAATCCATGGCCAGAAACTTTCCCGCCAAAAGCCTGGAATCATACACGCTCATTCCGTCAAGATAACTGTCCGGTCTCGCAAAATAGATATATTCAAAAACACAGCGCGCCTCCCGTTCCCTGGGCAGCGCGTGACTCAAATCCGAAACCAGCCCGCCTTCCGGGGAAATCGTCACGATCTCTCCCGGCAGCACATCCCTGACAAATTCCGCCCCTACCGTGTCCAGGGCACAGGATTCGCTGGCCAGAATCCATACATTTTCTCTCCGTCCGATACACAAAGGGCGAAATCCATAAGGATCTCTGGCTCCGATCAGCTTTCTGGGCGACATGATCACCAGGGAATAAGCTCCTTTCAGCTTATTCATGGCCCTGCCCACCGCTTCCTCAACGGAGGCGGACACAAGGCGCTCTCTGGCAATGTGATAGGCGATCACTTCCGAATCAATGGTCGTCTGAAAGATGGCCCCGGTATATTCCAGTTCCCGCCGCAGCTGCGGTGCGTTTACCAGATTTCCGTTGTGGGCCAGGGCCAAAGTCCCCTTTACATAATTCAAAACCAAAGGCTGTGCGTTTTCTCTGGTAGAGGCCCCCGCGGTGGAGTACCGTACATGGCCCACGCCGATGTCCCCTTTCAGCTTCTCCAGCTTTTCCGGCGTGAACGCCTCGTTGACCAGGCCCATGTCCTTGCTGGACAAGACCTTTCTTTTCGGTCCCGCGGTATCGCTCACGGCAATGCCGCAACTTTCCTGGCCGCGATGCTGCAGTGCCAGAAGCCCATAATAAACCGTGGACGCCACGTCGCCGCCCTCCAGATCATAAACTCCCAGAACGCCACATTCCTCCCGCAGCTTCTCCTCTACTTCTTCCTGCACGAAAATCCCGTTTTCTACCTGCATACCCATCCCTTTCTGTCCGGGGAAAGGCGGCCGGCTCAGACAAGGCGCACTTCTCCCCGGGAGCACAGGCGCCTTTGCCTGCCAACATTTTCAATCCCTTGTGATTACAGTCCAAGACGATTGAATACCTCGTTATAGGCCTCTTCCACATTGCCCAAATCCCTGCGGAAACGATCCTTGTCCAGCTTTTCATTGGTCTTTACGTCCCACAGTCTGCAGGTATCCGGGGAAATCTCGTCAGCCAGGATGATCTGTCCATGATAACGGCCGAATTCAATCTTGAAATCGATCAGCCTGATTCCCGCCTGCAGGAAGTAAGCCTTCAATACCTCATTTACCTTGAACGCATACTTCTTAATAGTATCAATCTCTTCCCAGGTTGCCAGATTCAGCGCCCTTGCAAAATAAGCATTGATCAGGGGATCACCCAGCTCGTCATTTTTATAAGAAAATTCAATGGTAGGCTCCTCGAAAGGCGTTCCCTCAGGCACACCCAGTCTCTTTGAAAAGCTTCCGGCAGCCACGTTGCGGATGATGACTTCCAGCGGCACGATCTCCACGCGCTTCACGGCCGTCTCTCTGTCACTGAGCTGCTCGATATAGTGGGTGGGAACCCCTTCCTTTTCCAAAATCTGGAACACATGGTTGGTCATCTTGTTATTGATCACGCCCTTGCCGACGATGGTTCCTTTCTTGACTCCGTTGAATGCCGTGGCGTCATCCTTGTAATCCACGATCAACACATCCGGATCATCCGTTAAGAACACTTTCTTTGCCTTTCCTTCATAGAGCTGTTCCAATTTCTTCATTGCTTCCTCCATTCTGCCAGTCACGGCATCTTCGTAAACACACCTAAATTATAGCCCACCATTCCCCAGAAATCAATATGGCAATAAGGACACCGCTCAATTTTATGGATTGTGCCAAAATTTCCCCCGGAAATGCCGCATTTTCCTCTAAAATGTCCAGAAAACAGCCACTTTTACGCCGACATACTCCGATAAGCATCCTTGAGAGATTTCATCAAATGCACATTTTCCTCCTCATATCCCCGCTCGTCCTCATGCAGGAACTTCTGCCTGACCGACAGTCGCTGATAATCCGCCTCCCGCGTCCAGCGTCTGTTCAAAAGCTCCACATCCTTTTCCAGCTGCAGGGCCGTTTCCGTATATTCCGGCAGCCCCGCCGCAAAAGCCACATACTCCTTATCCTCCAGCTCCATGCGCTTCGCCGCCAGATAGCACCGCAGACTCTCCAGACTTCCATCCGTCTCATACGCCTGATAAAAAGCCCGGGCCGCTTGGCCGTAACGCATCAGTCCCGCAAGAGCCACGCCCTTGTTATGAAGGAGTCTGGCTTTCAGATCCGCTCCCGCGGCTCCGCCCTGGGAAGAAGTTTCCTCCCATAGCCTAAGCAAACCGTCATATTCCGCCTGTGCCGCGGCAAATTTACGCAGATCCAGAAGCTGGTCAATCCGCAGTTTTCGTTTCTCCAGCATACTTAAGCCGGCTCCCCTTTTCAGGGTCTGCTCCACCTCCCGCATGGTTTCCAGATCATAAAAGCCCACATATTCCAAAATCCGAATTACAAAAGCGCTCAAGGAACCTTTTTTATGCACCATGACAGACAACTCGTCCGCAAGCTCCCCCAGACCGCAGTCCTGTCCAAGCCACCCCAACAGCTTGTCATTCATCAAATCGGCATCCAGCAAAAAAGCATTCTCTTTCAGGCAATAACAAAGCTCCTCCGCACAATAGACATGATATCCCAAACCTTCCATGTAAAAAGGGCGGACTGCATAGTTTCCTACACTTAAGCTGACTTTCATCGCTGTCTCCTTTCCGCCGTCCTCAATCATAGACCGGCAGCTCCTCCTTCCAGATCTGGTGACTGGCTTCGCGTATCTCTCCAAAGCCCAAATCCTCCACCACCAGCTCCATTCGATCTTCCGTTGGCATATGAACCTGCAGCCTCAGCCTGGAAACGGGATCCTGCAGGCCCTCCAGCGTAATGCGCGTGATTTTTCCTTTTCCTCCCGTAAGGGGCGTCAGCACCAGTTCGAAGGAATCGGTCTCCTGCAAATAAATCTCATACTCTGCCCGAGCCTCGTACCAATTGACCCCCGCATCCAGCAGGGCGCAATAGGAATCCTCCCCTCTGCGGCTGACCCGCATCCCCACGTTGGTTTTCAGCTTGTCATTCCCCAATAGAACGTGACCTTTTCCTACGCCGCTGGGCTTCAGGCGCTCCATCATTCCCAAACAAGCTCCCTTGCTGTAGAGATTGTTCCCCAGGAACACACGCCTTCCGAAGCACAGATAGCGCAAGGTCTCCCGCATCCATTCCTCATGAAATCCTTCCCCGATAAAATACACGGAAGTGACAAAACCACCGCTGCAGACTTCCCTCATCCGCTCCAAAAGCTCCTTGTCCATCCGTTCCATACGCTCTTTCCGCAAGCCCTCCGCTTCCGGCATGTTCTCCATAGACAGAAAAGGAAATTCTCCCTGCTCCATGGAAACCGCCACCGGCGTGGTCCTGCGGTTGCTCTGCATCCGATAGATTTTTATCCGGCTGCCATCGTACCAGCACAGCACCACCTGGTGCTGGCGCAGTTCCTCCGGCTGATGAATCATATATTGATAAAAGCTGTCCTCGTAGCTTTGGAAACAAATATGCTTTGTACGCAGTCTCAGACTGCCAAGAGCCCTGCCCAACACCTCCATCAGTCTATGGTCCATCTGTTCGCAGGTGAGCATCAAAGCGCCGATCCGTTCAATCGGTCCGGCCGCCGCCAAAAGCCCCAGACTTCTTTTGAAGAACAAGGCCAAAAGTGCCACCGGATCATACGCTTCTCCTTCAATCTGTACCGGTTCGCCGTCCAGGGCCATCCCCAGCAGATTTTCCACCAGGATTCCATCCTCCTGTTCTGCCGCCTTCAGAGCCTCCCGGCCATAAAACCACTGGCTCGTCCCGCTGCGCTTGCATAATACGGTGGGAATGTTATAAATCTGCCCTCCTGCCACGGCGGACACCGTTTCCACCTCGCTGGATTCCGCGGAATAGAAGCTGATCTGGGAATAGGTGTTGCCCAGATCGTAGCCCACTATGATTTTACTATTGCCCGGTTTTAAAAGCATTCCCTTTCCTCCCGTCTTTATCTGCGCCGGAACAAACCATCATTTAAGTATTCCCGATGCTTGTATTCCTCCAACAGCTTATCCAAAGTTTCATAATCCTCCAGGGCCTCCGCAAGCAGGATGTCATTGATCATTTCATAGCGGCAAGGCAGGACGTTGGAGGGCGTTTCCTCCTTATGAACCTCTCCCTGCGCCAGGCAGACCGGACCGTCCTCCGTTTCTTCCTCGATCTGATACTGCAGGCTCTCCCCGAAGAATAAAACAAACTCCTTACAGTACAGTCCCCTGCAAATCTCCCGCATCTCTTCCCGCAAAAACGCTCCCGCCGTTTCTTCCCGGCCCCAGATCCGATAGCAAATGTCCGTCTTGCCGTCCCGACCGGCGCGGTATTCCACAATGGTCTTATCCTGCATGGGTTCCAAAAGCGCCCCATCTACCGGAAGAGAGCGAAACGCTTCCAGATAAATTCCCTTTGCCATCATTTCCTGCAGGAATTCCTGCAAAATTTTCTCTTCCTCCGGCTTGTCGCTTTTCTTTTTGCCGGAAAAATAACACAAATAGGCCAGTTTTTCCTCCAGCCTGACTCCTTCTCCCCGCAAATACATCCGGCCGATCTCCCGCGCGGCGAAATCCTCCAGTTCCGTTCCTTCCATAAAATATTCCTGGGCGCATTGGAAAAGAAAAGCTTCCTCCACCGCCGGGTCGGCGCCCTGGGACACGTAGTAGCGGAAAATCTCCATTCTGTCCCCCACGTGTACGCCGCTGTACAACATCTGCAGCAGGATCCGGCTACACTGCTCCCAGGTGACCGTGCCATAAGAACGGCACGCTTTCCAAACGGCGGCCAGCTCCTCCGTCAGCCCTTTAAAATGCAGCGCCAGGTAATGCAGCACATTGCCGTCATAGTTCCCTTTTCGGAACGCGAAAGCCGCGCTTTGCAGCATTACCTCCTCTTCCGGGAAATCCGCCCGTTCGATCCTGCGGCTCAGAATCTGCAGCAACGTGGCGCGCCCCGCGGCCGAGGGCCCGTAGTCTTCCAGCCACTGATACGCCCGATCCAGACGGCCTCTGGACATCAACAGCTCCAGCACCCTGGCGCGTCCCTCCTGATCCAGAAGCTCCGGCCGGATCTGCTCCAGGGCCCGATCCAGGTTCGTCCAGTCCTCCCCCGCCTCATAATCCCCCAACAGCCGCAGCATGGCCGCCTGGCGCAGAGAATCCTCCACCTCGTCGGACCCCGCCAACAGGCTGCCGCAAAAACGCTCCTCCTCGCCGTTTTTTTCTCCATGCTCCCAGACATAACGCGCGAAACCCAGATTCTGGGAAATTTCCGAGGTCACGCTTCCGGCAATACTGTCCCTGCCGTTGGGAAAAACGCCCGGTTTCAAGAACTCCCCCGTCACCCCGTCGAGGGCGTAAAAACAGGTCAGCCCCAAAAACTGCTCCGGGTCCAGCAGACGTTTCGCCTGACTTCCCACGCCTGCCAGACTGCGGTTCCCCTTGGTATCCTCCAGGATCACCACGTCCCCGTCATGATAAAGAGGCACCCAGGCATAACCGTTCGTCACGGGATATACGCCGACCTGGCGAAGCCCGGGACGATAACAGACGGCACGGCAGATTTTTGCGTCCTCCACCTTGAACGGACAAGCAAACAGCAGCTTCGTCATGGGAAGCGCGATCTGTTCCTGAAAAAGCTCCGGCGTCAGAAGCTCCCGGTACAAATAGGCCAAATCCCGGTTGATATGCTCTTTTTTGATCTGATCCAAAAGAAAATATTCGATCCGCTCCCGATAAGAGGCGAACAACTCCGGGTCCTTTTCCCTGCGCTGCGCCACATAACGATATAAGTAGGCGGTATGCTCATAGTCCAAATTGGTCTGGTAGGAAAAGTACAAAAGCGCCTTTTTCGACAACTCCCTGTCCTGGTCCACGTCCACGGACATCAGATAATACTCGTACAGCTTTGTCAGGCGGATCTCCTGTTCCAGCCCTCTTTCGTACCAGGGCAGGGCGTCCGTCCCCACCTTGCCCCCCTTGATCATCTGGGAACAGATTTCGTTCAAAAGGGCGGGCGTGTTCCGTTTTTCATAACAATCCTTTAAAATACGAAGCAAAATCGGGGAAAACTCCCGCACCTTTCCCGCCAGATACACCATCTGGTCGATCAAGGCGGGAGAAAGCATCCCCTGACGGCTTCCATAATATAGCACCTGAATCTCGTATCGTTTCAATCCCCGCAGCATCACGGGATCGTTATTCAAAAGCTGCAGCGCCTCCAGATACATCAAGGGACTGGTGCAGCCCTGCTCAAACTGCTTTTCCAAAAAATCCCACTTGACGGAGGGCTTGCGGTTATATTCCGGGGAAAGGAACAGCAAAAGCCAGGCGATCTGCCAGGATTCCGGATGATGCCGGTACAGCTCCTCCATCTCCTCCGCGACCTGCTTCAAATGCCAGGCCTCCGGCTTCAGCAGCGTGGTCAGGTAAAGGTAATACGCATAAAGGGCGGCGTCCTGGTTCTGGGACTGATCGATCAGCTCCAGGGAATGCTCCAAAATCCAGTTGGCCTCATGGAACCGTTCCCGGGTGATCAAAAGCTGTGCCTGGAAAAGCCTGGCCATCACGTCGCCATCGTCCATGGACACCAAACGCTCCACCAGAACCCCCGACTCCTTGAGCCAGGTATGAGAAGAAATCTTTTTCAGCCGGTGCGCCTGATAAAGCTCCATCAGCCGCACAAGAACCCTCTTTTTTTCCCTGCGCGCCTCCCCTGCGGCCGCCCGATCCCTTCCGACCAGCACCGTCACCTGCGCCGTCAGAGTCCGGGAATCATCCGTCAGCCGGATGCGGCCGTAATTTCTGCCATGGTGGAGCCTGGCGCTGTCTACGTAAAAAGGCAGCCGACACCGATTTCCCTCGAAGTCCTCCTGGGTCAGCAGCTCCTTTTCCACGAAAAGAAAGCTTCCCTCCGCTTCCGCCTCCAGCCTGGTATATCCCCAGCCGTTCCGAACCACGGTAACAGCCGATTCCGCGATCCCCACGGGATTCTCCAGCACAAGCTCCGCCTCCCGCACCAGATACTCCACGGGCGGCTTCTGCCCCGCCGCGATCAGGAATTCTTCCAGATTGTGCTGACTGCCGCCCCGGGCGCTCAGGCCCAAATACAACCCGATCAGTCTGCCCTTTTGACCAAAGAAGACCTCTCTGGCCGGATCCTTGTCCCATTCCTCCACAAGGCCCCCAAAGGCCCCGGAATAAAAGACCTTCACGGCCTCCGACCAATTCTCCCGGGCCAGGGCCGCAAACTGACGAAGACTAGCCAACTCCCCCTGGGAGGTCAGGATCTTTTCCCGCTCTATCCGCACCTCGAAGGGCAGTCGGTATTCCCCCCGGCTGCTCACGATATGGAACTCTCCCGTCACCGTTTCTCCCGCTTTCAGGCGCTCTCCGTGGAACCGATATCCGATATAATCCTCCGTCCCCTGGAACTGCCTTGTAAGGCACTCCATCCGAAGATCCGTAGAGGTGACGAACCCCTCCGTCACGCCCTCTCCGTTCCCATAAACAGCAAAGGTGCCCTCGTAAAGAGTACCTGGCGCCAAAACGAGCGCGACCTTAGAGCAAGAAAAATCAAGGCCGCCCAGACCGCCGATAAAATCTCCCTCCAAAATCTGCTCCACCAAATTCTCCATCCGCAAACACCTCTTTCTTCTTCCGTTTCGTCCTTAATTAAATTATACACAAAAAGGCGGGGAAATCAACAAAACATCTTTTACTTTTTCAAAGTATTCCTCTTTGATAGGGTAAACATCCCCTTCCTGGTAAATCATAGTCTCACCAACGATTACATAAAAATAGCCCTACCTTTCGATAGGGCTTGTTTTTCGAGCCGGACATTTATCAGGCGCCTCCAATGAGCGGACAATACATTCTGGATGGCCTCACTGAATACCTCCAGGCGGCCGGGTTGAACGCCTGAAAAAACATTGACATTCCCTATTTTTGCGCTATGTCCCGTCCTGCTCATTCCCCACTGTTTTTTATGAATCTTTCCAAAATTGTTTCACTGCCCAAACGGCGTCTGCGGTCTTAAGGCCATATCGTTCCTGCAGACACACAATGGCTTCGTCCCGGGACAGACACTCTCCCTGGCAGATGGAAACCAACTGCTCGAAAACGGTGTTCAATTTGCCGGAAGTTTCCTCCAGCCTCTGCTTGGCGACGTTGGCCTCCTGATTAGCCGCGCTCAGCTTTTGGTTTGCATCATCCAGCCTCAATTTGGCGGCACTAGCCTCCTGCTTGGCAACATTCGCTTCCTGCTTCGCCTCTTCCGCCTCCTGTCTGGCCAATTCCGTGTTCCGGCGCTCCGCCTGTATGTCCATTTTCTCCATGTCCGCGAATAAATATCCCATACCGCTTTCCTCCAATTTTGCCAACAGTTCCTGGCCCTCCTGCACAGGCACGTTCATCTTCTGAAACAGGCTCCAAAGCACGTCCCGGTAGACCCTGCGGATGTCCGACGGCGCCTCCCCGTAGATCTCCTCCGCGTATTCCCCGGAGGTCCTCAGGAACTCCCTGTAATCCTCCGGGTTCTGGATCCGATTGAGCATCATCAACAGGGACATCTCGTTGTGCTTCTTCTTCAGCTCCTCGTTCCGATAGCCATGTACCTGCACCACCTTGTAGGTGAAGTCCGGGATGTACTCGACAAGCCCGTCCGCGGCGCTCGTGTCGATCCGGTCCGACAGCCGCATCCCCGCCGTCCAGTCCGCCATCCCCTCGTAGTACACGATGGGGATGATGGCCGGGTAGCGGAACGATTTCTGGCCGGAGACGCCTTTCCGCAAGCTTTCCTGCCGCTTCCGATAGTCGTACCAGATCACGGCCATGTAACGGAGAAGCTGACCCGAACCTTTTTCACGGTGTCCATCTCGAACTCCACCCCCAGGAACGCCCGATAGCGGTCGGTCACGTCCTCGATATCCTCCGGCCGCAGGTCGGAGAAGATGGGGAGATCGCTGTAATCCCGCAGGAACTGGCAAGTGAGCCTGTGGTTGCCGAAGATCGTCCGGCTGTTGGCGTCCCGGACGTGTTCGGCAGGGAAGAAGCCTTTTTTCGCCTCTTCCTGATCTGATGTGTCTTTTGCCGTGTCGCTTTTATCGAATGTATTTTTCTCTGCCTCCACTTTTTCGGAGGCGATTTTTTCTTTTACAAGGGTACTTTCTGGGTTTTCTCTTCTGTAGGAATCTGCTGTGTTTACGTACTTTTGCATCTCCTGCATTCCTCCCAATACCGGACGGGTATGAGCAGAGAAGAAAGACGTGAAGCAAAGGGACTGTCAATGTGGTATGGAATTATTATAAAGCAAAAGAATATATAAATCAAGAAGTAATTTTCCCTGACGAAAAGGAAAGCCCGTGAAAAGGTTGCTTTTCACACGGCAGCCAGATGACTTACGATTGATTTTTCATTGTGCAGATTGCTGAAAATAAAAAAACATGAAAGATACATTTCGAAACTGGAAAAAGAAGAGATGCATCTGACCATTCGGGCTCAGGGGAAGCTCATCGCGGTCCAGAAAGAACTGATCCGGCAACTGATAGGTATGTGAACGAAGGGAACTATGACGGGGCCGTAAAGGCGCTGGCATTTCTGCGGGGTAAACATCCCCTTCCTGGTAAATCATAGTCTCCCCAACGTTTACATGAAAATAGCCCTACCTTTCGATAGGGCTTGTTTTTCGAGCCTTAAATCATCTTCGTCAGGATTGCCTGATCTTCCTTGCTTATCTTCAAACCTTTCATGGCTTCCTCTTTGTTCAAATGAAAAGCCTCCATGACATTCTGGATGGCCTCACTTAATGCTTCCAGACGGCCTTCCTGTCTGCCTTCCTGCTTTCCCGCCAATCTTGCTTTTTCTTTCATTTCACGTTCCGCTTTGCACATATCAACCACCTCCGCATCATCCTCAATTAGGATCTTCGGTCCATCCCAGTTCTTCGGACTAAACAGGATGACCAGCATTGTCACCGGCGTCAACCGATCCCCCGATAGAACCCGGAAAGGAATCCCCGGTCTCATGCCCTTTCCAGTCCCTTGCCTCCCGGTGCCGGAGCGCCGTCTGCCTCACCTGCTCTCCGCCGTAAATAAAATAGTTGAAGGCACCAGCAAAAACCGAGCTATTCCTCATGTAATCTTTTGTAATGGTGTCAATCTTTCCCAATGTCCATCATCTTCTATTCCGTGCAATTTTCAAGGTGCCGTTTATGGTATGTACCCGCGAGAAAGGGAACGGCAGAATCATCGGAGGTTTGCTGCCGGATTCCTTTCGCGCAGTTTCATTATACCTAAATCTACGATTAAAATCAATAGATCCGTATACTTTTCACAACCTATTATTACAGATTTATGCGGTGTTGACTAGGTGACGACTTATTTGCCATTTACAAACAGGAGAAGCAACGTCGGTGTTTACACCTGGTTCCTTCTCTTGTTTTAACCAACCAAAATACAGAATTTCCTTTAATCTCCCAATATCACACTGAAATCGTTTGCGTCGCACTGGTATACGGGATCAACATGGTCTGACTGGATATAATCCCTGTCAGGTTCACACGCAAACCATCAATATCCAACGCAATCTTTGTGTTACCAAAAGTATTCATGTTAATCGTGGTCTTTGCAGTACCGCTGCTATCAATTCCCATCGGTGTAGAACCGGAAGTGACAAGTCAATGCGGAATGTCTGTGTTTACCAGATTTGGCAGATCATAAGCGGGACTGTAGTCCGTAATGGTGTTACCTCTCGCCACAAAAAGAGTGCCCAAATTTATCAAATTATGTACGGCATTGATGTCGCTGATCTGGTTATTCCACAAATACAAGGTGGTCAAGGAAGTCAGGTTCGCCAACGCGCTGATATCGCTGATCTGGTTAAATTCCAAATTCAAGTAGGTCAGGGAGGTCAGGTTCGCCAACGCGCTGATATCGCCGATCTGGTTTTCCTCAAAATACAATTTAGTCAGGGAGGTCAGGTTCGCCAACGCGCTGATATCGCTGATCTGGTTGATTTTCAAATACAAGGTGGTCAAGGAAGTCAGGTTCGCCAACGCGCTGATATCGCTGATCTGGTTTTCCGCCAAATTCAAGTAGGTCAGGGAGGTCAGGTTCGCCAACGCGCTGATATCGCTGATCTGGTTTTCCGCCAAAATCAAGTTAGTCAGGGAGGTCAGGTTCGCCAACGCGCTGATATCGCTGATCTGGATTTCCGCCAAATACAAGTTAGTCAGGGAGGTCAGGTTCGCCAACGCGCTGATATCGCTGATCTGGTTAGAATTCAAACCCAAAGTGTCCAGGGAGGTCAGGTTCGCCAACGCGCTGATATCGCTGATCTGGTTAGAATCCAAACCCAAAGTGTCCAGGGAGGTCAGGTTCGCCAACGCGCTGATATCGCTGATCTGGTTGATTTCCAAATACAAGGTGGTCAAGGAGGTCAGGTTCTCCAACGCTCTGATATCGCTGATCTGGTTAAATTCCAAATTCAAGTAGGTCAGGGATGTCAGGTTCGCCAACGCGCTGATATCGCTGATCTGGTTAGAATCCAAACCCAAATGCTCATGTACGGTAAAGAAGCACTACAAACAAGACTGATATAGACAGCCGCCCACGCTATTCCGCTATGCTGATGTCTATAAAAAAACAGACTGTTATGATATGTTGATGGGGTCAATGGGAAGCTCCTTCTCCTCAATGCTCTCAATATGATAGGAAACATCATCCATTCCTATGCTGTCATCGTCATCCTTCGGATCTCCCTTTATAGGCTCGTAACCGATCTTCAGGGTCATCTGTTCCTCTGGCAGAGAGACACCGGGGCTGCGGGTGATGGTGTGCTTATCGTCCGCAGAAAAACCGATGGTCTCGCCGTCTTGCAGCGTCACATCACACGCCAGCACATAGGAGGCAAGGCTTGCCAAAAAGTCCCGTAGTTCCTCCGGCTCAGCGTCGGTGTTCAGCACCTCCATTTCCTCCTTGCCAAACACATCCATGCCGTAGGTGTAGCCGTTTAGGCCCCCCTCGCTCCGGTACAGGCCGAACCAAACCCAGTTGAAGATGGGCAGTTCGTCCTTTTTGAGCATATTGGCAAGGCCCTCATAGAAACGAGGCTCAAATACCACGCCGCTGGTGTAGACACCGGTGGTGTATTTCTGCTTGCAGCACACTGCCATCGCCTTGGTGAACAGCTTACCCCGTTCCAGCAGTTTTTCCTCCTCGCCCAACACAGCCACCACGATATGGGCCTTGTGCGCTTTGGCCACTTCTACGGCCTCTGGCCACATATAGTTGTTTTCGGCGTTGATCTCTGCTTCATTGTCCGGGATGTGACCGTGGAATAGTGTCACAATCAGCATCATATTGCCGACCTGCATTACCACAGCGTCATCGCTGTTCTCAACATCTTCGTCGCCCTCATCAGGCTCCTCATCTACGATGCCCCATTCTTCCCGCAGATCTCGAATCAACTGCTCCTTGTCCCACTCTGCTTTGGAGAGGAGCACAGATCCGGCAAAGGAACCCTTATGGTCGGTTTCCTCCTCGTCGGCGTCATCCTCAAGACCCTCTGCATCTTCATCCGGATCATAGAGGGATTCATGCTCCAGTCCGCGGATAAATTCCTCAAAGCTATCTGCCAGATGGGTAATTTTATAGTCGTTTTCCTGATCCACATGGACTACCGCAGGCTCTCCCTGGGGACCGCAAGCCCGGTAGTCCAGGAAAATCATATCGTGTCCGGCGCTTGGACAGTCGCAGATGGCCACGCCGATGGCAGGATACTCCCACTCATCGATCATAAACTGGCTGCCCAACTCTCCACAGAGGGAGCAGCTCTTTTCCCGTCCGATTCCGAAAATGCCGGTGATGGCCACATGATCATCTGACCAACAGGTAGGCTCATCGCAGGGATAGCAGGTGTCCACCGGAATGCCGCCGTTGTGCTGCTTCATCAGCCAGATGTAAGCGGCAGGCAGCTTGTAGCCCAGTTCCTCCTCCACGCTGGCAATCAGCTCATCGGAAGGCGGATCACTGACATATTCTTTCAGTGCATACCAATTATCATCCCAGAAGTTGGTGAGGTCGAAACCCTCAAATGGGGTATCACCGGGCACGAATTTTGCCTTCTTCTTCCGGCTGCGCTGGCGTTTCCGAATCTCCGCCTTACACTCCTGAATCACCGCCGGGGCATTTTCGTCTTCTGGGTCCAGTTCTGCCCAACGCTGGGCGTAGGGAATGGCTTTTTCCTCCTGGCCGTAGAGATACTGATAGCCGTAGGCCATCCGCATATTCCACTCCGCCTTGTCCTGGCCTTCCTCCCGGACGGACTCCAGCACCTCAATGGCCCTCAGGAGGGCTTTGTCTCCCTTGGATTTCAAAGTGCCTTCGTCATGGTCCCCAATGATGGCGTAGTTCTCCAGTGCTCGTGCCATGGCGTAGGCAATGCGGTAGTTCCGCCAGTCCTCCGGGATGGCATTCAGTGCCTGGATGCAGCGGGTGTACTCGTCCTCGTCGTTCCACTGCTCCAGCTGAGCGAAGAATGCTTCGGCGTTCTGTTGGGTATAAGGAATATAGTCCATGCCCGTAAGCGTTTCATCCAACTCGTCATCCTGATTCTCAGTTTCTGTCCCATCATCTTGTTGCTTTAGGGGTACAGAACCTGCTTCACGGCGGAAGGTGTGGAAGATGGCCCATGGGATGTCCGTGCCTTCAAAGAACTCTTTCGCCATGTTCAGCGCCGTCCGGATGTCCCAGGCGATGAAGTCCACATAGCCGCAGTAGAGGCCGGTGGCCCCGCCGGTGAGAGTGAGCACTTCCGGGCCGTTGCCGGTGGTGAACAATTCCTCCAACTTGTCCCGGAAATCGAAGATTTTCTCCGTTCCTTCCTCCTCCCGCAAGGTGTCCAGAGGATAGCAGAAGAAGCCCGCTACTGCGCCATCGGCGTGAAGATCGTCCATAAAATCATTGTCGGCATTCAGATAGCCGTTGATGAGCGGCACACAGCAAGTGGAGCCCACCATGGTATCCAACCGCCAATCGGCGTCCGGGTCCTGTTTGGGTTCCATTTTGTAACCAAGGTAGCTCTCCAGATAGGCTTCCGGGTCGGTGGAGAGCTCCAGGCCCTGCTCCCGCAGTTTGTCGGGCAGCTGGGACAGGAGGAAGGACGGCTCTGCCTTGGGCTTTTCCAGCACATCAAAGCTGTCTATGTATCTCATGTGGGGGATCTCGCCCAGCACTTGGTCGGTGAGGGTAGTGAGCATCCACCAGGCCCGGCCTTCCTCCTCCCGGAGCATAGGCAGCAGCTTTTCACAGTAGGCGGAGATGGCGAAGCTGTTTTCACCCTGCTCCTCCAGCCAGATCTGCACATCCTCCCCAGAGATGTCCCAGCCATCGTCGGTGCGCAGTCCGATGTTTTGGAGGGGCTGACGGCCCACAAGGATGTTCCACTGCTCCAGCACCTCCTTGGGGGCGTGCTTCTGGAAGTAGACCAGCTCAAACAGCTTGACCTTGTCGCCCTCCGGGGTGAGGATCAGCTCGTACTTCTCGCCGTTGAAACCCATCTCGAAGGAGATTTCATCAAAAACCAGATTCAGGGTTTCCTGCATTTGGGACACGAGTTCTGCGCCGCGGGTGTGATCTTTGTCCTCATCCATCATCTGGCGCAATTCTGATTCCATCTCGGCAAAGGTTTCCCACCAGTCCTCTGTCCTTTCCCGGAAGCACTCCGAGAACTGCGGCAGAGAAATGCCTTTCTTGCACCAGTCGATCAAATCCTCAATGTCTTGTTGGGTGTTGAGTTTTGGATCATCACCGGGATGCAGTTCCAGGGCTTTTTCAAAATATCGCAGGGCGCGGCCCTCCTGATCCAGATAATAATAGGCATACCCCATGCGGAAATTCCAGGAATAAGTATCTCCCAGTTCCTCCTCGTGGGACTGCATCAGTTCCAGCGCCCGGTGAAGCAGCTTCTTTCCCTCCGGCTCGCTGGGGTCCGCCAGATTGTTGTAGGCTCGCGCCAGCTCCATATCCATTTCCGGGGTACGCTCCTCGGCAGAGATTGCCTCCAGTACGTCAACGATTTTCTGGTGTTTGTCCTCCTCATGCCACTTCTGGCACTGCTTCAAAATATCCATATCCGGGTCCTCCTCGTCCTCATCTGGTTTCCAGTCTTTGATCTGCTGAAACACGCCGTTCTCATCCCGCTCAAAGGCACAGGGGGTGGGGGTGTTCAGCAGAGGGATGATGTCGGGATCGTCGTTGCAGATTGTGTTCAGCTTGTAAATCCCGGCATTGTTGGGATCGTCCATGTACTCCTCACTCTCATCACTGGCGGTGAAGCGCCAGCCGCTGTCCCAGTCGCCGTCCGGCTTCTCCCGGTAACAGTAGCCAACCTTGTAGCCCTCCACCGTGATACGGTTGGTGGCAATGCAGCCATCGGCACCCTTCCAGTCAGGGAGCAGAGATTTTACATCCTCCGCTTTCACATGGTAGTCCCGGTTGCGGCCAGCGGCCTCGTACAGCTCCTTCCGCAGCGCCTCCACATCCCGAGCCATCTCCTGGATCTCCTCGTTGTCCATCATCTCACTGAGGTCATATTCCAGCGGATTCTGGGCAAAATCCGCCAGTGCCTTGTTCATGGCGTCATGCTCCTCTGGCGTGACGGTGATGCGGATGCGGCGGGCAGGGGTGTTGTACTCGTCCAGATCCTGAAGGTTTACACTGCCGCTGACGCTGCACTCCAGCAGGATGGCGGCCAGATCAGTGACCACATCAATGGCGAAGTGGAAGTCCATCTCCACGCCATCGGAATGTGTAAACTCCAGGTACTCCACGGTTTGGCGAAAGTCCCAGTTCTGCTTGTCCAGACCGATCTTGGCGAAAATCTCGCTGAGGGGGATCTCCTCCTTTTTCTGATCCTCTAAAAATGCCACAAGGTTCAGACTGTCATCGGAACCGCCAATAAAGTTGCCCCAATATTTTTTGATATACATCTGTCACGCCTCCTGTTCTGAATCCAGTCGATCAATGAGCTGATTCAAGTGTTCCAACCACGCAGGAGCGATCTCACCGCTGTCCTCGTTCTTCCAAAGATCCACAATCTCACGGATGCCGTCCTCGTCCGGCACCTCATTTTTGATGTCGGTGAGCTGCCGCAGCAGGAAAGCAAGGGCTTCTTTGGATGCTGTGAAACCGGTGACTTTATCCCATATAGCTTCTTCATGATCGTAGTCCAGTTTGCTGTTATCCTTCCATTGGAAATACAGCTCCGCCAGAGCCATCGCAGTATTGTCAAAGAGGAAGTCGATTTGTGAGAAGTCAGATCCCAGCATGACTTCCTCTTTCATCAGTTCGATCATCTCGCCCAGATCCATTACCGGATGCTCCGGTACATATTCATTTTTGAGGATGTCCAGTACATCCAGCCCTTCGTCACGCTCTAATGCTTTTATGCCCCATGCTCCCATGTCGGCACCTCTCTTTCTTTATTTTGTATCAAGCTTCTATTGTCAATCATAGTTCTCCAGCCGAATGATAGGCCGATAAAAGTCATAATCTCCGTTTAGTTCATTGTCCTCCTGCACTTCTGGCTTACAGTGGGGCGAACAGGGCAGGAAACCGAGAAATGGGCCCAGCCCACCGCAGATATTGCATCCGCCATCGCCGCCGCAGGTGGTAAGCCTATCAGCCTGCACCACTTCCCGCATATAGGGATCGTAGGCGATAGACAGGCCGAAGAAGTTGGGTTCCTCCATGTCATAAGGCCGGTTCTCATCCTCATCCATATCCTCAAACCAGCGCAGACGCATGGAGTAGTCTAACCCATCTCCCCATGGGAACAGGGTCCGGCACTCGCCGCCACACAAGTAGGCCCACTCGTCCGCCGTGGGCAGGGAGAAGCCCTGTTTTTGCAGCCGGTTTTGAAAGTCCAGATAGTCCACCTCGTGATAGAGGCTGACCTGCCAGCTGTCACTATCCCGTTCGAAACGGGCACGACCTGCCAGAGTAAGACTGTCCCTGTCGGTCAAAGCGAATTGGCGAAAATCTTCCAACCATTCCGAGCGCAGTCGTGGGTCCTCCAGTTTGACTGGCTCCCAGTTAATTTCCTCCAGCTCCCGGCCCACCAGCATGGGTCCAATGGCCACCTGCCGAACAGGAGCCATGCTTTCCCGAATCATCTCCTCCGGGTCCCGCTCCATTTCCCATTCCCGGAACAGATACTCCAATTCCTCCCGGCTCTCCTGATTCAGTCCCTCGGCAAACTGCTCCCAGCCCAGGGTGACGGTATCGCCGGGGACAAAGACGAACTCACGACCATCTTTCTTGAAGATGCCGGTGGTGCAGCTCTGGCCCCAGCGGTCAAAAGTATGTAGACCGAGAAAGGTCATATCATAACGGGCAGCCAGGCTTTCCATCAGCGTCTGCTTCTCGGTTGTATCCATTTGATTGAATTGGGGACGGGACAGTTTTTCATTCATGGCAAGTCCTCCTTCGATTCGTTTTGCGTGTTCCAGCAGATAGCTCCGACCATCCTGCTTGGCCCGTTCCAAGTATTGTGGAAGCAGGTCGGAATGGATGGCGTCCAGTGAGACCAGAACGGCGATCCGCTGGTATTCCTGAAGTTCAGGAGAGTAACAGTTGCGCTCCCAGAACAGCGGAGCGAACTGTTCCACACAGTCAGGACGCTGAGCGGGCATCGCCAAAAGCGCCCGCCGGCTCACATATTCATTGGGGTCCTTTGCGAAATCCAGAATTATATCCCTGACTTTCTGACTACATGAGCATTCCGGCAGATAGGCGGCAAACTGCCACTTGGCCTCATTCTCATTGGAGGCTGCGGCCCTGCGGCAGAGGCACTCGAACCATTTGGGATGGGAAGTGGTTTCCTGTATAAATCCCTCCGCTTCGTTGGCCCTGGCAATTAAATAGACCATCTCATCCAGCAGGACGCTGTCTGCCATTTCTGCATTCATTTGGGTCAACACATGGCAAAAGGCATCAAATATATCATTCCACGCAGGGTAATCGAGTCGAGTAGACAGTCTCGACACTCCTTTCTCAATTTTATTTTGTGAAAGGCTTGCCTACTGCCCCTCACGGAACCG
>CANQNT010000001.1 GCA_947625255.1 uncultured Acetatifactor sp. | reverse complement strand
CCAGTTTGTCCACGCTTGGGATGTTGCGATTCCATTTGCAAATGCTGTTTCAAGATTGCTTCTGGCCTATAGCAATTGGGGACGAATAAACGAAAGCAATTCAAATGATAAAGAAGAACTTCACCAGATCATTGATTTGCTCGAAAAAATATCCGAATCCAAATCCCCAGTACAACAGGGAATCCTCTCAAAATTTGCATCTGTTATACAAAGAAACTCATGGATTGCCAGCCCTATTTCTTCTATTGTTTTAAACTTGCTTTTAAATCAAGTTCATTAGGTATGCCCTTAAATGTTACGCAAAGCTCCGTTTCTCCGTTTGCGGAGCTTTGTATCTTATAGTCAGATATCGGGACATAGCCATCTGCATAAATCTTTAATGCCAGTTCGTTTTCAGCCCTTATGATTTGCAAGTCTGCTTTTTTTTGGCTGACATTTTCTCGCTCCACTTTATCCCACCTCCTTCTGAACATACGGAAACAGGTAATTTAAATCCATTTCCGGGAAAAAAGCATCTCGTATAGTTACACATTCGTCATACAGCCATTGTGATGTTCCATTAAAGCGTGAATGCATCGTTCTATATGAACACCCTATACGGTTCGCTAAGTCTTTTCGGCTAATTCCGATACGCTTCATCTCCGCTTCGAGATTATTACAGTTTACCGTAACCAATTTCTCACCTCCGTTGCTCAATTTCGTAATTTCTACCCTCACATTTTTGCTTTTGGCCTATAACAGTTTCGGTAATAACCAATCTGTTAATAAGCGGAATAAAACAGTTGTGGCCGCTGATACAACAATGGTTATCCAATACTCTTTAATTTTTTTCGTCTGCATCACTTCCTAACTTAGGAAATATTTGATCTGTTATGCCGAAACCGTCCGCCTATCATCCTCGAACTTTTTCAAGTCCTCTTCGCTGACTCGATAAGACTTCCCGATCTTCATTGCCGGGAGCTTTTTCTTCCGAATCCAATCCCACACAGTAATGACCTGAACGTCATACCTCTCTGCGATCTCTTCGCAGTTATATAACTTTGCCAAATAATCACTTCCTTTTTATAGTTTTGTTTTGATGTGTATACAACTTTTTTGTTTCGCCATGCTATAATGTCCTTACAGGCTTACCAGAGCCGAGTCCACAGAAAGGAGACTACAGCATGAAAGACTTCAAAGATTTTGAGAAATTTATGAGCACTGACGGAAAACATGTTCATGATGAAATCGTTTCGGAAGTAAACAGCATCGTTCAAAGAGAAAACATTCAGGACGAAGTTGAAGGACAAATATTTTACTACCGTACATTTTCCGAAATCAGCGCCGTAAAAATTCTCAAGTGCTATCATCAGTGGCTGAATAATCAAACGGATTAGCGATTGGATTTCCGATTGCCTCAGCCATGCGGGCAAATATCTTTTCTGAAACCTTGTCCGCGATCATGTCAACATCTGAAACTGGCTTCTGGGATGCTCGCACCATCTTCGGAGCCTTTTTCTTTTTGTTTTTCTTCAAGATTTCATCCCCCCTCCTACCCGAGAAAATATTCAATAGGTTTGTCAAAATAAACAGCCAGCTTACGCAAACTTTCAAGGCTTGGCCGACAGCGTCCAGACTTCCAATTTGAAAATGCAGTCTGGCTTATTCCCGTATCTTTTGAAACCCTATACGGTGTTTTGTGAGTTTCTGACAATAACTCGTCAAATTTTTCGTACAATTTTACACCCCTTTCAAAAAAGTATTCTCTTGACGGTACTTTCGAGCTATGATATACTTTCAATTACAAAACTACCACATTTTATAATTTAGCACACTTACTCGAAAGTAGCAGCCGCGAGTTCATTTTGTTTGCGTAAGTACATGTTACTACTTTTTTGATTAGTAGTCAAGCGGTTTTGCTAACTTTTCCGTAAGTACATTATTTTTGTGAAAGGGTAACAATTTATGTACGAGATTTTTGAGCAACTTTTACAAAAAAATGGTGTTTCTCCGTACAAGGTTGCAAAAGAAGCAGGAGTTACGCAAACCGCCTTGAGTAATTGGAAACTTGGAAAAAGCACGCCGACGGCAAAAACTCTTCAAAAGATCGCAGATTATTTTGACGTTCCTATTGATTACCTGACCACTGGTAGAATGCCGGAACCAAAACAGGGTTACTACCTCAACGATGAGACGGCAGCTATTGCGCAGGAAATTTTTGAAAATAAAGAACTCCGCATGTTGTTCGATGCGTCCCGGAACGCATCGCCTGAGGACCTGCGGACAGTGCGCGAAATGATGCTCGCGCTCAAGCGCAAGGAACGGGGTGAGAATGATTGACGGTAAATACCATATTGATTGATATGCCTACACGGGTCAAGGGGCAGACGGTAAAGAATGAGGATGGGTCATACAGTGTTTTTCTCAATGCTCGGATGGCACAGAATCAGATTGAAAAAGCTTATCTGCATGAGATCGAGCATATCAAAATGAATGATTTTGGGAAAGAGTGTGTACAGAGGATAGAAGCTTATGCTCACGCACTGGAGGATTAAAATTGGTTGAACCGCTTCGGCGATTTAATAAAAAAAATCAAAAGAAAAGAGGGAATTGATATGGCAAAAAAGGAAGGAACAAAGTTGTGTAAGTATTGCAAGACGGAAATACCGGCTGATGCAAAAATCTGTCCTAACTGCAAGAAAAAGCAGGGCGGCAAAATGAAATGGATTATTATTGCTGTTGTTGTGATTATTGTAATTGCCGCACTTGCAAGTGGGGGTAATTCAGATAGTCCAAGCGACAATAACCCGCAAAAGGTTGGAGAATCGACAAGGGAAGGAAATAACCAAAGCGAAACTCAACAACAGGAAGTAGATAATAAATTTAATGTTGGAGATGTTGTTGAAACTTCTAATTTAAGAATAAGCTTTTTAAGCGCTGGCGAGTGGAAATCCGACAATGAGTTTCTACAGCCAAAAGATGGATATATGTACTATAGAATGGAGTTTGAGTTTGAAAATATAGGAGATTCAGACCAGACAATATCTTCACTTGTTAATTGGGATTGTTATGCAGATGGTTACTCTATGGATCAATCATGGATTGGTGATGATCAAATAGATGCAACGATTTCATCCGGCAAAAAAGTCAAAGGCGCTGTATATTATGAAGTTCCATCTGATGCAAAAGAAATTGAATTAGAGTATAAGGTTAATTACTTTACTCAAAGCAAGATTATATTTATAGCAAAATAGGAAAATTAAAACCGCCCCGGTGCTACCAACACCAGAGCGGCAAAGCATATCTCCGAAGATGATACACCTACACAAGAAATATTGTATCATCCTCGGAACACCAAGTCAACCAGAACGTTTGTTTTGATTGTGGTGTTATTTTTGTGCTCAAAAAAGAAGCAGCCAGACGTTTCCGCCCAACTGCTTCTGAAATACTAAGGGATTTTTTCTCACAGGTTACCGTCCTATGAGTACCTCCTTCCCTTATTTGAGGAAAATTTATATGACCATGAAATAAGTATATTCCAATAGGCTTGATTTGTCAAGAAATCTATGGAAACTTGCTACACCACAGTCTACATTGGATTAGTAAGATTCGCCGGAGCGGTTGGTTAGTCCGCTGACCGTCAACTCACAAGCCCCATAGACTATGTATTACTTCTCTTTCTTCCTGTCTTTATATACTTGATAAATAAAGTTGAGGATAGACATAATGCCAGGTATTATCCTGCTGATAATGTCAAATATGGTCATAGCTTTTCCTCACCACCAACGTACCGGCGGTTTTTAAATTATAACATCAAAAATAAAAATAATCAATACATGGAGGATGATACTATGAAAATCGAAAAACTCCCCTCCGGCTCATACAGAGTGCGGAAAATGTATCAGGGGAAAACCTATTCCGTTGTTTTTGACGAAAAACCTACACAGAAAGAAGCGCTGAAAGCGATCTCGGACGAACTGGACAAGGTGAAAAACGATTATTCAAAAATGACGTTTGTGGGCGCCGCTAAAGAGTATGCTGATATGAAGAAAAATGTATTGTCTCCAAGGACGATAAAAGATTATGTGGAGATGCCAAAACGCCTTCCGGAGTGGTTTTCTAAATTGCGCATATCTGACATTACCCAAATCGATATTAACAGGGTGGTGAATGAACTATCAAAGAACAAGTCGCCAAAGACTGTGCGCAACTATCACGGCTTTATTTCCGCCGTTTTAGGCACTTTTCGCCCGGACATGAAGATTTATACTAAACTCCCTCAAAAGGCCAAAATTGAGCCTTATACGCCGTCACAGGACGATGTTAAGCAGATACTTAAAGAGATAAATGGAACACCGCTTGAAATACCTATAACGCTTGCCTGTTATGGTATGCGCAGGTCTGAAATATGTGCCCTTACCCTGTCCGATATTGACGGGGACGTGGTGCATATTAACAAGGCACTCGTGCAGGATCAAAACAAGGAATGGGTAGTTAAGACAACTAAGACGGAAAAAAGCACAAGAGACATTATTATTCCTCAAGAACTGGCAAATAAAATCAGGGTGCAAGGATTCGTTTATGATGGAAATCCAAACTCCATAACCTGCCAGCTTTCCAAAGTTGAGGAAAGGCTTTGTATTCCGCACTTCTCGCTTCACAAGCTCCGCCATTTTTTTGCAAGCCAAATGTCAAGTATTGGAATTGCCGATGCCGACATCATGCGGATGGGTGGATGGAAAAGTGATTATGTTATGAAAACAGTATACAGGCACTCCATGATGGAAAAAGAGGAAAAAGCCAAAAGGGAGGCTTCGGCAAAGCTCGCAAGTACCCTTTTTTCGTGACAATTTCATGACAAAAAAATCTATAATCATGTCAAATTTTCATAATATCTAATTATAGAATTAGGGAAATAAAATGGCTACAAACCGCTTATTTAGTGGATTTGTAGCCATTTTACGTCGTTTTTGATTACTGCCGGCAGCGGGACTTGAACCCGCACGTTGTTGCCAACAACAGATTTTGAGTCTGCCTCGTCTGCCATTCCGACACGCCGGCATATGTAAGGAAACTGCCGCCTCACAACATACGTTATTCTAACATATGTGCTTATTTTTTGCAAGCACTTTCTTTTAATTTTTCATAAATCTCATCCGCCAGGCTGTCATCTACTGTCTGTCCCGTCCATAATTCAAACGCGATCACGCCTTGATAAAGCAGCATACCCAGGCCGCAGAACGCCCGTCCTCCCGCTTTCCGCACCAACCTCATGAACCGTGTGCTCGAAGGATTGAAAATCAGGTCATAACCTGTATGTACCTTCCGATAGAAGTCAGGGTCCTCAATCAATGCATCCTCCACGTTCGGGTACATCCCCACGTTGGTGGTCTGCACGGCAAGATACTTTTCCCCGTGGGAAAGAACCCTGCGCCAATCCTGCAAACCATAAGCCTCCGCCAGCCTTCTCCCGGTCAGGGCATTCACCTCCGCGGCCACCGCTTCCGCCCGCCGCAGAGTCCGATTAAAGATCATAATACGGGAAGCGCCTTCCCCGGCCATCAAAACGGCTACTGCCCGTGCCGCGCCGCCTGCCCCTAGGAGCAGTACCTGTTCTCCCTCGATTTTCACTCCATCTCTTGATAACGCCCGGTACAGCCCCGGCATATCCGTGTTATAGCCTTTAAAACCACCCGGACACCGCACCAGGGTATTGACCGCTCCGATGCGTTCCGCCAAAGGATCGATATCCTCCAAAAACGGAATGCACGCGCTTTTATAAGGCACCGTCACATTACAGCCCAGCAGATTTAAGGCATAAGCGCCCCTTACCGCGTCTTCCAGCCGTCCCGTTTCCACATGAAAGGGAACATATACCAGATTCTCTCCCAGCCGCGCGGCCAAATGGTTCTGGATAAGCGGCGACATCGTGTGCTCCACCGGATCTCCAATCAGACCGCAGGTACGGGTGTAACCGTTTATATTCATGCTTTTCCCTCACTTCAAAATACTTTTCAATTCTTCCATGAACGTGTTCACGTCCTTGAATTCCCGATAAACGGAGGCGAAGCGGACATAGGCCACTCCATCCAGTTCTTTCAGGCGAGACATGACCAGCTCTCCAATGGTCTGGGTAGACACTTCCGATACTGCCAGACTGAAAATTTCATTTTCAATTTGGTTCACCAGGGTGGAAATCTGTTCCGCGCTCACAGGTCTCTTGTAGCAAGCCCGCAAAATCCCGTCCTCAATCTTGGAACGATCATAAGCCTCCCGCTTTTCGTCTTTTTTAATAACAATCAATGGCATGGTCTCGATCTGCTCATATGTAGTGAAACGCCTGCCGCATTCATCACAGACACGCCTGCGCTTGATGGAATTATTCTCCTCCACAGGTCTGGAATCCGTGACCCTGGTATTCTCGTGATGGCAATAGGGACACCTCATGAAACCCTCCGTTCCGCTCCTTCGGAGCCCTTTTCTCAAGCAGTTAACGTTCTCTGCTGACAACCATTATCATATAACTTTCCAAAAAAGTCAAGCCATGCCGGGCAAAGCAACGCTCTTTTTGCAACAATTTTAGTGTCCGCTACGTTCATTTAAGCCAGAGCGCACGAATGGGAGCTTCTTCCGGCTCCCGTCGTCCCTTGATAGGGCGCGTATTCCGCCGCGATCATTTCCGCGACACGAATGCCGTCCATGGCCGCCGAGGTAATACCTCCCGCGTAACCGGCTCCCTCTCCGCATGGATACAACCCGCGTACCGCCGGGGACTGCAAAGCTTCATTGCGCTGAATCCTGACGGGAGAGGAAGTCCGGCTCTCTACCCCGGACAACAGCGCGTCCGGTCCGTCAAAGCCGGGAATCAAACGTCCAAATTGCGTCATTCCCTCTACAAAAGCGCGATTGCAGTCCTCCGGCAGAATCCGGCTCACATCCGCATACCGAAAACCACCCTTATTCTGAGAGGAAAAAAGCGTACCGTCCAAATCCTCACGGATCCGCTCCTGCCTGTAGGCCTCCTCTCGGACTCCTTTCTGCCTGTAGGCTTCCTCCTTTGCTTCCACTTGTTTACCGGCCCCTTCTTGGAACCGTTGATTTCCCGCTCCCGCGGATTCCACGCGAGCCTTAAATTCCCCATAACGCTGTACCGGAATTTTCCCCTGACCGGCCTTATAAGCGCGTTCTTCCAGCTCTCTCTGAAATGCAATTCCGGCCAGGGGATGATCCGATCCGAAATCCTCCGGTGTTACGGAAACAATAATCGCACTGTTTGCATTTTGCCCATTTCTTCCACTGTAGCTCATCCCATTGACCGCAAGCCGTCCCGGCTCCGAAGAGGCATTGACCACATAGCCGCCCGGACACATACAGAAAGAATACACGCCCCGGCCCAGGCTGGTCTGTGCGGCGACCTTATAGGGCGCCGCTCCAAGAAGGCCAGGCTGCTCCATCCCATACTGACTTTGATTGATCATCGCCTGAGGATGCTCCACCCGGAGGCCAACGGCAAAGGACTTGGCTTCCATGGGAATCTTCTCCGCATAGAGTTCCTCCATAGTATCTCTGGCGCTGTGTCCAATGGCAAGCACTGCCTGATTACACGGCAGCAATTCCTGACCATTGATGATTACGCCAGTAACCCTCTTATCGGGATTTACAGCCGTAATAAAGCTTTCATCCGCGTCCAATCCCGGCCCGGCCAATTGCAGCGCGGTCACCTGACAGCCAAAGCGCACTTCCCCGCCCAGTCGTTCGATTTCCTGGCGCATCCGTTTCACAATGCCGCATAACGCATCTGTTCCAAGATGCGGCTTTGCCTCGTACAAAATCGATTCTTTGGCGCCGAATCTCACAAAAGTTTCCAACACGGCCCCATTCCGGCCGTATTTATCTTTCACCAGAGTATTCAGTTTCCCATCGGAAAAAGTACCCGCTCCCCCTTCGCCAAACTGCACATTGGTGTTGGGATCAAGAATTCCCTCTTTCCAAAAGCGTTCTACCGCCTGCATTCTGCCATCCACGTCCGCGCCCCGTTCCAACAAAATAGGCGCATATCCCGCCTTTGCCAGAAAGTAGCCGCAGAACAAGCCTGCCGGACCCGTTCCAATGATTACGGGGCGATATGCCGCAGGACGAGTCCCGCTTGCGGGAAATACATATTTTACGGGCAAGATTCTGCTGATATTGGGATTTTTCGCTTTTCGAACAATCCGCTCCTCTAAAACGGCAGGATCCTCTCCGGCGGTCCGTGCCGGTACCGGTGCGGCATCCCGCTCCGGCTTTTTTCCCGTTGTTAGATACAAGGATACATCCAAAGTATAGCTGTAAAAAATATCCGGCTTCTTCCGCGCGTCAATCGATTGCCTCACAATGACAAGCCGCTGAATATCAGACTCCCTCACCCGCAAAAGCCCCGCCGCTTTTTTTGCCAGCAATGCCCTCTGATCAGTTTCCTGTGCCCTGATCTTTACCTGATTAATCCGAATCATAGGTTCTCCCCTTTATCGTCCTTCTTTCCTCCGAGACCTACCGCACCGCCCGCGGCCGCGGTCCCCGCTATATAACCGCTGCACCAGGCCCAATGCAGATTATATCCGCCGCATCTGCCGTCTACGTCCAAAAGTTCCCCAGCCAAATACACTCCAGGCGCCTTGACCGCCTCCAACTGTTCTGTCACCTCGGAAAGTTTAACCCCTCCCGCGCAGACCTGGGCCTGGTCAAAGGAATTACTGCCGACTACCTGAAGGGAAAAGGCCTTACAAAGCCGAAACACCTCCAGCAGACGTTCTCTGCCCGCCTCTCCCACAAGAATATTGGTTTTTAATCCTGCCATTTTAATAAACAAAGTCATCAGTTTCTTATGTAACAGACCCGTAAAAAAAGTTTCCACCGTTCGCCCGCTCATATCCTCGGCTGCAAGACCGTTCGCCTTCCTGCCGATCGTCCGCCCTCTTTCAACCGAAAGCCTGCCGGCCATTCTGCCATGATTCCCTGGATCTCCTGCGCCGTCCAATCCCGCCAGACGCAGCCTCAGTCGGACATATGCCTCAAATTCCTTTTGTGACCACTGGGGCAGAAAATCAATCTCCGCGCGAAGAACCCTTTTTTCTCGTAATAGATAATTGACTTGTCCGCTCAATTGAAAAACCGGGATGCCGGATATCCCATACTCCACCAGCTGCAGTTCGCCCCGTTCCCGCAACAGGCACCTGGTTCCCTCCAGAATGCGCACCTCTGCTTCCGCCCGGACTCCCGCAATGGCCTTACAGGCCTCTTCCCTGCAGCGAAGCCCCACCAGGGCCGGTACCACGGGACTTTGTGCCAATCCCAATTGCTCCGCCAGCAGATAACCGTTTCCGTCGGACCCCGTCTTTGGCGCCGCCTTGCCTCCGCAGGCCAGAACCACGCTGTCATAAACCGCACTGCCATCCTGCCAGACCACCATAATCCGTCCATCCCGACACTTCTGTACTCTGGTCACCTTAACGTTTGGCACCACAAGCACGTCATTCTCCTCGACTGCCAGTCTCAGCACGTCCAAAACCACCGCCGCCTGCTCGCAGACCGGATAGAGATACCCGTCCCGATCCTTGAGCATCAGCCCCAAGGAAGCGAAGAACGCTTTCGTCTCCTCCGTACCAAAGCGCTCAAGCCATGACGCGATCCGTCGCCGGTCTCCTCCATGATAATCTTCTGCGCCCAATGCCTCGTTGCCCAGATTACACTTCCCATTTCCCGTGGAAAGTAGCTTTCTGCCCAAACGATCATTTCTTTCATAAAGCACAACACGGGCGCCCCCGCGGGCAGCCGTGATCGCGGCCATCATTCCGGAGGCGCCTCCGCCGATAATTGCAACTTCCTTTGTCATTTTCCTATTCCGCATTTCTTCTTTCTAAATTTCCTCCCAGGATATTCCGGCACGCTCCCTATCCCCTTTATGCTCCCCCGATCTCTCCGCTCCCAAAGCTCTCCAGATTCTAGCTGGAATAATTCTCCAGGAAATCATAAAGACTTTCTTCATCCGGTATATACATCCAATGGATAATGTCCTGTTGAATGGAATCCGGCAGGTCGGTCAGTAAAATATCCGTATACATATAGACGGTTTGGCGATCATCCAGATATACCACCACATAATCGTTCTCCACCACTAAATAGAAACTGGCAGTAGGCTGTACATATTCATAATTCATCCGGACCACGACCTTATCCCGGGAAAAGGACAAAACCTCAAGGCTCACGAACCCTCTCTCCAACTCGCTCAAAGGCGGAGAGGCCTCATAAGAATCCATGGCGCTTAAAAACTGTTCCCGATCCATTCCAATATACCTGGCAGGCAGCTTCCAGGTCGTTTCCACCACACTCTTACTGCGCAAATCCGTTTCCTCCAGCACATAAGCCGTATCCGCGCTCAGCTTCTCCCCCAGAAATGCCACTTCCTGGGAATTCTCCTCTGCCTCCGGGCCCGCCTCGCCACTTACATCTTCCGGTTTTTGCGCGGATTCCGGATTCCATACGTCGTACTGATAAGCGCTTTCCACAGCACCTCCATCGGCCTCTTCGCCGTTTTGCGCCATCAGATCATCTCCGGCGTCAGCGCTCCCTTGCACCCTCTGCCAATCCGTCTGAAGCTCATCCAACTCCTGGTATTCCCCGGGCACTGTCCCACTCTGGTATCTGGTGGGATAGAAATAGGTCACGAACATCACTCCTCCCAGGAACCCAAGCAACATCATTGTAAATGGATAAATGAAAAAAAAGCTGAAACCTTTCCAAAATTTCATAAAACACCTCTGTTTCGTGTTTCCTATATATGGTATCAGTATCAACCTTTTTTTTCATTCTTATTCATAAAAAGAGCATTTTGTGCCTATCTTCTCTTATTCCAGGAGATTCCCATCGCACCCATCAGGTTCTTAAAAACGCCGCCAAATACCATGACGCGCAGCTCCGACTCTCGGAAACTCCTTAAGCTTAATTGGGGAGACAGATAAAAAATCAATCCAACCACCAAGCCGATCACGAGCGTTCCCACATCCCCCAACAGATCCGTAAAAATCTTGCCAATCAAAAGGCATACCACTCCGCTCAAAACGGCAGAACCAAGCGGTATGATCACCCAGTTTAGCCAGTCACACTGTACGCTCCTCTGCAATATGAGAATTGCTCCCGACATGGCACATACAACAAGGCCCCCAAGCAGACCTCCGTAAACCAGACCAGCCACTCCCAGGTCCAGCACATTCACAAACATCACTACGCCCACCAGGAATACCACAAAGCCCGCTCCCAGGCTGGCCAGCCCCAACAGCGCTTTTCCTCCCTTTAGCAGAATCTCGAGAAAAAACTCTGCGAGCACCGCTTCCACAATGATAAACGATCCCACCGGCAAAAAGCCCGCTAAAAGCTCGTCCGCCCCTTTTTCAAAAGCCCGTGCCAGAGGCGCTGCCAAAGCAATAAAATAGGCAACCGGAAACAACGTATAAACCAGTCCCAGATGCAGTCCGATTCCACACAGATCCCGGGCATAGCGTGTTTCCGTCCTCCGAATGGCGCTCAACGTCCGGGCCGCCACAGGCAGCATGGGAATCCCGCAAAGCAGAATCACAAAGGCACATAACGCTAAGTAACCTCCATAATAGGCCCCGAAATCTACCGCCGATTGAACTGTATCCGCCGATTTCTTTTGCAGAAAGACCAACCCAAGCCCCACGGGAATCCGCGCCAGCAAGCCCGCAGCCAACAGCAAAGCCAGTCCGGAGTAAAGACCTCCCACCGCGCTTCCAAAACTTTCCGTGCGTCTGCCGCCCTCCAGACGTTCCACATGGTAATTTCCCCGATTCACAAAATACAGCACCAGTAATAAAAGCAATAGCAGCACTTCCGCAATGATCATGGCCACCGCAAGTCCCGCCGCTCCATACATGGAAGGAATATTATCATTGAGAAGCAGCTTGCTCGCCCGCTCTCCATAGCCCTGGAACAAGGGAACAGACACCAGTCCCAGCGCCAGTGTCAAAAGCGGCCGCAGGACACAAACCACCACCGTGGGAATCTGAGACCCCCGTCCCTGAAAATATCCCTGCAAAACGCTTCCCATCGCGCGCAGCAGAACAACCGGCGCCAAAAGCCGGATGACGAACGCGCTATAGGGAATCAAAAACACTTTCCGCGCCAATACATCCGCCCCCGACAATAAAACAGCCATTCCCACCAGTCCCATCAGACTCTGGAAAATCATCACGCTGCTTCTGATCCGGTTCGCGTTCCGATACTGCTCTTTCGCCTTCCTGACACGCAGCATACGTCCCAAGACCTCCGGCACATATTCTGATAACAAAATCAACAGCAGGGTCATGGCCTCCACTGCCGCGGCCAAATAAGCGATCCCGTTATTTCCAATTCTCTTTCCCATGATCATCAGCATAACAATGCCCAACATCTGGGAAAAAGACTGAAACTGCTTTCTTCTCACTTCCACCTGACTCATCTTCCGTGCCCTAATCCTCTCTTGTAATTCCCAATACCCTTAATGCATGCTCCTGCTTCTCTTCCATCAACGCCGCGTCCTGATCCTCCTCATGATCATAGCCGCACAAATGCAGCATACTATGGGCAACCAGAAACGCCAATTCTCTCTTCACGCTGTGGCCATAGCTTTCCGCCTGCTGCAGAACCCTGTCCACGGATACAATAATATCGCCCAGGATCAATTCTCCCGAATCCGGGTCAAAATAATCGGCCTCTTCATTCTCGTCGATTTCGAACTCGCTGGGTCTGACATAATTCAGATTGGGAAAGGAAAGGACATCCGTTTCCCGGTCAATTCCCCGCTGCCGGCGATTGAACTCACGAATTCCCTCGTTATCCGTCAAAAGCACGTTCACCTGGGTCTCATAAGGACAGTCCTCTTCCTCCAGCACCTCTGTGACCACCTGCTCCACCAGACGTTCCACGTCAAAATCAAAAGTCACATCCGTTTCATTTTCCACATAAAAGGTCATCTTGCCGTACCTCCCGTCCGATTCCGGCTCTTTTACGAAACACTCTTCTCTTCAGCCCCTGAATCTAGCGTCTGCCGCCAATGTTCCTTCTTTCCCGATTGCGGTACTTTTCCCTGGCCTCATAATCCTCGTAGGCCTTGACGATCCTCTGTACCAGAGGATGACGGACCACGTCCTTGCTGGTCAAACTGCAAAAGGCGATGTCATCAATCTGGGACAAAACCTTGCCGGCCACGTCCAATCCGGATTTCGTGTCAGAGGGCAAGTCCTTCTGCGTGGCATCACCCGTGACCACCACCTTGGAACCAAAACCGATACGGGTCAAAAACATCTTCATCTGGGCCGGAGTCGTATTCTGGGCCTCATCCAGGATGATATATGCATTGTCCAGGGTCCGGCCGCGCATATAAGCCAGCGGTGCCACCTCGATCAACCCCTTTTCCATGTTTTTCAGGAAACTCTCGGCCCCCATGATCTGGTATAAGGCATCATAAAGAGGACGTAAATAAGGGTCCACCTTGCTCTGCAGATCTCCCGGCAAAAATCCCAGTTTCTCCCCGGCCTCAATGGCCGGCCTGGTCAGGATGATCCTGCTCACTTCATCATTCTTAAAGGCCGTGATCGCCATGGCCATGGCCAGGTAGGTCTTACCCGTTCCAGCAGGTCCGATTCCAAAAACGATCATCTTCTTACGGATCGCATCCACATATTTTTTCTGTCCCAAAGTCTTGGGTTTAATGGGCTTGCCGTTTACCGTGTGGCAAATCACGTCCTCATCAATCTGGGTTAAAACCTCCCCCTGATCTTCCTTGCTCATCGTAATGGCGTAATCCACATTCTGTTCCTCAATTTCGTTCCCTCTGCGGGAAATTTCTTCCAACTGGGTCAAAATTCCCTGCACCCGGTGTACGTTATCCTCTTCTCCATTGATAGCCACACTGCCGTTCCGGTCTATCACCGTCACATGAAAATCCCGTTCCAGCTTTTTCAGATAAGCATCCTGCATCCCGAAGATTTTCCGCATATGTTCATCATCCATTTGCATCCGTTCCGTAATTTCGCTCATCAAACTCCTCCAATACTATTGCTGCGGATTCGCCTGCTCCGGCTCTAAAGGAGTATCCACCTGTTCGAAGGCCCGTTCCCGCACCAACAGATCGGCGTTCAGAACCCATTCTCCTTCTCCTTTTTCTATTTTAACATCTTTTTCAATAATTTGTACCCCTTTTTTGGATAAACCCTGAAAAAAATCATTAATTTTCTGTAAAAGAGCGGATTTTGCCTCTTCTGTGGTGTAAGTGTGTTCCACATTCTGATATTCCCGGTAGGTGATACTGCCGGCCATCACCGGAATGGACAGTTTTTCGAATACCACGGGCACTTTTTCCCGTATCACACTGTCATAGACGAGGAAAGGCTGCTCCTCCGAAAGCTTCCACTCCCAGTTTCCCACCCTCAGGAAATATTTCACCTTGGTCCGTCCCGTATATTCTTTTCGGATATAATCAAAGGGCAGCGTCTCCTGACGGGTCATGGCATGCTCCACATAGATGTCAGCGTCCGCGGCTACATATTGATATTCCCGAACGGTGGAATCCTCATTATAAATGGGAATCTTCCCCTCCACCAGAATCATTCCCGCCGTAATTTCATCGCCAATCGCCACTTTGGGCACACCGTTTCGCACGATCATGGACACGATTCTGCCGTCAAAAGGAGCAGCCAGATCCTTGCCTCCCTCTTCCTCCATAACGGCAGTCACGGGAGGCGTTTCATTTTCCTTGATCTGGATCACCAGCTTCGTGCCGTCCAGCCTGGCAGAGGTCCAGGTCACCACGGGAAATTCTCTGCGGATGTCTTTTTCCAGATTCTCGATGTCCAGATCCTTTTTCTTCATTCCCACGGTAATCTGATTTTGCTGTAAATAGGATAAAAAAATGTCTTCCGTGACCTGGTAATTTCCTTCAAGCTCAATATCCCAAATAAAGAACGAGGAAAATATCCAAAAGGACACGCATAGCAGCAACCCCAGAATAAAGATTTTCCTTTTTTTCAGTCCGGACATAAAAAAAGGTAGTCCATGCCTTTGCAGGATGGCTACCCTGGTTCCTGTTTTGCGGACGATGGGCCGAAGCTGCTTAAAGCCCCGGATACTGACGCTCATAAAATACACGTCCCCGTCTTTTACAATATCCCACAGCAGAATATTGTGATTGCTGCACAGATTCATGAACCGTTCCGGCGAAAACCCCCACACTTTGATTCGGACATACCCCTTGATATACTGAAAGAACGCAATCATTTATCATATCTCCTCTACAGATAGCGCACCGCGGTAATGCAGCCGCTGATTTTCATGTCTTCATTGGTATAATAATCGATCGACAATCGGTTTCCCTCAAAGCAGACCTGGCATGTTTTGCCCTGAAGAAGAATGGACTGATCCGTGTATTCCAGAATTCCCCTATAATTCTCGATCCAGGCCTCGGTATCGCCCGTCAGGGTGACCCGCAGCGCGCCCAGACACACATCCTTGGGCAGCTGCAGGGTCTCCACCAGTGATTCTTTTTTCTGTCTCAATTTTGATTCTTTTTTCATACTGTAGTATATTCCATGACGGCCTTAAGTATGAATCTCCCCGATGATCCTCTTAATCAAAGGACCGCACTTCACCGGAGCGTCAGAGAACTCATAAGCGCCCAGGAAACGTGCCTGAGCCTGATCCGCTTTCCCCGCGTCATTGGCATGAAGCCACGCCAAAGGCTCCCCGGCATGAACATAATCTCCCACCCTGGCGTTCAGCACCAGCCCCACCGACAAATCGATGACGGAATCCTTGGTCTCCCTTCCCCCGCCCAAAAGCAACGAGGCAATTCCCACCTCATCGCAGGCGATATGAGCGATATAGCCGCTCTCAGGCGCCGGAACAGGCCGCACGATGGAGGCGGCAGGTAAGAGCGACGTGTCATAAACGGCCGAAGGATCCCCTCCCTGGTTCTCCACAAACCGGGCAAGCTTCCGCTTGGCACTGCCGTCCGCCAAAACCTGACAAAGCAAGCGGCGTGCTTCTTCCACATTTTCCGCCTTACCGCCGGCAAGCAGCATACAGCTTCCCAAGGTTAGGCACAATTCCCGAAAATCCTCCGGCCCCTTTCCGTCCAAGGTATCAATGGCCTCTTTCACTTCCAGGGCGTTGCCAACGGCCCGGCCCAAGGGCTGGTCCATGTCCGACACAACGGCAATGGTTCTCCTGCCCGCCTGACGGCCGATTTCCACCATCTCCAGCGCCAACGCCTGGGCGTCTTCCTCTTTTTTCATAAAGGCGCCGTTTCCGGTTTTCACATCCAGTACCATGGCATCCGCGCCCGCCGCCAGCTTCTTGCTCATAATGGAACTGGCGATCAGGGACATATTATCCACCGTGGCAGTCACATCCCTGAGGGCGTACAGCTTCTTATCCGCCGGGGCCAGATCCGCGGTCTGTCCCATAATGGCGATACCGATCTCATTGACCCCCCGCAGGAACTGTTCCCTGGTGAGATCCGTGCGAAATCCCGGAAAGCTTTCCAGCTTGTCAATGGTCCCGCCCGTATGACCGAGCCCACGGCCGCTCATCTTCGCCACCGGAATCCCGCAGGCAGCGACCATGGGGATCAGTGCCAGGGAAGTTTTATCCCCCACGCCGCCCGTACTGTGCTTATCCACTTTGATGCCCCGAATCGCCGACAGATCCAGCATCTCTCCGCTTTGGGCCATGGCCAGGGTCAGCTCCAGGGTCTCCCGTTCATCCATTCCCTGAAAATAGATTGCCATCATCAACGCGGAAGCCTGATAGTCCGGGATGCGTCCGGTCGTAAAGCCATTCACGAAAAAACGGATCTCCTCCCCGCTCAACGCGCCCCCTTCTCTTTTTTTCATAATGATATCATACATTCTCATGGGAACAACCCCCTTTTTCCATTTCCAAAGAAAATGTCTCCGTTTTCGTGAATATACTATAAAAAATCTCACAAATTCAGCAAAGGAATTTTTATGGAAATTTATGTGGTTCAGTCAGGCGATACTGTCGATTCCATCGCCAGTCAGACCGGGGCCGATGTCAGCCAGATCATCGCTTATAACCAACTGATCTATCCCTACGCCCTGGCGGTTGGCCAGGCGCTTCTGATTCCCGGCGGGAGCCGCTCTCCTGACAGAAGCATTTACGCGGGCGGCTACGCCTACCCCTTTATCAGTCAATGGGTACTGGAACAGACCCTGCCTTACCTCAGCGACCTTTACGTCTTTTCCTACGGCTTTAATACCGACGGCGAGTTGATCGCACCCCAGCTGGCGGACGACTGGATGATCTCTTTGGCCCAAAGCTACGGAACCAGGCCGATCCTCACGCTGACCCCTTTTGGGGAGGATGGAAATTTCAACAATCAGCTGATCAGCGCCCTGGTAAACTCCCAGGAAACCATCCGGCGCCTGATTCAAAATCTATTGACCACCCTGGAAAACAAAGGCTACGGCGGAGTGGACATTGACTTTGAGTACATTCTGGCCGAGGACAGGGACGCATTTACCGCCTTTGTGGAAGCGGTTGCCCAGGCTCTGCGCCCCTTAGGCTACCAGACCACCGTAGCCCTGGCACCCAAGACGAGCGCGGACCAAACCGGCCTTCTCTACCAGGGAAAGGATTATCCGGCCCTTGGAGCAGCGGCGGACGCGGTGCTCTTAATGACATATGAATGGGGCTACACCTATGGACCCAATATGGCCGTGGCGCCCATAAACCAGGTTCATCGGGTAGTGGAATACGCCGTCACGGA
The DNA here is from genome assembly GCA_947625255.1 of uncultured Acetatifactor sp. Lineage (GTDB taxonomy): Bacteria > Bacillota > Clostridia > Lachnospirales > Lachnospiraceae > Acetatifactor. Next base: position 166,548 of record CANQNT010000001.1, on the reverse strand, counting down.
GATTCCCCCGCAAAAAATCAACCTGGGGATTCCCAATTATGGCTACGACTGGCCTCTGCCCTACGTGCGCGGCACCACAAAAGCCACTACCATCAACAACGTACAGGCCGTCCGCATCGCCATCCAGCAGGGAGCCGTCATTCAATACGATTCTCTGGCCCAAAGTCCTTATTTTAACTATACCCAGGATGGGATCCTGCATGAGGTCTGGTTTGAGGATGTACGTTCCCTTCAGGCAAAATTCAATCTGATCAAAGAATTTGACCTGCGGGGCTGTGTATATTGGCAGATCATGCAGTGGTTTCGGGCCAACTGGCTTCTGCTATGGGACCAATTTTACATCACCAAATAAGAGCCTGTCACGCCGTTTCCGATATGGGTTTCACGGCACCGAGCTGAACGAACAGAACGATCGCAAACGCAATCAGCGCGAATACTAACGCCAGCAGAATCCAATCCAGGCTCAAGACCTCGGAAATGATTTCAACCGCCCACAACACCACATAAGCGATTCTCAGCTTCCGGAACCGGTCCGCCACATCGGGCTGACCGCCCGCTTCGATTCGTTCGACCAGAATACCGAAATAGGTGTACATCACATAAAGACGTACCACATAAACGATCAAAATCTCCAAAGCAAACGTAAAGCTGATAAACCAGTGAACCAAATAGTCCAGACCCAGGATGCTCAGAAAAGGAATCAGGCGCTTCTCCGCGCCACCTTTTCTGAGCACGGGCTGACGATCCATGGATACGGTACCGGAATCCGCGACACGATATTTTTCCCCCAGGGAAAGATACAAAAGAAAAATCCCAAGAAAATCCGGCAGAATATCCCATCTTCCCAGATTGATGTTGATATAGAGCAACACAAACCCCCATTTTGCCAAAGTAAGCTCTCGTTTTGTCATACTGATTCCTCCTCTTTAATTCGAAGTCCGGCATATTCCATCCTCAACCCGTCAGGCATCTGCGGGATTTAACACTTCTACCGCAAATTGCCCTGTTTCGGAATTTTCGTTCCGCTCTCACCTTTCCTTACGAAAGGGGCATGCGAATATAAGTCAGGGAATTGCATAAGAACACTGCAATTGCTATCGAAGCCGCAAAGATCAATAGAGGGGCACCGACTCTGACATATTTCGACTCCTGCTTCATCGCCTCTCCTACTCCCCAGGCTGCCGGCACGCTAAGGAACATACAGGCGCATCCAAAAAAGACAGCGGGAGTTTCCATGAGGGAAACCAACCGTAAAACGGGAACTCCGATTCTGGAAATCACATCCCAGGGAAATCTCCAGGAAGACATCAGAAGAAACAATACCGCAAAAAAAACGCAAAAATCCGCCTTTTTGGGCAAACGGACATTTCTCGCGAAACGCAGCCAAAGGGAAAGCAAAATTCCTCCCAGAAGCCCCAGCCCCAGGCCAGGCCTTCCCTCTGCATAAACGTAGGAAGAAAAAAACTGTCCCAAAGCATAACCTGATCCCGCAATGGACTGCAGGGAGAGCTGATAGCTCCCATCGCCGCCCGTAAACAGATAGACAATCAAGCGAATCAAACCCGGTCCGTAAAGGATCGCCCCCAAGAGCAATGGGAAAAATCCCACAAACTTACGATACCAAAGAATCCCGAGGAAAAGGACCCCTGCAGCCACCAAAAACATCCTGCAATCAGCGTAACCGATTCCCGCCATAGCGAGGGCAACGACCACAGAATCCAGCCATCCAAACCCTTTTCGCACAATTCCGGCCATTCCCCAGGCGGCCAAAGGCGTCAGCGTCCAGGCCACCGCCTTTCCCCAATCCCCCAGATCGAAGCAAACATAGATATGATAAGGACAAGTAACGTAAAACAGCGTGGCGAACAAAGTCTGCTCCCGCTCTCCGAACAAGCGGGAAAAAAGCAATTTCGCGCAGAAAGTGGCGGCTGACTGCAGCAATAGAACAAATATACCATAAGCAATTCCCAAACTGAGCCCGGCCCTGCAAAGCAAGACCATAGGCAAGAGCCACAAATTGGAATCAAGAGGTGAGAGCTGACTGAAAAAGGCTCCGCCCTTCAGCTCCTCAACCCTTGCAATCCACTCTCTTATTTCTCCGCCATCCATCAGATATCCGCAAAAAGCCGGGAGCGAGGCACTGAGCCATATGATGACATACATTGCTCTGTTGATCAAATTAGACTTTTTGATATTTTCCGTGTTCGCTTCCATAAAATTTCCTCTTTTTCCACAAATAACAAATGCCCATGAGAATCCAACCTGTCCCACTTACAAATTCCGCGATTCTCCAGTAAAAGGGGCTCTGAAATCCCACCTTGACGGTTCCCGTAAAGGTGGCGGGAATCCGCACCTGCACCACATTATTCGCGCCCTTTTGCACGGTCAGTTCTTCTCCCGTTTCCGGGACATAGGCACGATATCCCTTATAATGCAGCAAAGGCAGCTCCACATAGCTTTCCTCCTGGGAAAGATTGGCGCATGTCATTTCCACATTCAAATATTCTTTGGCATAACGCTCCACCCGGACACCGTTCCCGGCAATGGGCCCCTTATAATATAAGGTTTCCTCATTCGTCCCCTCGATCAGGTACTCCGCACCGGAAATATATCCGAAACCCATTCCTTCCTCGTTATATAATTGAAATTGCTGCTGATTTTTAATCACATAATCCATCAAATAAAGGCTGGAAGTAGTGATGCCGGCAAGGCACAAAACCACCATCAGCACATAGCCCAGGCGTTCACCATTCCGTTGGCAATACCAAAGGCAGAACCCGAAAGCAGTCACCAGGAACGCCGCAGCCCAGCCCAAAAAGCGATTGGGAAACTGAATGCTGCTGACCAGGGAAGCCACGATCCTGTTCCAGCTCTGAATCCAATCCCAGGGAAAGAGATTCAGACTCATCAGCATCAGTCCCCCGCCAAACACCACGGATGCCTTTCCAAGCAACAGGATCGGCTCTCCCTTTTCCCGCAGCTTTCCCCCAAACCATAGGATACAGACCACGAAAAAAACAACCACCAAAACCAGCCCGATCCCAAGGGAATTCGCCCCGCCCAGATCCGCGGTCCCCGTTCCATAGGAAATAAAATGGGAAGCCAGCTGCGTGATATAAAGCCCTCTCTCCTGAATCGTTCTGGCGGATACATGCTTTATATGCATATCCTCTGTCAGATAATAGTCCAAAAACGGCACAATGTACCACAGGCTGAAAACCACCGCTACAAAAGCCGCCTTGAAAAGTTCCCAAAACACGGCCTTTTGGAACACTTTGCGAATACAAAGCAGACAAATCACGATTATCAAAAAAGCGGTAATTTCACAGCTCAGCACATGGGTCTGCAAAACCCCGGTCAGCCCGAACGCCAACGGAATCCAAGTCGTTTCATAGCCTGAAACAGAAATGCCGGACTCGCTTTTGGGTTCAACCAGACTTTTTGATTCGGCCAGGCTGTTTGATCCGCCCAAATGCCCGTCAGAGAGAACGGCGCCTGATCGGGGATCCTCCGTAAAGATACGATATAAGCCATACAAAATCAACGGGAAAAAAGTGATCGCGCTCCCCTCGCCCACGGCGGAAGTGATCACCAGCTTGTAGATGCGTGGAATAGACAAGGTATATAGACCGCTGCACATCAGTCCGGTAATCCGATTTTTAAAAATTCTGGAAAAGCAATAGTAAGAGATCCCAACGGTAAGGATATTCATTGCAATTCCATAGCAATTATAGCTGTCCGTGACGGTAAAGCCCAACAGACGCAGAATCGCCGGGAAGAGCAATAACGCGTTGCAATAAAACACTCCGTCCGCATAGCCATGGCCATGGACCCATTCCGGCTCTAGACGTACCGGGAATTGACCGCTTAAAAGACCGTCCTTGACACCCTCGATCCGTTGTAAATGATAAGTGAAATCCGCTCCGCTTACGCTCGTTCCCAATAAAAAAGGTATGGATGCCATCCCCGCAATCACGGCCAGACCAAAAAGCACGTCTCTCTGTTCCCGGCAAAGCAAGCCTTTCCGCAATTTTCTTTGTATCAGAACGCTCCCCAGAATCAAAAACAACGCAAAACTTAAGAAAGTCAAAAAAATCGTCCAAAGCTGGTCGGTCTCCGTGATCACCAAGTCCCCGACCCACAAAGAGCTTCCGGCTTCATGCTCCAGCACCAGCTGCAAGGCCTCCGTATCCTCGAAAAGCCAGAAACGAAAACTCGTCCGATCCAGTCCGCTGTAAAAATGTTCACCATTGGTCAACAGTCCGCCGGTAAAAACAGTGCCGTCCTGCAGTGTACATCTTCCCCCAAGATCCACATCTGTTCGGTATTCCAGTGAAGCTTCATACACCCCCATGGGCAAAGCAATCCCATCCATCGCCACAAGCCCGTTAAAGGCTTCCTCCGCAGGAAACTCCATATCGCCCGCATAGGTGTACTGTCGATTGGGACGAAGCATTTGTACCGCACAGAATCCCATCAATATCACAATACAGAGACAGGCAAGCTTTTTCCAATTGTTTGAACACCCTGTTTTCCTCTTATCCAAACCTTACTCCTTCCCGCCTCTATTTGTGATAAGGTTCCCCGTTCAGAATGCGAAAGGCGCGATAAATCTGCTCGCACAAAATAACCCGCATCAGCTGATGGGGAAAAGTCATATCCGAAAAACTCACCGCACAGTCAGCCCTCCTGCAGACAGATTCATGCAGTCCAAGCGAACCGCCAATGACAAAGGCAATATGGCTTTTTCCACGAACCGCGGCCTGCCCGATCAAGCCCGCAAAGCCTTCAGAACTATATTTTCCGCCCGGAATCTCCAATGTGCAGACGTACATATCCTCGCTGATTTTGGCCAGAAGGCGCTTCGCCTCCCGTTCCTTGATCAGAAGCTCCTCCGCCGCCGAAGCCTGGTCCGGCGTCTTCTCATCCGCCACTTCCAGGATTTCAAATTTACAATATTTCCCGAGACGCTTCGCATACTCCCCAACGGCCTCGCGGTAAAACGCCTCTTTCACCTTGCCCACGCATAAAATGGATATTTTCATCATTTCCCGACTCTGTCCGCGCCAGACACACGTTTATTACTTGCTCATCAGGTATTCATCAATCCCCTTTGCAGCGGCCTTGCCGGCGCCCATGGCCAAAATCACGGTGGCGGCTCCGGTCACGGCATCGCCGCCTGCGTAAACGCCTTCTTTCGTGGTCTTGCCATTCGCCTCGTCCGCAACGATGCACTTCCATTTATTGACCTCCAGGCCCTCCGTGGTAGAAGAAATCAACGGATTGGGGGAGGTTCCCAAGGACATGATCACGGTGTCCAGATTCATGACAAACTCAGAATCGGGAATTACAACGGGTCTTCTTCTGCCGGATTCATCAGGCTCTCCCAGCTCCATACGAACGCACTTCATTCCCGTTACCCAGCCCTTTTCATCAGCCAGGATCTCGGTAGGATTGGTCAACAGATCGAAAATAATGCCCTCTTCCCTGGCGTGATGCACTTCTTCCACTCTGGCAGGCAGCTCCTCTTCACTTCTGCGGTACACAATATGCACCTCCGCTCCCAGACGAAGCGCCGTTCTGGCCGCATCCATGGCCACGTTGCCGCCGCCGACCACGGCCACCCTCTTTCCATGCATGATCGGCGTGGGAGAATTCGGATCAAAGGCCTTCATCAAATTACTTCTGGTCAGGTACTCATTGGCAGAGAACACACCGTTGGAGTTCTCACCCGGAATTCCCATAAATTTAGGAAGTCCCGCTCCGGAACCGATAAAGATTGCTTCGAAGCCTTCCTCCTCGATCAACTGGTCAATGGTCACGGACTTACCGATGACCACATTGGTTTCAATCTTAACGCCCAAGGCTTTCACATTTTCAATCTCCCTGGCGACCACCGCCTGCTTCGGCAGACGGAACTCCGGAATTCCATAGACCAATACGCCGCCCGGCTCATGCAGCGCTTCGAAAATCGTTACGTCATAACCCATTTTCGCCAAGTCTCCGGCGCAGGTCAAACCGGCAGGACCAGAACCGATCACTGCCACCTTGCGGCCTTTCTTTTCCCTGCAGCCTTGCGGTACGATACCGTTCTCCCTGGCCCAATCCGCCACGAAACGTTCCAGCTTACCGATGGAAATCGGCTCACCCTTGATCCCGCGGATACATTTCCCCTCACACTGGGTCTCCTGGGGACAAACGCGCCCGCAGACCGCCGGAAGCGCGCTGGCATCACTGATCACCTGATAGGCGCCCTCTATATCTCCGGCTTTCACCTTGCTGATAAAACCGGGAATGTCAATGGCCACAGGACATCCCTTGACACACTGGGCATTCCGACAATTAATACATCTGCCTGCCTCACACATGGCCTCTTCCAGATTATAGCCAAGGCAAACCTCCTTAAAATTCGTGGCGCGAACCCCGGGGTCCTGTTCACGAACCGGTACTTTCTTTAATACGTCCATTCTATCCTCCATCTTCCAATCGTTGTTTTTTTTCTTTTTTCTGCAAAAAATCTCTTTTTTATCCAAAGGACCTTACTCGCAGTACCCGCAGCCGCCGTGATGGGTCCCGCCCTCTTCCAGGCGGAGCATGGCTCTGCCCTCTTCTGTCCGATACATCGTCTGACGGCGCATAGCCTCGTCAAAATTCACCTGATGTCCGTCAAATTCGGGCCCATCTACACAAGCGAATTTTATTTTTCCTCCCACGGTCACGCGGCAGGCTCCACACATTCCGGTACCGTCCACCATGATCGGGTTCAGGCTGACAACGGTGGGTATGTTCAAATCCCTGGTCATGAGGCAGACGAACTTCATCATGATCATGGGACCGATGGCGATACATACGTCATAGTGATGACCCTCCGCCACCAAATCCTTAATTACCTGGGTCACCATGCCGCTTCTGCCATAGGATCCATCATCAGTGGTCACATAAAGATTGCCGGCAACGGCTTTCATCTCTTTTTCCAGAATCAAAAGATCCTTGGTTTTGCTGCCCATGATCACATCCGCCTGAATGCCTCTTTCATGCAGCCATTTTACCTGGGGATACACGGGGGCAGTCCCCACACCGCCCGCCACAAAGAGAATCTTTTTGGCGCGTAAAGTTTCCGGATTCTCCCTGGTCAAATCCGAAGGACAGCCCAACGGTCCTACGACATCGTGGAAACTGTCTCCCTCCTGCAGGCTGGCCATCCTCTTTGTGCTGGCTCCGACACATTGGAATACGATGGTCACGATTCCAGCCTCTCTGTCATAATCACAGATGGTCAGTGGAATCCGCTCTCCATCCTCCCCCATCCTCACGATGACAAATTGCCCTGGTTCACAATACTTTGCGACCCTAGGAGCCTCCACGTCCATTAAGTAAATGTTCGTGGTCAGTTCTTTCGCTTTTACAATCTTGTACATTTAAGCACCTCTCCTTATCCCTCTTCCGGGGAGTTTATTATTAGTTCAACCAAGCTATAGTTGTTCTTATCGATCAACAGCTTATAGCATTCACCCGTATAAATATTCACCGCGTAGAAGCTGCCGGTCCGTTCCTGAACGCCCAGGGCATCCTGATAGATCTCCGCGAACACATAGTAGTCCGCGTCTCCTTCCACATTGGTCACGTATTGATACTGATAAAAATATCTGGCTCCCGCCCCTTCTTCAAAAAAGCCTTCCGCGTCAAAGATCTTTCCCTGCTCGATCATCTTGCCTACAACAATATCCCCTGCGGCCTCCGGTGTCAGATCCGTATCCAGGACGAGATGATACCGCCGCACAGCCACTTTCCCGCAAGTTCCGTCTTCCCTGAGGCTGGCGAATTTAAAAATACTCTGTCCCACAGGCATATGAATGGGACCCGTATATAGCCGGGAAGATGCCGTTGGATCTTCTCCGTCCGTGGTGTAATAGATGTCAGCCTCATCGTCATTGGATACTTCGATCAGCGTGGGAACATGGTATTCTCCATCGATCACGCTGACGTCGGGCTCCACTTCCAAATCCACGAAAATATGAAATGTCCTCTCCGCGAGATCGCTGGCCACCCCGTATTCATTGATAAAAATCGCCTTGACTGTCGTCGTTTCCGTCAGCAAAATGGGGGCAGTATACAAGAGACTGTTCTCTCCCGGATCGGTTCCATCCATGGTATAATAAATGCTTCCCGCCGCACAGGATGTCAGTTTCAAAGAGACCGCCACATTATAATAGCCCGAATCATAGCTGAACTCCGGCGGTTCCACCAAATATCTCTGATAGGCGGTTTGAATCGCCTCATTCCCGCTCTTATGAAGGATTTCGTTGATCGTGTCATATTCGCCCCGATCCCGATAGATTTCGAACAGCTTTCCGTAAGCCCGTTCCAATTGTTCCTGATTGCAGAAAGGGCTTTGAATGATCTCTCTGAGCAAATATTCATACTCCATTTTATTGCCTTTTTTCAGATAGGATTCTGCCAGGGAAAAATTCACTTCGATATCCGTATAATCCAGCTCCAACGCGCGCTCATAATATCCAATCGCCTCATCATAGCGACCCTGGGCAATACATTCCGAAGCACGCTGCAGCTGATAATCATAAGACCAATAATGATAAAAATAGATGGCGACCGCTGCCATTACCGCCAAGAGCCCCACGAGGCATACGCCGGCTGAAATTATCATGTAATCCAGTTTCTGCCGCCGTCTCCGGGGAGGATCACCCTCCTTGTCCTCTTTCTCCCGCTCCTTGTTGCCTTCCTTTGGAGAAGCCTTACTATTTTTCTCCTGCTCGCTTAATGGGCCGCCGGCGAATCCTCCAATCCGATAATCCAAATCCGGCTCAAAATCAGGGACAATATGAATGTCTTTCCCGCAATGCTCACAATACAAAACATCATCTGGCATATCAGAACCACAATTTGGACATTTCATATGAACTCCTAATTAAATCCTTTGCCTGCGCTCTCTACGCAATTGTGCATTAACATCGCTATCGTCATGGGTCCCACGCCGCCCGGTACGGGCGTGATCGCGCTGCAGACAGGTTCCACGCTCTCATAATCCACATCACCGCACAGCTTCTTACTGCCTGACGTGCGGTGAATCCCCACATCGATCACCACGGCGCCTTCCTTGACATATTCCCTGGTGATCAATTTTCTCTTTCCAACCGCCACCACCAGAATATCCGCCCTGGAAGTGACGCGCTTCAAATCCTTTGTCCTGCTGTGGGCAATGGTCACTGTCCCATTTTCCCCGAGGAGCAGCAGGGCCATGGGCTTGCCAACGATATTGCTCCTGCCTACCACAACGCACTCCTTGCCTGCGATCTCAATGCCGGAACGCTTCAGGAGCTCTATGATCCCCGCAGGCGTGCAGGGAACAAGCCCCGGCTTTCCTACACACAGGGCCCCCACGTTCTGCGGATGAAAACCATCCACGTCTTTTGATGGAGATATCCTTTCAAGGACACCTTCCTCTGAAATCCAGGCCGGCAGGGGAAGCTGCACCAGAATTCCATCTACATCTTCCCTGCCGTTCAATTCATCGATCAGAGAAAGCAATTTTTCCTGGGTGGTCTCCTCCGGAAGCTCGTAGCTCAGAGAGCGAATCCCTACATATTCACAAGCCTTTTTCTTATTGCCCACATATACGGAGGAAGCGGGATCGTTTCCCACCTGAATGACCGCCAGGGTCACTTCTTTTCCCTTTGCTTTCAGCCGCGCCACCTGTTGCTTCACTTCTTCCTTGATCTGAGCGGAAATCGCCTTTCCGTCTATGATTTTTGCCACGATATACACCTCGTTTCTGGTCGCTTTCTTGTGAAAGACCACTCCGACACGTGCCCTGACAGATCATCCGTTCAGGAAATCAGAACAGCCCCGTGATTCTGCCGCTCTCGTCCACGTCAATCCTATAAGCCGCGGGCTGTTTCGGGAGTCCCGGCATGGTCATTACCGTTCCGGTCAAAACGACCACAAAGCCCGCCCCGGCCGATACATAGACCTCTCTGACATTCACTTCAAAGCCCTGCGGCCGTCCAAGAAGCGTCGGATCATCCGAAAGGGAATACTGGGTCTTCGCCATGCAAACGGGAAGATTGCCAAATCCCAGACTCTCAAGTCTGTTGATCTGCCTGATTGCCGCAGGGGCGAAATTCACGCCGGCCGCTCCATAAATTTCCCTGGAAACAATCTCAATCTTTTCCCGCAGCCCACAACCGTCCTCATAAAGCGGCCGGAAATGACTTTCTTTTTCCGCCAATGTGGAAAGCACCTTTTCCGCCAGGACAATACCGCCCTCGCCGCCCTTTTCCCATACCTGGGATAAGGCGAATTCACAGCCTCTCTCTTTGCAGAAGCGCTCTACAAAAGCCACCTCCGCCTCCGTATCCGACACGAAAGAATTCAGCGTCACCACCACGGGCACACCAAATTTCTGTAGATTCTCGATGTGCTTCTCCAGGTTGACGATTCCTTTTTGCAGCGCTTCCAGATTTTCTTCCGCAAGCGCGATCTTAGGCACACCACCATTATACTTCAAAGCGCGCACGGTTGCAACCAAAACCACCGCGTCCGGGTGGAAACCTGCCATGCGGCATTTAATATCAAAAAACTTCTCCGCGCCCAGGTCCGCTCCAAAGCCCGCTTCCGTGATGCAGTAATCCGCCATCTTCAGCGCGGCTCTGGTAGCGCGTACCGAATTACAGCCGTGGGCGATGTTAGCAAAAGGACCGCCATGCACCAGTACCGGCGTGTGCTCCAAGGTTTGCACCAGATTGGGCTTGATGGCATCCTTTAACAGCGCCGCCATGGCTCCAACTGCCTGCAGGTCCGCGGCGGTTACCGGTTCTCCCGCCTGATTATAAGCCACCACGATTCTGGAAAGCCTCTCCTTAAGGTCTTTCATGTTCTCCGCCAGACAGAGAATCGCCATGATCTCACTGGCTACCGTAATGACAAAGTGATCCTCCCGCACTACGCCGTCCGACTTGCCGCCCATACCGATTACGATATTTCGCAGCGCGCGGTCATTCATATCCAGACAACGCTTCCAAACAATCTGCCTGGTGTCAATCCGCAGGTCATTGCCCTGCTGAATGTGATTGTCCAAAAGAGCCGCCAAAAGATTATTGGCAGAAGTAACCGCGTGAAAGTCTCCCGTAAAATGAAGATTCAGTTCTTCCATGGGCACTACCTGGGCATATCCGCCCCCCGCAGCACCGCCCTTGATTCCAAAACAAGGCCCCAGAGACGGCTCCCGCAAAGCCACAATGGCCTTTTTCCCCAACTTACCAAAGGCCTGACCCAGGCCTACGCTGGTGGTAGTCTTTCCCTCTCCGGCCGGAGTGGGATTGATCGCCGTGACCAGGATCAGCTTTCCATCCGGATTACTGCTGATCTTCCGGCAATACTCCTCGGAAATCTTAGCTTTATATTTTCCATACAATTCCAAATCATCCAAAGCGATACCGAGTCTGCCCGCCACCTCCGTGATCGGCTCCATCACGGCTTCCTGTGCGATCTGAATGTCTGACTTCATGTTCCTCTTCCTTTCCTTATGTATGGCCAAACGCCGTCATCCCGCTTTACGGCAGTTCCTCCAACAAACGTTCGAACTCCTCTTCGCTCATCAGCACCTTGCGCGGCTTCGTACCCTCTTCCTCGCCAACAACTCCATATTCCTCCAATTGGTCTATGATACGGGCGGCGCGGTTGAATCCGATCTTCAAGAGCCGCTGAAGGGCGCCGATTGTCGCCTTTTCTTTTTCAATAACGAATCTGCCGGCCTCTTCGAAATATTCATCCCGCTCGCTTCCTCCGCCGGAACCCGTGCCCGCGCCGCTTCCCAGATTCTTGATCTGGGCCTCCACGTCTGAAGAATAAACATTGCCGATGGCCTGATTCTTTAAAAAGTCCACCACATCCGATACTTCTTTATCCGACACGAACGCGCCCTGGATTCTGGCCGGTTTGGAATACCCCTGAGGATAAAAGAGCATATCGCCCTTTCCCAGCAGCTTTTCCGCACCCACCATATCCAGAATGGTGCGGGAATCCACACCGCTGGAAACCGCAAAAGCCACACGGCTGGGCATATTGGCCTTGATCAGACCTGTAATGACATCCACGCTGGGACGCTGGGTTGCGATAATCAGGTGAATTCCTGCCGCCCGTGCCAACTGAGCCAAACGGCAAATGGATTCTTCCACTTCTCCCGGGGCCACCATCATCAGATCCGCAAGCTCGTCCACTATGATCACAATCTGCGGCAGCTTGGCAGGGACATTCTCTTGTCCCTCTTCTTTCATTGTTTCAATCTTCTTATTATATCCTTTCAAATCCCGCACATTGAAGTCGGCAAATTTCTTGTAGCGATCGTTCATCTCCGACACGCCCCAATGCAGGGCCGCGGAAGCCTTCTTCGGATCCGTCACAACAGGAATCAGCAAATGGGGAATCCCGTTATACACGCTTAATTCCACCACCTTGGGATCCACCATGATCAGCTTCACGTCATCCGGATGCGCCTTATAAAGGATGCTCATGATCAAGGTATTGATACATACGGATTTCCCGGAACCCGTGGCTCCCGCGATCAGCATATGGGGCATCTTGGCGATATCCGACACCACCACCTGCCCCGCAATATCCTTTCCTACCGCGAAAGCCAGATTGGACGGGAACGCCTTAAACTCCCTGCTTTCCAAAAGATCCCGCAGGGCGACCACCATGTTTTCCTTGTTGGGAACCTCAATGCCGACGGCCGCTTTTCCGGGAATCGGGGCTTCAATACGAATATCCGTCGCCGCCAGATTCAATTTAATATCATCCGCCAGCCCCACAATCTTGCTGACCTTCACTCCCTGTTCAGGCTGCATCTCATACCTGGTAACGCTGGGCCCCTGGCTGATATCCGTAATGGTTACTCTCACGCCAAAGGTAGCCAATGTCTGCTGCAGACGCATGGCGGTTTCCCGCAGCTCCTTGCTGGAATCCACAGGACGGTCCGGCCCTTTCTGCAGCTTCGAATAAGGCGGGAAAATATATTTCTGAAGAACTTTCTTCTCTGCCTTGAGAATCTCCTTATGTACCTGGGAATCCATGGAACCATCGTCCCCACCGCCCTCCGGAAGCCTGGCAGTCGGACGCCTGGGTCCTCCGGTAGCCTCACTATAAACCGGAATCGACTCCGCCTCCCTGGTAAGCGGCATACTTTCTGACGCGGCAGACTCCCTTGACGGAGCATCCCGCTCCTGCGTTTCCGGAGGTTTCCGGGGACGAAGATCCGTTCCCGCAGTTTCCCCTTGTGAATCTTCCTGTGAAATCTGCTCCGGCTCCGCGGCCACGTCCATAGTATTTTCCGTTTCCTGCGTTAGATTCTGACGATCGCTTCGTATGCTGATCCGTTCAAAATCAAATTCCCCACTCTTCCGGGACCCGGCACTTTCTCCTCTTTCCGGGCTCTCCTCAGTTCCCTCTTCCAAATAATCCATGGTAATTTCATGAATATCGTCCCGGTTCTTCGACCGCTTGTTTAAGGAGGTATCAATCGTTACCCCCACGGCTCTCTTATTGATACGCAGAATCTTTTCGTCCTCCCGCTCCTGCGCCCTTTGCCGCCTGGCCTCCTGGTGCTCCCTGCGGCGCCGACCGGTTCTCTCCGGCTCTTCTTTATCGCCGGCTCCGCGTTCCTCTTCTTCCAGACAGCGCGCTTCTTCCTCTTCCTGCCGGCGCGCCTCCCGCTCCTCCAGCCGCGCCCGCGCGATCTGGCGCCTGCGCTCGGAATTTTCCCTGGACCGCTCCCGCATCAGGGAACCTTTTTCCCTCATACCGCTTAAAACCAATTTCTCCGTCATCAGAATCACGCAGATCACGGAGCAAAGCAAAATCAGAATAATCGTCCCTATGGTCTCAAGATAATGCAGGGACAAGTAAGTCAGACTGCCCGCCAGGACGCCGCCGCCATTTTTAAATTCCTTGCTGCTCTGATACAAGGCCGCAATGTCATACCGCAAAAGCCCGGACGCGTTCTTGCCAATTAGCTCACAGACCATGCCCAGCATCAAAAACAACACTACGCCCGCCGCCAGCTTACGAACAGCCGTGGCACTTCCTTCATTAGCAAACCAAAAAGCCACCGCCACAAACACCGCGACGGGGACCAAATACGCCGTCCAGCCAAACAGTCCAAACAACACTCCGCTAATAACGTCGCCCACTACGCCGATCATACCGAAATTGCACAAAAACAAGAGGACCATCGCCACAAACAAAACGATCAGTCCGATTTCCCGAAACAACTCATAATCCCGCTCCGCCTGATATGCCCTCGAACTCTTTTTGCCGGATCCGGACGGTTTCCGGGAAGAGGCCCCTTTTTTTGTACCGGATGACCTGGAACCGGCTGCCCGGCTGCCGGATGTTCTGGAACCGGATGTTCCCCTGCCTGCTGCAGACGCCATGTTGCTACACTCCTTATCTGTGATTTCAATCCATGCCCCTAAAGAGTATAACATTTTTATTCCAACTTGTCACCATATAATTTTACGAATCCCATTCTTCGTCGATCATCTGGTGCAGGCAGCGGATCGCGCGGTCAATTCCGCCCACTTCGTCGATCAATCCGTTTTTTACCGCCTCTTCCCCCATCAAAATGGTTCCCACATCCTTGGTCAATACACCCGTTTCCATCATTAACTCCTCAAACCGTTCCCTGGAAATATCACTGTGACCGCAGACAAAACCTGTAATCCGATCCTGAATCTGTTTGAAATAATCAAAGGTCTGAGGCACTCCGATCACCATTCCATTCATCCGCACGGGATGGATGACCATGGTTCCCGTAGGCACGATAAAGGAATGTCTGGTACTCACCGCGATGGGGACGCCGATGGAATGACTTCCTCCCAACACCAGGGAAACGGTCGGCTTACTTAAAGAAGCCAGCATCTCCGCAATGGCCAATCCGGCCTCCACATCTCCTCCCATCGTATTGAGCAGCACCAGAACTCCGTGAATCTCATCACTGTCCTCGATGGCTGCCAGCTGGGGCAAAATATGTTCGTATTTGGTGGTTTTGGCATTTCCCGCCAGGTTGTCATGTCCTTCGATCTCCCCGATTATGGTCAAAAGATGCAGATTATGCTTTTGTCGATTCTGGTCCAGCGTCAGCTGTCCCGTCTTTTCAATCCGATCATCCCTATGCTCCTCGACATTTTGTTTTTCATCTTTTTCTTCCTGATCCGCCATCGTTTCCGTCCTCCCATGCTAATCAATAAGACCCAAAAGCGAAATCCGCCCTGGGTCTTACTAGCATTTCCTATTTTTCATTTTTTATTCGAACGTGATTCAAAGGTGAGTTCAGACGGGTCCGAATCATTCCTTAAGTATAATCAAAGTCATCGTCATCTGACACTTCGTAATCGAATTTCATTTCCTCCTCGTCGGGCTGTACGGCGAAATCCATTACCCGTTTCTTATGCTTCTTCGGCATGGGAAGCGGATTCTCCAGCATTTCGAAGCCGCCGTTGGGATCCCTCCCCTCTTCGTCCGTTACGGTCTCCTCCGATGCCCCCTCGGCGCTCAAACCATCTTCCAGACCGATCCCCGCCAGGACCGCTCCGAACATCCAGATCAATCCGGGGAGATGCAGACCCAGTCCAAGCACATCCAGCAGACAGAGTACCGCCAGCACCAGAATCCACGGACTGATTCTTTCCGTATCCTTTCTGCAAAAAAAAGCAGGCACGCCAAGCAAGACTCCAACGGCAATCACAAAATGCACCGCCCAGTCACTGCCCACCTGCCAAAAGCCGGCCGCCGCCCTCGTCCGCCAATAAATCTCCCACTTTTCCATCCAGACGGCAACAAAGCTCATTCCCCCGGCATAGGCATCCAGCCAAAGAAAAGCCAGGAAAAATCCCACGGTGGAAAGAAAGACCACAGGCAGATTCACATACGCCTTCCCCCACGGAGAGCTTGTTTTTCCCCGCTCAAAACGGCCGCCATCCCTTACGCCATCCCTATGTAAATAAATAACACAAACAAGCATTGCCAGAAGAGACAGACCCGTAACATCCAAAAAACATACAAAGGCCAGCAGAACTCCCGAAAAAATCAAAAGCAGGGTATCATAGACGGTTTCCATCCGTTCTTCCGCCTGCTTCTTCAAATACCGGGTCACAGCCAGAAAACCCAAAAGGTAAACGCACTGGTAAAGCACTGTCGGCGAATAGACCAATCCATCCGCCACGCACGCAGGGTCCAGCATCAAATACCCCACGGCAAAAAGTCCAGAGATTCCTCCGGCAACCCCGCGAACAGCAAAATAACACAAAACCCCCTCGATCAGCTGCAAGACGATCTGCAGCAAGATTCCCGCGATCCATTTATTTCCCACGAATAAATACAAGGAATGCAGAACCTGCACATAAAAGGACTCCGCGCCCTCCACGATCCGGGTGAGATTTCCGCTCTCCACAACCCTGGCCATGCCAAAATAATCCGCCGTCTCTCCCGCGTATTGCAGATGCATGACACGAAATGCCAGTCCCACCATCAGCAAACAGATCAAAATCACTCCCTGGACTGCCTCCCGCACCAAAGTCGACTGCGGAAGAAAATTCCCGATTTTTTCAGATAAGAAGCGCAGAATCGAAAACAAAATTCCAGCCGCCACAATACCGCAGGCTCCAATCAATAAGCCTGAAAAATATTGTGCCGCGCCAAAATACGCAGCCACTTGCCTGCCAAGGGCCAGAATACAGAATCCCGCCCATGTCAGATAAGCCGCCCATAATATGTAACTGAATTGATTCTTCTTCCAACGCATCTTTTGTCCCTACCTTACAAAACCTTTTCGATATTGTACCTCGGTCTGTGCTTCACTTCCATGTAAATCTTACCGATATATTGGCCCACCAGTCCGATAGCCAACAGCTGCAAGCCCCCCAGGAACCAGATGGATAAAATCAGAGAGGTCCATCCCTGCACCACATGGCCCGTAAAATAAGAAATCAGGGCATACACCGCGGCCAAAAGGGAACAAATAATAATAAACACTCCAAGTCCCAGAATCATGCTGATCGGCTTGACACTAAAGGATGAAATCCCGTTAAAGGCCAAAGCAAGCATCTTCTTCAACGGATATTTTGATTCACCCGCCACCCGCTCCTTACGGTCATAATACACGCAGTCCGTTTGATACCCGATCAATGGCATCATCCCACGCAGAAAGAGGTTCGTCTCCCCATATTTGGAAAATTGTTCTACCGCGCGTTTCGACATTAAACGAAAATCCGCATGGTTGTAAATCGTCTTCACACCCATCAAAGCCATCAATTTATAAAAGGCCTGCGCTGTAGTGCGCTTAAAAAAGGTATCCGTTTTACGTTCCTTACGCACACCGTACACAATGTCATTCCCCGCGTGGAACTTGTCAATCATTTCCTCGATCACCGCCACGTCATCCTGCAAGTCCGCGTCTATGGAAATCGTAACATCACTCATTTCCATGGCCGTGAGCAGACCGGCCGTCAGGGCAAACTGATGTCCCACATTGCCTGCCAGCTTTACGCCGCGAACCCGCTCCGGGTGCGCCTGATGCTCTTCCTCGATCAACTCCCAGGTATGATCCTTGCTGCCGTCATTCACAAACAGCAGAAAACTGTCCCTGGCAATCTTTTCCTTCCGAATCAGATCCTCCAGCACATCCCGCAGCGTCTGCGAAGCAATTTTCAACACTTCCTCTTCATTATAGCAAGGCACAACAATTGCGAGCCTGTCCATTTACGTCCTCCCCTTATTCTTCCCAGTTATGATTATTCTTCCCAGTTATGATAAACGGCCTGTACGTCATCATCCTCATCCAAAATATCCAGAATTCTCTGCAGCCCTTTCATCGCGGTCTCATCCGTCACCTTCACATAATTCTGGGGAATCATGGTCACTTCCGCGCTTAACATGGGAATACCGGCCTTGTCCAGGGCTTCTCTCACCTCATCAAAATCATCCGGGGAAGTCAGAATCTCAAAGTCGTCCTCTTCCTCATTGAAATCCTCGGCTCCCGCGTCCAAAGCCATCATCATCAGATCATCCGCGTCCAGATCACATTCTTCCTTGTCCACAAGGATCTGTCCTTTCTGGTCAAACATAAAGGAAACACAGCCCGGCGTTCCCACGTTGCCCTGACCCTTGGTAAATGCGCTGCGGATGTTGGCCGCGGTACGGTTCTTATTATCCGTTAAAGCGTCCACGATAATGGCGATTCCGCCGGGGCCGTAGCCTTCATAAGTCACATATTCGTAATTCACATTACCGGAATCCCCGGCCGCTTTCTTAATGCCGCGCTCAATGGTATCATTGGGCATATTGTTGGCCTTTGCCTTTGCGATCACGGTAGCAAGCTTAAAGTTATTATTGGGATCCGGACCGCCGGCCTTGACCGCCACGGCGATTTCTCTTCCGATGATGGTGAAAATCTTACCCTTGGCAGCATCGTTTTTCTCCTTTTTATGCTTGATGTTTGCAAATTTTGAATGTCCTGACATTTCTTTATCCTCTTTTCTTTTCAGATTTTTCTCTTTTCCTCACACTGAAATGCCCGGCCTTTCGCAAGACCAGGCGCATTGCCTTTCCCACAGCCATCGTCAGGCCGGGAAAACCAACTCTCGTTCCTGTTTTCTTTATCATAACAAATAATGTACCAAACGTCAAGAACCGTTCCTATGTATCCAGCTCAAGACTCACCATCAACGCTCTGTTGACTTTGCGCATAATATCCCCTTCCAGGTGGCATACCTTGTCTTTCAGGCGTTTCTTATCGATCGTGCGCAGCTGTTCCAGCAAAATGACGGAATCCTTATCCATGTCATGCAGACCGGCATTCAATTCAATATGAGTAGGCAGCTTCGCCTTGTTCATCTTGGAAGTAATTGCCGCGCAGATGACCGTGGGACTATGTCTGTTGCCTACGTCGTTTTGAATGATCAGGACGGGCCTGACGCCTCCCTGCTCCGAGCCCACCACCGGCCGTAAATCCGCGTAATAAACATCTCCTCTTCTCATGGCTTCTCCTTCTTCTAAACATGGTCTTGTCGTCCGGGCCCTTGTAATCCGGCCCATTGGTTCTTTCTACCAAACAGTATTTCCAGTTTATCTGAAGGTATTCATATTTATCGGGAAAAACGAACAACGCGTCCGTCCCGCAGATAGACCCTGGGAATCCTCTTTCCCAGATCACAGACCAACTCATAAGCAAATCGTCCGGAAAGCTCTCCCAGCCCCTGGGCCGTAATCTCCTCTTCCCCGTCCTTTCCGATCAGGGTGACCAGATCTCCCTCCGCCGTTTCCGGGATGTGGGTCACATCCACCATGAACTGATCCATGCAGATTCTTCCCACGATGGGGGCCCTTTTCCCATGAATCAGGACATAACCCTTGTTGGACAAGGAGCGAGGATAGCCATCCCCATAACCCACCGGAATCGTAGCGATCCGCATTTCCTCCGAGGCGGTAAAGGTCCAGCCATAGCTGACACTCTGGCCCGGATGCAGAGGCTTTATGTAAACGATATGGCTGCGCAGGGACAAGGCCGGGCGCAGCGGGATGATTCCCATATCCACCTCATCGGAAGGGGCGATCCCATAAAGGATGATGCCCGGACGCACCACATCCATATGGGCGGACGGCATCTCCAGAATAGAAGCGCTGTTGGAACAGTGCTTGATGGGAATCTCCAAACCACATTCCTCTTTGATCCGCTCAATAAAGGTCCGGAACTGATGAAGCTGCTCATAAGCCGAGGTTTTATCCTTCTCGTCAGCTTTGGCAAAATGAGTAAAAATCCCCTCTATTTCAAGGCCAGGCATGGACATGGCCTTTTTAACAAAAGCAAGTCCCTGGTCGTCCGGACGGATACCGATCCGGCTCATACCTGTATCCACTTTGATGTGTACCTTGAGATTTTTCTTTTCCAAAAGGGCTGCCCGGGACAATTCCTCCAGGCTGTCAATACGGAAAATCGCCGGCCGCAGGTCCTGGGAAACCAGGGTCCGATAGCTGTAAGGAAACGTATAGCCCAGGATCAGGATCGGCTTAGTGATGCCGCTTCGACGAAGCTGCAGCGCTTCCTCCGCGGTTGCCACCGCAAATCCAAACAGGAAATCATAAGGCTCAAGGCTTTGTGCCACCGGCACGCTGCCATGTCCATAGGCATCGGTTTTGACCACACAGAGCAGCTGTGTATGGGAATCCAGATGGACTTTCATGCTCCTGGCATTGTCAACAATGGCATCCAAATCCACTTGGGCGTACACTCTTTGAAATTCTCGCTCTCTGATATCCATGTCACACGTCGTATCCATGACGCACTTACCTCTCTTTTAAATATGTGATAAGATCGGAAGCCGTAACCGCCCGCTCCCCCAAGGCCGCCGACGCGGCGTCTCCCGCCAGGCCGTGCCAGTAAGCCCCCGCACTGGCCGCGGCAAAGGGCTCCATTCCCTGAGCCAGAAGGCCCGCGATGATTCCGGCCAGTACGTCTCCGCTGCCCGCAGTGGCCATGCCGCTGTTTCCCGACCGATTCATGCAAACAGGGGACCCGCTTTGGCAAGTCAACGTCCTGGCATCCTTGCTCACCACGATACAGTGAAGTCTGTCCGCCAGTGCCATGGCGGCCTCCGCCGGATGCGCCTTAATGTCCGCCACGCTCTCCCCGATCAATCTTGACAGTTCCCCCACGTGGGGCGTCAGCACCACTTTTCTCCCATTGCCTGCCTGAGAGGATAATTCCTGCTGCAATTCTTGATGAAGCGCCAACAGATTCAACCCGTCCGCATCGATCAAAAGGGGCTTGCGGCTTTCAAGGAGAAACTGCCTCAAAAGGGCCAGCGCCTCCTCCCCGGTTCCTAATCCCGGCCCAATGGCAAGGATATCCGGCCAGTCCATAGCCGACTCCGGCAACTTCCACCAGGCTTTCGACCCATGCCGCACATCCGACCGCGAAGAGATTCCCTCAGAATTCTCCTCTTTCGCAAGGTGTCCGGCTTTCCAAAGATGCTCCATTTCCGCCCGGCGTGAAGCCTCCTGCAAACCGCCCGCTTCCAGTCGCTGCAGAGCCTCCCTTAGGCTTTCTTTGCCCGTATAAAGCAAGGCTTCCGGTACCATAGCCTGCAAAATTTGTCGATTGCATTCCGGGGTCACCACCTTCACCATGCCGGCTCCGCTTCTGTAGCAGGCACGGGCAGCGAAAACAGCGGCCCCCGCCATGTTGTGGCTGCCGGCAGCAAAAAGCACTTTTCCAAAGGTCCCCTTATTACCGTCCGGTCTCCTGGCAGGCAGCAGATCTGAAATCTTCCCATCATAACAATACATTCCCGGCGCCATGCCCGGTTTTCCCCGGAATGCCGCCTCACCGATTCCGATTTCTTTTATAACCACGCGCCCGCTGTAACAATTCCCCGGATAAAAATATAACCCGCGCTTTGCCAGTCCCAGACAAACCGTCAAATCCGCCTTGACGGCACATCCCAAAACCTGACCGTTATCGGCATCGACTCCGCTGGGAATATCGACCGCGATTTTTATTCCCTTAGAGGCATTCATCCATTGGATCAATTCCGCGAAATCTCCCGTGACGGGCCTGGACAAACCCACTCCAAACAACGCATCTACAAATATATTATATTCTTTTAATAAGAAATTATTGTCTTTCCCCCCATGGTAAGCATCCGTTTTTACCGGATAATGCTTCAAAATCGCCTCTTGTGCTTTCCATTCTTCCGTAGCTTTCCGGGGATTTCCGCACAACAGCACATCCGTCCCATACCCCCGCTCCGAAAGCATCCTTGCCAATGCCAGACCATCTCCCCCATTGTTCCCATATCCTGCCAGGATTAGGACAGAAGCCTTATCGCAGGAAAGCACTTCGATTTCCTCCAACACGGCCAGGGCCGCCCGCTCCATCAGAACCAGGGCGGGAATCCCGATTTCCTCTATGGTCGCCTTATCGTAGGCTTTCATTTCCTGAGCCGTTACCAAATATTCCATATCCGTTCCTTTCCCTTACGATTGAAAAACCACGGTGCGTGTTTTCCATTGCCGCGAAAAACACGCCGCGCCCCCTGCGGCCGTCCATATCCCCGCAGCGCATACCGCGTTTGATACATCACCTAAATGCAACAAAAGGACTGTCCGTCAACAGTCCTTTCTTAGAAATCCCGTTCCAGCGTTATCTTAAGAAATACGTCCTTTGAACTGTTATTCATTTTCCCGCATATAGCGATTAAGGTTGTAGGAAAGCTTCATCAGACTGTCTGATAAGTGAACATTTTCCACCTGGATGTTTTCAGGTACATTTAAGTCCACGTGGGCGAAATTCCAAATGGCCTTAATCCCATTTTGTACCAGCCGCTCCGCCACGGCCACCGCACCCGCCTTTGGAATTGTCAGCACCGCAATGTCAATATCGTTTTCCTTGATAAATCGCTCCATGCTCTCCATCGGCTGGACCTTGATGCCGCGCACTTCCATGCCTACCAAATCCAAATTCTGGTCGAACATTCCGCTGAAAATGAAACCTCTTCGTTCAAAGTTGATATAGTTGCCTAACGCGCGCCCCAAATTTCCCGCGCCAATGATAATAAAATGATGGGTCTTATCCAATCCAAGTATTTTCCCGATCTCCTGATACAGATATTCCACGTTATAACCGTAGCCCTGTTGTCCAAAGCCCCCGAAATTATTTAAGTCCTGCCGAATCTGCGACGCCGTCACCTTCATCAGCTCACTCAGTTCCTTAGATGAGATTCTCTCCACACCCTCATCTTTCAACTCACCCAAATACCGAAAATATCTGGGAAGCCGCTGAATGACGGCCTGCGATATCCCTCTTTCTTCCATGAGATCCCTCCAAAGCAAATTTCTGCTTCATATTATATCCAATCAAGTGGGCAAAGTCAATTGGAAGGAGGAAATTATTCGCTTGTTTTGACCTGATGGTTTCTTCATGCTTTTATAAGCTTGACATTTTGGCAGGTTATAGATATAATAAATTTCGTTCATCGGAGGGTGAGCTGTTCCCGGAAACAGTAAGCTGGACAAGATGACGGGCTGAAATGCCCGTGTCTGTCCGGCTTTTTTGATATCAGGGTGTGTGCAGGGCGCAACAACCTTAGATTGGAGGTCATATAATGCAGAATTCTATTCTAACGCAGGGCAGTGTCTGGAAAAAACTGCTTCTTTTTGCGTTCCCGATTATGGGAGCCAATTTATTGCAGGCCATGTACGGCACGGTGGATTTGATGGTCGTGGGTATGTTTGCGGATGCGGCCAAGGTTTCCGCCGTTTCCACCGGCGGCATGACGATTCAGACCATTACAGGCATTATCACGGGTCTGACCATGGGGTGTACCGTCCAGCTCGGCCACAGTATCGGCATGAAAGATTACAAGACCGCTTCTAGAACAGTTGCTTCCTCCCTTGCGCTATTTGCCGCGCTTGGGATTCTGCTGGCTGGCCTGATCGCTCTCCTTGCACCGGCCATTTCCACGGTAATGAACGCACCCGCGGACGCGTTTCGGGATACGACCGGATATATCCGCATCTGCGGCATGGGAATTCTTTGCATCGTATTGTTCAACGCGATCAGCGGCATGCTGCGTGGAATCGGCGACTCCAGAACGCCTCTGATACTGATGGGCATCGCCTGCGCCTCCAACATCCTGGGGGATCTCCTGCTGGTAGGTGTTTTCTCTCTGGGCAGCGACGGAGCCGCCATCGCCACGGTGGCGGCCCAGGGAATCAGCGTTCTGGCCTCTGCCCTGATCGTAAAGCGTAAAGGTCTGGGATTCGAAATGAACCCTGCGGACTTCCGGCCGTCCAGATCGGAGACCTGGAAAGTCCTGCAATACGGACTGCCCATTGCGGCGCAGGAAACTCTGACCGGCATATCCTTTATGGTCATTTTGGCGATTTTGAACACTTTCGGTCTGGTGGCTTCCGCCGGCGTCGGCGTCGCGGAAAAAATGTGCGGCCTCATGTTCATCATCCCCGGAGCCATGATGGCTGCCGTGTCTGCTTTTTCAGCGCAGAATATCGGCGCTGCCCAGCCCCAAAGGGCAAAGCAGGCGATGTATGTCAGCATGGCGGTTTCCTTTGGGATCGGTACCTGTATGTTCCTCGCCAGTTTTTTCTACGGAGCCCCGCTTGCCGGTTTCTTTTCCACTGACCAGGCGGTCTGTGAAGCCGCGGCAGACTATCTGCGCTCCTATGCCGTGGACTGTGTCATTGTCGGCTTCAATTTCAGCATGATGGGCTACCTCAACGGCCTTGGGAAAACCGGCTTTGTGGCCCTGCAGGGGATTTTAAGCACGTTCCTGGTCCGGATTCCGGTATCCTTCTTCATGAGTAAAATACCCGGGGTAAGTTTATTCCAAGTGGGCTTTGCCACCCCGTTGGCCACCTTGTTTGCCATCGGAATCACGGTTCTGTATCTGCGAAAGCTTACGAATAAGGCTTAGCAGGAGCATCATTCGGCAGCGGGTCCAGACTGACCCGCGGATCAGCCCCCGCTCATGTAGTCAAGGGATGGCGTTGCCGTTACCGTTTCGCTCTGTCCATCGGCCATGGTGATACGGATATCCTTGAACACATCCAGCATATCATCGTTTACCATGACGCAGACGGGACCGTTGGCCGTATTCTGTTCCACTGTTATCGTCCTCCAGATCGCACAGAACCGTCTGGTCGGCCCTCCCCGTGTCGTTGTCAATAACCGCGTGTTCTTTCCCTTTGTGCGGGAACACGCGATGCGTATATTTCAAAACCATATGTCAGGGTGGAATATATCCCTGCTCACAAGTACTTGGAATTTACAGGGAATCAGAAACCAAAAACGGAAGAATATGGCCCAGGTACGACTGTGACCTCGTCTGCGGAATTAATGGCGAGATACCTGAAGGCTTTGAACTACGAGAAGTGTTCCCGGACAGTCATTACATTGTTTTTTGCCATCAACCATTCGATTATCTCACAGAAAATACAAAGGTAATGAAACGTGTTGAGGAGTTAGCTTGGAATTTTGATCCGAAAACGCCGGGCTTTGAATGGAATGAGGACGCGTGCCAGGACTATCAACGGCCTTATCCTGAAGTGTTTGGCAGAGAGGAAGCCTTGCCGCGCATATATGCGCCGCGCACAGATACATGGTCGCCAGACCTACGTATCTGTGCGCTCTTTCGTTCCGAAAGAGTTTTGCAACTGCCCAATAAATGAAAAGTTCTAGTATTTTGACAAAGTCGATGTTTTATCGTCCGCTCAACTTGAGATAGCATCCTCGCTCCATTTGTATTTATGCAGCCTGAAGTTAAAGATCAAGCATACCAGAACCCCCGCAATGCCGATGAAAAAAAACAACATGGCAGCGCCGGAACCTTTGTTTTCTCCGAAAAGGGATACCAGTATGCTGTTTGCAGGTCGTGCAGCCATAAACGGTTCAAAAACCCTATCTACAAACAGACCGCCCAGCATAAAACCGATGGGTATGGTAAAAAATTGTAATGTGTTGCGGCAAGAGTAGACGCGTCCCTGCATATCGAGGGGGATACTGCTTCGGAAAACCACATCCAAATTCGCGTTCATGACAGGTATGAGTATCCAGCCTAAGACAGCTCCGATGCACCAGATCAGCGGTGTTTTCCCAAAAGCAAGAAGAAAATTCTCACTGCTCATTGACAAAAGTAAAGCCAGGGAAATGACCTTCACCCGATTTTTCGGCGCAGGGAGAAGCGCTACAAGCACACTGCCTGCGAGCGTTGCGGCCCCGACGCATGTATTGACGAATCCCAAAATCCTTTCCCCGCCGTTTTGTTTTGACAATACCATAGCGGGAAGTGCCGCGTCATATACCGATGCCACCAAATTGACGCACGCCAAATACAGGATCAAGGTCAGGATCAACGGATTCTCTCTAAGCCATGAAAGCCCCTTTCGGGCTGCTGTCAGTAATTTTTCCTCCGCCTGATCCGGCACATCGCTTTCGGGGATGTGGATAAACAAAAGCAGCGTTATAAAGGCGACTGCAAAAGTGATCAGATCAACGGCAATCACCGTCTCTACCCCGGAGAACGCAAACAAAGCGGTCGCAAGTATTGGCGTCAGAATCGAGTTCAGTGACTGAGAGAAGGAACGTAGTCCGCTGGTCTTCTGATAATAGTCTTTCGGGATCAGAAGTGTCGCCACCACCTCACTTGCGGGCTGCTGAATAGTATTCATCAGTCCGTTCAATGCATTCAGGACATATAGATGCCACCCCATCAGGGAATTGGTCTTGATAAGAAGAAAAACCATAACGGTGCTCAGTGCCGCAAGCAGATCACAGACAAGCATGGTACGCTTTTTGTTCCACCGATCGCTCAAAGCGCCTGCAAATATGCTCATGATCACATAAGGCGCATAAGAACAGACCGATAGAAGCGCAGTTCTGAGTGCGGAGCCGCTGCGAAGATAGAGCCATAATACGAGCGCATAACTCGTCATGCTGCTGCCAAGCGCAGAAAGCGTTTGCGTACCCCAAAGCATGAAATACGGTTTTAATTGTTTTGTTTTCATAATTGACTTTGCTCCTTTGATTTTTTTATTAAACCAAAACGCAAAGTCCGAGGACAGAATGATTCTCCATGCAATGTCCTCAAACTTTGCATGGAGCAGAAACAATGCAGAGTATCACTGGTTATACCTCCTACTTCAATATAACAACTTGCCGCTTCAGGCAGCAAAATATCATAGTTATAAAGCTTTACAAGCATTCTTTGGCAACCTTGCCATCGCTGTCTAATTTCCCCCTTGAATCCAGTTATTATCATGTGCGAACCAAAGCTTTGTAAAAGTGTTATTTTGGGTCGCTGCCGTAAACGTTTCAATCAAAAAGGCGTTTATCCCCTTGAGAACCGTACTGTAATCATCGGTTTTTGTGTTTATCTTACGTACAAACGCCTTCCATTTCTTCTGCATGGCAACATCATCACGAAAGCTCATGACCTGTTCAAAATGCTCCACGGTAAAGTTGCGTTCACGGTTTGCAAAGGTCTTTCTGAGCGCCTCGGTAAGTACCTCTCCGACAAACGACCAGAAAACCCCATCAGGCTCAGGATAGCGTCAAGCTCCTCCGCAATGGTGGTTTCAACAGAATATTACGCTTTTCCTGTTTTGGAACAATAACATCTCCCACGCCGAAATCAATACTGAACGGCGTTCTTGTATTCTTGATGTGGACAATTATGGAAACGCCGGTCCCCGCTATTTTTTTGCGACAGCGATGGGCGCAACATCCCTGATTTCAAAAGCAATATTGTCGTTCCCGTATGAATGGTGATGATTTCCTCCAATACGGATTTCAACTGTTCGGGGGTATACGGCGCTTTACGAAACTTTGCGCGATTTCTTTTCGATTCAAAAGAGCACCAACTTTCCGCACGCTGTTTTTTCACATTGTACGCATTTATTATAGAGCGAAATGGGCTCTTCTGCAATAGCTAAATGCAAACAATGGAGAGTTTTACCTAATGATTTGTTTTTCAAAAATGTATTCCTGGATCTCCATGGTTGACATTGGTAGGTTTTGTGATATAATTGTTCCAATGATACAATCGTATCATTGGAACAAAAGTCTCAACCTTGAACACGCGTTACATTTGAAGGAGGCCGCAATGAGAAGAACAACTGCCAGCCCCGAATACTTGAAAGAAAATATGGGATCAGCCCTTTTGGAATTGATGAAAGAAAAACCCTTGGAAAGGATTACAATAGAGGAGATGACGGCAAAAGCGGATGTCGGCCGCTCCACATATTTCCGATACTTCAAAACCAAGGAAGAGATTCTGGCATATAAACTAACCGCCTTATATTCCAATTCCTTTACGCACGATATTCGCCCGGTCGATACTGTTTCAGAACTAACGGAAATGATTGAACAATTCTTTTCCTTTTGGCTCTCCATCCGTAACACGGTAGATCCGATTGTTGCGTCCGGGCATTCCGATGTGCTCTCTATGGCCTATTCCCAGATAGTGGGTAATACACAGTTCCCAGCCGAGCAGGAGTATGTTAATCGTTTCGTATTATCCGGCCTGTTTGGTGTTCATCACGGATGGGTAATTAATGGTTACCGGGAATCCCCGGAAGAGCTTGCCAGGGCTATTGTCCGCAAGGTCTTTCGGTTTTTCCAATAAATTTTTTTAAAGGAGATATGAATCAATGAAGTTTTTGAAACGTAATGCAAACGTTATCCTCATCTGCTTGTTTGAAGTTCTGATTGGTATTCTACTGCTGGTCGACCCGATCGGGTTTACTTCTGCTATCATCATTGCCTTCGGCGTCGCCCTGTTGATTGCCGGTCTTGTCGCCACCATTGGGTATTTCCGAACTGATGCGGTCGAGGCCGCGCTTAGAAGGACACTGGCAAAAGGCCTTGCGCTGCTTCTGGCGGGCGCTTTTTGCGTGCTTCAGCCCGCGTGGTTCATTGCTACTTTTCCGCTGCTTACCATTCTTTACGGTGTAATCATTCTGCTCGCGGGTTTGAGCAAGGCTCAATGGGCCATTGACGCGCTGCGACTGAAAACCGGCAGATGGTTTCTTCCTGCCATCAGCGCGGTTGTCTCAATTAGCTGTGCCTTTGTGATACTGGCTAATCCGTTTGCATCTACACTCGTCTTATGGATGTTTACCGGCATTTCTCTCATTGTAGAGGCAGCGCTTGACGTTGTGGTGCTGTTCTTCAGCAAGAGCAGCGTAAATTGATGGACGCCTTTGTCCGGGCAGCCCACGGTCTGCTTCGTATATTTGCACCGCTCTGCCAAGCACAGGAACTATCACACGTAGGCGGCTTGTCGTTGCAAAAACCGCTTGATCTCGGATTCCATCAGGTATATGTACGCATTTACGGAAAAAAGGCACGGCCCGGTGCGGGCAGGGTTTTCCGTAACAGTCACAGAGAAAGCGCGTGTTTCAGCGCGTCAGCCTGCCGCTGCACCAGTTCCGGAATCACTGCCACACCGGAATCATAATAATGGCTGATTTCTGTATACAGTTCATAGAAAGCCCTTTTGGCCGGGAAATTGGGGGAAAGCGACTTTTTCGCGGCATAACGCTCCAGCAGCCCCCAGTCCCTGCCGTTGGCATTGTCCAGCTGATACAGGTCATATTCGCTGTCTGACCAGCAGCAGCCATAAGGATCAATCACCGCGCCGACACGGCTTCTGTCCGGAACGAGCAGGATATTCCAGGTATTATAATCCCCGTGGATCAGACTTGCCTTTTTCACGGGACAGGAAAAAACCTCATCAAACCGGCGGAAAGAGCGTTCAAAAACTTCCAGGATCTCGTCGGTGAGCCGACCCTTTTTATGAAGTACACGCGCTTTTTTGACGATGGCGTTTGCCACGGGATAATAATAATCCTCCCAACGCGGGCAAAAGACTTTCGCGTCCAACGGCCCGAAGCCCTCCGGATTGACTGTTTCATGCAGTCTGATGAGATTATCCACGATCTGATCACGGATCCGTGTCCGCGCATCCTCCGGTATGGTCCGCACATCCTGTACGCCCGCGTTGACCCCCTCCAGATATTCCATCAGCAACACGTCATACGCTCCCCCGGACATTCCAGCCTCTACCACGCCGAACACCTTCGGCATTCGCAGCAGACTGTGGACCGCCAGCGCTTTCAGCTGTTCAGATTCTCTCCTCGCAAACCCCGCAAACCGGTACAGCTTCGCCGCCACTTGCCCGCACCCCGGCAGAGAAACCAGAAACACCTTCCCGTAAAAGCCGCCGCCCAGGTCTTCCGTTTTCTCCGGCATAACATGATAAAAACTGAAAATCGCCTTCTGAATCGTATTCTGCATGGTTTCCACGTCTTATATTTTATACCCTTATTCCCTTTCCCTTGTAAATATGACTCTCCGCCTATACGGCCGCCTCTTCACTGACCTGCGCCAGATCCATGTCGCCGAAATATTCTCTTCTCCAGATCGTATAATCAAAGCTGTCTCTATTCCAATTATATCTATCCTATACAATGATGTCAACTCATCAAAATAAACTCTTCCATTTTGTAAAAAGGGAGCCAACCGTTAAGGTCAGCCCCCTCAAAAAGCTTGATTTTACTGCATGATTAACCTTTTGCCCGTCAAAAGCGATTTGTGTCGCTCGCACAGCGCCGCCTTGGCGGCCAGTCTTGCAATTATTCGGACAGCGCCGCCTGCGCCGCCGCCAGTCTCGCAATGGGCACGCGGAACGGAGAGCAGGAAACATAATTCAAGCCAATCTTATGGCAGAACTCGATGGAGGAAGGGTCTCCGCCATGCTCACCGCAGATGCCCAGCTTGATATTGGGTCTGGTAGCGCGTCCCTTTTTTGCGGCCATCTCAATCAGCTGTCCCACACCGGCCTGATCCAACCTTGCGAAAGGATCGGACTCATAAATCTTGTTGGCATAGTACGCATCCAGGAACTTGCCGGCATCGTCACGGGAGAAACCAAAGGTCATCTGGGTCAGATCGTTGGTGCCAAAGGAGAAGAACTCGGCCTCCTCGGCAATCTGGTCCGCGGTCAGAGCGGCACGAGGAATCTCAATCATGGTACCTACATGGTAATCGATATGCGTCCCCTTCTCTTTCATCACTTCTTCAGCGGTGGCGGCCACTACGTCTTTGACGAATTTCAGTTCTTTCTTCTCTCCTACCAACGGGATCATGATTTCGGGAACGATGTCATAGCCGGTCTCTTCTTTCACTTCGATGGCGGCCTCAATAACGGCCCTGGTCTGCATCTTAGCAATCTCGGGATAAGTTACCGCCAGACGGCAGCCTCTGTGGCCCATCATGGGATTGAACTCATGAAGCTCGTTACACTTTGCCTGCACCTCTTCCACGGTCAGCCCCATATCGGCAGCCAGCGCCTTGATATCCTCAGGATCAGTGGGAACAAACTCATGAAGAGGCGGATCCAGATAACGCACGGTCATCGGACGGCCTTCCAGAGCCTTGTACATGGCCTTGAAGTCCCCTTTCTGGAAAGGAATCAGCTCGCTGAGCGCTTCCTCTCGCGCTTCCACGGTATCGGAAAGGATCATCTTACGAATCTTCGGAATTCTGTCAGCGTCAAAGAACATATGCTCGGTACGACACAAGCCAATGCCTTCCGCGCCCAGCTTCACGGCGTTGGCCGTATCAGCGGGGGTATCCGCATTGGTACGCACCTGCAGGGTACGGAACTCATCCGCCCAGGCCATGATCCGGCTAAAGTTACCGGATACGGAAGCCTCCTCCGTGGCAATGTCACCCTTGTAAATATTACCGGTGGAACCATCCAGGGAAATATAGTCGCCCTCATGGAACGTGTAACCGCCCAGAGTGAACCACTTTTCTTCTTCATTGATCTTAATATCGCCGCAGCCGGATACACAGCAGGTACCCATGCCGCGGGCAACCACTGCCGCATGGGAGGTCATTCCGCCGCGCACGGTCAGAACGCCCTGGGACGCATGCATACCCTCAATATCTTCAGGAGAGGTTTCCAGACGGACCAGAATCGCTCTCTCCCCACGTCCGCCCTTACCGGCAGCCTTGGCTTCTTCCGCGGTAAAGTAAACCTTTCCGGCAGCAGCTCCGGGAGAAGCGGGAAGCGCGGAACCAATCAACTCTCCCGCTTTCAGCGCCTCAGCGTTAAAGGTGGGATGCAGCAGCTGATCCAAAGACTTCGCCTCGATACGGCATACGGCCTCCTGGGGAGTGATCAGGCCCTCATCCACCAGGTCGCAGGCAATATTGATGGCGGCAAGAGCGGTTCTCTTGCCATTACGGGTCTGCAGGAAATAAAGCTTCCCTTCCTCAATGGTGAATTCCATATCCTGCATGTCACGATAATGATCTTCCAGCTTATTCGCGATCTTAATGAACTCTTCGTAGCATTCCGGCAGATCCTCGGCCAACTTGGTAATGGGCTGAGGCGTGCGAACGCCGGCAACCACGTCTTCCCCCTGGGCATTGATCAGATACTCGCCATAGATGCCCTTTGCCCCGGTAGAAGGATTACGGGTAAAGGCAACGCCGGTACCGGAAGTGTTTCCCTTGTTGCCAAACACCATGCACTGTACGTTTACGGCGGTTCCCCAGTCACCAGGGATGTCATTCATACGTCTGTAAACAATGGCACGAGGGTTGTCCCAAGAACGGAACACGGCCTTGACCGCGCCGAGAAGCTGTTCTCTGGGATCCTGAGGGAATTCCTCGCCATTCATGGCCTGCCTGTACACCTCCTTGAAACGCCCCGCCAGAACCTTCAGATCCTCGGCAGTCAGCTCGGTATCGTAGTGTACGCCTTTCTCAGCCTTTACCTCATCAATAATCTTCTCAAAATAAGACTTGGGAACCTCCATGACCACGTCCGAATACATCTGGATGAAACGACGATAGGAATCATAAGCAAAACGAGGATTGCCAGTCTTCTTGGCAAAGCCTTCCACCGCCACGTCGTTCAGACCCAGATTCAGAATCGTGTCCATCATGCCAGGCATGGAAGCTCTGGCACCGGAACGAACGGATACGAGCAAAGGATCCTCGGTGTCGCCAAAGGTCTTGCCCATCAGCTCTTCCAGTTCCTTTAAATTCGCGAAAATCTGCTCCTTGATCTCATCGGAAATCTGCTTTCCATTGTCATAATAATCAGTACACGCTTCCGTGGTAACGGTAAAACCCTGAGGAATGGGAAGTCCCAGATTGGTCATCTCCGCCAGGTTGGCGCCTTTGCCTCCCAGGAGATTTCTCATGTCCGCGCTTCCTTCCTTAAACTTGTAGACCCATTTCTTCATTCTTTCTGTCTCCCTTATTGTATTTTATTTTTCACATACGATGGAAAATAAGCCGCACAGATTTTCCATCGCAGTGACAACGGTCGTCACGCGCCGTACGTCCCCATTCGAGAAGTAATACGCAGCACGAAACAACCCGTCTCCTCTTGCGCTATTCCCAGGTACGCAGAGGTCACACATTCCTATTGTAACAATCTGCCAAAATAATATCAAGATGAAAAACAAAATTTTTTTCCAATGATATCTCTTTTAATACAAATTTCCATTCTTTTTCCTTTTATTTATAGTTTGCCTCAGGGAGAAAACTGTCAAAAATAAAAATGTCGAAATGTTTTTTGGCCTCCGCCAGCTCTTCCTCCCCCTTGATGGTGTAAGCCACCGCCGTGTTATGGTACAGACCATGGCAAATCCGGCGGGAAAGATTCTTTTCATCCGCCTTGTCGTAAGCGATAAAATCAGGCTTGGTCAGAAAATTCAGCAGCAAATACTCCATCAGGAAAAAATGAGGTTTCCGATATTTCGGGTCCCTGGTAAAGCCATCGGATAACTGTCCCCTCACGATCTGCGGACGGTTGCGGCGATACCAATAGACCGCCAGAGGATGAAAGGATTCGATACAATACAATCCCTTATAATTGCGAAGCAGCGCATCTGCCGCGTCACAGACGGCGGTATCCCTCCTTTCAATCTTTAACTCCACGATCAAGGGAACCCTGCCACCAACCAGCTTCAAAACATCCTCGAATTTCGGGATTTTTTCCTCCGACTTCATCAAATGGAACCGTTGCAGCTCTTCATATGTATAATCGCTGACTTTCCCCTCTGCTCCGCACATACGCTGCAGAAGAAAATCGTGAAAAACCACGGGAACCTTATCCTTGCTAAGCTGAACATCCATTTCGA
Source organism: uncultured Acetatifactor sp. (assembly GCA_947625255.1). Lineage (GTDB taxonomy): Bacteria > Bacillota > Clostridia > Lachnospirales > Lachnospiraceae > Acetatifactor. The sequence goes on along the minus strand of CANQNT010000001.1, from coordinate 132,795 downwards.
TACCATATCCGCTCTCCACGGCCTTGCGAAAAGCGACCATGGAATTCTCCGGCGCGTCTCCATCGTTATCGTGTAGCCCTCTGTGGGCGTAAAGCACCTTCTTTAAGGCATCTATGTCCTTATTTTTACGCATAGTTGGCATAATCGCCGCCAGGTACGTTGTGGCGGACAGCGCTGCCACGCTGAAAAAAAACTTCCGTTTCTTCAATTTTTCCTCCTTGTGTCAATCATCCACGTCAAAATTCTCAAGCAAAGATTTCTTCTTCTCCGGCCGCACGTCTCCATGGCGCACCTGCGTCATCGTCAGGAAAGCGATCAGGCATGGCCACGATCATAGAATAAGAATTCACGTTGATCGTCGCCCATGATCGTCTTTTTACGGCCAAATTTGCTGGAGATCTGTCCGATGGGAATATAGCTGATAATGTCCGCCACGGTCGCCACCATCAGGCAATTGGCAAAGCTGCCGCCCTCCATCATCCATACGACCCTTGTGTAGCGGGAAAAAGCCGTGGTCACCGCATTATAGGCCGTGAACCAGAAAAAGATGGAAAGCAGCATAAACACCATACTGCGCTTCACTTCCGGCGCCAGCAGGTTGCCGACGGACGCGCACGCTTCCACGGCGCTCAAATCCCGCCCCTTTGTAATTCAGTTTGTCCTGCGTTTTTCAATCTCCCTTACTATTGGTTTGCCAAATGTCCCTTCTTGTTCATTCTAGCAGATATATAGATCAAGTTCAACGAATTTCTTCCGAAAATCCTCTTGCAAAATCCCATTTTTTCAGTACAATGATAGTTAGTGTGCCATCCCGTTGTTAAAAATGAGCAATAGCCGCCTTTCGGCGGCGGAAAAGAGGAAATATGATTAGTGCGAATAACGTAACCTACCGGGTAGGGAAGAAAGCCCTGTTCGAGGATGTAAACATTAAATTTACCGAGGGCAATTGTTACGGTCTGATCGGTGCAAACGGCGCCGGAAAATCCACCTTTTTAAAAATTCTGGACGGTGAGCTGGAGACCACAAAGGGAGACGTGTACGTCACGCCCGGTCAGCGTCTGTCAGTGCTGGAGCAGGACCATTTTAAATACGACGCATACCCGGTCATGGACACCGTCATCATGGGGAATCAGCGTCTCTATGACATCATGAAAGAAAAGGATGCCATCTACGCCAAGGAGGACTTCTCTGAGGAGGACGGGATCCGCGCCAGCGAGCTGGAGGGAGAATTTGCCGAGATGGACGGCTGGGAGGCGGAATCCAACGCCGCCACATTGCTTAACGGTCTGGGGATCGACCCCAAATATCACTATGCTCTCATGGGAGATCTGGAGAGCAATATGAAAGTAAAAGTGCTGTTGGCCAAAGCCCTTTTCGGCAATCCGGACATCCTGCTTTTGGATGAGCCCACCAACCATCTGGACCTGGATGCCATCGCCTGGCTGGAGGACTTTTTGATCGATTTTGATAACACTGTGATCGTAGTGTCCCATGACCGTTATTTCCTGAATAAGGTCTGCACCTACACGGCCGATATTGACTACGGCAAGATTCAGCTCTACGCCGGCAACTACGATTTCTGGTATGAATCCAGCCAGCTTTTGGTCAAGCAGATGAAAGAGGCCAACAAGAAAAAAGAGGAAAAGATCAAGGAACTGCAGGAATTCATCTCTCGTTTCTCCGCCAACGCTTCCAAATCCAAGCAAGCCACTTCCAGAAAGCGTGCCCTGGAAAAAATCCAGCTGGACGAGATGAAACCCTCCAGCCGCAAATATCCTTATATTGACTTTCGTCCGGACCGCGAGATCGGCAACGAAGTGCTCTCCGTGGAGCATCTGTCCAAAACCATTAACGGCGTAAAAGTACTGGATGATATCAGCTTTATCGTGGGACATGACGACAAAATCGCTTTCGTGGGCGGCAACGAACTGGCCAAGACCACGCTGTTCCAGATTCTGTCCGGCAGCCTGGAGCCGGACGAGGGCAGCTATAAATGGGGGGTGACCACCTCCCAGGCATACTTCCCCAAGGATTATACGGAGGAATTTAACAATGACTTAACCATTGCCGACTGGCTGACCGGCTACTCTCCCATCAAGGACGTGACCTATGTAAGAGGTTTCCTGGGAAGAATGCTTTTTGCCGGCGAGGACGGTGTGAAAAAAGTCAGGGTGCTTTCCGGTGGTGAAAAAGTACGCTGCCTGCTTTCCAAGATGATGATCAGCGGCGCCAACTGCCTGATTTTTGACGAGCCTACCAACCATCTGGACATGGAATCCATCACCGCGCTGAACAACGGCGTGATCAAGTTCCCCGGCGTGGTGCTCTTCTCCTGCCATGACCATCAGTTCGTCCAGACCACGGCCAACCGGATCATTGAAATTCTCCCGGACGGCAAGATAATCGACAAGATCACCACCTACGACGAATACCTGGCAAACGATGAGATGGCCAGAAAGCGCACCGTATTTACGGCCCAGAAGGAAGAGGACGAGCTATGAGAGCGATCGACCTGCATGTCCATTCCACCTGCTCGGACGGTACACTGACGCCGTCCGGGCTGGTTGATTATGCCACGAGGAAGGGCCTGGCCGCCTTTGCCCTGACGGATCACGATACCGTGGCCGGTTTGGAAGAGGCCCTGGAATATGCCCGCGGTCATGTTCCTGAGGTCATCCCCGGCATCGAGCTCTCCACGGAATATCAAGGCCGGGATGTTCATATCGTCGGCCTTTTCATTGACTTTCAAAAAGAAGGCTTTCGGGAAAAATTAAAGGAATTCACCGATTCCCGCACGCTGCGCAACCGGAAAATGTGCGCGCTCCTGCGGGATGCCGGCATCGAAATCACCTATGAGGACCTGTCAGCGGCCTATCCTGACGCAGTCATCACCAGGGCTCATTATGCCCGCTATCTGTTGGAGCATGGCCGCGTTCAAAGCCTGAACGAGGCTTTTGAACGCTATATCGGGGACCACTGTCCCTGCTATGTTCCCCGGGAGAAAATCACTCCCTCCCAGGCAATCGCACTGATCCTGGAAGCGGACGGCATCCCGATTCTGGCCCATCCCATGCTCTATCATCTGGGGGATGACGCGTTGGAGACCCTGATCCGCGAATGTAAAGAAGCGGGACTGCTTGGAATGGAGGTGTTTTATCCCACCCATACCCCCGCGGATGAGCGTTTCTTAAGGAAGCTGGCACAAAAATACGGACTGCTCCTTTCCGGCGGCTCTGATTTTCACGGGGCCAACAAGCCCAAACTGGATCTGGGCACGGGATATGGCAGGCTCTTCGTTCCCGAAGACCTCTTAAAGCCTATGCGCGCTTCCCTGGGCAATCTCCTGTTCACGGACATGGACGGGACCTTGCTTAACAATGCCAGCGGTCTTTCCCAAGCCATGAAAACAGCCCTGGACCGGGCAACCGCCAAAGGGCACCACATCATCCTTACCTCCGGCAGACCTCTGCCAAGCATTCAGGAAGTGTGTTCCCTTTCGGGAATCAACTACCCTAATATGCTGATCATTTCCAACAACGGCGCCCTGATTTATGACTGCGATACAGACAGACCCATCCTGGAGCATCGGCTGGCCCTGACGGACATCCGATTTATCATCGGAGAGGCGGAAAAAGCGGGGCTTCACATCCACGCCTATACAGACAGCGAAATTGTCTGCCATGGCATGAACGCGGAACTGAAATATTACACCCGGCGCATCCATCTCCCCCTGCGGGTCGTGGATGACATCCCGGGAAGCCTGGAAAAAGGTTCCTACAAGCTGCAATGCATCCATCTCACCGACAGAAAACGCCTGGAAGAATTCCGGGACCACATCGCACCCTTTTGCGGCGACCGGATCCAGATGATTTTTTCCAATGATCAGTACCTGGAGATCCTGCCCGCCCAGGCCGGCAAAGGCGCCGCCGTCCGTTTCGTGGAAGAATACCTCCACGTGCCCCACAGCCATACCTTTGCGGCAGGAGACGCGGAAAACGACATTTCCATGCTGCAGGCGGCTCATACGGGAATCGCCATGGCCAATGCCAGTCCCTCGGTCAAGGCGGCCGCGGATCTGGTGACAACGCTTGACAACGAGCATGACGGGCTGCTGGAGATCCTGAATACCTATTTTGACGCGACAGTTCCGTCCCAGCGAAAGGATGTCCGAAGCTGACCGATGACAAACCGTCAAACACCGCGCCCGAAATAAATTCCCAACAGGAAAAAAGCTCCCAACAAGAAAACAGGAGGATGCCGCGGCACCCTCCCTATTTATTTCCTATCTTTATTAACCTTCCACGATCAGATATCTTCCATCGCCGACATCAAACACTTCATCCGCATCCAATATCTCATCGCCTACGGCACCATCTACATCAACACCGGCTTCTTCGAAGTACTCGATCACTTCCTCTACCGAATCCACTACAACCGCCATGCAATCCTCCAAAAAGCTCTCCGCGCTTTCCAGATTGTCGGCAACGATCTCAGGGAAAAGTTGTAACTGGTTCTTCAAGAAACACTCCAGCACTGCATCATCGAAATCATGCATACATCCACCCTCCTTTTTCATCCGTCCGCCAGGCCCCCGGCGAATCTAAAGTATTCTGTAATCATAATAGTAAGAATATACACGCTCGTCAAGTGCCTTAAGAAAAATTTTTTAAAGCAAATTCAGTAGATCTGACGGCCTGGCGATCAATTGGTCCGCATGGTTTTCCAAAAGTTCCTCCCGCTTGCGGAATCCCCACAGAACACCTACCGTCAAAGCGCCCAGAGCCTTCCCCGTGCGCATATCCGTTCCGGTATCCCCCAGATACAGCGCTTCCTCCGGCTCTATACGCAGTTCCTCCAGAATACGAAAACCGCCCTCGGGGTCGGGTTTTATGGGGATTCCCGGCTTCTGGCCCTGAATCACGTCAAAGCACCCTTTTCCAAACAGGGTCTCAATAACGCGAATGGTTTCCTCATGAGGTTTGTTCGATAAGACCGCCAGCTTGATCCCGCGTTCTTTTAGCACCGCCAGAAGTTCTTCCATTCCCTCGTAAGGCTTCACCTCATACATGCAATGCAGACGGAAGATCTGCCGGTAAGCGGCATAGGCCTCCTCAAAATGGGTAAGCTCCCGGTCCCCTCCGGCCTGTAGGCAGCGTTTGATCAGATTGGCCGCTCCATCACCCACAAAGTATTTATACTGATCGATCGTAAACGGGCCATACCCGAAAAGCGCCATGGCCTGATCCGCACAGAACTTAATGCTGGCAATAGAGTCGGACAAGGTACCGTCCAAGTCAAAAAGGACCGCCTTTTTGGGCGTATTGGCCAGGATAAGCGCCCGTACTTCCCGATAGAGCCTCCCCACCGGAAGTCCTACCACGTTACTATAATCCCCATGCAGTCCCTGGATATATCGGGCAAACACTCCCTGGATTCCATAGGCCCCGGCCTTGTCAAAGGGCTCTCCAGTATCCACATAGCTTTCAATCTCCCTCTGGGTCATGGGGGCGAAAATCACCTCCGTCTCCTCATGGAAACGGCGGGTGATCAAATCCCTGCCGGCTTCTTTCCACATCAGCGTCACACCCGTGTACACATAGTGGGAACGTCCCTGGAGATGTTTCAGCATGGAAACGGCTTCCTCCCTGGACTTTGGTTTCCCCAGAATATCACCGTCGCAGGCCACGATGGTGTCCGCGCCGATCACAAGCAAAGGGCGGGCAAAACCGTCTGTCTGCACGGCGCCCTCTTCGCGCAGTTCGGCATATACGTCCGCCGCTTTTTGCCCGGAAAGCTCTTCCACCACCTCCGCGGGCACAGTCCTGGTGATGCGCTCCTCCACATGACTGACACAAATTTCAAACTGCCAGCCGATCTGTGTCAGCAATTCCTTTCGCCTGGGTGAGGCGGAGGCCAAAACAATCCTCATTTCATCCATTTTCTTACTCATGATGCGTCTCCGGAATAAAGGTTCTGCGGCTGGCAACCTCTTCCTGCCCCTCTCTGGTCAACTCCATGGCCTCCTGACAGAAAGCCTCCTGGGAATGAAAGCTCTCTTTTCCCCGCTTATCCACGCGCTCATAGCTGCCGTCCGCCTGCAGGACATGCGCCTTGATGGTATCCCGCAGCTGATTCTGTAAGATGTGCAAAAGCTCCTCTTTCAGCTCCTGCTTCTCCACTGGGAACAAAATCTCCACCCGGCGCTCCAGATTTCGCGGCATCCAGTCCGCGCTTCCGCAGTAAATCTCATAACGTTCATCATTTTCAAAATAAAAGATACGCGCATGCTCCAGGAAATTGCCTACGATGGAGCGCACGGTGATGTTCTCGCTGACACCGGGGATCCCCACTTTCAGACAACAGATTCCGCGCACGATCAGATCGATCCTCACTCCCGCCGCGCTGGCCTCGTAGAGGGCTTCGATGATGTCCGGATCGCAAAGGGAGTTCATCTTGGCAATAATGCGGGCAGGACGCCCCTCCCTGGCGAACTCTTTTTCTCTCCCGATCAGATAAAGAAACCGGTCCTTCAGCCACAGGGGAGCCAAAGCCAGGCTGTTCCACTTCAAGGGTTCGGAATAGCCGGACAGCATATTGAATACCGCCGTGGCATCCTCGCCAATGGTTTCTGAACAAGTCAACAAGCCTATGTCCGTATACAGCTTTGCCGTGGCATCATTATAATTTCCCGTGCCCAGATGGACGTAACGTCTGATTCCATCCTCTTCCCTGCGCACTACCAATGTGATCTTACTGTGAGTCTTCAAGCCCACCAGGCCATAGATAACGTGGCAGCCGGCCTTTTCCAACATTTTTGCCCAGACAATATTATTTTCCTCATCAAACCGGGCTTTCAGCTCCACAAGAACGGAAACCTGTTTCCCGTTCTCCGCGGCCTGGGCCAGCGCCGCGATGATCGGAGAATTACCGCTGACACGGTAAAGGGTCTGCTTGATGGCCAGCACCTCCGGATCCACGGAGGCCTGTCGGATAAAATCCACCACGGGCGCAAAGGTCTGGTAGGGGTGATGGAGCAAAATATCCCCTTTCCGGATTTCGTCAAAGATATTGCAGCCCGCAGGCAGCCGGGGCACCTGCTGCGGCTCGTATTTCGGCGCTTTCAGATGCTCAAAGCCATCCAGGGAATACATTTTCATCAGAAAGGTCAGATCCAAGGGACCGTCAATGGCATAAATATTACTCTCCTCTATCCCTAACTCCTTCCGTAAGATCTTCAACAGGCGCTTATCCATCCCATCCTCGATTTCCAGACGAATGGCCTCTCCGCGCTGCCGCTTCTTCAGCTGCTTTTCAATCTCCTTCAGCAAATCCGCCGCCTCGTCCTCTTCAATGGTCAGGTCCGCGTTACGCATGATCCGGAAAGGATAAGCACAGATAATGTCATAATTCAGGAACAGCTTCTGGATGTTGCGCTCAATGATTTCCTCCAACAAGATGACACGTCTGACATTTCCGTTGGCAGGCAGCTCTACAATCCTTGCCAACACACTGGGAACCTGTACCGTAGCGAAATCAAGCTCCTCTTCCTTATTCTTTCGGCGCATCAGGGCGCCGATGTTCAGAGATTTGTTGCGGATCAAAGGGAAAGGTCTGGAAGAGTCCACCGCCATGGGAGTCAGAACCGGATACACGTTTTCTTCAAAATACTGATCCAAAAACGCCGCTTCTTCCGGTGTCAGATCCTCATGGTGCTTGATCACGTGCAGTCCGTTTTGCTCCAGCTGGGGCAGAAGCGCCCGATTATAGGTGGAATACTGCAGATCCACCAGCTTGTGAATGGCAGCGTCCAGGGCCGCCAGCTGCTCCTTGGGCGTCATTCCGGCAATATCCGGCTTCTCATACTTGGCATGCACCTGATCCTTGAGGGACGCCACACGGATCATGAAAAATTCATCCAGGTTCGAAGCCGTGATGCTTAAAAATTTCAAACGCTCAAAAAGGGGAATGGTTTTATCCCTTGCCTCGCTCAATACTCTATGGTCAAACAGAATCCAACTCAGCTCCCGGTTGGTATAAAACGCTGGATTCCTAAAGTCTTTTTCTCCCATTTCGTTCCTCCTCATCCAACTGTGCGGTTTCTCCGCTTCGCTCAGAATTCTCTCCGCTCAGTGTCCTATCCGCCCAAGTCCTCTCCTTAAAACTGCTTTCTCTGCTTTAATACCGGCTGAACACTGAAAACCTCCTGGAAAAATCCCTCTCGTTCCTCGAAATAGCCTCTTTCCAGAGTGATGTCTTCCTGGGTATCCACCGTCAGCACCAATGTGTTATCCTTTAACACCGCCCTGATCCCCGACAACTTCTGCTTATGGCTTCGGTCAAGGCAATTGGCGATCCTTAAAATAGCGGTCAGCTTGGCGATCACCAGATATGCGTCCTTGTCCAGCCTGGTTTCCCTGGCGCTCATTTCCTCATAGTACAGGAACGGCACATGATTAAAGCGCACCACGTTGGCCACGATTTCCCGCTCGATATGGGAAAGCCCGATAATTTCCGTGGACATGATGATGTTATAAGAAGCTTCTCCCAAATTGATCATGCTGATGTATTTTCCACAATCATGCAGCAAGGCCGCCAGACGCAGATAAAGTCTTTCCCGTTTGCCCATACCGTGTATCTTCTTCATGCTGTCAAAAATGGTAAGGGTGATGTCCTGCAGGGTTTCCGCCCGTTTTCGACTGCCCATGTAACGCTTGCCAATGTTGACGGCGCAGGCCAGAATATCCTTTTCAAAATCATGTTCATCCACCAGCAGCTTATTGCGCTCCGCGTATTCATACGCGATACCGTCACAAAGCGTTACGCCAGGGGCCCATATCATCTCCGCCCCCATCATCAAAGCGGTCCTGCGCAGAATGACGGCACTGATGAAGACCATGGGAACCCGCTCCTCCGCGATCCCCATATTGGACGCGATCTGACTCCTGGATTGGGAACGCAGCATATCCATCAATTTTTCATAATCCTCCAGAGTGGCAATCGCCTTGGACGGATCCCTGCCAAACCTGCGGACCACATAAGGTGACAGATAATCATCCACCACGATAATGTTCTTAATCGTACGATCCTTGAGATAAAGCTTTTTAAAAGTGGAAAGCTGGGCGGAAGCCATTTCGTCGATCAGACTCTCCATCTGACTGCTCTTGGCATTCAGTCTGTTCAAAAGCTCCATCACACGCAGCACTCCCAGCTTCAGATTCTGGGTGGCCGTCAGCACATCATTGTCAAAGAGGGACAATTGAATACTTCCGCCGCCGATATCCACAATGGCCGTCTTGTCCTCAATGATCTTTCGGAAAGTTTCTCCACGGAACGCCACGGATTTGTAATCCAGAAAACGCTGCTCGGAATTGCTTAAGACCTCTACCTTGATTCCCGTTCGTTGTTCAATCTGGTCAAGAACAATGGTGGTATTGGCAGTTTCCCGGATGGCGCTGGTCCCATAAGCGCGGTAAGCATCCACACGATAGGATTTCATGATGCCGGCAATCTCCTTGAGAGCGCGGCAAAGCTCGTCCATGCGCTTGGGACTGATCTTCCCATGGGCGTAGGTATCGCTCCCCAGGGCCAGCCTTTGACTAATATGGTCAATCTCTTTGATGTTATTTTTACCGGAAAATTCAAAAATTTTCATGGCAAGTTCAAAGCTGCCGACATCAATGGCGGCAAAGGTTTTGATGGGCATTTTCTATTCCCCCCTCCTGTCAATGCGGACATCCGGCTCCCGCCTGTCCTCCCGGTCCGTTTCCATGGTAAAAAATCCGGGTTTCCCCAGTAAATAATCGATAAATTGTTGGGCGGTGCGGCCGGAAAGGCCTCCGTGACTTAACTCCCACTTATTCGCCTCGGCTAGAAGCTCTGCTTCCGGCAGGCTGATCTTGTTCCTCCGTGCCAGGGCAAGCACGATTTCCTGGAACTGCTTAGGAGACGGAGAGCCGAAGTATATTGTCACACCAAAGCGGGCCGCCAGGGAAAGCTTCTCCTGAACGGTGTCGCTGGTGTGCATATCCTGCCGGATCTCCTCTTTATCGCTGTAATTCTCGCGAATCAGATGGCGGCGATTGGAAGTGGCATAAATCAATACGTTGTCCGGTCTGCGTTCCAGACCGCCCTCGATCACGGCCTTGAGATACTTATATTCCGTCTCGAAATCCTCAAAGCTCAGGTCATCCATATACAGGATAAACTTGTAATTCCGGTTTTTCACCTGGGCGATCACATCATTCAGGTACTGGAACTGATGTCTGTACACCTCAATGATACGTAGTCCCCTCGTATAATATTCGTTGGCAATGGCTTTGATGCAGGAGGACTTGCCCGTTCCCGCGTCTCCGAACAACAGGCAGTTATTGGCCCTGCGTCCGCTTACAAAGGCCTCGGTATTCTCAATCAGCTTCTGCTTGGCCGCCTCGTAACCAACCAGGTCATCCAGACGGACATGGGCAATCTTGCGGATGGGCATGATTTGGACTTCCTCCTGACCGGAAATCCGGAAAGACTTATGCAGTCCGAACTTTCCCACCCCATATTCCTGATAAAACCGGGTCAGGGTGGCTTTCATCTCTTCCGGAGTGTTGTTTCCGCAAAAAGTCTCCGCCAGCTCACAGATCCTGGCGCAAATGCGGCCGTTATAGACCCTGCTTTCCCCCTGACTGCTTTCATAGCGCTCTGCCAGATCAAATTCCGGCACCCCTAACGCTTCCATCACGGGATGAAAATCATAATCATAAAATTCCTTGATAATGGCAATATCATGGAGGGCTGCCGCATTGATCGTCCCCTCCACAGCGCCCCTGCATTCACAAGCCCTGGAATAACTGTTTTCACTGTTGACCAGCAAGTTCGCAAGATAACAGTGCCAGAGATTTCCATGGAAACCATAATTCCCCGCCAACTCCAGCAGATCATGAATACACTGATAAAAAAGGGTAGTCAGCTCCGATGGGTCCTCCTGATCTGCCCGGGCCGCGCTGCTGCCATCCAGATCCGCGCGGCCGCCTTCCTTCCCTGAAGCAACGCTGCGGCCATAATCCATAATACGGGCCATATCTTCCAGCAGGCGCTCCTCCTCTATGTTCCGATAAACAATCAGTTCTTTTTGTCTCATGTTCAATAATTCCCCAGTATTCTCATATTGCGCGCCTCATCCCGCAGTCCCCGCAGGGCGTTCTTCACCGCGCTGTCCGATAGATTGCCCTCGAAATCCACGAAAAACCGATACTCCCAGTTTCTCTCCTCGATAGGACGGCTCTCGATCTTGGTCATGTTCAAATTATTGTAAATAAAATGGGACAGCATATGGTAAAGGGAACCGCTCTTATGAGGTACCTCAAAGCAAATGCTGATCTTATGCGCGCTTTTACGGAAAATCTTCTGGTTGGTAACAATGATGAACCGGGTGGAGTTGTTTTCCTCCTGATTCACTCCCTTGGCCAACACTTGAAGCCCGTAAATCTTGCCCGCCAGCTCGCTGGCAATGGCAGCCTGTGTCGGGTCCCTGTCCTGAGCCACCTTGCGGGCGGCAAAAGCATTATTCTGCATACTGATCTGCTTCCAGTCATGATCCCTTAAGTATTTCGCACTCTGCATCAGGGACTGCGGATGGGAATAAACCGTTCGCACGTCCTCCAGGCTTCCTCCCGGCACACCCAGAAGACAATGCTCGATACGGATAATCTGCTCTCCCACGATATAATTTTCAAACTCTACCAACAGATCATAAATCTCACTGACAATGCCCGCCGTGGAATTCTCAATCGGCAGCACGGCAAAATCCGCGCTTCCCTCGTCAATGGCGCTCATGGCCTCCCGAAAGGTGTCCACATGGAAGTTGTTTACCTGATCCCCGAAATATTTCGTCATGGCCGCCTGGGAATAAGCGCCTTCCGCACCCTGGAACACGACCCGCGCCTTGTGAGTTTCCAGCTCGTCCACGCCGATAAAAGGAAGCCGTCCCACGCTGCCGTGCTCCGCCAACAGCTGATACTGCAGCTTGCGGCTCATGGACATAATCTGCTCAAACAACTCTTCGATTCCATGACTGTTAAACTCGCTGTGGGTCATGGATTTCACCCGGGCGATCTTTTCCGCCTCCCGTTGTCTGTCGAATACTTTTTTCCCCGTCTCAATCTTATATTCCGCCACCTGTCTGCAAACGTCCATCCGCTGCTCATACAGCGCCACAATCCGCGCGTCGATGTCATCTATTTTATCTCTTAACTCCAGTAAATCCATATATCCCGCTCCTTTTTGTACCTGAAACCGCGACAATCCGTTCCGGTTTCTTCTAGCTTTTCCCATGAGCGTTTTCTCCTCGGCAGAAAGTACAAATCGCCCCTGGCAAGGTCTATTATTCCTCGATATGATCAAGTCCCTGGCTTAAAATCGTCACAATATGGGAATCCGCCAGAGAATAAAATATCGTCTTTCCGTCTCTGCGATTCTTCACCAGATCCATCTGCTTAAGAATCCGAAGCTGATGGGATACGGCAGACTGGGATACGTCCAGGATCTTGGCAATATCCAATACACACATTTCCGAGCAAAGCAGCACATATAAAATTTTCAGTCTGGTAGCATCTCCAAATATTTTAAAGAAATCAGCCAGATCGTCAAGCTCCTCCTCCGGAGGCATCTTGTCATCCACTTTTTGCAAAATCTCGTCATTCACAAAAAGATACCCGTTCTGCCCTTGTTCCATCCTTTTCTTCCTCTCTTCTTTTTTTTCGGCCCATACGTCCATGTCCTCAGCGCCGTTCCGTCGCTCCGGCACCGCCTTTCCCGCTCAGACCGCGTTCTTCTGCTCCATTCCGTGCGTCCAGTCCGAACGGAGCAAAAACACGAGAAACACTACCGAACTGCAGGCCCAGGTCAGGGGATAAGCCCAGGCGATCATCTGGTAAACCGGCACCAGCTTCAGCGCGATCGTCACATAGCAGATTCTCACGCCGCACCAGAAAAGCAGCATGGTGATCATGGGCACCACGGCCTTGCCGCAGCCCCTGAGCACGCCGGCGGCGCAATGGGAAAACGCCAGCAGAAAATAGAACAACACCGTCACATGCGCATGAATCAGTCCGTAGGAAATCGCTTCCCCGTCCTTGACAAAAATTCGAAGTGCATAAGGGGCGGCAAAATAAATCACCACGCCGATGAGCTCCGCCAATACCACGCCAAAGCCCACGCCGAAAACGGCGCCCTGCTTCGCCCGCTTATACTTCCTGGCCCCCAGGTTCTGGCTGATAAAAGTAGGGATTGCCATAGACATACAAGTGATGGGCAAAAAGGCAAAGCCTTCCACCTTGGCATACGCGCCTTGTCCCGACATGGCAAAAGCGCCAAAGGAATTGATGTTGGACTGCACGACGATATTGCCGATGCTGATCACCGAACCCTGCAGCCCGGTCGGTAGCCCCTGATATAAAACTTCTTTCATCAAATCGGGATAAAAACGGATTTTCCGCCATTCCAGCCTCATATCCCCTTTTTCCCCGCACATCCGGATCAGACAAAGCACCGCGCTCAGTCCCTGGGAAATCACCGTCGCCACGGCGGCTCCTCCCACGCCCCAGTGGAACCCCGCCACGAACACCAGATCCAGCGCCACATTTGTCAGAGACGATAAAATCAGGTAATATAGCGGATGCAGGCTGTCTCCCAGAGCACGCATGATGGACATGAATATGTTATACATGATCACGGTGGTCACACCGCCAAAATAAATCCGAAAATAAACGAGGGAATTGGGCAGCACGCTTTCCGGCGTGTTCATCCAGACCAACAGCGTGGGAACCAACAGCAAGCCCACCACGGTGGCGATCAGGGATGCGATCAGCCCCATCAACACATTCGTATGGATCGCCCGTGACACGCTTTCCTTGTCCCGTGCCCCGAAATATCGGGAAATGATCACACCGCCGCCCACGGCAATCCCGTTAAAAAAGCCCGTGATCAGGAAAATCAGATTTCCCGCGGAGCTGACCGCCGCAAACGCGTCATTGTCCGCGAAATTCCCTACCACCCAGGCATCCGCCATATTGTAAAACTGCTGCAGCAGCTGACCTAAAAACATCGGTATGGCAAAGGATAAAAGACCTTTTGCGATCGACCCCTCTGTCAAATCGATCTTGGAAGCTTCATGCCTCGGTCCTTTCCTCTTAAGTACGCCCGCCATTCTGTCATCGCCTTTCTGACTGATTTCAACGCAAGACCGTTACTGCGCAAGACCGTTACTGGCGGCCCTGCCAAAGGACACCCGGACAGTTCCATAACCCCCAACTAAACAGTAACGCATGAACTTATTTTAGCATGATGTGGAAGAATATTCAAGTGATAACAATATCGTCTTCAAGAGAAACGGGGAACCATGATGAAAAATAATGTCATCCCCAGGTTGCGCCCGGGGGTGGTTGTTTGATATAATAATTGTGAAGTTCAAGCATTCACGCGAGATGATTATGGAGGATGTGAGACGTGTTCAGGAATCGATCCAAAACAGCCGGAAGACTGCTTCTATTGATCTTTCTTTTAGCCGCGGGAAGCCTTGCCGCGATTTTCATCCGCGCCTTTGGCTTTTTTACGAAAAACGACGGAAAAGTCTTAATTGCGGATCTTTATCAGGACGGCGCCTTGCTTACCAGCATCAATCTGACGGCGGTGACGGAAAGCTACACCTTTTCCGTAAATGCCCCGGGCGGCGGAAGCAATCTGGTGGAAGTCCGCCCCGGCGAAATCGGGATCAGGGAAGCAGACTGTCCTGACCGAATCTGTGTGCGGCAAGGTTATATTCATACATCCCTATTGCCCATCACCTGTCTGCCGCACCGCCTCGTGATACAGCTTCGAACCGACAATACAGACCAAATTGATACAGAGGTCCCGGACGCGGTGGTCAGATAGCCGCCCCGGACGCGGAAAGGAGGCCCATGAGCCCCAAAAAACTGGCCACTCTAGGCCTCTTTACAACCATGTCCCTGATCATTTACGGAGTGGAATGCGCCATTCCTCCCCTGGTACCGATTCCCGGCATCAAGCTGGGACTGGCTAACATTGTCACTCTGGTTTTGCTGCGGGACTTTTCCCTGCGGGACGCCATCCTGGTGCTGCTGGCCCGGATCCTGCTCTCCGCCCTCCTCTTTGGTCAGGCTCTCAGTCTGCTCTACAGCCTGACCGGGGGAATTGTCAGCCTTTTTCTTATGGCCCTTTTCCATCACTTTCTGCGTAAAAAGGAAATTGTGATTACCAGCATCCTGGGCGGTATCGGCCACAACCTGGGACAGATTGCCGTTGCCCTCTTCCTCACCAAAACCATCGGAATTCTGGCTTATCTGCCCTTTCTCCTCTTAAGCGGAATCCTGACCGGGTGCTTTACGGGCTTCTGTGCCCATTTCCTGCAAGGCCGCATTCCCCGCGATCGATAATCATTTTTGGGAAAGATATGTCACTTCCACGTTCCAGACTCCCTTTCCGTATTTTGCATAAGGAATCCGGTCACCGGACAGCCTTTCTCCGTTCACCGACAGGGCTGCCGCCTTTCCTTTCCGCAAGGTAATCCGATACTCCGCCTCACGGAACCTTCTGGTTACAGAGACTTCGTCCCACGCTTCCGGCAGACATGGGCAAATCCGCAGTCCTTCATATTCCGCCCTGACGCCCAGGATATACTGTGTCACCGCCAGATACATCCATGCCGCCGTGCCGGTCAGCCAGGATACATTGGCCAGACCGAAGTGCAGACTGTCCGGACCGAAAATATTGGAGGAATAAACATAAGGCTCAGCCTTATATCTCCACAGACCCGCCTTTTTCATGGCGACCGCCGGGATCAACTGATGATAATACTCGTAAGCCCTGTCACCATGTCCCAGGAGACATTCCGCAATCACCGCCCAGGTATTGGCATGGCAGAAAACGGAACCGTTTTCTCCTGTCCCGGGATAATAATTGGTGAGCGGTTCTTTCGGATTGGGAAACTTGACGATGGGCGGATGGATTTTTTTGATTCCCAGAGGGGTATTCAGGAGACGGTGAACCTCTTCCATGGCGGAAGCGACCTTGTCCGCCTCTCCCATACCGGACAATACGGCCCAAGTCTGGGCGTTCAGCCAAATCCGCGCCTCTTCACAGTCCGCTCTGCCCACGAATTCTCCGTTATCCATAATTGCCCGCCGATACCACGCTCCGTCCCATCCCAGCGTATTGACCAGCTCTTTTTGCCGCGCATAAAAACAGCGGCACCAATCCGCCGTTTCCGGATCCTCCATCAATTCCGCCAGTTCTTCCATCTTTCGAAGTACCAGTCCCAGCTGCATGGCCGTCCAGATGCTTTCTCCCTTTCCTTCCCTGCAGACTCGGAACAGAGCGTCGTTCCAATCCGACCGGAGCATCAGCGGAAATCCATGCTTCCCCAGGTGACCCGCCGTAAAGGACAACGCCTGCTTAAGGTGACGGTAAACCGTATCCTCTCCCCCGTCATAATAAGGAGCTTTCTCCCTTAAAAAGGCGCTGCTTCCCTCCTCCGTGACCAGACTCCATACCGCCAGAATGGTCCACAGATGGTCATCCGAATGGATCGTGGTCACCGGTTCGAAGCCTTCCACCGGGAAAAAGTAATGGTTCACATGCCCGTCCCGATACTGCTGGGACAGCAACAATCTTAATTTCTCCCGGGCCGCATCGGCCGCAAAAGGGATGATCGCCAATACATCCTGGGCCGTGTCCCGGTAGCCCACCCCCCGGAAAGTCCCCGTCGCGTAATAGGACAGGTTTCTGGAAAACAGGAAGTTCCGATGGGCCTGATAAGGATTCCAGCAGTTTACCATGCGCTCCGTCTCATGGTCGGGAACCCGGCACTGAAAACGGGCCAGGTAATCCAGCCAGCCGCGCCCTAATTCCTCGTACTGGGCCTGAACGAAGCCTTTCTTTCTCAAGCGGCTCAGGCTCTTCCTGATCTGATCCTTGTCATGGGCGGTACCCAGAAAAATATTGATTTCCCGCTCCTGCCCTTTCCGCAGATGCACCTTAAGTTCCAAGGCAAAGCAGGGATCCCCGCCTTTCAGGAGGGAATTCCCCAAATCTTTCTCCCGATCCGGCCCATCCTCCCGCCCCAGGCCTATTCTCTCCAGAGCGATCGGATTTTCCTCGCTGCGGTAGGGTCCGATGAATTCATCCCGATCCCCCTCGAAGCCTGACACGGGAACATCCGCCCCAAAGTACACCAACGGCGTAAGCTTCGGTCTCGGCTGATTTTCCACACCGTACCGGTACACCAGCGCCTCCTCCTTTTCCATCCAGGAAACCTCCAGCTGGTGTTTATTGTAACACTGCCACTGCAGTTCCCTCTGGAATTCCATCATCCCCAGCTCCACAAAAGGGACTAACACAACCTCTCTTTCCCGATCACTGGATAACTTTAGATTCCAGATCAGCGCGTCCTCCCCTTTCCCTACAAAATAGGTGGCCGTGGCCCGCAATCCGTTCCTTTGGGCCTCGAATCTGGTATAGCCCAATCCATGAAACGCGTTCCACTGATCCGGCGCCTCCCTCAAAGGCTGGCTGGTAGGGCACCACAGTTTCTCTCCATCCCTGATATAGATATAAAAGCCGCTCCTGTCCGTAGGAAGGTGGAAAAACCGATAGTGATTGATACGGAAAATCTGGGGAGAGCGGTAAAAGGCCACCCCGCCTCCCGCATGGGAAATCATGGTGGTAAAACTTCCATTGGACAGATAATTCATCCAGGGTGTCGGCAGGTCGTACCGCAAAATACGCACTTCTTTATTTTCATCCTCAAACCGATAAAACAGTTCCGGATCATCCTTCTGATACATCCGTCACATCCTCCTCTTTCCTCATGGGGCGGACATCCTCTCCCCGTTTTGTCAACCGCACATTTCGCAGAGATAATCGCCTTACATGACGCAAATACAGCCCCCAACAAGGCAGCGGATCGAAAAGATGGAATTCCGGGTATTGTTCCCCCATCTGGGGCACCGGCCCGTCATACGCCTCATAAACTCCTCCCGGCAGCTCTATCTCACAGTCCTGAATCCGCAAATCCTCTATGGGAAGCTCTTCCAGCCCGGAAAAAACCACGCAGCCTTTGGCATTGCCCCAGGGCTTTCCCTGATAAAAGCCGCCCCTGGCGCTCACCACCTGTGCCTTGATCCGTTTCAGAATCACATGGCGGATCTGTCCGGGACTTGTCCTCTTTTCTCCATAATAATCACGAAGCCGCCGTCCCGTGCTGAAAAAAATCGGACCAGTACAGTTTCGCATCTCGATATCGTGAATGGAAAGTCCGCTGACCGTTCCGCCGTCCACAGGCACCACCTTGATGCCGCATCCCCTGACATCATAGAATATACAGCGCTCCGCCTCAATCCCGCGGAAATCTCCGGCCGATTCCGTCCCGATCTTCAACGCCGCCCAGTCGCTGGTCACAACGCAGTCACTGATATGAATCTCTTCACATGGGTTCTGTGACGTTGTCTTCAGACAAAGAGCATCATCCCCGCTGTCGATGATACAGCGGGATATTTCCACCTTGCTGCAGCTGTCGATATCGATTCCGTCGTTATTGGCGTTACAACGGTTTATGATCTGTACTCCCTCTACCCTCACTCCGGTACAAGCCTGCATATGAAGCCCCCATGCCGCCGACTGCCTCAGGCAAATGCCCTGAATCCGCACCTGCCTGCAGCCGCACAGCCGTACCAGAAAAGGTCTCTCCAGATGAGCGGGATGCTCCGGGCCGAACACGCCTCCTCGGCCATCAATCACTCCTTCTCCCGCGATTCCGATCTCTTCCGCGTCATAAGCATACAACAGGGCTTTCCCCCTCCTATGCCCCACGGCGTCCGTGAAACAGGTCTCATTTTCCGGATAATCCTCGATACGGTCGCTGCCCAGGAGCAATGCTCCCCGTTCCAGATACAAGGTTACATGGCTTTTCAGCCGAATGGTTCCGCTGATGTAAACTCCGGCTTCCAGAACCACTCTGCCTCCCCCAGAAGCCCGACATCGATCGATGGCTTCCTGAATGCTTTCACCCCAATGTTTTATTGAAATGTCGCTCATCCCATCCTCCTTCTCTCCTACGCTTTCAGTGCTTCCACCAAAAGCATCAAGGCCATGGACTGGCCGTATGGCATAGGACAGATCGGAACCTCCCGATATTCCTGCAGGGTCTGGAAAACCGGAGTACCGTAAGACACCCCCTCCACGGTTCCGTCCTCCCTGATTTTGGCAAGAACTCCCTTTAACGCCTTTTCTCCCACCAGGACGAATCTGGCGGGAAGATAGCCCAGTCTCACCGCTTTCAGGATCCCATAGGCAAATGCGCAGGATGCGGAGGTTTCCAGATAAGAATCGGAATCATTTAAAAGAGTGTGCCAAAGACCGCTTTCATCCTGCAGCCCTTCCAACGCCTCCACCTGGGTTTGCAGCGCGCCGATTAAAACCTTGCGAATCCCATCGTTGCCCTCCAGAAATTCCAGATAATCCACCAGCCCCGCGGTATACCAGGCATTTCCCCGTCCCCAGAGAGCGTCGGCAAAGTGATGTCTCCCCCGAAAACTCCAGCCATGGAAAAAGAGTCCCGTAAAACTGTCCGTCAGGTATTTTAAATGAATCATGAACTGCCGGATGCTTTCCTGAATATAATCATCCCGCTTCAACACCTGACCCAGCTTTGCCAGGAAAAGGACCGTCATATACAGTGTGTCGTCCCATAACTGTCCATCGTTGCGGACCCCGCTCACAATATGCTGCAGACCTCCCTCAGGGGTTCTTGGCAATTCCTCCATCACACCTCTGCCCCACTGCTCCAGCACCGGAAGATAAGCAGTATCTCCCGTTTCCTCATACAGACACGCCAAAGTCAGCATGGGACAAGTCGTATTGATATTCTGCTCCGGAAGGCCGCGGGAAATCTGTTTTGCATACCATTCCTTTAAGTATTCCAGAATACTTACATCTCCGCTCTCCCGGTAATACTGATACATGGCGAACAGCGCCACCCCTTGCGGCCACTCCCAGGCATCCATGGAAATGATGCTGATGGGGCAGCTCTCCCTGACACTTCCGTCCGTTTCCAACCGCTTCATCCGGTCCAGAATGGCCTGCAGCTTTTTCTCCATTTCAACCCTGTCAGGCGCGTCCAGACCCAAGGCCCGTCTGTAGGGAACCGCACAGCGCCAGGATTCCACCCCAAGCCCTCTCCAATGGCTGGACAGCTTTCCTCCGGACAGCTTTCTGACAGCCACCGCCTCCTCTGAGGTTTCCGGCGCTGAGGTTTCCGGCGCTCCGACTTCCGGCTTTTCATATTCCGCCGTCAAGGTAAAGACGCCTGCCGTATCCCCCAGTCTTGTAGTGTCCAGCCATTTCGACTCGCCATGATAGCCGGGCAAAAGCACGGATTTTCCATCTGCGGAGAGTTCCGCCTCCCTCTCTTGACCGTCAAAAATCCATTGGGCAATCTGAAGCACGATCCGCATGGAACCGTCCTGAATAACAAAGGAATCTCCCTGCCGCTGAATCTTCAGATCCCCGGTGTCTCCTCCCAGCTCGAATACGAAATAAAGGGCATCCGTTTGATACCGTCCGGTTTTCTCTCGATCCAGAATATAATGAAAGCTTCCTCTGTCCGTGACCAGTCCCAAATGTCCCAGAATTCTTTGATGGTCCTGGACAGCCCACACGACACCGGAACAAAAATCATAGTCCCCATTGACGCAGCGCAGCCGAAAATATTTGGGGTGCAGACGGTCCCAGAGTACCATGCAATTCCGCCTCTGATTCCAGGTGTCGCAAAAGGAAAAAGCACCCATGGAAAAATATTCCTCCTGATAGGAAAAGGCCGTCAGGTCCGGGCTGTCCAGCTCCCGGATGATCGTCACATCCTCCCCTATGGAGCGGATCTGGTTTTTCCGATAATAGGTCTTTTGCAGGAACCTGGTTTTTTCTTCAAAATAGGGCAACATTTTCTCAGGACATTTGGGCGGGAAGCACAGGGATTCCAAGGAAACGGCCCCATTCTTCACCATTTCTTCCGTCGCGTCTTTTCCGAACCTGCCTCCCGTTCCCTGCCAGATCGCCCAGGCCAACGATCCGTTCTCCAAATTTCGGTATGCCCTGGCCTGAGGCGGTGTCAACTGTCCCAGAGCAAGGTTATAATGGGTGGACAGCATTTCCCAAAGCGTATCGTTCAGCTCCTCCGCCATTTTGCGGCATTCCTCATCCCGGAAAAAGACCAGCATCCGCATAATCTCGTTCATGGCCACCAGCAAATAAGCAGAACTGTTATATTCGCTGAATGATCCGTTATACTTGGTATACTCGGACAGCTTTTTCAGACGTTTCTTTCCTATCCCAAACAATTTCTCATCCCGCAGAAGCTCCCCCGCGGAAATCAGAGTCATACTCCCCATAATGCTGATATTGGTATAATCGGCCGCCACATTCCTGCGGATACTGCACTGCATGGCGCTGCGGATCGCACGGAAAAGCTTTTCCCGAAGCTTTGTCGGAAGAAGCTCCCCCCGCAAAAGGCAGACCCCAATCAGATCCTTTCCGATAAAGTCCGACCAGTTATAGTCGGGAGCCAGCATCTGACCGAGGTCTTCCTCAAGATAATAGGGCCACAATCCAAAGGTCCGGCTTTCTTCCCTGGTATCCTGGAGCAGGCAAATTTTCTCCAGCGCCCGAAAAGCCTGGGGATATTGCTCGGAAATTTCCAAAATCAAAACCGCCGCCGCATAATCGGCCGTGCTGCGGACCACATGGGTCCTGCCCGTCCTCCTGGTGTGATATCCTCCCGCCCAATGCTTAAAATCCTCCACGATCATGCTTTCTTTTTCGTCAAAAGCATTTTTCAGCGGTTCCATACATTGCCGTATCAGCTCTGTCCTTTCCATTCTTTCCCTCCTTATCAAAGGGAGGCTGCCACGCATCTGCGGCAGCCTCCGTGTTTGCACAGGACAGCGCATAAAGCGCTGCATTCATTTTGTATAAATAATGAAGATCCATCAGTTGGCCTTAAACGCGTCCACCTGGGACTGCAGCTCGGTCAGAATCTTATCTACACCCGCGTTCTGCATCTTGGTCACATATTCGTCATAGAAAGCCTTCCAATCAGCTCCCATGGCGCCGGACTGCAGTGCGGAGGAATATTCCGACGTAACAGCCGTGGTCTGCTCGATCTGGGTCGCCACGTTTTCCACCTTTGCGGAAAAGCCCATCAGATCGGAAACGACATTGTTCGGGCTCTCGTTGATTTCCAATGCCAGTTCGTTCTCGCCGTCCTTACAGCCCTGGTTCAGATAAGCATGGAATGTGTTTCCGATAATCCACTTAATTCCCGCATAGGAGGTGTCCACGCTGCCCTGCGTACCGTCATATTCCAAGGTTTTGATATGCGTATCGTCAATCTTCTCGTAATGGACGCCTTCCAGGCCGTATACCATCATATTGTAGAGATCTTTGCCTTCTTCCGTGGTCATCAGTTCGATAAGACGCAGCGCCTTGTCCGGATGCTCGCACTTGGCAGTAATGCCGTTGCCGCCTGCGGCCCAGGTATTGGTAATGTAATATTCCGTGAAAATAGGAATTGCGTAAACATCAAAACCATATGTTTCGCTGTAATACCTGGAAATGGTCTCCTCATCCCCTGCCTGATTGTTCATGCAGAAAATATAGGATACATCGTTCATCATATTGGCGCCTTCAAAATCCTTGGCCGTGATGGTTAAAATATCGGGATGGATATACCCCTTTTGATACCAGTCCGCGGAAATCTCATAAGCCCTGACCGCATCATCCGTCATCAGCAGATGTTCCACCTTGTCACTGCCTACGGATTTGATAAACTGACCGTTCAACACATCGTACCGATCAGTAAAGCCATACTGGGAGGTATAAAGGGTTCCGAGACCGGGCATATACTTGGCAGGTCCCTCTCCCGCCTGGACGGCCGCACAATAGTTCTCCAGAATCTCGGCGATTTCTTCAATGTCTCTGTCCTTCTTCTGGAACGCGGTTCTCATGGCATCGATATCACCATACTTGTCCATATACTCTTTCGGCGTAATGAAGTACATCATGTTCGCGGCTCTCTGGTAATTCGGGACAATATAGGTAGTGCCATCGATGGCGCCCAGCTCCCACAGCCATTCAGGAAGTTCGTCCTTTAAAGCGCTGTTCTGGCTCAGATAATCATCCAGCGGCAGGAACGTGCCCTTTTCCACTTCTTCAGCAAAGTTCAGCATTACCGTGTTCAGTATGTCGATCTGCTGATCAGCGGATTGTGCCAATATCACGGCGTTCTTATAGTCAGAATTGGTGTAACAATTCAGGTTGACCGTAACATTTTCCATGCCGGGATAGGTTTTCAGCAGTTCATTGAACGCTTCCTCCACCATTTCCGTATCCTTCTGCATCCCGTTGCCGCGATACCACCACTCCAGAGTAACCGGCTCATCATCCGCAGCCTGCTGCGTACTCTCCGGCTGGCTGCTTGGTTGTTGGGCTTGTGTCTGATCCGCGGAGGAGGATTCCGGGGAAGTGGAGCTTTCCGTATTTCCGCCGCAGGCAGTCAGTCCTGCCAGCATTGTCAGAGACAGTCCTAATGCCATCCATTTTTTCATTCTTTTCATGTTTCTTCTCCTTTTCTTTTAATATGTGAATTTTACTCTTATGAGTCTCTTTCAGGGAGTCTGTCGTCAGCCTTTCACTCCCCCCAAAGTCATGCCCTTGGCAAAATACTTCTGGAAAAACGGGAATACGCACAACACCGGTCCGGCCGCCACCATCGCCATGGCATAGCGGAAGCTTTCGGAAGGAAACACTTCATTGCCCATCAGTTCTCCGGTCTCCGCCAACTGCTTCAGATACTCCGCTTCATTCAAAATTCTCTGAAGCAGATATTGCAGGGAATACAATTCCGGCTTGGTAATATAAAGCAGAGAGGTGTTCCAGTCGTTCCATTTATTGACCAGAAACAAGAATCCGATACTGGCCAAAACCGGTTTGCACAACGGCATCACGATTTTAAAGCAAATGTACAACTCTCCGGCCCCATCGATCTTGGCCGCCTCGATCAATTCTGCCGGCAGGCTTTTATAATTTGTCCTGATGATGATCAGATTATAGGCGGAAACCAGTCCCGGCAGAATGTAAACCCATATGGTATTGTTAAGGTGCAGGTACTTCACGATCAACAGGTAAGAGGGAACCATGCCGCCGCTGAACAGCATGGTGAACAGCACCATAAAGGACACGGGACCTTTCAGTCGGTAATTGGGCCTGGACAAGGGGTAGGCCATGATTCCCATGATCAGCACTGCCAAAAAGGTGGAAATGGCCGTGAAGAGAATCGTGGTCCGATAGGAATTCAACACCTGGGTCGGATCACTGAAGACCAGCCGATACGCCTCCAGGGAAAACACCTTGGGGATCAGGTGGTAGCCATCCCGTACCAGAGAGGTCTCATTGGAAAAGGAAATGGAAACCACCATGAGGAAAGGGACGATATAAAGGACCACCATGATCAGAAACAAACTATGTAACACCACCTGGCCCATCTGGATTTTATGCTTTTTCACCGCTCGACACCTCCTCAGAATAAGCTGTTTTCCGGGCTGATCCTGCGTACGATCCAATTCGTACCCAGCACCAGGACCAGACCGGTCAGGGACTGGAACAGCCCAACTGCGGTTGATTTCTCCAAAGCGCCGTTTCGAAGTGCCCGGAATGTATAGGTATTGATGATATCCGTGGTGGAGTACAAGATTCCCACATCCTTGGGTACCTGATAGAACAATCCGAAGTCTCCGGAAAACAAGTGCCCGATGGCAAGAATGGTAGTGATCACCATGACCGGAATCAGATGCGGGATCACCACATAAATCGTCTGCTGCCACTTGTTGGCGCCATCCAGGGCCGCCGCCTCGATCAATTCCTCATCCAGCCCCATCAGAGACGCGTAATAAATGATGCTGTTCATACCAACGGTCTGCCAAACATGGGTGATGGTCAGGATAGCCGGCCAGTAAGAGGCCTTCATGTACCACTGCACCTTGGGAATTCCAAACAAGGCTAAAATGTGGTTGGCGACTCCGTAAGAGGGATTTAGTATGATATAGACGATAAATGCGATAATGACCGCCGACAGGAAACGAGGCAGAATCACCACGGTATTATAAAACTTCAGCGCTTTCTTCGATCGCAGGTTATAGAACATCAGCGCCAGCCCCACCCCGGCGACCAGATCCACCAACAGGAAAATCAGGCTGTACATAACGGTGTTGCCGATGACCCTTACCGCTTCCTGGGAGGTAAAAAAGAACTCAAAATTCTCGAACCCGTTCCATTTACTCCCCAGAATTCCCAGATTGGGGTTATAATCCTTAAACGCGATCACAATTCCCAGCATCGGAAGATAATTAAAAATCAGGAATAATACCGCGCCCGGAAGAACCATTAAATTCAAATGAAAGTTCTCCCTGCGTCTGACCATGCTGTAAGCATTTGTTTTCGTGGGTTTCATATTCTCATCTCCTTGTGGTTATAGTATAACGAGGAGGCATATTTTCATCCAGTGACGTTTTATGACTTTCCGTATCGTTTTGTATTTTAAAAACCGCGTCCGAGCGGCGTTTGTACCCTTTTATGCGATCAGTAACGCTTTATGCCCAGCCCGATTGCAAAACTTTCCGGCTTATAGTAAACTTAATACAATCAACCATCTCAAAAAGGAGGAATCCCGTATGTATTCCCTTATTATAGCGGATGACGAGGCCATTACCAGAATGGCGATCAGCGGTTATATCCAGAAAAAACACCCTGAACTGACCGTTGCCGGCGTGTTTTCCAACGGTACCGATGTTTTGAACTATCTTCAGGATCATATGGTCAATGTCATCATCACCGATATCCGTATGCCCGGAATGGACGGTCTGGAGTTGGCCAAGTGCGTTTCAGAGCGGTATCCGGGTATTTTTCTGATGATCATCAGCGGCTATAGTGAGTTTGAGTATGCAAAACGAGCCATCAGCTACGGCGTTTCCTCCTATTTGCTGAAGCCCCTGGATTTTGCCGAGCTGAGCCATGAACTTGGACAAATTCAAAAGCGTCTCGATACCCTTCAAGCGGAAAGCGATTACCAGGAAGAGGATATTCAGTTATTTTTCACCGATCTGCTGGGCGGAACTCTCGGTCAGAAGGAGGAGGCGGAACAACGCTTTTCCGCTTTGTCCCTGACCGGTTCCCCCTCTGATTACAAGGGCTGCATTTTGATTGTCACCCTGGACAAAGAGGAAACGCTGGCACAGTGGAAATATGAACGGGAAAAGCTGGCGGTGGCGCTCCTAAACGGGCTGCGTATGGCGCTCACGGGGAACCAGATCTATCATCTGTTCCGGTCTGGCATGCAATATCATTTTGTCATTCTTTCCAGGGAAGAAATCCCTTCTTTTTCACCCCAGATGCTGGAAAGCGTGATGTATCATGTCCTGCATTTTGGCTGCTCCATCCAAATTCAAACCAGCTTTTCGGACATTCTGGAGTTGGGAAACTTTCCCGGGAAAAAGGAAGCCGCCGCGCTCCATTCCGGAGAACCGCCTTCCAATGATGATATCATTATCCAAAAAGCCATGTCCTATATTCAGTCCCACTATGCCGAAGATCTGACCAGAGAGGACGTGGCGGACGCGGTTTTCCTTTCCTCCGCTTATTTCAGCCGTTTTTTCAAACAAAAGACCGGTCTGAACTTTATTGACTACCTGACCACCATTCGTATGCAAAAAGCCGCGGAACTGCTGAAAAGCCACATGAAAGTAGGAGACATCGCGAAAAAAGTGGGCTATCAAAGCCGCAATCGCTTCTTTATTAATTTCCGACAATACAGCGGCTATAATCCCACGGATTACCGAAGACAAATTCTGAAAATGGAGGAGCGCGATCCGGATGAAGACTAATCTGTCCGCCCTGACAAAAAGACTGTTAAAGAGCAAGATTTTTCTGAAAAACTTTATCTGCCTGATGGTCATCCAAAGCATTTTGTTTTCCGTTTTTTCCCTGGTGATTTTCTCACAATCACGCAGTATTCTGGAAAAGGAATCCACAGCTTCCAGCCAGTACCAGTTGGAGGAAACCTCACAGGCTGTGGACAACCAACTGCGGGATATGCGCTACATCGCCGCCACGCTGGATACCAACGCCATGGTGAACGCCCTTTTCTCTTATCGCAACCCGGAATCCATATATGACAGCAGCTTCTATAGCACCATCCAGGAAATTCTGAAATCTTATGTCAATGGTTTCCCTTATATCGACTCCATTTATCTGTATTCCGAATACTCCGATGTCATATTGACCACGACGGAAAGAACTTCCGCATCCCATTTTACAGACACCAACTGGCTCGACATGCTTGACGAAACGGAAGAAGCGTTTCAAATCTTCTTTCGCGCCAAAAATAACTCCTTTCCTTTCGTTCTGTGCGTTATGAAGCCTCTATTGGTCAATGGATATCACGCGGCCATTGTGATCAATCTGAACCTGGAGCTTCTGCCCCAGCTGGAAGAAATTCAAAGCGACCCTTATCAGGAAATTTACCTGATCTCGGCGGAGGAAGAAATTCTCTATCGTTCCAGACAAAGGGAATTGACGGAGCCTCTATCCCTGATCCCGGAGCTCTCCCATTTTGTTTCCCAGGAAGAGGCCTTTACTTTATTGGTCAATCAATCTTCAAAGCCCTATACCTACTCCCAGATTCCCTCCTCCCTCTATCCCTGGTACTATGTAACGGTTACCTATCTGCTGGAGTACGCTTCTCAGCTCTCTCTTACCAGGGCCCTTTTTGTAGCGCTGTTCTGTTCCCTTTTCTGCGCGGTTTTCCTATTATCCTTTCTACTCAGTATGCGCTCGGTAAAGCCTATCCAGAATCTGCTGCAGCTGATCCAGAACCCGGAAGAAACGTTTTCTTCGGAGCTGTACAACGACGCGGAAATCGGCTATCTGGCTGACCAGATCACCAGTTATATTCAAAAAAATCAGGACCTTACTCAGGAACTGAGTCTGCGTTTGAACGTCCTGAACCAGACCAAAATTCTGGCGCTCCAGTCACAGATCAACCCCCACTTTTTATTTAACACACTGAATATGATTCACATCCAGGAAAGCGAGGCCCTGGGATACGACCATCGGATTCCGCACCTGACGCTGGAATTAAGCAGACTGATGCGCTATGCCTTTGAATCCACCGATCTGGTGAGCCTGAAAACGGAACTGCAATTTACCAAAATGTATGTGGATATTCTCAAAGAACGATATGGGGAAAAACTGTATGTGGCCTATGATATCGATGAAGAAGTGCTCTCCGCCAAGGTTCCCAAGCTCTTTATCCAACCGGTCATTGAAAACGCGGTTTTCCACGGTCTGGCGGAAAAAATGGACGAAAACAGCTCCCTCCTTATCACTTGCCGAAAGGAAGGGAGCGACTGTATTGCCGCCGTAAAGGACAATGGCGTCGGTATGTCGGAAGAAACTCTACGCAAACTGCGGGAATACTTGAAAATGGATTCTCCCATGAAGAAAAACATCGGAATTAAAAACGTCGCCACCCGGATGAGCCTGTTGTATGGAGAAGCCTTCCGCACGGAGGTTGAAAGTGCTGAGGGAGAGGGTTCCACGGTCACTTTCCGTTTCCCCATTATGCAATAAGAAAAGATCCCTCTTATGATTCCAGATACCAGGCGTCCTCCCCCTCTTTCGGACGTTCCTTACAAATTTGACGCAGAACGGGTTCTAAAAGAAACGAAAGCAACAGCGCCGCCGCGCCAGGCACGAATGCCAGCAAGAGCGGTTCGATCCAAAGCATCGCCATGGACGCGGCCAGAAGAAAAGTCGCCATTAGAGTCCTTGGGAAATAGCGCAGCATCAGATAAAGCGCGGCCTCTCCCAGCTTCCAGGCCTTTTCTTCATACCGTGACAAAAGGGGATAGATCCAGCAGAAAATACCCAGCAGAAAAAGAATTTTTAAGCCTAAAAACAATAAAAAAGGAATATTTTGGCTTCTTCCCTCCGCCAGCAGCGCGAAAAGCACAGGGACATCCGAAGCCAGCATCATTAAGCCTAAGATGAGCCATACCAGATGGATCAGGGAACCTTTTTTCAAATTGGTCCTAAAAGCCCTCCAGAATTCCCTTCCGCTGTAACTGCGCTGTCTGCGGACCGCCTTGACAACCGCGTAATATAGGGCCGCACAGGCCGGACCCGCCGTCACTACAGGCAGACAGCACAAAGCCCAAAGCAGACTTAAACATACCAAATCGATGATTTTGTTAATGGTACTCCAGAACGGATTGTCCATATCGAAAATTGTCGTCATTTCCTTAAGCTTTTCTCCATCCTTTCCTCTTCCTCCCGCCTCCAGGGGCGTCCCACAAACTCCATTTCGCCCAAGATCCCATCCACAACAGCCTTGACTGCCGCCCGGGAGGGAGCGCTGTTCACCTGAATCAAGGTGGGATCCTCCGGGAAATAATCCTCGGCGAAATAAGGAGAACCGTAGTTGATGATCAGTTTCTTACTCTTTTGGAATAAATGAGAAGCCCAGATGTGCATGAACGGTACACTCCAAGAGGCTGACAAGGGAGTATTCACACTGAACACTACCAAGTCATACGGCTCCTGAAGCCGGTCGATCTCATCCTGCCAACAGACCCGGGATTCCACGTCATAGATATCCCGCCCGATTTCCGCGAAAAAACCCCGCGATGAAAATTCCTGCCGCAAAAGCAGGATGTCTTCCTCCGACTCCGAGGCATTGATTAACAGAATTTTCTTATACTGAGGTCCCAATGGCAAAAGTCCTGCCTCATTCCGTACACAACAGATTCCATGCCGGATGATCTCTTCCCCGACACGGTTGATAAAGGCCACGTCCGCGGCCACGGGGACCGCTGCATTTTCCCGAAACTGCCGCATCCTGCTGATTCGTGTCAACGCGTCCTCCAACCGCTCCATGGGAATCTCACCCTCTTCAATCAGAGATACGATCCGGTCCGCGGCTTCCACGGGCGGCCACAAAAGCATATCGGCCCCCGCCCGAAAAGCCTGCACCGTCTCGGCTACCAGGTCTCCCGCAGCCATTCCTCCCATGATCAGCGCATCCGTCACCACCACCCCGCCAAAGCCCAGCAGCTCCTTCAAAAGCCCCGTCGTCAAGGCCGAAGAGTAAGTCGCTATGGGCGCAAACCCTCTTTCCCCCTCCGCCGCATAGCTTTTCAGTGTGATATGACTGGTCATCACGGCACAAACCCCTGCCGCAAAGGTCCGTTGGTAGCCGCGGCCATAGGTATTCATCCATTCCTCAAATTCCAGGTTATTTTGTCCGGCCGCAAAGTGCATATTGATATTCGTAGTACCCAAACCAGGGAAATGCTTTACCGTGGCGCAGATCCCCTGCTCCTGAATTCCCTCGACCACTCGGGCATAGATTTCCCCATTCATGACCGGATCATAGGTTGCGGCCAGAAAAGGCATGGAACGATTATAATACAAGTCCGTGTTGGGCTGCAGAATCCAATCAATTCCATTTTCCCGCATCTGTACTCCGGCGATCCTGCCATAATTGTATGCATCCTCCAGACACAAGGAGCCGCCCAAAGACCGGGTAGACGGAAATACCTCCTGTCCCTTTGCCCGGGCAGAGTCCGCACACACCAAAAGCGGATAAGGAGCAGCCTTTCTGCATCGCTCCACCTGCTCCAGACTGGTAGACGTCCCCATTTCTGCCTCGTTTTCTCCCAAAGGACGCTTTAACTCCTGGAAATACATTCCCCCTACGGGATAATCCCGGAAAAAACGTTCCGGTCCCCCGTGCCGGTTAATTTCCCTGATTGTTACAATAAAGGTCTGTAAAACTTTCTCCCGAAGTGTCATGTGATCCAAATTCATCATTTTATCCTTTCCTTTTGTGGTGAAAAGCCGACTCTCCCTCTGCTTTTCTTCTATGATACAATGAAAGGCCTGCTCTCATCCAGTATCGTTTTGTGACTTTCCATACTGCCTTGTACCCACTCTCCCTGCAGCCACTTGCTTTCGGATGAATATTCCGGTATTCTGGAACCGATCCCATTCCCTACAAGCGGGGCAACGGCAAATATGGAAGTACAAGGAGAAAAAATGATGAATTCATTGATCACCGATCTTTCCATCCAAATCATCACGGCAAGGAAACCGGATTTTCAGGGCTTTTACAAAACGGTCTCAGATACTCCCTTGCCGATCTGGATCTATTCTGGCGAAAACGACAAGGCAGATGACCCGCCCTCGAAGAGCGCACCGCTTTTTCTCATGATCCACGGCGGAGCCTGGCAAGCCATCCACAGGGGCGAACGCCATTGGAATGGCGGCTTTTTGAATTTTCAGGCGCAATATTACGCGATAAAAGGATACACAAGCGCGGTCATCTCCTACCGTTCCATTGATTTTGGGGAAACCACCGTGATGGACGACCTGATCGCCGACTGCGCCGACGCGCTGTCATTTCTGTTGGAGCGCTGCCCGAAAAGGCAGATTGTCCTCATAGGGGATTCCGCCGGAGCCCATCTTGCCCTGGAGCTTGCCCTACGGAATTTCCCCCACATCTGCGCGATTGTCGCGGCCAATCCGGTTCTGGACTGTACATTGGAACGCTGGCGCTTTACCGCCCACACGCTTTCACAGAGACAGGAGCTCTCACCCATTCACCAGATTCGAAAAATAACCCCTCCCATCCTCTGTATGCAGGGCGGTCTGGACAACGTGGTGGATCCCGGGCAGACGGAAGAATTCTGCCGCAGGATGCAGGAAACCGGAAACCGTTGTGACCTTTTCCTGATCCCCGACGCGATGCACGCTTTTCTCCTGCTCAACTACCGCTCCTCCGCCCCGCAGGTACTGCAATATATGACCATTATTGATAAATGGCTAAAGGGGCTGCCGTAGGGCAGCCCCGCATAAAGCAGTATCAACAACACACTGCTTCAAAGCTCATTTCAGACCATTTTGATTGAGCCTCCACGCAAATACCAGATAAGCTATAATCCCAAAATGACCGGAAATTTTGTGGCGGCTGACAGGGTATTGCCTGCCTTTGTTGACGAATTCGATGATCTGCGTTTCCAACAGTGTCAGGACAGCATAGGGAGATAAAACGGGAGTTGAGGATTATTATGCTTGGCAGATTGCGAAATATGACTTCAATTTATTTGGTGAATGATGAGAGTATGCTAACGTTCATCATCTACACCAATTGCAGCAGCAGCTTCTTCTGTATCCATGTTATAAAATTTACGAGCCCAGCGAATAATCTCGCCGTTAACCCCTGATAGTGATTCAGCCAAGCATATCACCTCCTATTACATCCAAATTACATACCATTATAATTCTCCCAACGCCATCTGATAAAGTCACGATTGATAAAGTCTGGTAAGACGATTCTGGGTGGAATAGTAGCACCGTAATCCATCCGTGCCCTCGTGGACAGTTCGACAACTCCCGTCTCAGAGATACGAAGGTGTCCGGCATCAAACAATGTATGAATATCTGTTCTCATTGCAAATCCATTTGCAATGGTATCTTCACCGTTGTATTTGAAAGGCTTGATATGGGCAGCTTCAAGCACTTCCGGCATGGTCACATTCGTTATAATACACCGCTGGCAAGCGGCAAGAACATCATGACGAAATCTGGCCTGATTTGGACGACTGAGTCTAAAATTCTGGACTCGTTTACGCTCAACTTCTGAGGCGACTTCACTTGTGCGAATTTGATCCAAAATCATTTGCAAAGAAGCATCAGTAACCGGAGTCGTAAGAATTTCCGCGACTTCAGATTCAATCAGAGCATTTATTTGGTATTTCTCAACGTCTCTTGTCGCTCCGTCTGTTTTATCTAAATAACCGTAATTGTCGAGGAACAGTAAGTATTCTCTCGCAATACGAAAATCGTTAGCTCCTTCACAACAGTTAGGCCAGTCAGCGACAGTAATCTCGCCAGATCGATACCAAAGAATGAAATTTACATAATCCTCAATCTGTGCATGACAGCCAGAAAGTGGTATGATAATCTTTGTTAGTTCTGATGTTGTTAAATAACCCTGCCCTCTCTTTTTTAATTCTAAAATCACGGACAGGATTATTCTGAGGGGATAAATAATCAAACTGTGACTTTCCCAATTTAAGCACTCATCCTTAGTCTGAATATGTCTATTTGGTAGCTTGAATGTCTGGACGGTAATTGCGGAAAACTCCGTTTGAGAAATATCATGTTCAGCAACTCTACGACCAAAATCAGTAAGGCGGATTATTCCTTTGCTGTCATCAGGGATTAAGCCAACAGCCTTCCAATATTGACCGGAATTGCGAATAATGTTTCTTTCGCCTGTCCGTCTTGCGAGATCAACACCAATAGAATCACTTATATCATTAGACAGTTCAACAAGCTCATCTGCAAATTCTTGAGAACTATATTTCAGCCCCTTTCCTTCCAATTTTCTCATGCGAAACAGAACACCTAACAGGATAACAGGATCATTAATACCTTCAGTACACTGTAAGCAAGCCCATTTCCATTTGAAATCCGGGAAAGGTTTTGTAGGGACAAAATCTTTTGAGAGCATCTATTTGTCACTCCCTTCGTATTGGTTAAAAACATTTGCGACTGCATATCCCAAAAGAGGTGGAACAGCATTTCCAATTTGCCGATATACTGATGAACGATTACCAAAAAACCTATAATCTAACGGAAAACTTTGTACTGAGGCAAGTTCACGGCAGGACATCCTTCTTGGGGCGGTTGGATGTGGAAGGATAACAACTCCTCCTTTATTATCCCCACGAGCTGTGACTGTTGGTGCAGGCTTTTCTGGATCTAATGCTCTATGACCAAGATACCCGTTGAATTGTAACTTGTATTTTGAGTAATCATGGTTAGGTAAGTCATTCGGGAGATCGGGATCTGGAATCAGCGACATTGCTTCTCCAACACTTACCCAATGAGGCAATCCATTTTCTCCATCTTTGCTATGAGTCGGGGCAGGGAATATATATTCAAAGTTAATATCATTGCGAACACCAATTATAATAACTCTTTGTCGTGTCTGTGGAACTCCATAGTCAGCAGCATTAAGAACCTGATAGCTTACCTTATATCCAAGTGCAGAAAAGTCACTCAAAATCATTTTGAAAACAGTTCCCTTGGATAAATTTGTAAGCCCTTTAACATTTTCCGCCAAGAAGAATTTAGGCTTTTTTGCCTTAATCACTCTAATCAATTGTTTATACAAGGCATTACGCTCGTCTGCTTCGTGACGCTTCATATTAGCAACTGAAAAGCCTTGGCAGGGAAATCCTCCGATGACGATATCGCAATCGGGAATGTCCCTTGTGTCAATTTTTGATATATCTTCACAGACAATATGGTTACTCAAATTATGTTTATAAGTTTCAACGGCATCCTCATATAAATCATTTGCCCAAATGATTTCATGCCCCGCCATTTTAAAGCCTAAATCAAGTCCCCCGGCTCCGCTAAAAAGTGATACTACTTTCATACAATTTCTTCCTTTTCAAGTCTCATCAATTCTTCACCAAGTTTTCGCGCAAACAGAACCGGGACAGCATTTCCTATCTGACGGTAACAGGAATTCATAGTTCCCACGAAACGAAAATCTTCCGGGAATGTTTGAACACTTGCACTTTCACGAATCGTCAGTCTGCGCTTTCCGTTATAATGCGGAATGGCACAAACGCCGCCCTTTCCGTTCCCGCGTGCAAGAATAGTTGGAGAAGGCTTATCTGGGTCTGTTTTTCTGTGTCCTGTAAAGTTACGATATTCCACTTTATAGGCTGAGTAAATATGATTTAGAATATCATTGCTATTATCAGGATCTGGAAAATGCCCTATTGCTTCTTTAATTGTTACCCAATGCGGTAACTTGCCATCTTTTGAGTGAGTAGGTTTAGGGAAAATAAATCGTAATTCTTTCCCCAAATCGACTCGCTGACCGATAATAATAACTCGTTGCCTTGTTTGCGGCACACCATAGTCTGCCATATTTACAAGATTCACAGATGTAATATAACCCGCAGCTTCAAAATCAGATACAATTTGCTTAATTGCTTGCCCTTTTCCAAGACTCAGGATGCCTTTCACATTCTCTGCGATGAAATATTTTGGCTGTTTGAGTTTTATGGTGTCGTAGAAAAAACGATAGAGTTGATTTCTATCATCTTCAAGCGTTCTTAACATATTCGCTTGTGAAAACCCCTGACAGGGAAATCCACCGACCACAACATCTGCATTTGGCAAAGAGGAAATATCAATATTTTTAATATCATCACAAACGATATGGTCTCCAATGTTCTCCTTATAAGTTGCAACAGCATCCTTATCGATATCATTTGCCCAAAGTATGGTGTTCCCAGCTTGGATTAGTCCCAAATCCAAACCACCAGCTCCGCTAAACAATGAAACAATTGTCATATTCGATTCTCCTCTTGCGTGAACGATCTTTATTTTCGATTTCTGATTTCAAAAAGCTCATCAAGCGAGCATCGAAATAGCAAACATAATTTTTCAATCGTATCATAGTCAATTCTGGACGCTTTATCATTATAAAGATTTGAAATGGTATTTCTTGACAACCCTGTTTGAATATGCACGTCCTGAATAGTGTATCTGTTTTTCCCCATAAGCGTCGATAAATTACAATGCACCGACATCCGGTATACCTCCTTGCACTTATTCTTGTTTATTGTACCATAGAACAAGCGCAAAGTAAACCATATCCTTGTTATTGTCCGCCACGGCGAATTCCTCTGTATATTGTCATTATAGTGGGGTGAAAATTAATTTACAAATGCAAAACAGTAACTCCCAAACCTAATAAGGCAAAACATGTTGCGCGGGTGATGAAAATATATCCATTCATTGCGCAAAATGTTGCTTTTTTCACATAGATGAAATATACTGATAATCACCAGCAGGCGTAGAGATAATTGTATGGTTGACATCGCACCGAATACGAATATCCGTACAGATTTATGAATATGACGCCGTTTATGGATGTTTTATTGGGCAGAAGGGATTTTTTCAGGCAAGTTTTGCTGAATGTCATAATGACGGCGCCCTTCGGCTTTCTCTATCCCATGACGCGAAAACCCGCCGCCGGACTTGGACGAACCTTATTTTTTTGTTTCCTGATGAGTCTGTGTATCGAATTTCTGCAGCCGCTGTTCAATCGGAATTCGGATGTCACGGATATGTTCACCAACCTGATTGGCGGAAGGATCGGATACGGGATTTTTGTTATTTTCAGGCCGGTTACCGGCAGGATTTTAAGGTGCCTGCAAAAGGAGAGTTGACATGAGCTTAGAAATCAGAAAATTCAGCATGAGGGATGGCCGAGATATCTATGAAATGCTACAGGAAATGCCCGCGGATGAAAATGGCTTTATCAATCCGGTAAGCGGCAAGACCTTTGAAGAATATCAGGAATGGTTAAAAAAGGCCGTCGAAAGTTCCAACCAGGCCGGCGTGGTGGACGGCTGGAGGGTTCCGGAGACCATATTTTGGCTCTATGAAGACGGCAAACCCGTTGGTTTTGGCAAGATCCGCCATTTTTTGACGGACGCCCTGTGCGAAAGGGGCGGGAACGTGGGATACGCCATCCGTCCGGGCGCAAGGAACCGGGGGCTGGGGAAACGGTTTTTATCGCTTTTGATTGACGAGGGCCATAAGCTCGGCGTGGACAGAATGCTGCTTACCGTCCAAAACAAAAACAAACCGTCCATTTGCATCGCACTGGCAAACGGCGGAAAGATCGAAAAAGTCACGGCCGACAGACATTATATATGGATCTAACGGTAGGCTATTGATCCTGTGGGCCAGGTTTGTTTTTGCGCTATTCTGAATGATGATGTGCATTACGATATGGAAGAGGATTCGCGTTTTTTTAGTGGGCGACAGTGATTCCGCAAAAACAGACCCCAATACGCCAAACGCGGATCGTCCAACTCTGTAAATGGACGGCGTTTCCTATGTCGGTCCATATATGCCAGTATCCATGTTGTCAGGAGTGCGGAACGCCCATTGATCTCAATACGGTGGACAGCACACAACGCCAGTGGGCCTATGTCCGCTGGTACAGGTCGGAAACGACGCTGTCGGACGAAAGCTGACCCTTGACGATGTGAACATCCAGCTTCCTTCGGATTCCGTCTCACGGCGGACACCCTTGCTCGCGGCTATATCCTTCCCACTACCGGGCGGATTCAGGACTTTCACCTGTTAGAAACGCGCGCCGTCAGGCGCACCGCAGAAAGGCGGCGTGACACATCGTCACGCCGCCCTCTGCGGTAAAATAGTTACTTGTCACTATTAGCCTTTCCTTTTTCTAACCTTTTTGAACAATACTCCCATCACCAGAGCAATACCAGCCAATTGAATCATCAGCATCCACCAGGACAAACCAATATTGACATCTGCAGTATTGACTCCCGATACCTCATCACCTGCGGCAGGGGATTGAGCAGTTTCCGGCTCCGGAACTTTGGAACCGTCTGACGGACCTGCGGAAACGGATGGCTCGCTCTGACTGCCGGTATCCTGCTTTCCGGTATCCCGATCCTCGTTCTGATCATTGTTATCGTCTTGGCCGCCATCATCGCTGCTGTCGTTTCCTTGATCGCCGTCACCCTTACTGTCATCGTTCTGGCCGCCGTCGCCCTGGCCACTGTCTCCCTGGTCGTCTCCGCCTTGGTCGCCGTCTCCCTGGTCATCATCTCCTTGGTCGCCGTCTCCCTGGCCGCCGTCGCCTTGGCCGCCATCTCCTTGGCCGCCGTCTCCCTGGCCGCCGTCGCCTTGGCCGCCATCTCCCTGGCCACCGTCGCCCTGGCCACTGTCTCCCTGGTCGTCTCCGCCCTGGTCGCCGTCTCCCTGGTCATCATCTCCTTGGCCGTCGTCGCCCTGGCCGCTGTCGCCCTCATTCTCCACGGGTACTAATGCATTTGCCGCGGCCTGCAGTTCCGCCGCCAAGGCATCCACATCCTCCTGAGTCGCGTTCACATCTTTCAGAAGCTGTTCCGCCTTTACCATAAGTTCCGCCAGCGGGCCATAGCTTTCCTCCGTATATTTCGATCCGTCAAGAACGGATGCCTCTTCCAGTGCGGCACGCAGCGCCGTCTTGTCTGCTTCCCAGTCAGGAAGGGAAGTATCTTTCAGCAGGGTAAATGTCTCTCCTCTGCCTACCAGCCCAAAATATCCGGGTTCCGTAATCGCTCCTTCTTCCTCATCTATGTAGTCAAAGATCGTTTCTCCGTCCACAATCAGCAGCAATTCCACAGAATCCCCGTTGGTCAGGGCTCCTACCGCCACCTCATGTTCTTCCCCATGGGTCAGAGGCTCCGGCGCGATGGCAGGACCGCCCAGACTGGTGTGACCATCCAGATTACCGTAAATCACAGTACGTTGGGAACCGTTAAACCGCTGCAGTTCCAGACCTCCTGATCCAAAACAGATAATATATCCGGTCGCACCCCCTGATACCGCCTTATCAGAGGACTGTGCCCGCAATACAATACTCGGCCAGTCACCTTTTCCGTTGGCATCAATCCGGAAGCGGAAGGTCATCAGTTCATTGCGATACTTGCAGCCCACATAAGTGGCATATTTGCTCAATGTGGTTTCCACCTTTTCTCCAGGTACTACCTCCAGACTGCCGCCCTCGACCACCCAGGCGGAGCTGTCTTCCCCAAAAATCTCCCAGAGATTATCCGGCTGGAATTCCTGCTTGGCTTCAATCTGCAAAACAAAATCCCAGGATACGGTTTTTCCCTCCCCGACAGCCGTAACCGTCATCACCGTCTTTCCGGCTCCCACGGGAGTGATATAACCATTTTCATCCACCACGGCAATTGTCGGGTCAACCACCTTGTAAGTGATTTCCGATAAGACCACTTCCCGATCCAGATCCGTCAAGCCATAAGCCTCCGCCTGAAATCCTTTGCTGGTCTCACCCATCATTACAGTATCATTCTCCACGCCTCTCAGGGCAATACGGTTAAATTCATCACCTACATAAAGCTTTGCCTCCACAACATCCAGAATGTCATTGGATACCACATAAATCTTCAAAGTAGTAATACCGCTCTTCAATCCGGTGACAACGCCGGACTCGGACACTTCGGCGATCTCGCTATCTTCCACCAGATATGCGATTTTCTTGTCTCCCATGGTGACCGCGTGATCCTTGCCATCCGTACCGTAGACGTCCAGGGCTACGCTCTCTCCCAACGACACATGAAGCTCTCCCTCATCCACACTGGTATGGATCCGTTCCGCCTGACCTGCCCGCAGATCGGCATAAGAATCCTGCAGTCCGGAATGATCAATAATGGACTGGGCCTCCGCCGGCCACTGCGCGTCAGGATAAACATGAACATCTGTAATTTCCACATCCGGTGCGCCCGGGTTGACATATTTGTTATCCGTGGTGGTGTAGATGTCATTCACCTTCAAATGCTCAATGGTATCGACATATACCAGCAGCCATCTTGGATTGGAATTGTTATGCCAAAGGGGAGACTCCGAGAGATCCACCACGTTTTTCTCCCAATGCCAATAGGTGGTGCCCTCGTCTGCGTAAAGGGGCGCATTCAAATCCATTTGATTACGGATATAGTTCTCCGATACCAGGTTATAGTTTCCGTCACTGCCCCCGGAATTGCCGTTGAAATAGAAAGCTCCTCCGTCATAAATGCCGTTCCCCATGAGATCATGGATGAAGTTATGGCTCATCACCATATTTTTCTGGAAGTTTTCAAATCTCTTTGCCCAGCCATAACCAATATGGAACGCGGAATAAGGGATATTGAAAATTTCGTTGTAAGACAAATCCATATTCGCGGCAAAACCTACCGATACCGCTGCCGCGGACTGATAATCCACGCCAATATCATGGATGTAATTATTGGTCACATCACAGTTCTTCATCATCTTTCGAAGATCTTCCGGATAATAATTATCCGCGTTATCCGTATAAGGATCACCTATATTGATGGCGCTTCCCGAAATGTCATAGAAGCGATTGCCATCAATCGTGCTGTTTTGCACTCCTTCCACCATTTTCAGCGCAGTAATCCCCATTCTGGCAAAGGTACAGTCCATAAACCGGATGGAATTGGCCCGCTTAACCGTCACAGCCGCGTCCGGCAGACGATCCGACATCCCATGCTCACGGATATGGTTGTTCTGGGCATCCGCGTGGCCATATTCCGTGCTGGGCCGGTTCCAGGTAGTATCCGCGAAAGTGATTCCCCGGAATTCAATATTTTGTACCATGTGATCGTAATCACTGCCATAGATCGTTACCAATTCCTCCACCACCGGGGCAGTCACCATCGCTTCGGACAGATTCTCCCAAGGTCTGGGCATATAGTACAGCTTGCCTTCATGAACATCCAAATACCATTCGCCCGGCTCATCCAACAGTTCAAGGGCGTTTTCATAGTAAACGGGTGTGCTGGCACTGGTTCCTCCCTTGTCGGACACATAAGTCCAGCCAGGCTGATCCATGGTAATCCGCACCTTGTCCCCTGCAGCCGCCACGCCCGCGACTCCGCAGCGCGGATTCGTCCACTGCTCCTGGAAGACCAGTTCCAAATCCTCAGGATGGGCATATTCCAAAAACTCCAGATTGGCAGATGTATAACCCTTATTCGTACCATCAACCACCCACATGGCGGGATTATACAGACCGCCCTGGCTTCTTGCCCGTACGGCACGAACATTGTCAATGTATAGCTGTCTGGTGTTCAGACCCGCCGCGTCCGCAACATAAATATTCTTTTCCGCATCATACACGGTGAAGCCTGAAATTTGTCTTCTGCCGCCGATCACCGCTTCTTTGCTTCCTTCGTGGCGATAGACCACGTAATGCTGCTGAGAGCCGCCGTCCTGTTCTGTCAACTGCCAGGTATCCGTCAATAAATAATATCCGTCAGCCAGGATGACTTCGATATCTCCCGTCATTTCCTGGTTATACTCTCGCACCAGCTCCTGAGCCCTGGCAAGAGTCCGTACAGGAGCGTTCTGGCTTCCATCATTGCTATCATTTCCGTTATTTTGTACATAGATTCGCCGCATTACCTCACGGGCTTTCACTTCTATCGGGACATCCGCCCTGATCTCCTCTTTTTCTTCGGAAATGACGTGAATCACCGTAGTTCCTTCTGCCAACGCCACGACCTCGCCCCATTCATCCACGGCGGCAATGTCCGGATTCTCAGAAACATAAAGCACCTTTGGATTCCCTACATTTTCCGGAAGTACCTTTGCCTCCAGAAACAGATGTCCGCCCTCGGGCAGATGAACCTCCTGGGGCTCCACTTCAACACTGACGGGCTGCACATTCGTCACTTTCACCCGAATCGTGGCGGGTGCAAGACCGGGCAGGGATGGGATCGCCGTAATGGTTTCTTCACCCTCTTTCATTCCCGTCACGTTTCCCAGCGAATCCACTTTCACAATTTCTTCATCAGAAGAACTGAAAGAAGCGCTCCTGCAGGAGGTATCCGCCGGGTCAAAAACCGGTGTCAGCCGTTTTGTCTGTCCTTTTACCACTTCTATCACAGAATCTTCAAAATACATCTTTTTGCCTTCCACATAGTCATGAATTTCAAAATCATCTAAGTAATACGTGTTAGAAGTGACTCGATACACGCCGATTCCCATTCGGTTAATATCTCCGGAAGCATAAGGACTGTCCTGGGATACCACAATCTGGCCATTGATATACAGATCATACACGCCTCTTTCCTGATCCAGCATAAGCTCAATCTCATACCAGGTGCCGGCTTCAAAAGGCATGATATCCACCCAGCCTTTTCCGGTATTGTCTTTCTGGAACTTACCGGCATTCATCGCCAACTTAACCAGCTGTGCAGAACTGTTATAAAACGAAGGAAGATACAAGGCTCCACTGGTTCCCTCGGCTTTCACGCGATACTTTAAGACCGCACGTTTGGTACTGATTCCATTGGCAAAGGGATAACGAACCGTCAAAGAAGTGTTTTGGGCCGTCTGATGATCCAACACCAGAAGCTTTCCGCCGTCTTGCTCGCGCACTTCGATGGATGTCGTCTGCTCCACATTGGAGCTTGCCCAACCATCCGGAAGAGAACCCGCCTCCACTTGCTCAAAGTCCTGTGTATATGCCACACTCTGAGACTCCTCCGGATCCTCCGGAATGAGTTCTCCCGGCTCTATGGGATCATGATCCCCCACCGTCATATGGATATTATCCAGATAGAACACCCCCGTATTCACCCGGTAAAGAGAGGAGTTAAAGCCCCTTACCGCCCCGGAATTTCTTGGATTGGGATATTCCTGATCTATCTTTTGCCCGTCAATGTACAACTCATAGGACGCGCCGTCCTGGCCATTATGATAAACGACTTTCACCGCGTACCAACGCATGCTCTCATAATTCTGAACAGTATACCAACTATCATTGCCCCGTGTACGATACTGGATCGAATCGGTTCCCTTGAAGGTATTCATCGCCAGCTGTACCAAGGTGGCATTGCCGCTTCCGATTAAATTGGGGAGATACAGAACCCCATGCTCCGTTTTGGCGGCCACATTATAGGAAAATACCACCTCATCGTAACTTTGATTTTCCGGAAGCAGATAACTCAGTTCCGGATTGGATTTGGAGGAACTATTATCCTGTGACTGATCTAAAACCAGGACATGATTCCCATTTATGACTTCCACTCCCATGGATGCATTGCCCAGATTTTTCGCGGTCAAGTCTCCCATTTGCCCTGCTTCCACATCCTCGAAATCAAAGAAAAACAACTCCTTACTCCCCTCTGGAGCGGCAGCAGAAATCTTCTCTGGCGCCGCATCATTTCCCGATACGACATCCCTGCCTGCATCGTCTCCTGACACATCCGCATCCGCCAACGGATTCTTCCCCATCACTTCCCCCTGAACCTGTACCTCAGTCTCGCTTTCATCCAAGGATGCCGCCCGCGTCACAGCTCCCGGACCCGTATATAGACCACATGACACCAGGCACGCGGCTAAAGCAACACTGCACTGCTTCTTCCAGCTCTTCGCTCTCATAGCACTTCTCCTTTCCGTTTCCTCATCGCCGGATTGAAAAAACTCAATCAGCTCCGTCTCATACTTTCAAGTTTATTATAGGGAAAAATGCCTGAGAGATTCCAGTGTCGTTTTGTTACATCCAGTATTCTTCCGTTCTCAATATTTCACCAATGCTTATGCCTTTTGTCCTCTCTTGTGACCGGCTCCGGCAAAATCCATGCCGCCCCAATTATGGTTCCTTTTCCGTGCTTAGCATGTTTTTCCAACGGTTTTCTACAAAGTCATCACCGTATGTATCGTCAATAAATTCCTCCAGCATATCCGAGGGCAAAGGATCCACTTTTCTCTCATTATAACGCAGCAACACTTTCATCGTAAAAAAAGCGTTTAACGTCATCAGGATGATGATCAGCCATGTAAACACTTTCGCCGCGACAGGAGGAAACTTCTCTATCAATCGATCCAACGGAGGATAAGCGATCTTAACCCAGAACAATCCTAAAATCCCCCAGAAAAACATATAAAGCAAGTTGGTGCGTCCGCCGATATTAAACGGTATTTTACTATAATCCCAAAATACTTTCCCGAAAACAATTTCCGTGAAAACGCTGCATATGTATTCAAACGCTCCGCCAAGGATGGCGCCGGTAAGCAAAATCCAACGGTCATTTTTATCTTTCAGGCGCATCAGACTCACTGTCAGCACCACCGCGCCGATCCCCCAGACGAAGCTAAATGTCCCGAAAACCACGCTGGACCGGCTCATCCAGACTCCTTGCACCAAGCGGCAATAAATCATCTCAATAAGATCACCCAGAAATGCGGAAACCAAAAACACCCAGACAATCTTATCCAGATTCATCCCCCTTGCAAAAATGATGTCACTGCGTTTTTCCTCATCGCTGATACCGGGATATGCTTTTTCCAGCCTTTTCCAGACAAACCGTGCGATACGGGCGGCGACCGCATCGGCCCTGCCCTTTTTCATCCTTTGTTCAAAGCTCTCTTTTCCCTTTTTAATGGCGATAAGAACCGTAATAAAATCCAGAAAGATCAGCAGCGATGCCGCAATCTGAATAATCCTCAGCACTGTCCGGGAAATCATTCCGACAAGGACCATCAGCATCGGCTGCAGCAAAAGATAGATCAGCAAAATAATGGCGGCCAGTCCCGCGTAAAACAAAAAATTCCGGGCCGTACCGCTGGGCGCCGCCTCCAGCCACTTGGCATTCTTAGTCAGTCTTCCACTCAAAAAGCCT
Organism: uncultured Acetatifactor sp.; assembly: GCA_947625255.1. GTDB lineage: Bacteria > Bacillota > Clostridia > Lachnospirales > Lachnospiraceae > Acetatifactor. Next base: position 88,360 of record CANQNT010000001.1, on the reverse strand, counting down.
AAAATGGCGCGCGTAATTACAAGACTGGCAAAAGTGATCAGATACATTCCAAAATAATTGCGACCCAATGTGGGCAGAATGACCACAATATTCGAAAAAACAATCCCTATTTCAATGTTGATCGGCAGGGTCAGGAGACCCCGGTTCACAAATTTCTTCTCTTTGACGGCAAAAAAGACAACTTGGGCCGTCCAGGCAAGAACCCCGTAAATCAGGGAAAAAAACATTAGCTGTTCAGAATGATAAGTCATGGTAATTTTATCCTCCTTCATTAATAATCGTCCCTTTGTACTGTGCAGCTTGGGCATCATGGTCCGTATCTGTCCGCCATACGGCATTCCCATCAAAATGGTCTCAATGACGTCGTCATAATGATGCCCCAACGCAATCTTGTTGCACCCAAGCTCATTCAGCTCCTCCGCCAGCCAGATCCGTGGAAAGCTGTCCTGTATGACACAGCAAATACACCGATCCGTTGGCTGAAGCCGCGAATTCCCGGGGATCCCAATCCCCGAACGGCAGATTCTCCGCCCCCGGATAGGTCCCCTTTTCAAAATGCTCCCTGCTCCGGATGTCGTAGACATGCCTTACACCCGGAAGCCGTTCCAGCTCTTCTATCGTTATTTCCCGATTCATTTTGGTTTCCTCCCTTAGTCTATCTAAGACCAACGGCTTGTCTAAAGGAGTCCGGCCACTATGATAATGATTCCTCCACCTTTCTGACAAGGAGATCGTAGGTTCCGTCCTCATTATACACCAATTTTAATATTTTGCGACCCTCTTCTTTGATACTTCCTGGAATATTTTGCGCCAATATTTCGCACCTTATAAATACCAGCAAAAACACGCAACAGCTCAGACATCTGCAATACCAGTCAGGCAAAGCTTGACAATTCTTCCGCGCTGCTTTATATTTTAAATAGAATTTCACAGCAATATAAGGAGGTTATTGATTTATGAACAAACCCGTTGTGCTTGTAGTAATGGACGGTGTGGGTGAAACACCTGTTGAACTTGGCAATATGGTTCTAAAAGCCACTACACCTACTCTGGATGATTTGAAAGCCACTCAGCCCTGGCGTACGATCCGTGCCCACGGCGAGGCCGTAGGCCTACCTACCGATGACGATATGGGCAATTCCGAAGTAGGGCATAATGCTTTGGGCTGCGGCCAGATTTATTCCCAGGGGGCCAAGCTTGTAAACGAATCCATTGAATCCGGCAAGATTTTCTCATCCGACACATGGAACGCCTTGATAGGCAATGTGAAAAAAAACGGCAGCACGCTGCATTTTCTTGGTCTGCTCTCCGACGGAAACGTACATTCCAACATTCATCATCTCATTGCCATGATCAGGGAGGCCAAACAAGAGGGCGTTTCCAGGGTACGCTGTCACATTCTGCTGGACGGACGCGATGTTCCCGCCACCTCTGCGCTGGACTATGTGACCCGGCTGGAAAATGTGCTGGCAGAACTCAATGATTCCGGTTTTGACGGACGCATTGCCTCCGGCGGAGGCCGTATGAAGATCACGATGGACCGTTATCAGGCGAACTGGGCCATGGTAAAAGCCGGCTGGGATGTGCACGTCCACGGTGTGGGCCGCCGTTTTGCCAGCGCAAAAGAAGCCATTGAAACCTACCGCGCGGAAACCGGTGCCATCGATCAGGACCTGCCCGCCTTTGTCATTGCCGAAAATGATGAACCGGTAGGCACGATCAATGATGGCGACAGTGTTATCCTGTTCAACTTCCGCGGCGACCGTGCGCTGGAAATCTCCATGGCCTTTGACGGCGGAGAGGAATTTACGGCCTTTGACCGTGGCCGCAGACCCGACGTACAGTATGCCGGTATGCTCCAGTATGATGGCGATCTCAACCTGCCGAAGCGGTTTCTGGTCAACCCGCCCGAAATCCGCCACACTCTTACCGAGCTTCTGGTGGAAAACAGGATTCCGGAATACGCCTGCTCAGAGACCCAGAAATATGGCCATGTAACCTATTTCTGGAACGGCAATCGGTCAGAAAAATTTTCTGAGGAGCTGGAAGTCTGGGAGGAGGTTCCCTCTGATGTGCGTTCTTTTGATGAATGTCCCTGGATGAAGGCCACGCAAATAACCGATCTGGTCATCAAGGCCCTGGAGAGTGGAAAATATGGCTTTATCCGCTGCAATTTCCCCAATGGAGACATGGTCGGACACACCGGTAACTGTCTTGCTACCGAGATCGCCGTGGAAACGGTGGATCTGTGCCTTGCGCGCATCAAAAAAGTGGTAGAGGATACCGGAGCCATTCTCCTGGTAACGGCCGATCACGGCAACGCCGACCAGATGCTGGAAAAGGATAAGAAAGGCAATATTGCTCCCCGTACGGCGCACAGCCTGAACCCGGTTCCCTTTATCATCTATGATCCCGACGCGAAGCACGAGCTGAAAGAAGACCCCACTTTCGGCCTTGCCAATGTAGCGCCCACCGTGGCGCAGCTTCTGGGCATCAAGCCATATGACTGCTGGAAAGAAAGTATGTTAAAATAACCGTGCCAAAGGGCAAAAATTTCCCTCCCCTTTTAACTGCAACGCATAAGGAAGTAATCAATCGAATGGGCGTTAGCAAAGGCAAAAGACAGCATAGAAGACAGAAACATCTTCCGTGCTGTCTTTCTTTATGCTCAAAATGAAAACCTCACATGCCTTTTGGGGCGCGGCACTTTTTGGCGTTGCAAGGATCATCCTTATAAGCTCACCAAAAACAAAACGCCAGTCGCCGATGCCGCAAGTACAATATGCTTCTGAAAATGACGAAGCATTTATTTTTCTCCTTTGCCCGATGCCCTCTTATCGGAGGTTATCTTAATGGCATACCACCGCCCGGCCGTAAGAGGTGCCGGTACCAAAAGCGAGACGACCGTTCCATGCGGGATCTCCCGCCTCGCTCCGCGCCATTCCGCAAATATTTGCCAAAACTCCGGCGGTACGGCGCTTCGGCGCTTCGTTGTAAAGCCTGGAAAGCATCATCAGTGCGTTTGGCGACGACAAAACGGAAAACAGTCGGACCGCCTCCTCGTCGGAGGACAAAAGGTCGGCGAAGCGGAGCTGCTGACGCCGATTGCCTCGCCAAGTTCCCTCCATATACGCGCTTTGATTCAAAAAGAGAGATACACTCATCATGGATGGACTACAAAACAGCTAAAATAAGAACCGCACCGGAAAAACTCAAAAACTCATTTGCCATAACAGCTGTATTATCCGCTTCCATAACACAACTGATTTGTTCCATTTCTTTCCCTTTCCCGATTTCCATTTTCAAAGGAAGATAGGGGTCCGTCATAGAACCCGTACCGATCATACAATCGCTCAATCAATCATTCCTGACCGTCTTTTAAAGTCTTGCTCTCCAGTTCCTCCAAAAGCTGCCCTATGGTCTTCCCCAAGATAGGATGGCGCAGTCCCGGCGCAATCTGGGCCATAGGCCGAAGCACGAAAAAGCGGTTCTGAAGATCCACATGAGGAATGGTCAGCTCCTCATCCTGGTAAATTTCCCCGTCATAAAAGAGAATGTCCATATCCAGCGTCCGCGGCCCCCAATGCACCAATCTCTCCCGGCAGGCCAGGGTTTCCACACGGTGCAACTCCTCCAACAGCTCCCGAGGCGTGAAAAGTGTCTCCAACTCCAGGGCGCAATTTAAGAAATCCCCTTGCTCCACTCCTCCATAAGGCTTGGTCACGATCAAATCCGACAGCCTTCCCAGTCGGATCTCTTCCCGCTCTCCCAGATTGGAAATCCCGCTTCTGATATAATCCTCTCTGTCTCCCAGATTCGACCCGATGGAAAGATAAACCCTATGCCAGCCGCGCCGGATCCTCACGGAGACACTGCTAAAGGGCAGACCGATGGGAGCGGAGGGCTTGCGGATTTCCACGTCCACTTCTCTCACCAGAGGGAAATGCAGCAGAATCTGCCGGGCGGAGGTTTCCGCCGCCGTCTCGATCAATCGAAAAATATGTCCCTGAATCCACTCGGTCAGGAAATGACAGACCTCCCCATAATCGGTGGACAAGGCCAAGTCATCCCGAAGCCCCGCGATGTGGGTATCTGTGTATAAAACGGCATTTACATAAAAAGACTGCCCTTTTTTATTTTCCTCCGGATATACTCCGTGGTAAGCATAGATTTCCAAATCCTCAATTCTGATTTCGTCCATCCTTTTTCCTCTCACATCAGACGCCTTTTGCCGCCGGCAATCTTCACCCGCTCAACGTGTTTCATTTTCCAACGTCTTTTTTCCTTGTAGAATCGCTTCCGTCATGCGGATGGCGCGCACGTTTTCTTTCACGTCATGCACGCGGACGAAGCTGCAACCCCCAAGGACTGCCAGCACCGTGGTTACCAGGGTCCCTTCCACCCTCTGATCCACCGGCAAATCCAGACTCAGTCCAATCACGGATTTTCTGCTGGTTCCCAATAAAATGGGACAATGCAGCGTTTTCAGCTCCTGCATACGCCGAATGGTTTCCAGGTTTTGCTCATAGGTCTTTCCAAAACCCACGCCGGGGTCCAGAAGAATCTTCTCTCTCCCAATGCCGGCTGCATCTGCCAAAGCCAGGCTCTCCTCCAAATCCGCCATCAATTCTTTCCAAAAATCCGCATAGCTTGCTTCCGCCCGATTATGCATCAGACAGCAGGGCAGCCCGCTGGCAGCAATCATCCTCGCCATCCCAGGATCATATTTTAGTCCCCAAATGTCATTGATCAGATCCGCTCCCGCGGCAATCCCCGCTTCCGCCACAACGGGTTTATATGTGTCCAGGGAAACAGGAATATCAAAGCGCGTTTTCACCGCTTCGATCACGGGAACCACGCGCTCCAGCTCCTCTTCCGCTGATATTCTGCTATGTCCCGGACGTGTGGATTCCCCTCCGATATCTATGAGGTCCGCACCTTCTTCCGACATCTTCTCCACATGGGCCAGGGCAGCGTCCTTTTCCCGCCATTTCCCTCCGTCTGAAAAAGAATCCGGTGTCACATTCAGGATTCCCATGACATAAGTATGATTTTGGGTATCAAATTCACGATTGCCAATCCTCATCCGTACCTCCGCTGATTCATTTCGATCGGCTTGCGGGCAAGCTGTCGGCTCGCCGCCAGTTTCGCGCACTTACCAGCCGTCCACGCACCCATCGGCCGTCCGCGTACCCACAGACCTCTTGCCTCCCCGCATGCCTCGGTCCTCAATACAAAATCTTCATATTTTTCTTCCCCTGTTTCCAGTCACAGTCCCGCTCCGCTGCACAGGCAAAGCAGGCACGGCTGGCTTTGTCCGCCCGGTACAGAAGCCCGCGCAGATTCTTCTCTCCGGCAACGCTCCTGTTCCGATGGGAACGGATGGCATCCAAAATCATCTCCGCCTCCTGCTGACTGAATCCACAGTCCGCCAGAATCTCCGGGGCCAGCGCCGCGCTCGCCAGTTCATGGGGCGTTTGATCCTGATACTGCACATGACGGCCGATATCATGCAGCAACGCGGCCGCATAAATGATTTCCCCGGACAAACCAAACCCTTCTTCCAAATTGATAATCCGCCCAATCCGCGCCACGTCTAAAAAATGTCCCATATCATGACGACAGAAACGCCTTTGTGCTTCTGCCACCCTGTTTGCTTCCACATATTCCTGAAATCTGGAATGTTGTAAAATCCCATCGATTCTTTCCATCTCTGACACCCAATCTATCCCCGCAGCATCTGAAAAAACTGATCCTGAAGCCTTTCCTGCCGGGCAAAAACGCCTCTCTTGGCAATGGTGGTCGTCTTGCTCCCGGGCTTTTTAATTCCCCGCATGGTCATGCACATATGCTCCGCTTCCACCAGAACCATCACGCCCTTGGGCTTCAAATATTCCATTATGGCATCCGCGATCTGCCCCGTCATCTGTTCCTGAATCTGGGGCCTGCGGGCATAAACCTCCACGGTCCTTGCCAGTTTGCTTAATCCCACCACTTTTCCGTCAGGAATGTACGCCACATGGGCCTTTCCATAAAAAGGAAGCAAATGATGCTCACAAGTGGAATAAAATACAATATCCTTTTCCAGGACCATCTCCGCGTTGTCTGCATCAAATACCTTAGTCAGGTGCTCCCTGGCATCCTGACCCATACCTCCGTAAAGCTCGTCACACATTCTGGCGATCCGTTCCGGTGTCTCCCGAAGCCCCTGGCGGTTCACATCCTCGCCGATTCCCTCCAGAAACAGCTTCACAGCTTCCTGAATCTTCTCATGATCTATCATTTTTTATCCATCCTCTTTTCCACCAGCTTCATCAGCTTCCCCAAAAAGGAAAGCGAACCGAAAGCCAGGATACAGTCGTCCTTTCCTGCCAGGAGGTAGCTCATTTCAACGGCTTCCTCCAGACTGTCCACCGCCGTCACTTTGGGGTGCAGCCTGGATACCGCCAGGGCCAATTCGTAGGCTGGCAGGGCTCTGGGATTATCGGGCGGCGTCACCGTAATGATCTGGTCCGCATAGCTTTGGGTCAGCTCGATGACCCGCTCATATTCCTTATCCTTCAGTACCCCCATTATATAGAGAATCCTCTTATTTGTAAAATAAAATTTAATGGACTGGGCCAATTTTCTGGCGGCATCCTCGTTATGGGCCCCATCCACAATAAAAAGCGGCTTTCGGGCAACCACGGTAAATCTCCCGGGCCACTTCGTTTCCCGCAGTCCCGCCCGCAAGGAGGCTTCCGAAATGGAAAATCCCTCCCTGCACAGCGTCTCCGCCACTTTCACCGCCAAAGCGGCATTTTCAATCTGTACTTTGCCCGCCAGACCGATCTCCAGACCGTGCCAGGATCCATAGTCAAAGCTCTGCTTTTCCAGACCATATCGCACATGATCGCAATCATCCACATCCGCCACGGTCAGGGAACAGTCCAACCGTCTGGCCTCCTCCTCTACCACTGTCATGGCCTCCGGTTCCTGGGCAAGCGTCACCACGGGCCGGCCCGGCTTACAGATTCCGGCTTTTTGCCATGCGATTGCCGCCAGGGTCTTACCCAAAAACTTCATATGATCCATACTGATGGAAGCCAGCACTGATACCACAGTGGTGGTCACCACGTTCGTGGCATCCTCTCTTCCCCCCATCCCGGTCTCCAACACCACGATGTCACAGTTTTTTTGCCGAAAATACCAAAAAGCCAAGGCCGTTTCCGCCTCAAAGGCAGTCGGATGTGGAAACCCTTGCTCCACCAGGCTGCCGCAGACTTTCTGTATCATCTCCGCGCCCTCACACAGAGCCTTTTGGGTAATGGGACGTTCTCCCACCTGAATCCGTTCCCGATAATCAAAAATAACCGGGGAGAGATACCTTCCAACCCGGTACCCTGCCTTTTTTAAAATCGTGGACACATAGGCCAAAACGGATCCTTTGCCATTGGTGCCGGCGATATGGACGAAACGAAGCCCATCCTGAGGATCGCCCAGCGCCCCGCACAAACGCCTGATAGAGTCCAACCCCGGAACGATGCCATAATGGCTTAAAGACCGCATATAATCCAACGCTTCCTGATATTTCAATCCCTGCCTCCATTCTCCCATATATCCCAGTGGGAAATACAACTTCGCCATACTTCCTTTTGTTCCTTTGTGGAATCTTTTGGTATCATGATGCCGCATTTAGGTTATACTAATCATGCTGAGTATAAGTCCAATCATCCCAGGCCGCCTATCATCCGGCCAAATCTCCAACAAGAAAGGAGCCCACCATGAGTGCCTCATCCCCACAAGCCCCTAAGTTCGTCAAAAGCTTCCTGAAATGCGGTCTGATCGGCTGGTGCATGGAAATCATCTTCACCGCCCTGGATTCCCTGCGCCGCAGAGACCTGCGGCTCATGGGCAACACCTCACTCTGGATGTTTCCGATCTATGGCAGCGCGGCTTTCCTTTCTCCCATCAGCCGTCTATTGAAAAACAAACCTCTATGGCTTCGAGGCTTGTCCTACATGACCCTGATTTTCTCCGTGGAATACCTGACCGGCCAATTATTAAAAAAACACCGCCTATGTCCCTGGAACTATCGCCGTTCCCGCTGGAATGTCAACCAGGTCATCCGCCTGGACTACGCCCCTTTCTGGTTCGCGGCCGGACTCTTGTTTGAACGGGTCCTTTCCGACCTTCCAACGGCCTGTGACCAACAAAACGCTCTACGGTAAAGGATTTCTCCCACCGTAGAGCTAAATTTTGCTTTACGCTTCCATATCCTCCTCATCGCCGTCCGTCCCAATATCCAGCATATTGACGGTACGCCGCTTCATTCTCGCTTCCTCCGACTGTTTTAAGAGGAATTCCTTAATGGTTCTGGCATTCTTGATATGCTCCAACACCAGCTTGGGATGTGTCGTATCGCCGGTAAAGCAGATAACCGTTCCCAGCTGAAACAATTTCTCCACAAGAGTGGTGCTTAACTGCACATCCTGCACCTTATACATATAACAATCATTCTCAATCGTCTTCAAAAAACCACTGTTGATCGTTATCATATCTTCTTTAATGATGTATTTGGTAAAAGTAAAGGGCAACCCCAAAAACAACCAACGCTTCCTCTCAACAAACTCCATGGCAAACCTCCTCCTTCTTTTGCTAAGGTATCTTTATTATACGATGAATCCCATACGGATGCAAACCTTTTTTTAAATGAATCGATATGCCGCAAGTACGATTTTCATTTTGCTTCCTCCAGCCATCCAGCTTCGCTGTCAAGGGGGTCTATCGTCTTTTTAGGGAAGTTTTTCACAAAAACCTTAATTTTCGATTGCAAGTCTTCCCCAGACATGGTATGATGAATTAGATTCTGTGAGACAAGAACCCGACACGTTTCACGGACTGCATTGTTAATAAGGATCATAAGGAGGGTATCGCTATGACGGCAAAAGAATGTATCACCGGGCGCAGAAGCATCCGTAAGTTCACGGACCAGCCCGTATCCCATGAGCTGATTTCCAAGATTGTTGAAACCGCTTCCTTTGCACCCAGTTGGAAAAATACACAGATCGTCCGCTACATCGCCGTAGAAGGGGAGAAGAAAGAACAGCTTGCCAAGTGCACTTCCTCATTCCCGGGTAATGGCGTAATCATAAGCAACGCACCCATGGTAGTCGCCGTAACGATTATCAAGGGACGCAGCGGTTTTGAAAGAGACGGCTCCTACACCACCAGGAAAGGCAGCTCCTGGCAGATGTTCGACGCAGGGGTTGCCAGTGAAGCGTTTTGTCTCGCGGCCTACGAGCAGGGTCTCGGTACCGTGATCATGGGCATTTTTGATGAGGACGAAGCCGCCGCTCTTTTGGAGATTCCCGCGGAAAGGGAGCTGGTGGCTTTGGTTCCCATTGGATATCCCGCGGAGTCTCCCGTTGCTCCCAGACGTAAAACCGTTGGGGATTTATTAACCTTTCAATAAGGCTTCAAAGTCGAAGAGTTTTTCTCTTCGACTTTTTTTCGCGGCGGAAGCGGCGCAATCGCGCGGCTCGCCGCATGGGACAGCAAGCTTACTTAAAATGACAGAAAAGAGGGATTGTAATGAGACATTTAATGAGTCCTTTGGACTTCACCACAGAGGAGTTGGAAAAGCTCTTCGACCTGGCCAACGACATTGAGCGCCACCCCGCAAAATACGCCCACGCCTGTGAGGGCAAGATTCTGGCGACCTGCTTTTATGAGCCCAGCACCAGAACCCGGTTAAGCTTCGAGTCCGCCATGACGCGCCTTGGGGGCCGTGTCATCGGCTTCTCAGATGCCGCCTCCTCTTCCGCATCCAAAGGAGAAAGCGTCTCCGACACCATCCGCGTCATTTCCTGCTACGCGGACATCTGTGCCATGCGGCACTTCAAAGAAGGGGCGCCCATGGTGGCCGCGGAGAAAGCCGGAATTCCCGTGATCAACGCCGGCGACGGCGGTCATCAGCACCCTACGCAGACCCTGACGGACCTTTTGACCATCCGCACTATGAAAGGACGGTTGAGTGATTTTACCGTCGGCTTATGCGGCGACCTGAAATTTGGCCGTACCGTCCACTCCCTGATTAATGCGCTGGTGCGCTATGAGGGAATTCACTTTATCTTTATCTCGCCGGAAGAGCTGCGGGTACCGGATTATATCACAGAAATGCTGCGCTCCAAAAACATCCCTTATGAAGAAGTCATTCGCCTGGAAGACGTCATGCCCAAACTGGACCTGCTCTATATGACAAGAGTACAGCGGGAACGTTTCTTCAATGAAGAAGACTATATTCGTTTAAAGGATTTCTATATTCTGGACCGTTACAAGATGACGCTGGCAAAAAAAGATATGTTAGTGCTCCATCCCCTGCCCCGTGTCAACGAGATCTCCGTGGAAGTGGACAACGATCCGAGAGCGGCCTATTTCAAACAGGCACAGTACGGAGTCTATGTGCGCATGGCCCTGATCCTGACTCTGCTGGAAATCACAGTGGAATGACCGGCGAAACTTCACTGGAATAAAATCAATTCTCTGGAAAGAATTCAAAATGGATGCCCGCCAAAGCGGGCAGAAAGGACATCATATGTTAAACGTAGGTAAAATCGAAGAAGGCTATGTCCTGGACCACATCAAGGCCGGCAAGAGTTTCGCGCTGTATGAGCATCTCCAGCTGGACAAGCTGGACTATCCCGTGGCCATTATCAAAAATGCCAAAAGCAATAAAATGGGCAAGAAAGATATTTTGAAAATCGAGTGCGATATCAACAGCCTGGACTTGGACGTGCTTGCCGTCATTGACCATAATATCACCGTCAACATCATCAAGGACGGGGTAATCGTGGATAAAAAGGAACTGACCCTGCCAAAGCAGATCCGCAACGTCATTCACTGCCACAATCCCAGATGCATCACTTCCATTGAACAGGAGCTGCCCCATATCTTCGTCCTGGCTGATGAAGAAAAGCAAATCTACCGCTGCAAATACTGCGAAGAAAAATATTCGGAATCCTCTCAAAGAAAGTAAGCGTCCAACGCTTTCTCCCGACTTTTCCGAAAGGAAGCGAGGATTTCCATGGCTTTATACGCAATCGGAGATCTCCATCTATCTTTTCCGGCCAACAAGCCCATGGATGTCTTTGGTCCGATCCGGACTTTATCGCCGCTTTACCCGGCCGGAAGATTCTTCTGCGCGGCAACCACGACAAATTCTGGATGCCAGGAAAACCGCCCGACTGAATGAACAATTCGCGGGGCGGCTTTCTTTTCTGCAGAATAATTTTTACACTTACGAAGACTATGTTGATTTGTTCGATTAATTTGTCAGTTTTTTGTAAAAAAATTAAAAAATATCTTTTCTTTCTAAAAGATTTATGTTATACTATGTCTAGTTTCACGGAATTACCATTTTGGGGGTATAGCTCAGATGGGAGAGCGCTTGCATGGCATGCAAGAGGCCGTGGGTTCGAGTCCCATTATCTCCACTTGCAGGAGGTTCTGAAAATGGCTTACTCAAGCCGTTTTTAGGACTTTCTTTTTTGGAACAAAAAACAGAAGTACTCAAAAAGGAAATCAAACAATCGCATGAAAACACTTGTTAAACCAAAGCGTCTGGTAAAAGGTAACAGGGCGCTTGATAGGCGGTCATACAGGAATCATTATTGACAAAGCAAATGAAAACATTTCATTTTCGAGGCGATCACAAATCATTCGAAAAATTGTTTCTAATGAATATTGCCGCGCGATTCCTATATTGTATGGACTAAATTTTGGCCATTCATCACCTATGTTTGTTTTGCCATACGGCGCACTTGCCGAAATCAATTGTGAGGAAAAGACCTTTTCTATTTTGGAAAGCGGCGTGAGCACATAATTTTATAGAACGAACCAAACCTTTTTTTCCATCTGCTCCAGCATTCTTCCCCATAAGAGAAAGCATTTTTCATGACTCTCCGATCCTGAAAACCGGCCTTTTCATAGCAGCGCTTCGCGGCGATATTCTCACCAAAAACATTTAACCGCACCTCTTTCACACCAGTTTGCGAAAACACAGATTGCAGAATCAAACGTACAATGCTTTCTCCATATCCTCGTCCCCTTTAAGCGGGATCGACGATGAAGATCTTCCAAAGGATACGGAATCAGACCGGCACACCAAAACGCATGTGTGCGCTCACTGTCCACCCAGCTTTGCAAGTAGACAAAATCTTTATATGCAACATATGGACGAATGATCACTGAACCCGTTCCTCCCTCAACAAGTCCTTTACAACTCTTCCATCAGCAGATACAAACCGGATATGCCCCGCATCAGCCAGGCAGCTGATATCTTCCAGGGGATTTCCATCGGTAACGACGATATCCGCCAGATAACCCTTTTTCAGCGCCCCCAAATCATCAATCCGCAACACCTGGGCGGCATAGAAAGTACCCGCCCGAATGGATTCCATCTCCGTCATACCCGCTTCCACCATGGCTTCAAACTCCCGCCCATTTTTAAGATAGGAGGTGTTCCGGGAATTGGAAAAGTCCGTTCCCAAGGCGATACGGATTCCATACTGACGTGCCAGTGCAATCGTTCTCCTGCTATACTCCGCGCAAGTCCTTGCCTTTTCCCTGGCATAGGGCGGCAGTCCGGGCAGATCCGCCACATGGAGGGAAATCCAAAGGGTAGGCACCAGGGGTACGTCGCGCTCCGCCATCAGACGGATTTCCCGTTCCGTCAGCATAACGCCGTGTTCGATACACTCCACCCCCGCCAATAAGGCCTGATAGGTCCCTTCGTAACCCGTACAATGGGCCGTCACATAGGTATGATGCCGCCTGGCCTCCTCCACAATCGCCCGCAGCTCCTCAGGAGCAAACTGAACATCGTCCACCCGGTCCGTAGGGGAGGACACTCCCCCCGTGGCGCATATTTTGATAAACTTCGCCCCTGCGCGAAATTGTTCCCTGGCCGCGAGCATACAATCGTCCGGCCCGTCGCACAGTCTGGAAAAATGGCTGGCAGCGTTATAGGCTTCCTTGGTCACATAAGGTCCGATATCCTCGTGACCGGAGGTAACGCCCAATAGCTTTCCTCCCGAAACAATGCGAGGCCCCACGATCGCGCCTCGTTCCACCGCACGGGACAGATACAGTCCCGCCTCAGACATATCCCGGATTCCCGTAAACCCGGCACCTAACAATAACCCCAATTGCTTCACACCGCCCAAGAGCTGATCTCCAAAGCATTTTCCATCCGCAAAAGAGCCCGCATCCTCTTCTCCCGACAGATGAGCGTGCGCATCGATAAAGCCCGGCAGAATTGTTCCTTTCCCCACATGACGGACCACTGCGTCAGCAGGAATCTCATATTCCCCAGCCTGTCCCGCATAGACGATTCTATTTCCCTCGAAAGCCACCAGACCGTCTTCCAAAGGCGCGCCTCCCAAACCGTCAATCATTCTTCCTCTCAACACATACTGCATTTTAATTTCTTCTTTCCTCTCTCCTAAAAATGAAATCCTAAAAATGAAGTCTTATAGTCAGTCCCTGTCGTATTGACACATCCCACTCCGACCTGTATAATCAATTCAAACCACGGAAAAAAAGCCGCGCCTTAAATCCATATTATAAATACACGAGGCGCGACATCCAACAACACATTTCCCAGGAGGATTCCATGCAGACATTTCCTTTTACCCAATTGGTCGACAGAACCGGTACCGGAAGCTTAAAAGGCAATATGACGCCCCAAAAGATCCGCGACGCAGGGTTGGTCAGCTACTGGGGCGCGGAATTCGACTTCCCTACTTGTCCGGCGTTTTCCGAAGGCGTGCGTGCCTGTGCCGAACGAGGTCTCTATGCCTTCACACCCCAAGGAAAAGACTATAATGACCGGATTGCCTGGTGGATGAAGAATATGCGGGACTGGGAAGTAGAACCCGAATGGATCGTACCCACCCATGGCACCATTTTCGCCCTGGCTTCCGCCATCCGCCTTTTTGTGGGGGAGGGACAGAATCTGCTGGTCATCCTGCCTGGCTACAGTCGCTACAAGCAAGCGGCAGACCGCCTGGGCAGGGGCTGCACGGCAAGCTATATGCGTTATGAAAACGGGCACTATGCCCTGGACTACGCTGATCTGGAGGAAAAACTGTCCCGGCCGGAAAACGCCCTTCTGGTCTTCAGCAATCCCAACAATCCCACGGGGCACATTCTTTCCGAAAAGGACCTGAGGCGCATTGATGAATTAAGCCGAAAATATCAGGTTCCCGTGTTCTGTGATGAGATTTTTGCCGACGTGACTCTGGACGGAAGCACCGTCACCCCTTACGGCAAGGCTGCCAAACCCGATTCTCCGGCCATCACCTGTTCCTCCTTTGGCAAGTGTATGAGCCTCACAGGCATCAACCACGCCAATGTATTTCTTCCCAATGAAGCTTTGCGAAAGCTTTACATCCGTCAAAAGTATGCCGACCATTATGGCTCCATCGACCCCCTTCTCTACGCGGGACTCCTACGGGCCTGCACCGAGGAGGGACGCGATTACGTGCTTTCCTTAAGGGAAGTCATTGCCGCAAACCGGCAGCTTCTGACCACCCGCCTGACGAATCTGTTGCCCGGGACTTACATCGTTCCCGCAGCCGCCACCTATCTGCTTTGGGTCGATTATAGAGGACTCGGGCTGGAAGATGCCGCATTGAAAAACCTGCTTGACAAAACCCTGTTTTCCGGCGATCCCGGTTCGGAATACGGCGTTTCGGACCAGTTCTGCCGCTATAGCATCGCCGCGCCCACCTGGGCGATTCAGAAATCCATGAATGTCCTGGAAAAAGTCCTCAAGGAAGAGGGCCGTTGAAAATTGCCGCGGCCAGGGGATCATCGCGGCAATCCACTTATTTTCAGTCCACTCGTTCTTTTCCCCAGAAGAACAAGGCTACGGTTCCCGGTCCGGTATGGCTTCCAATGGTCGTTCCAATATCATTGATCAACACTTTGCCGTCCAGCTTCGGGAAACGCTCCTCCACCAGATCAGCAACGGCTCTGGCATCCTCCAGGCAAGACGAATGGGAAATATAACACTTTCCGGAGTAGTCCAACCCATTCTCCGCCAATTCTTCCATCTTATCCACAATTGCGTGAATGACCTTTTTCTTCGTGCGGATCTTATAGCGTGGAATCAGCTTTCCTTCAAAATCCACATTCATCAAGGGACAAATGTTCAACACGGATCCTACGAAACCCGAGGTCTTGGAAATCCGCCCTCCTTTCACAAAGAACGTCAGATCCGAAGAAAAGAACCAATGATTAAGTTTTTTCTTATTGTCCTCCGCCCACTGATACAATTCCTCCAAGCCCATCCCCGCATCCCGCAGATCCGCCAGCCGATCCATCAAAAGTCCATAGCCGGAGGAAGCCGCCAGAGAATCCACCACATAGATCTTACGGTCAGGATAACGCTCCTCCAATTCCTGCCTGGCCAGTCTGGCGGAATTCACCGTACCGGTAATCCCGCTGGAAAGACACAAGTGCAGGATATCCTTTCCCTCTTTCAAGAAACCCCTAAAATATTCCTCAAACTCTGATTCGTTAATCTGTGAGGTTTTCGTTTCCGCGCCGTTGGCCATGGCCTGGTAAAAATCCGGAAACGCGATGGACTTTCCCAGATCATCCATATATGGTACACCATTCAACTCAAAATGAAAGCAAATATAGGAAATATTTCTTTTTTTAAAATGCTCCTCTGACAAATCCGCCGTGGAGCAACAGCTTAATACAAAATCACTCATTGTTTCATCCTCCGTTTTTCCCTCTCTTCATTATCCGGGCGTCCTGCGCTCGTATCAGTGTAACCATCCAGAAGCCCCACGATCACATTGGCCGGTTTTCCATACATCCGACAACACTTGTGAGACACCTCCACCTGGGTATCGCTGTTCTCGTCCATCTCCACACTCATCCGCGCCACTCCCATACGGGTCTCGTCGTCCAAATGCTTCAAAATCTGCTCTATCAAATAATCCTCAGACATCCTGCCCTCCGTCAGGGCCTAAGCCCTTTCTCATTTCTCTGCCGGCCCTTAAGCCTCTTCCTCCATCTCCTCAATCAGGCGCATCCCCGCCGTATCCGTCACGGGAAGCGAAAAGACAATGGATCTGGCCTTGGAATCCAGACCTGCCTTATCCATAATAGCCCTCATAATGTCATTCTTCTGGCTTCTCTTCACCACAATAAAAATCATCTCTTTCTCCGGCACCAGCGTCACGCCCAAAAATTTATCAGCCTTTTCCGTTCCGGTCCCTCTGGCATGGATTACCGTTCCGCCGGCCGCATGCACCTCCCTGGCGGCATCCATCACCATTTCCGTGTAACCCTGATTTGAGATGACCACCAACAACTCGTATTTTGTCTCTTTCAATGTCGATTCCTCCCCTTTGATAAATTCCTGGCCACTGGTGAGATAATTCAGCGTCTTTTTCCCGCCAATACTGCTTAGCGGGACCAAAAAAGCGATTCCGATTCCCGGAATGTCAATCTGCATCTTCCGCCGCAGCCCCTGCTTGACTTCTTTCCACTTCGTGTCCGTCACCATGTGGAACAGCACGCTTTTCTGGGAGCCGTCCAAGCCAAAATAATCCAAAATCTCACTGGCCGCCGTACCGGAGCCCACCGCGATCATGGATACGTTTATACCCGTGTCTTTGTAAAAATTCGTGAATTTCCCAGTCAGATTCCGATTGGTAATCGTAACCATCAAATACAATTCGCTCATAGCTTCCTCCCGATCTTGCCGAAACAACTCTCATCCGGCTTACGCGACCTTGCCAACCTGTTCCGCCCGGCTTACGCCAACCTTGCCCAACACTGCTCCGTCCGGCTCACGCAATTCCGCCGAAACATCTCCCGTCCGGGCCTACAGTTCAATGATCGCATCCTCATCCAGCGCCGCAAAAACATATTCAGGCGCGTTCACATCCGCGCGGCGCTGCTTCCACATATAGACCGCGCCCAAAATCTGGATAGTGATCAACGGTGTCATGGCCACCATGGCCACCACGCCGAAAGCATCCTCTACCAGATTCCCTCCTACTGCCAGACAGGCTCCCTGGGCCAGGGGCAGAAGAAAGGTAGCAGTCATGGGTCCGGAAGCCACGCCACCGGAGTCAAAGGCAATGGCCGTAAACATTTTCGGCACCACAAAGGACAAAAGAATCGCGATCGCATATCCGGGAATCAGGAAATAGATAATCGGTATACCGGTCAACACACGGATCATCGCAAGGGCAACGGAAAGGGACACGCCCGCCGACAGGCTCACCCCCATGGAGCGGGCCGAAATTGCCCCACTGGTGATCTCTTCAACCTGATGATTGAGCACATAGACGGCCGGCTCCGCTTTTACGATGAAATAACCGATAAGGGCTCCGATCGGTACAAGAATCATTCGATATCTTAATGACGCCAACACCCCGCCCAGATAATTTCCGGCAGGCATGAAGCCAACGTTCGCCCCCGTCAGGAAAAGCACCAAGCCCACATAGGTATAGACCAGGCCAACCAGAATCTTACCAAGACTCCTGCCGGACAAGCGCAAGGCAAAGACCTGGAACAGGCCGAAAAACAACACGATAGGAAGCAGTGAAACCGCGATTTCCTTAATATATGTAGGAAGCCCCAGTAAGAAAAGCCTCCGCATTTCCACAGAATCCCCTACCTCCGGCAGGCTCATCAGGCTGAAATCACTTCCCGTAGGCTGGTAAATCATTCCCAGAATCATGACCGCCAGAATGGGTCCCACGGAACAAAGGGCCACCAGACCGAAACTGTCATTGGAAGCGCTCTGATCATTACGTATAGAGGAAACACCCACGCCCAAAGCCATAATGAAAGGAACCGTCATGGGTCCCGTGGTCACGCCGCCGGAATCAAAGGCTACCGCCTGAAAGCTCTTAGGCACAAAAAGCAACAGCGCAAAGGTCAAAATATAGAGCACCACCAGTAAAATGGATAACTCCACCCTCAGCAGAATACGCAATAACGCCGCCACCAGAAAAAGTCCCACACCGACGGCCACGGCCATGATCAATATCCAATTTGGCACGGACGGAACCTGGGTGGCCAGCACCTGCAGATCCGGTTCCGAAACGGTAATAATCACTCCCAGCACGAAAGCCAATCCCGTGATCAGCAAAAGATTCTTACTTCGCGTCATGGTAGAACCCACTTTTTCCCCCATGGGCGTCATGGCCATCTCCGCACCCAGTGTAAAAAACATCATGCCGATCATGACAAATACGGCCCCTATCAAAAAACATAAGAGGATACTGGGCGTAATGGGCGCCACGGTAAAGCTTAAAACCAATACAATCGCCAGGATAGGCAATACGGCCTTCAACGCTTCTTCCAGCTTTTTTTGCAGCTTATCATTTAATATCTTCAAGGGACATCCTCCTGAAACTATTTCCAAAATATATGAACCTTTTCCAGTATATCACAATTAAAAAGATTGTTCTAGACTTTCTTGCAAGTCCGTAACAATCTTTTTAACTCCCCGGCATCCGGGCCGGTTCACATAACACCAACTAATTTGCCGCTCCGCCAGGATTTGAGATTGCCGTCTCTTCTGTTTCCCGGGGCGGTATCAGGATTTCCTCCCTGGGCAGACTGGGGAAGCACACCTGGACCTTAAAGAAATCCCCATCCACGGTCAGCTCCATATTCCCGCCCTGGAGCCTGACCAGACTCTCGGCGATGGACAATCCCAATCCGTTCCCCTCTGTATTTCTGGAATGGTCACCGCGCACGAATCGCTCCTTAAGCTCATCAACACTGATATCCAACTGATAACGGGAGGTGTTTTTAAAAGAAATCGTCACGATCCCTCCCTGCTCCTCCACGATCAGGTAGACTCTGGTATTGGGCTGGGCATATTTTAAAATATTATTCAACAGATTGTCAAAAACTCTCCACAGCTGCATACCATCCGCCATAATCCGGGCCGGCTGTTCGGCCTGCTTAGCCACCAGCAGTAAGCCCTGGTCGGACAAGCGCTGTTCATACTCGCCCACGATCTGCGTCAGCAGCACTCCCACCTCGCAGGGAGCCATATGGACCTCCACATTGCCGGTAGAAACCTTAGAAACCTCCACCAGGTCCTCGATCAGCTTTTTCAAGCGGGCGGACTGCCGCTTCAGCACCAGAGAATATTCCATGATCTTTTCATTCTCCGTTTTTTCCTTGACGATCAAATCCGTATAGTTAATGATGGAGGTTAAAGGCGTCTTAATGTCGTGGGAAACATTGGTGATCAACTCCGTTTTCAGCCGCTCGCTCTTCATCCGGTCCTCCACCACCTGGTTCATGCTCTCGCCAATGCTGTTCAGATGCTCGCCGTGCTTCTTGCACTCGCCGAACATCTCCGATACATCCACTTGATACTGGAGCTGTCCTGCCGCCAACTTCGCGCCGCCCTCTTCCAGCTTCTGAAGCATTCCGGCAAAATAAACGACAAAGACCAGTATCACGAGCAGTTCCAATACCAGAAACGCGCAGCCCCAAAATGCTTCTCTTCGATAGATCATTTGAAATAAGATCACACCCTGTACCAGAAAAACCCCCGCTGCCAGCAATGAAAACTTCCATACCAACGGCAGATAACTCCAAAGCCTGTTCAACAACCGCAAGAACCAAAGCAGGATTCTTTTCCCCAGGAAATACAGTCTGCCCACAAGGGTTTGCCGCCAGAAAGTCTTAGTCTTAACCTGAATCGCCAGGATCAGCAAATAACCAAGCCCTGCCGCACTGCAGCAGCAAAGGAAAAGGAACAAACTGGCCATTTCCCAAAGAAGCTCATTTCTGCCGCTGAAGACTCTGCCCACATCCCGGGACGTCTCCCAGTAAAACATGGAAAAATATACACCTCCCGCTGCCAAAGCAACTGTCAAAAGGTCAAGCGGCAGCCTGGCAAGTCCCTCAGCCACCGGCTTCTCATATCCGGGCCGATATCCTGCGCTGAACACCAGAAAAAGAATCAGCACTATAGCCAGAAATCCGCTTGTCAGGCAGGCGGGAATGACAATCCCGCACATATGATAGAACAAATCAGTCTGTTCCGCCATTGCCCTGTAACCATCGCGATAAGGAAACCCCTCCCGCAGATAAATCGTAACCAAATATTCTGAGTATGATTCGGAAATCTCCTCCTGATGAATCCGCTCCGCCAATTTCTGATCCACCAAAAATTCATAGATGTACCCAGCGGGTGAACCGTCGTAAAAGCTTTTCGTCCGGTCAACCGGCTGATAAACAATTTCACATTGGACGTTGGTTCCGTTCAATTTGCCTCTGATCTCATCTTCACGTCCGCTTAAAAGCATCTCCATGATATCTGTCATGTCCCGATAAGCCATGTTCCCGAACGCCTCATCCAGCATTTCCTCCCGTGTTTGATGATAGACGCCTTCCCTGGACAAGGATAGGAACAGAGCCGCGCTCACCGCCATGATACTCACGGATATCACCGCCATGATATAGGAAACACTTTTCCAAAAAACACTTTCCCGAAGTCTCTTCTTTCTCATTCCCGGGGCCCCCTTTCAATCTTATAGCCTTGTCCCCATACCACTTTCAGATACCGCGGCTCCGCAGGATTGATCTCCAGCTTCTCCCTAAGGTGCCGGATATGGACTGCCACCGTGTTTTCGCTCCCATAGGGCAGATCGTTCCAGATTCTCTGGTAAATCTCCTTGGGGGAAAACACTTGTCCCGGATTGCGCATCAGAAGCTTCAAGATCTCGAATTCTGTAGGAGTCAGCGAGATAGGCTCCCCATCCAAAGTGACACGTTTTTCCTTGTCATCCAACTCGATGCCGCCGATGCGCAGCTGATCTTGGCGGATCTGTCCTCCGCCCAGCCTCATGTATCTGCGCAGTTGGGAACGAACCCTGGCCGCCACTTCCACCGGATTGAAAGGCTTGGTGATATAATCATCCGCTCCCACGTCCAGTCCCAGAATCTTATCCGTATCCTCGCTTTTGGCCGTCAGCAAAATCACCGGCACATTGCTCTGCTCTCTGATCCGGACCATGGCGGAGATGCCATCCATCTCCGGCATCATGATGTCCATCAGCACCAGATGAATCTCGTTTTCCCGAATGACTTTCAGGGCCTCCATTCCCGTATAAGCCGCAAAAAGCACATAATTCGGATCCGAAAGGTAAATTTTCAAGGCATTGACAATATCCTTTTCATCATCACAAATCAGTATATGATACATTTCTCTTCTCGTCCCTTCACGGTTATTTTACAACGTAAGCCCTTTAAGAAAAAACAGGGGAAATCTTTAAGATTTGTTTAAGGAAAAACATCCGCCCATGGAAATGAGCGGATGACCTGAAATGCTTTTTATTCTCCTTTACGGCGCTCCTGAACCACTTTTTTCAATTCTTCCAACGCTTCTCCAAATCTCCTGGAACTCATGGTGGGATTGGAAAGAATCATATCACGCTGGAAAAAATCCCGCAGTCCGCTTAACCGGCTGCGTTCCGTCACATAGCCGTGATACTGGTTCAAAAGCTCCCGAACCTCTTCTCTAATACGCTCCGTATAGGCCGAAGACTTTTGCGCCGCGGTATGCAGACCGTCAAAGCGCTCCTCCAGGCTCTCTTTCAGCTCCTCGAAACCAAGATTCTTTCGCTCCTCCAGCTCTCCCACACGATTGTTGATATCCTCTCCGATAACCGCAATCACCACGTCCAGACGCTTCTGAATCCGCTGCAAATTCTCCTTGGCGGATTCCATTTTGAGAAGCACATCCCGCAGATCCATGGCCGCCTTAAAGGACAACGCAAAGTCGGCACTGAGCGCCACGGTCAGGACCGTAACGAAAACGTTCAATAAATTCTCAGGAAGAGACAGGGCGAACCGCTCTACCGGTTTATGTACCACTTCCGTCATCAAAATGGTTAAAAAGCCCCAGGCAATCGTAGAGCTTAAACAAATATAGCCATGCAGTTGGAATTTTTGATTGGAATAATCCCAGTAGCGGACCTTGAACAAGGCCTCCATCACCGCCCCGGTCACATATTCCAGCGCCGTCGCCCCCACACAGCCCGCAAAATAGATTAGGACAATATTTCCCTGAAAAGGCCTGGACACCAAAAGCATCATAATGGCGCCGCTGCCATAAAGAGGCAGAAAAGGCCCTCTCATAAAGCCTCTGTTGACAAGCCGACGCTCTTTGACGGATACAAATGAAGATTCAAAGCACCATCCGAAAAAGCAATAAAAGTAGAAGAAAAACAACCACTGTGTCAATGAATACTGATACATCTCATCTCCCTCGTTTTCACCCATAATGATCGATGCGCAGGACACGGCTCCCAGAGGCATCCCAAATATCCGGAAGCTATTGTTCTCAACGATAGACATCCACCAGTACGCTCAGTTTCCCCTTGCGGGTCTCATACCGCACTCCCTGATAAAGAAACTTTCCATAGCCCCTGGCGTTTACCGCTTCCCCAACTTTCAGGAGCCTGGAATTATTCTCACAAAGTCTGCCATCCACATAAACCTTGCCCGCCCGGAACCAATCCAGCACGTTCCCTCTGGATTGATTATATACCTTGGCCAATACTGTGTCAATCCGTTCAGACGCTACCTGCACCGTGATGGAAACCGGCTCCTCCCTGGGCAAATCAGCCATTTTCACAAGGACATCGCACTGCACGCGAGTATGTTTTACCTGGAACAAATTGTCACAAATGAACGAAGCCACATTTTCCAGACAAAAAAGATAGGCCTCCTTGTTTCCCACCCGGATATCCCCCAGCGTGCCGCGATCAATTCCAAGATTCATCAGCGCCCCCAAAAAATCCCGATGAGATAGTTCATCCGCAAATTTCTCCATAAGCGGATGAATATGAACGCAGGAAACAGCAAAAGGTTCCTCGTACCCCAGCTCCTCCGGGGAGCCAAAACGAAGAACCTTCCGGTCCGTATCCGCGTCCCCTCCCCAGAACTGATAAGAAGCGTAGCGCAATTCCTTCTCCATCTGCCAGAAAAGGTCCTGCTCGCTCAGCCCCAGGAAAGGGGTAAACGTGAACATATTTTGTTGAAAGGATTTCTCCGCCAGATCACGGAAACGATTTCTTAACTGCTGTAATTCCTTATCCGATGCAAGAGCCATGACGGGGTTCTCCTTATACAGATGATTATAAAGTGACGGAACAACGCGGAAAAGCTCCGCCATCCCGGCGCCGCATGATGCCCTGGAACACCAACTGCCTTAACATAAAGCGGCATCAGCGGCTCCATGCGTCTGAACACTTCAAAAACCAACAGTCCGGACAGCTTCCAAATTACGCGAAGCTGATGACTTCCTCCTTGGGGGCTTTGGTCTTAACCACTCGGACGGCGTGAAGAATGGGGCCCTCGCCCTGATAATCTTCCCAGTATTCCTTATTCACGGTAGCGGTAACCTCCACCCAGTCACGCTGCTTCAAGGCTTCCGCACCGGGGAATTCACAGGCATAGCCCAAAAACGCCATATCCTCCGCACAGCAAGTCATGGCCATCCGTCCCGGCACAAAGTATCCCTTGGGAAAATTGTCGGGCTTCAAAACCATGGCGGTAAACCGTACCCGTTTTCCCAGATAACGCTCCAAGTGATCCATACAATCCAGATACCAGATACCATATCCGTTATTGTCCAGCTCCAGCTCTTCCCTGGTCAGGTCATAAGGCAGATCCTCTTCCAGAATCTCGTCAATTTCTCCGTTGGCATCCTCGAAGATCACATCCGCCCCCTGATTGACCGCCTTGATATTACGCTTATAATTGTTCAAATCTCCCTTTACATTGTCACAACGATTGAAAATGATCATCTCTGATTTCCTGATCATCTCGGCCAGCAGGGAACGCATATTGGTATAATACATAGGAAAAGTGGAACCATCGATAATGGTAATCTGCTGCTCAATCTTCCAATACCAGGGCAGCTTCATGTTTTTAAAGTTCCACATTCCATTATATTCTATGATAATACGCTCAGGCCTGTGCTTCTTTTCCAGCTCTGTCAAGCGGGTGGGATTGAAGTCCTCCTCCTTGTCGATCACCTCCACGATGGTCCGGCTGTTCAGCAAAAGAGACTTTTCATATTCCACCTCCCCTTCCTCGCAAAGCAGCAGCAAGGTCCTGCCCTTGATCTGGAAATAGGGCTGTGCCAGGGTAAAGGAGATAAATTCCGTCTTGCCGCTTTCCAAAAAACCATTAATGACATAAACCGGTTTCATATTGAACGCGACACCTCCTCTCATAACAGGATTCCATACAAATCATTATAAGATTGCGTACAAAATGGCAGATAGAATTGGTCAAAAATAACCGTCAGGAGTTCTGGCGGAACAATTCTGCCAGTTTGTCTTCTTTCAGTTCGGATCCGATAACACAGATCTTGCCGGTAACGATTGGCTTACCCTCGCGAATCTCCTGTTCTTCGGGAACATAATCGTAATAAAGCCAGGTGCCGTCTCCGGCAGGAACCATACCTTTTGCACGTAATACCGCGCCATATTCGCCGCTATCCAGGGCACTGAGGATCGCACTCAATTCCTCTCTGGAATAGGAGTTCGGCGTCTCCATGCCCCAACTTGTGAAGACCTCGTCGGCATGATGATGGTGATGATCATGGTGATGATGGTCGTGGTCATGATGATGGTCATGGCCCTCATGGTCGTGATCCCCGTGGTCATGATGATGCTCATGATCCTCGTGATCGCGGCCCTCATGGTCATGGCTCTCATGGTCATGATCCCCGTGGTCATGATGATGCTCATGATCCTCGTGGTCGTGGCCCTCATGGTCATGGCCCTCATGGTCATGGCCCTCATGGTCGTGGTCATGGTCATCATGGTCGTGGTCATGCTCATCATGATGGTGGTGGTCATGGCAGCCGCACTCGCATTCTTCGTCATGATCGTCGATTTCCTGCAGCATCTCATCCAGCAAGTCTTCCAGCTTGTCCGCGCCTTCGATGGTCCCCAGTACGTCTTTTCCATCCAACTGATCCAACGGAGTGGTGATGATGGCGGCCAGCTTGTTGTGCTCTCTGATCATCTCCACACAAGCATTCATCTTTTCCTGAGAAACCTTGTCCGCACGGGTCAGCAAAATCGTCCCCGCATACGCGATCTGATTAATAAAGAATTCACCGAAATTCTTAATATACATCTTACACTTGGAGGCATCCACAACCGCCACGGCACTGTTGACGACTACGTCCAGATCCTCGGCCACGTCCTCGACGGCTTTCAGCACATCGGAAAGCTTGCCTACTCCTGAAGGCTCGATCAGCACGCGCTCAGGCGCGTAAGTGGTCAAAACCTCTTTTAAGGACTCTCCGAAGTCGCCCACCAGGGAACAGCAGATACATCCCGAATTCATCTCTTTAATCTCAATACCGGATTCTTTCAGGAACCCTCCGTCAATACCGATCTCTCCGAACTCGTTTTCGATCAACACCACCTTGCTGCCATCCAAAGCCTCGTTTAAAAGCTTCTTAATCAATGTGGTCTTACCGGCTCCCAAAAATCCCGATACTACATCAATCTTAGTCATTTCCATCCTTCCTTTCCTTGAAGTTCGCATTTATTTTCCATCAAAAAAACGACCTTGTCAATATCAAGAATGTAAAAGTTTTATGAAACCTGCTTTTCTGTACACCAACAAAAGAAAACACGCCGTGCGAGTTTTTTGTCAGGAACAATGATACCACGCCGTGCGGTGCGCGCCGTCCTCATACTGGCCATGGATACCGCGCTTCGTACGATACCTGATATAAACATGAGGTGTTACAAATCAACTGATATGTAACACCTCAAAAAATAAGCGGGACGATAAGCCGGGTTCTGTCTCGAATAATCATCTATCCAGGATGTCCGTTACCGGACACCTCCAGCGACCTACCTGAAGACAGGCCGGGCAAGCCTATGATCTTCTATTTGGTCTTGCTTCGGATGGGGTTTACATGGCTCCGCCCGTTACCGGACGGACGGTAGTCTCTTAAGCTGCCTTTCCACCCTTACCATGAGAATGGCGGTATATTTCTGTTGCACTGGCCTTGGAGTCACCTCCACCGGACGTTATCCGGCATCCTGCCCTATGAAGCCCGGACTTTCCTCACCTGCCGCTATGGGCAGCCGCGATTATTTGTCCCACTTACGGACTCGATTTTAACACATCAGACGAGGAATGTAAAGAGGCGATTGAACACACGCATACTTCCCGGCCCGTCATTGCCATAAAGATTATGCTCACCCCTAAACGATAACCCTCATACCGCAATTACACATGAAAGCAGCTGCCGCCGATGAATTCGCGACAGATTGAGTTGTTGGGAATGCTTTCGCTGCTGACGCTGAGAAAATAGTCCAGAAACTTAAGAAGCCTCTTGGCCTCGTAGTATTCCGGCACGCCTTTCTCAATGCCGAACAGCAGGGGTTCCGCATATTGCTTCAGCACCGCCAGTTCGTAGATCAGGACGGAATTGAACATGGCATCGGCCTCTTCCTGGTAGGGGAAAATGTTCTCCTCCTCGCCCCGTCGCACGGAAGGCCACATTTCAATGGTTCTTCCGGCGCTGGTACCACGGGTTCGGGCATCCCGGACCATGCGGCGCAAGAGCCTGCCGTCCGTGGTGGGAATGCGGTTGTGCTCATCCACGTTGATCATGGTCAGCGCGCTGATGTAGATCTTATACTTGCTTTCCTCCGGCAGAGAATAGGACATTTTTTCATTCAGCCCATGAATCCCTTCAATGACCAGAATGTCCTCCGGCTCCAGCTTCTTGAAATTACCGTGATACTCTCTCCTGCCGATTTTGAAATTAAAGGTCGGCAGCTCCACGGTCTCTCCCCGCAGGAGTCTGCTCATGTCGTTGTTAAAAAGCTCCACGTCAATGGCTTCCAAGCATTCGAAATTATAGTCCCCGTTTTCATCCAGAGGCGTATCCTCCCGATTGACAAAATAATCGTCCAAAGCGATTGGGTGAGGCACCATGCCAAGGGTTCGCAGTTGGATGGAAAGTCTATGGGAAAAGCTGGTCTTCCCCGAAGAAGAGGGACCGGCGATCATGACGAACTTCACGCCTCCCCGGCTGACAATATCCTTGGCAATCTCGCCAATCCTGCGTTCCTGCTCCGCCTCCTGCACCAGAATCAAATCATTGAGACCATTGTGACAGATTCTGTCATTCATCTCGCCCACGGTCTCCAAACCCACTTTCCGGCCCCAAAGCTCCGACTCCCACATGGTGGCAAAAAGCTTGCGCTGCTCCTTAAAGGGCAGAACCGCGGTCGGATTCTTCCTGGTGGGAAGAAGCAGCATGAAGCCATCCTCATAGTCAATCACATCAAACCATTTCACATAACCGGTATTGGGAAGCATATAACCATAATAATAGTCATAATACCCTTCCAACTGATAGATATTCACATAGGAACTGCGGCGGTACCGGAACAGCTTCTCCTTGTCCGCCATTCCCTGGCCACGGAACAGCTCCATAGCCTCGTCCAAAGGATAGGACCTCTTCATAAACGGCACCTTGCGTTCCACCAGCTCTTTCATCCGCTCCTTGATCCGGGCCGCGTTTTCCGCCGTGGCGGGAAACGCTCTCCAGGGACAGATATAATTGCCATGACCGATAGCCAGTTCCACCCGGCAGCTTTGTGCCGCCGCAGGGCCGAAAAGATCAAAAACAGCTTTTAAGAAAAGCATGGTAGCGCTTCGGACATAGGTCTTATATCCCACGGCATCCTTCAAGGTAAAAAATCCAATGGCACAGTCCTGATTCAAACGCTTAAACAGCTCGCGGATACGCCCATCCGCCGTGACCAGCGTGATCAAACCGTCATATTGGGCCTGATAGTCATTGGCAATTGTCTCATAAGTACTGTTTGACGGGTATTCTCTTTTTTCTCCGTTTACTGTTACGGTAATCATATTCCACCCCCATTCAAAAACGCCGCAGCGCCATCTTAAGTTCTTCCTTCTCTTTCTCAACCTCCGCGAGACGTGCTTTCGCGCTTTCGCCGGACTTTTCCCGCAGATTTTGCAGGATTTCCGCCACTACGCCCTGACGATATTGCAGATAATGCATCAAAACGGGATGCTTTTTTTCCAGCAGCAGTTCTCCATAATTTTCATAAAGAGACTCTTGACAGGCAAGCACATCCTCCACGGGAATGACCTTCATCATGAAATAAAACTTTCCGTCTTCTTCCACCATGTCTTCCCGTACCGTCCGGTATCGCTCCTGTCGCAAAAAACGCCGAAACTGCGGGAGTTCCGACTGTGGCTGCAGAATCAGCTCCTTCATGGCCCTGCACTTCTCACGACCCTGCGCCAAAATCCGCATCATCAGCCGGCCTCCCATGCCGGCACAGACCAGGGCGTCCGCCTCTCCGGATTCCAGAGCAGTCACGCCGTCCGACAGCCGGGTCTGTATGTAATTTTCCAAACCAGCTTCCGCAATATGTTCTCTGGCCCGGGACAAAGGCCCCTCCCGCAGATCCATGGCGATCACGCTTGGCGCAATCCGCTTCTGCACCAGATAAATCGATAAAAAACCATGATCACAGCCCACGTCGCAAACACGGCTGCCCCCGGTGACCATTTTGGTCAATGCCGTCAATCTGTCAGAAAGCACCACTTCCCTGCTCATCATCTTTCCCCGTTCCAAGTAATTCTCAACCTTCTCCTTTCCAGTCAGGACTCAATCCAAATAATCCTTCAGTTTGCGGCTGCGGCTGGGATGACGCAGCTTGCGCAGGGCTTTGGCTTCAATCTGGCGAATCCGCTCCCTGGTGACCCGGAATTCCTTGCCCACTTCTTCCAGTGTACGGGCCCTTCCGTCATCCAGCCCAAAACGAAGGCGCAGCACTTTCTGCTCCCTCTCCGTCAGGGTGCTCAACACCTCCACCAACTGCTCTTTCAACAATGTAAAAGCCGCCGCGTCCGCGGGTACGGGCACGTTATCGTCCTGAATAAAATCACCCAGATGGCTGTCCTCCTCTTCACCGATCGGCGTTTCCAGAGACACCGGTTCCTGACTGATCTTTAAAATTTCACGCACGCGGTCCACGGGCATATCCATTTCGTCCGCAATCTCTTCCGGAGACGGTTCTCTGCCCAGCTCCTGCAGAAGCTGACGACTGACACGGATCAGCTTATTGATCGTCTCCACCATGTGTACCGGAATACGGATGGTTCTGGCCTGATCCGCAATGGCCCTGGTAATCGCCTGACGAATCCACCAGGTCGCGTAAGTGGAAAACTTATAACCCTTACGGTAATCGAACTTTTCCACAGCCTTAATTAACCCCAGATTGCCCTCCTGAATCAAGTCCAGAAACAGCATACCGCGGCCCACATAACGCTTGGCGATGCTGACTACCAGACGCAGGTTTGCCTCCGCCAGACGCTTCTTGGCATCCTGGTCGCCCAGCTCCATGCGCTTTGCCAGTTCGATTTCCTCCTCTGCGGACAAAAGAGGAACTTTCCCGATCTCTTTCAAGTACATTCTCACGGGATCTTCAATGCTGATACCGTCCGGGATGGTCAGATCCAGATTCTCCACGTCCACGTCATCTTCATCGGAAAGAATGATCGGCTCATCATCCACATCGTCCGTATCCGTGATACGCAGCACATCCACATTGTTGCGCTCCAACACGTCCAGAATCCGTTCAAACTGCTCCTCCTCCAGCGGCATATCGCCAAAAAAGTCGCTGATCTCCTGATACTCCAATACATTTTTCTTCTTCTTGGCCATAGCTAACAGATCTTTGATTTTCTGTTCAAATTTTGCCCGTGTGTTTTCATCCATGTTACGATTCATCCTTCCTTCCATACGCCCGCTAAACGGCGAAACGTATTCTTGTACACATCATTTTAACCTTAATCTAAGGAAATATGCGCTTTGGCAAGCTCTTCCAGCGCTTTCTTTCCATCAATTACCTGTTTCAGCGCGCTTACATCGCTGCCCAGCTTCGATGAGTAATATTCATAGCTATTCCTCTTAACGGCCAACACGATATCACGGAAAGCCTTTTCCCTCTCGGCAGCCGTGTTGATCTGGGGCAGCTTCGTGTTAAACAAAGACGAAACCTCGCGCTGTTCCTCTTCATCTTCAAACATACTGATCACGGCGGCCGGTGAAAAGGTTCCCCGTTCCAGTTCCGGGAACATCCGCCTGGCAACCTTTTGATACAGCTCCTCCGTGAAATCCCCGGGAGAAATGTACTTTGCAATTTTTCGATAAAGTCCGGGCTCGTCCAACAACCAGGTAACCAAAAGTCTCTGGGAACGCTTCACGTTCTCCTGGGACGTGTTCCTGGACTGGACGCCTGACTTAGGACGCTCAATGGGGCGGGCCAGTCCGGTCTGGGCGGCCACGCTTCTCACCAGCTTACGCAGATCCTCATACACGATATGGTACTTATCCGCAATCGCCGTCAAATAGTTCTCCCGCTCCACCGCTTCGGAAAAATTACACAGTTTCCTGGCAATCTCCCGATGGAAGCTGGTCTTGCCCGCCGGATCGTTCAGATCATAATCCCGTTCCAAAATACGGACTTCAAAAAAGAAGCTGTTTTCCGCCTGGTCGATGCGCTCCTGGAAAGCGTCCCGGCCCAGATTCTTCATGAACTCGTCCGGATCCTTATAGGGAAGCATATTGATGACCCGGGCAGTCAATCCTGCCCCACGCAGGATGCCGATCCCCCGCAGGGCCGCCTTGACTCCCGGTCCGTCACTGTCGTAGGCCAACAGCACGTTTTCCGTGTAACGCTTCAGAATCATCGCCTGCTCTTCTGTAAAGGCCGTACCCAACGAGGCCACAGCCTGGGAAAAACCCGCCTGGTGCATGGCGATCACGTCCATATAGCCTTCACACAAGATCACATTCCCCGCTCTGGCGGTCCTGGCAAAATTCAAACCATAAAGATTGCGCCGCTTGTCAAAAATCGGAGTTTCCGGAGAATTCAGATACTTTGGCTCCCCATCACCCATCACCCGGCCGCCAAAACCGATCACGCGATGGTTAATATCCTGAATGGGAAACATGACACGATTCCAAAACTGGCTTGTCAGGCCGCTCCGCTCCGTGAAATTTGCCACACCCGCTTCTTTGATCAATTCATCCTCAAAGCCCTTGCTCCTCAAGTATCGCACCAAATCCGCTCCGCTTTTGCCCGCGTAGCCCAGGCCGAATTTTCGGATCGTTTCATCGGAAAGCTCCCTTTTTCGCAGATACTGGTATCCGATTTCCCCATGGGGAGACCGAAGCTGATAGAAAAAGAACTTTGCCGCCTCCTTATTTACCTCTAACAACCTGGCTCTCCGGTTCGCCATGCGCCGCGTTTCTTCTGAAGATTCCATCTCCGGCAGGTTTACTCCCGCCCGTTCGGCCAATACCTTGACGGCTTCCGGAAAAGTATAATTCTCGTAATTCATTAAGAAAGTAAAAACATTTCCCCCTGCGCCGCAGCCGAAGCAGTGAAACAATTGACGATCCCCCTGCACATGGAACGACGGTGACTTTTCGTTATGAAAAGGGCACAGCCCCCAATAGCCGTTCCCCTTACGGGTCAGCCGGACATAGCCGGATATCACTTCCACGATATCGTTCTTCGTCCGAATCTCTTCCACCAATTCCTCCGGGTAATACATCCTCTCACCTTCTTTACCCCCGCAGCCGCTTCAAGATTTCCACGCCCGCTCTTTTGCTCTCTATCTCAACGTCCGCTTTCCATCCATGCGGCCGCTTTTGTCTTTATTGCCGCTTTTTATGCTTTAAACGTAAGTTGCATTTACAGCGGCCACGACTTCGGTATGTAAATTTCCTCGTATTTTGCGATGGCAAAACGATCGCTCATAGCCCCCACGTAATCGCAGACCACATTCTCCCGGGGCTCTCCCTCGGACAAAATCTTCAAGAACTCTTCCGGCAGATCATCGATATGCTTCAAATAATAAGAATACAAGGTTTCCATCAGGACCTCGGCCTTTTCCTCTTCCCCTTTTGCAAAGGGATTCTCATACACACGTTCAAACATAAAATTCCGAAGCCGCTTCATGGCCGAGCCAATAGGTTCAGACATCCGAATATCATTGATGTCCATGCTAGTCGTAATGATATCATGGATAAAATGGTTTAACCGCTCGTTGGGCGTGCTCCCCAGCAGCTCTCTGATATCCGCCGGAACGTCCGCCTCCGTCAGAATACCTCCCCGCACCGCATCGTCCATATCGTGATGGATATAGGCAATCTTATCCGACAGGCGCACCACTTTACCCTCCAAAGTATGCGGTTTCCCCACTGTCTGATGGTTCAAAATCCCATCGCGCACTTCATAAGTCAGATTCAGTCCCTCCCCGTTCTTCTCCAGCAAATCCACTGTACGAACGCTTTGCACACTATGCTCGAAGCCATAGGGACAAACCCGGTTCAGGGCCCTCTCCCCCGCATGTCCAAAAGGCGTATGCCCCAGATCATGCCCCAGGGCAATGGCCTCCACCAATTCCTCGTTCAGCCGCAAGGCCTTGGCAATGGTTCTGGCATTCTGCGAAACCTCCAGGGTATGAGTCAGCCTTGTTCGATAGTGGTCTCCCTGGGGTGTCAGAAATACCTGTGTCTTGTCCTTCAGACGCCGAAAAGACTTACTGTGAATGATCCGGTCCCGATCCCGCTGAAATACCGGGCGAATATCACACTGCTTCTCCGGGCGCAGCCGCCCTTTGGAATTCACGCTCAGCGTCGCATAGGGACTCAAATACTCTTTTTCCCGTTCTTCCATTCGTTCTCTGATCGTCATGCTCTCTCATCCTCCCAGGACGCGATTCCTGATGAGAATCTCATCATCAGAATCAGAAGCCGCCTCCTTCGGGCCGGATGAACTACAATTCTCTGGTCTTTCAAGGAGACGGCATATCAAGCTCTTCTACTTATTATATTCTGCGCGTTTACACAAATTCCTTTTCCAATCTTTTTAAAATTCCACATAAAATAGATTTAAAATCTCAGAATCCATTGGTGTGTCCGCAACAATTTGTTTTTCCTGACTTATACAAAAATAGAAAATTTTAAAAAACAGTTGACATTCTTTATAATCAATGCTATTATTATCCTTGCACATGAGAAGAGGCGTTGTTATTTTGAGCGCGGAAGTGTCGGAATTGGCAGACGAGCAAGACTAAGGATCTTGTGGTGGTTACACCGTGTGGGTTCAAGTCCCATCTTCCGCATTTGGGTATGCGTAAGAATTGTATAAGATTTTTACATAATTCCAAAAATTCTCTTGACAAGTCCATGTGGTTATGATAAAGTAAGTAGTGTCCTGCAGAGATGGCGGAATTGGCAGACGCGCACGGTTCAGGTCCGTGTGGTGGCAACACCATGAGGGTTCAAGTCCCTTTCTCTGCACGCAAGAATAGCACAAAACAGAACGAATAGTTCTTATTTTGTGCTATTTCTTTTGTCATTTTTTTTGCTTTTTCCTTTGTTTGTTATTTTTTCATGTTATTTTTTCTTGTTATTTTTCCTGCTGTTCTATCTTCCATCTTAATCGGTTCATTTTTATCGTTCTTTCTTTTGTGGCCCTATCCTCTGTCAGCCTTTTTCCCGTAATTCTTTCTTCTGGAGTTTTTCCCCGCAATCTTTTCTTCTGTAGCTCTTACCTTTTTCTGTCCTCTTCCGTCATCCTGCTTTTCTCGCCTTTTTTCGTCTTTCTTTAGCCGTACTCTCCACACGGCCTCTTCTCTTTGTTATACCTTATCCATCATTTTCTTGTCGAATTCCGGATTAAAATAGTAAAAATTGCGGGAATCCAGTTTCTCTTTCGTCATTTCGACCGCTTCTCCAAAGCGCTGAAAATGGACAATCTCCCTCTCGCGCAAATATTTTAACGGCGCCCTGACATCCGGGTCCTCAATCACACGCAACAGATTCTCATACACGGTGCGCGCTTTCTGCTCTGCCGCCAGGTCCTCATACAAATCCGCAAAGGCATCTCCCTTGGATTGGAATTCCAAAGCCGTAAAGGGAACTCCTGCGGCCGCCTGAGGCCAGAGACCGGCTGTATGGTCTATATAATAGGCATCAAAACCAGCCGTTTTCGCTTCCTCCGGTGTCAGATTTTTCGTCAACTGGTAAACCATGGCACATATGATCTCCATATGATTAATCTCTTCCGTTCCAATATCCGTCAACAAGCCGCCCACCTTTTTCACCGGCATGGAATAACGCTGCGCCAGATAACGCATGGAAGCGCTCAGCTCTCCATCCGGACCGCCGTACTGGCTGATGATCAGCTGCGCCGTCTTGGGACAGGTTTTTTGAATTTTGACCGGATACTGTAATCTTTTTTCATAAGCCCACATTAGATCAATCCCCCTTCCCAGGGCATAGGACCCTCATCCCACTCAAACTTTGTCGAATCCGGGGTTCCCGTCACAATGGACAACTGGGTCAAAGGGTTATATTTCGCGGCATACTCCGCAAGTCCCTCATAACGCCTATGCAAAAGTTTCTTCATCAGCGAGATTCCCTGCTGACAGTCCGGATGCGTATCCAGATACAAGGTCAGGTCGTTGACAGCAAATCCTACCATGGAAATCTCGTTCATCGCCCTCTCCCGATCCGAAAGCTTGTCCGCCGCCGCATTTTTCAAAAACGAACACGGAACATCCTCCGCGGCGAAGAAACTCTTGCTCAGACATGGAAAAACCGTTCCCTGGTACAGAGCGGTATCCAAATCGTATGGCTCGCACCATTCCTGCATGGGAAAGGAGGCCATGGCCAAAACGCCCTGGCCCGACCCTTGCCCGCTGCCGCTTACAGTGGATTCCTTCATGTGAAACACCTCCTTATTTTGATTTTTCTACAAATTTTTCTGTATTTTAATATGGGCGGCTTCCTTTTTTACATGATGATAACAAAAAAATAACGCCGCTTTCTTATTGTCTGTCAAAATAAGAATTGTACGCTGGTGGATTTTGTTAGATGATGATTGCATGATGTAATTAGGGCGATTGCCTATTAACGCCCTAATTATAATTATTGGCAAAACTGATATTTTTTTCCTGACAACTGGTTTGAAACCATTTCCATTCAGTGGCATCCCCATATAGAAAACGCACATTCCCATTTACCGGCATTCTCAGGGATCTCCCATTGAATCGCATAAACCTTTTCCGCCATTCCCTGATGATTCCGATGCTCATATTCTTTGATCCGAAATCTTACATCCGCCTGATCAACTTCCAAAATACAACTGCCTCGTTCACCTTTCAGGCAAACATGATTCCCATCCACCTGCGGCGGAAGCTGTGTCACTAAATTCTCTACTACCCTTCCTCCCATTGCTTCTGTGCTCCGGGTTTCGATCTCATGTGCTCTCATCCCATGGATCTTTGTTCCGAACACTTTCATCCCCGGTGCTTCCACACCAGACACTTCTCTTCCTTTTGCCGCCGTCCCTCGCGTTTCCCTCTCCCTTTCTCCGGAAAACACCACGCAGTCTCTCACAGACAGCCGCCCGGATTCCCTCTCAAACCGGAATTCTCTGGAAAAACCATCCAATAACCCCTTCGGATATGCGGTTTTCAATTCCATCCGCACCACCCCATCTCTTTTCACCTGAAACACATCGCACACATACTGCCGCCCGGCACGCTGAATCTGTCCATCGATAATGGGTACGCTATGCCCTAACGCACTGTTGCACAAAATGCCATATCTTTCCCCGCTAAAATAGTCCTTTGTATATTCTCCGGCCCCCAAATCCGTAAAAAACATCGTTCTATCGGCTTCATAAAGGAAATGTCCGATATCGTTATGATTGTGCGGCTCCTCATTATAACCGCCTTTGCAGGCGAATCCCACACCCGTCTGAGAGCTAGCGATAAACCATTGTGTCTGGGGAAATACATGAACAAAGCCGTTTTCCTGGGGCTTAAGAGCCGCCTTCCCTTTGAAAGCCTCTAACAGCCTCTTCGTATACACCCAATCCATTTTCAGCGCGGCGAAACGATAGCAGGAATCCGTGTGCAGTCCCGCAGCTCTCTCCATGGACGGGAAAAAGCGGTCGAAACAGATTCCCGATTTCTCATTCACTATTTTCCTCTCAACTGATTTCATGTCGGCTGATTTTGTCTTTGCCCCCCAGGATTTTTTCCCGTCACTTATTCCTGCATAGTGCAGCGCCAGCACGCTTAGAACACCCACACGAAACGTCTCCTCAAAGCTTCCATCGGAGAAGCTGACACTCATTCCATCCGGGAAAAAGCATTTCGCCGGAAACCATGCAATCATGAGCCGCTTATCCGGCCGATCTGGTTTACCCGGCTCTTCCGGCTCTTCCGTTTCTTCTGGCTTACCCGGCTCTTCTGGCTTACCCCACTCTCCTAACTTTCCCCCGCACTTTATCCCCTCTCCAGCCACTTCCCCCATTGCCTCCAAGCCTCCCCAGGCTCCGCAGAACAAATCCTTTTCCCCTTTTGAATATTCATATAATTCCTGGGCAAAATTGACAAAATACGTCA
This sequence comes from uncultured Acetatifactor sp., assembly GCA_947625255.1. Lineage (GTDB taxonomy): Bacteria > Bacillota > Clostridia > Lachnospirales > Lachnospiraceae > Acetatifactor. The sequence continues at coordinate 51,787 of CANQNT010000001.1, read as the reverse complement.
TCCCATAAAAATAATACCCAATTCCTTCCGCACAGGCCCCGTCCTCAGAAAAGCCCGCCAGATAATAAGGCAGCGCCTTACAGATTCTCTCAATACATTTCTCCAAACGTTCCGACTCTCCCCGCAGCAAATGCAGACAGGCGCTTCCAATGGCACCGGAACAGACCGCGTTCCAATTATGCCCTGCCCGCTCCCAGCCGCTATAAGGCACTTTCGATGTAAAAAAGGGCTGAAACACCCTTCTTTCAATCTGATCAATCGCAAGGCTACAAACTTCCGGCGTTAAAAAAACGCCAATGCGATCCACAAGTTCCGACAAAGTCTGTGCCGTTTCCGCGGCAAACAGATCGACTGTCAGCCGCCAATCAGGATTTTCCGCGCGGTTGACATGGGCCGGCAAAGCCCAACATTCTTCTTCACAGATTTCCCGAATCACCTCTGACAGCTTGGCATAAATCAAATCCCGATTCGCACTTGTCCCGCCTTGCCTCCCGGCTCCCTCTTTCGTCTCCTGCAGAGGCTCAGCCCCGGTTAGCCTTTCTTCCGTCTGCACAAAGCCCCCCTGCACATCCACAAGAGCCCACATTCCAAGCACCGCCAGGAATTTGCGCCGCGCAAAATAAACCGCCTCATATTCCAGCCGGTTTCCGGTCCGTTCATAAAGCCCAAAAAGCTCCTCCGTCAGTTCCGGCATCTCCTGCACGAGCAGATCACAGGCCGAATCCTCAATCTCTTTCAAATAAGCTGCCAAAAAAGCCGCAAGATCCTTGGTAAAATCTCTTCCTTGACTCACGCCTTTTCCCAGATTCATACCCCTTTCCCGATCCATTCCTTTTCCCAGATCTATTCCATTTCCTCGGCCCATACCTTTTCCCTGCCCCGCACTTCTTCCTCGGTCCATACCTTTTTCCTGCCCCGCACTTCTTCCTCGATCCACGCTCAAATCTCCATCGCCGTTTTATTCCAAAAAACAAGCCTGGAATCGGGCAGCCAGACCCCTCCCAGGCTTGTTATAAATTCCTTTTCTCTATTATCTCTGAACACGACCCGAAGCATCGCCGCCGGCCAAGGTTTCCACTTCTTTTCTGGAAACCAGATTGAAGTCGCCGGGGATGGTATGCTTCAAAGCGGAAGCCGCCACACCAAACTCCAGAGCCGCCTTGAAATCCTTGCCATCCAGCAGACCGCAGATCACACCGCCCGCAAAGGAATCGCCGCCGCCCACACGGTCAACGATGGGATGGATGCTGTATTCCTTGGAATGATAGAATTCCTTGGTATCCCTGCAGTAGATACAGGCGGACCAACCGTTATCGGAAGCGGAATGGCTCACGCGCAGGGAAGAGACGCAATACTCAAAATGAAACTTCTCAACCATCTGCTGGAAAATGGACTTGTAGCCGGCCAGTTCCAGTTCGCCGCTGGTCACGTCGGTAGCGCCCGGCTTAAAGCCCAGCACCAGCTCCGCGTCCTCTTCGTTTCCGATACACACGTCCACATACTTCATCAGGCCGGTCATGACCTTCTGCGCTTTCTCGGAAGACCACAGCTTTTTACGGAAGTTCAAGTCCACGGACACCTTGACGCCATGCTTCTTTGCAGCGATCAGAGCCTTTTGAGTCAATTCTGCCGCCGCATCGGAAATTGCGGGAGTAATGCCTGTGAAATGGAACCAGTCAGCGCCTTCAAAAATCGCGTCAAAATCAAAGTCTGCTTCCGTAGCGGTGGAAATGGAAGAATGCGCCCGGTCATAAATCACCTTGGAAGGCCGCATGGAGGAACCGGATTCCAGATAATAGATGCCCAGTCTCTCGCCACATCTGGCGATGTAGTCCGTGCCTACATTATATTTTCTCAGAGCCGCCACCGCGCACTCACCGATTTCATTGTCAGGCACAGCGGTCACGAACTCCGCATCATGGCCATAGTTTGCAAGGGATACCGCCACGTTCGCTTCCCCACCGCCATAATTGATGTCAAACTCATCGGCCTGGATAAATTTTTCAAAATTGGGGGTGGACAATCTCAACATGATCTCACCCATTGTAATTACTTTTGCCATTTTTTTCTATCCTTTCCTGATTGGATTTATCGAAGCTTATTTCTGCACAAGATGCACGGCAAATCCACCGATCTCCTCGTCAAGATAGATGGCTTTCAGGTTGCCCTTGTCATCTTTCTTGGCGGACTCGGCATTAAAGGTAAAGCCAAGGACGCTCTCCAGATAATTCACCGCTCTGTCGATATAATTGGTTCTGATGGCGATATGCCCCATCTTTCCAAGATAAGGGGTCTTCATCACTTCCACCATGGAACCTGCAAAAATGGAAGAATTGCCCGGTTTTACCGGCAGTCCCAGCAGGAACGCGAAGCGGTTCGCGGCCTTCATCGCTTCCTCTTCGTTCTCCATATTTATGCCAATATGAGCCACTTCAAAACCAAGCATGGTCTGTACGGCCTCTCTGGTCATCTGCTCGATCTTATCCCAGGCACCGGCATTGATCAGATCTCCGGATACCATCCAGGAGCCGCCGCAGGCGATGACCTTGTTAAAATCAAGATAGCTGGTCAGATTCTTGGCATTGACGCCGCCGGTGGGCATGAACTTCATGTTCACGTACGGAGCCGCCATGGCTTTGATCTTGGCCAGACCGCCGGACTGCTCTGCCGGAAAGAATTTCACCACGTCGAGACCTAACTCAATGGCCTGTTCAATATCACTGGGGCTGGAAGTGCCAGGCGTAATGGGAACACCCTTTTCCAGACAATATTTCACGGTCTTGGGATTCAAGCCGGGGCTCACGATGAACTGTGCGCCAGCCGCAACGGCCGCGTCCACCTGGGCAGCGTTCAGAACGGTGCCCGCGCCTACGCACATCTGAGGGAAGTTTTCCGTCATGGCCTTAATGGCACCGGCAGCGGCGCCGGTACGGAACGTCACTTCCGCGCAAGGAAGCCCGCCCGCGCAAAGAGCCTTTGCAAGGGGAATCGCATCTTCCACTCTGTCAATTTTTACAACGGGCACAATGCCGATCTTGCTCAATTTCTCTAATATCGCATTCATATTATCCCTCGTTTCTGCGCCGTTTGAAATGGATGCCTGTGAAAACGGCGCCAACACAGCTCCTTGTACCCCAATTACTGTAAAATCTCTTTCACGCACGCCGCAATCTTCTCACACTTGCAGTTTGCGAAGAAATACTCCTGGAACTTCTCACCGGACAAAGCGCCCTTTACCAGATCCTGATCCAGATTCTTCAGAATCGTTACCAGATCCGTATGCGTCACTTCTTTCACGCCATCCAGGATCTTCTTGTTGCGCTGCTCCGGAACCACTCTCTCGGGAGGATATCCGCCACCGCCGGGAGCCGCAAACAGCTTTTCAAAAATATACTGCAGATTCAGCTCGCCGCCCCAGCCAAAATTCTCGGCGAAAGGAATCGCCACACAGTTTCCGTCATTCACCTGAGAAAACAGATAGGCGTCCAGAGGGGATTCAATATGACCGCACAGTACCTTAGGGAACGCATTGCAGGCCAGCATGGCGCCTTCACCGGTTCCGCAGCCCGTGATGACAAAATCCGCCGCGCCGGAATTTAACAGCACTGCCGCCAGAATCCCGTTCTGTACATAAGTCAGGGAATTGGGATCCTCCGCGCCATACATTCCATAATTGAAAACCTCGTGTCCCATGGGCTCCGCCACTTTTTTCAGGGTGTTACAGATCAGCTCGTTCTTCGCTGCCTGACTGTTTTCATTGATTAATGCAATCTTCATTTTCATGCCTCCAGATTTACAACGAATTCACCGCGCGGCATAGCGTGTGTATGCCTCGCGGTTTGTTCGTTTATCGTTCTTAACTGCCGGCTTGTCCGGCATTGATTTAGCCGGGCTGCTTTCCGATATAAGCCAGAATACCGCCATCCACATAGAGGATCAGGCCGTTTACAAAATCGGATGCCTCGGAAGCCAGGAATACTGCAGGTCCCTGCAGATCCTCAGCAACGCCCCAGCGCGCCGCGGGAGTCTTGGCAACGATGAACTGGTCGAACGGGTGTCTGCTTCCGTCAGGCTGAATCTCACGGAGGGGAGCCGTCTGAGGGGTCGCGATATAACCGGGCCCAATGCCGTTACACTGGATATTGTAAGCGCCATACTCGGATGCGATGTTCTTGGTCAGCATCTTCAGGCCACCCTTTGCCGCCGCATAAGCGGAAACGGTCTCACGGCCAAGCTCAGACATCATGGAGCAGATATTGATAATCTTACCATGCCTACGCTCCATCATGGAAGGAAGCACTGCCTTAGACATAATGAAAGGTCCGTTCAGGTCGATATCGACCACCTGTCTGAAATCCTTGGCGGACATCTCAACCATCGGAATACGCTTGATAATACCGGCATTATTTACCAGAATATCAATAGGACCAACTTCCTCGGTCACCTGGGCAATAAAAGCGCTCACCGCGTCTTCATTGGTAACGTCACATACATAGCCATGAGCCTGAATGCCTTTTTCGGCATACGCTGCCAGGCCCTTGTCCACCAGCTCCTGCTTGATATCGTTAAAAACGATGGTGGCGCCCGCTTCCGCGTAAGCGGTAGCGATCGCAAATCCAATGCCGTAAGAAGCGCCTGTAATCAATGCAACCTTGCCTTCCAATGAAAACTTGTTAATAAAATTTCCCATAATGAAACTCACTCCTTTACTTTTCTATTTTACCGTGCGGCACGGCACAAATCTGCCGCGCCGCGCGATTGTTTACATCCATACGAACTCCCGGGCGCCGCCAATCCCCGCGGCTTCATCAGGACCAAAAACGCTCCTTCTTTCCGCATCCTTCATGACAACGCCGCATATTACAGCAAGTCTTTCATGGCCACGTTATCCATGTCATCGAAATCCTGGTTCTCGCCAACCATGCCCCAGATAAAGGTATAAGCCCTGGTACCACAGCCGGAGTGAATGGACCAGCTCGGGGAAATCACCGCTTCCTCATTCCTCATGACGATGTGACGGGTCTCCGTGGGCTCACCCATATAGTGCATGACGAAAGCGTCCTCTGACATCTCAAAATACAGATAGACTTCCATCCGTCTGTCATGCGTGTGACAAGGCATGGTATTCCAAACACTGCCGGGAGCAAGCTTGGTCATCCCCATCTCCAGCTGGCAGCTTTCCACCTGGCCGGGAAGAATGTACTTGCAGATGACTCTGTGATTCGCATCCTCCAGGGAACCCAATTCTACCTTGTTCTCATCCTTTACAATGACGACGCCCTCTTCAGGAGTGCCTTCCGGCTTGATCAGCACGGTAGGGCAAGTCCGATGAGCGGGAGCGGAATTCAGATAAAACTTGGCGGGATGCTCCGGATCATTGCTCGCGAAAGTGATGTCCCTGGAACCCATTCCAATATACATTGCCTCTTTGAACCCTACCTGATAAACCCTGCCGTCAACGGTAATGGTTCCCGCACCGCCAATATTGATGACGCCCAGCTCTCTTCTCTGGCAGAAATACTCCGCCCGAAGCTCGTCGCCCGCCGTCAAAACGATCGGTTCCACCGGCACTGCCGCGCCAGTGATAATTCTGTCGATGTGGCTGTACACCAGTTTAATCTCGCCCGGCACGAAAAGATTCTGAATCAGAAACTCTTCACGCAAACGCTCTGTGGTATAATGCTTCACATCTTTGGGGGATACTGCTGTTCTTAATTCCACCTTGCGCCTCTCTTTCCGCAGACCGGTCGGCCTGCACGTGATTTCGGGAAAATTTTCTTCAAAACACCCGCATTGCTCTATCGGTATCTCTTATCAATACCCGTTTGGCTCATTTTACCATACTTTTGCCATCTTTTCTACTATTTCTTTCGGCACTTCCACCAAACAATTGTTAAATTTTTCGAAAATTTCCTCTTTCGCAATTGATGATTTCATTATAACCGAAAAAAAATACCAAGTCTTTTCAAATAGTAATCAAAAGCTTGCAAATTTTGAACAAATCCACTATACTGGGCATATAACTTGCGCTCAAAAAGAAAGGAAACGCCATGGAAGAACTCACCTCCTGCATACTTGCCGTGGAAAACTGTCTGAAAACCCACACCTTTTCCATCGCCCATCTCTATAATGAGGAAAAAACGATGGATATGCATATTCACGATTGTTATGAGCTCTATTATTCGATTTCCGGCGGGAAGCAATTCCTGATCGACAACAAATTTTATCCCATTGAGTCCGGCGATCTCTTTATCATCAATCAATATGAAAGTCACAAGCTTACCCAGGTGGACAGCCATATCCACGAACGGATTGTAATCAGCATTTATCCGGATTATGTAAAAAAGCTTTCCACCCCGCAGACCGATCTGGATCATTGCTTCACCAGCCGTCCGCCTCATTTTACCCACCGGATCTCCCTGAACAAAGAGCAGCAAAACCGTTTTCTCTACTATGTGGACCGCATCATCTCCGCGGACGGTTACGCGCACGACATTTTGGAACAGGCAGCCTTCCTGCAGCTTCTGGTCCTGATCAACACGGCATCCTCCGCCAGCGAGAAAACGGAAACCTCTGCCAGTAAATACAATCATCAGGTGGAGGACATCCTTGCCTACATCAACCAGAATATTTCACAACCCCTCACCATCGAGCAGCTTTCGGAGCATTTTTATTTAAGCCAGTCTTACATTTGCCGCATTTTCAAATCCGCCACCAGCACTACGATCAATAAATACATCACCGCCAGACGCATCAGCATCGCCAAGTCCCTGCTCAATGAGGGGGTGAGCATTTCGGAGGCCTATGAGCGGAGCGGCTTCACAGACTACAGCAATTTCTTCAAGGCCTTTACCAAGGCTGTCGGCGTTTCCCCCAAGAAATACGCCAGCCTGAGTATCAGTTAATCTTAAGAAATGGAGCGGCAGCCCCAAAGGCCTCCGCTCCGTTTTCCCTTAAATCTGATTATAAATTTCCTCTCTTCTCTGAGCTTTCTTTTTCGCGCTTTCCATAGAATGCAGACTCTGTGCCCGCAGGATCACGATCAACAGAAGCGCCATTCCCAATACGATCAAGCCAAAGGCGACAATGGCAATGGGAGAAACCGGTCTGGCCTGACTGTTTTCCTGTCCGGCATTGGACAAAGGCGTCGTCTCCGTCTCTTCCGGTTCCGGCGTCTGCGTCGTTTCGGAGGACTGCGTCGGGTCAGTAACCAAGGGAGTCTGTACACCGCTGCCATCCATGGCCACATCATCGATTACCAGGAGATACTCGCCGATCCGGGCAATGGGCACCAGTGCCGTACCGTCTTCGCCGATCTCCCCTTTTCCTACATATTCCAGAGTTCCGTCTTCCTGATCCTTCTGATAATGGAACAGGTTCGCGATTTTCCCTACATACTCCTTGCCCAACGAAAGTTCCAGTTCCAGCAATGCTCCGAAATCCTTATCCTGGGCCAGGGAAACAGGATAGCTGACACGCCCTTTTGCCGCCTCTTCTATTAAGCCCGCGGGAATCGCGCTGTTGTCCTTGGACACTTTCAGATTCACATCAGAAAGGCTCTCGCCCGTAACATCCTTTCCATACACATGAAAGGCTGTCGCTTCATCCATCAAAAGGACCAGATGGATATCTTTTCCCTGAATCGCCTGCAGGGTCTTGGCCGGAAGAATCAGGGAACCGTTCATCTTGATCCGGACCGTGCTTCCGTCCGTGGACTTTAAAATATATCGGTCGATCTTATCCCAACCCACCAAAGTGGCAAAATCCTCCACATTGGGCATCCGTCCTGTCACAGTCCCTTCGGAGGATCCGGAAGACGTCCCAGACGGCTTGGAGGAACCGCCGGATGGCTTGGAAGAACCGCCGGAAGAAGGTTTCGAGGGAGCGGCCGCGGTTCCTGACGCATTCGCGGGCAGCTTAGGGATCGTCTCCGTATAGGTATGACCACAACGGCTGCAAGTATAGACAATAACTCCCTCCCGCTCCGTGGTGGGTTCCTGCCGGGAGGTCACCTGATAATCATGGCCCAGGGCCGGCTTTGTCTCAGAATAATAGTCCCCGCACTCTATACAAGTATAAAGGATTTCCTCATACTGCAGACACCCTTGCCAATGTACCTGCTTTGCCTCGTACCTATGGATATGTCGCTCCAATGTCTCCGTATATTGATACCCGCAGACACTGCATGTATAAGTCTTCTCTCCTTCCTTGTCAACGGTAGGCTCCTTCGTGACCTCGGAAATAAACTGATGGCCCGGCGCGGCAATGGACTGGCCCGGCGTAAGCACGGTTCCGCAATCCGTACAATAAATATCGCCCGTGTATCCCGCTTCTGTGCAGGTCGCATCCTTAGCTCCCTTTACGGCTGTCACGCCATGATGGTTCGGATCCTTTTCCCCATAGGGCTGATGACAAATCTCACAAACAGCGGAACTGACACAAGTTGCCGTACCGCCCTTATGGGTACAACCATCTCTGTGAATGGTGATGACCGCCATACAATTGTCATAATTTTGCGTATCCTGATATACGGCCGTCACCACGACCTGCCCTCCCGCGGGCAATTCTGTTTCCATGTCTCCGGCCTGGAAGCTCCATCCTTCCGGCAGGCTCACTCCTTTCACCCGATCCACGTCATAGCCCACGGAAATCTCCGCCGACGGCATGGTGGGAGGATTAGGCGCCTTCTTCACCACAAGAGTCAGCGGAAAGGATACCTGATTGAACGCTTTCTGATCCGCAGGCACAAATAAAACCTCATATCCGGTCTTGCCGCCGTCAGAAACGGACGGCTTCATCGCGCCGTTTTTCCATTGAAATTTACCCTCTGCGGCCCCATTCCCCACGGAAACGCGAACCTCTCCTCCGCTGAGGATGGAATCCGCCAGAGACTGTCCATATGTAATGTCAGACGCCGTCGGCAACACTGTGACAACCGGAGTCACTTTCTCCGATACCTGGAAGGACACGGCTTCTCCCAAGGCAGTGGCTTCATCTGTCCCATTCCCCTGGTCCGTCTTCTCCGCAAATACATAAAGCTGATAGGATCCGCTTTTCATCTCTTCCGATATAGTAAATTCCGAACCGGACTGGCTCATGTCCCCGTTGATCTTACCATAATAAGCCACGGTTCCGTCCGCGTCCAGAATCAACGCAGACACCTGATTGGCACCGGTAAGCACATTCCTTGCCGCCGTGTGGGAAATCTTCACCACGCTTCCGCGTTCGAAAGCGCCGCCATTCCGCTTCCCGGCCAATGAAGCGGACAATGACTTGTCCGTGGCCTGAATCGTCACTTTCCAGGAAGCGGCCGCAGCGGTCTTCTCCGTGACGGCAGAAAGCGCGCCCGGCTTCTTCCAGTCAGCGCCGGTTAAAAATAGAATCTTGGACGCGTCCAGATAAAGGACCGGGGCCACGCCCATCTTGACCGGCTGGCCAAACAAGGGCATGACATCCCCCGAGACCGTGGAAGCATTCAGGGATTGATAGGTCAGATTCCCATCCCTGTCAATCACGGCCACATAGGGAGCGCCATCCGATGCGCCATCGGCGCTTACGATAACGGTAGAACGAAGCCACCAGATTTCCTCCTGCCCTTTACGGGAAACAGCCCTCTTCAAAACCCGGGAGGACGCGGAACCATAACCATAAGCCTCTTTCACGGCCTCCTGGGCGCTCAGTAAAAACACTTTGCCATTCACCGCGGGACTGCTGTAAGAATCGTTCCCAATCTTCAAATCCTGACCGGCCGCAATCTGCGTTTCCAAAACAGCCTCCACCTGCGCCCGGCTGAAGCCCGATAAAAAGCCCTGGTCCTGGGCTTCTCCCGAAGCACCGCCGTTTAAATAGGTCTCGATCGAGCTGCCCGACCACAGATCCCCTTCCGCCTTTTTCATTTCGACGCCACTTCCGGGAATGACCGTCAGGCCTCCTCCCAATGCAAAAGGCGACATCGTCATAATTTCATCCGTCTGCAGCAAGATCCCACCTGTCGACCCGGTCTCGTCCGGCACCTGCAGCACTCTCCAAAGAATCGGCTGACGCTTCCCCTCTTCTCCAAAGCTTCCAAAATACAACTTGCTTCCAGACCAGCCTTTTGAGGCCGCCGCGGGATTTGACAATGCGGAAACGCCCAGTTGGAACACGGAAACCTGTTCCCGGGCGCCGCCTAAGCCTCCCCCGTCCGTCCCAGCCCCGGAAGCCTCCACATTCAGGAACGCCATGCTAAATAACAGACAAACACTCATCCATATCGAAACCGCTTTTTTCATTCTTTCACCGAGAAACCGATTTTTTTTCATAAAAGCCTCCTCTCTCCAAAATCCGCCAAAACCCGGAACCATTCTATATAAAGTCACAATCTCTTCAAATCTCATGTGTATTTATCATATCACATTTTTCCTTCCAAAACAATTCCCCGATTCTTAGGAAAGTATTAACTTTGGCTGGAAATAAACGCCCTTCTATGATAAAATTAGAAAAATGGTCTCTGCAAGTTACCAGCGACAGAGGTTAAAGCCACAAAATTCGGAAAGGAATAAAGAAGATGAACAAAAACGACTTTGCTCCCCGTCCCCCAATGGGATGGAACAGCTATGATTATTATGACACCACCGTAAACGAATCACAGGTTCTGGCAAACGCGGACTATATGGCCGCCCATCTGAAAGATTATGGATGGGAATATATCGTGGTGGACATTCAATGGTATGCCCATGGCGCGGGAACCCAGCGTGACCGTTTCCAGTACATTCCTTTTTCCAGACTGGAAATGGATGAATACTCCCGTCTGCTCCCCGATCCGGAGCGCTTTCCCTCCTCCGCGGACGGCGCCGGGTTCCGGCCGCTGGCGAACAAGATCCATTCTCTGGGCCTGAAGTTCGGCATCCACATCATGCGCGGCATTCCCAGAATCGCCGCCCACAATCATTGCCCGATCAAGGGCTGCGGGGCCACGGCGGATCAAGTGGCCGATCCCAGCTCCATCTGCGGCTGGAATCCGGATATGTACGGAGTCCGAAACACACCCCAGGGCCAGGCCTACTATGACTCTCTCTTGGAATTATATGCCTCCTGGGGAGTGGACTATATCAAATGTGACGACATCTGCAACACGAATCTCTACCGGCACAGCCCCTATTCCGCCAGACACGAGGTGGAGATGCTGGCCCTGGCCATAAAACGCTGCGGGCGTCCGATCGTCCTCTCCCTTTCTCCCGGCCCCGCCCTGATCGAACAGGCCTGGCATTATGAAACCTATGCGAATATGTGGCGCATTACCGACGATTTTTGGGATAACTGGAACGCATTAAAAGATATGTTCCATCGCTGCGAGCTCTGGCAGGACCACATATCCCCAGGATGCTACCCGGACTGCGACATGCTTCCCCTGGGAACCCTGGGCAAAGGCTTCGGCAGGGAACGGCAATGCTCGTTTACCCATGATGAACAGCGCACCATGCTCACTCTTTGGTGTCTGTTCGGATCCCCTCTCATGTTGGGCGCGGAAATGACCAGGCTGGACGACTGGACGCTTTCCCTGCTCACCAACCGGGACATTTTGGATATGCTTTCGCCAGACTGCAAGGCGAGACAACTCGTTCTAAACGAAACCCAGGCAGTCTGGACCGCGCGCCATGTTAAAACCGGCGCGTCCTATCTGGCATTGTTCAATCTGACTGATCAGGATCAGACCTTGACGGCGGAATGGGAAACCGATGCACCGGCGGTTCCCTGGACGGAGCTTTGGACAAGGGAAACGCGCATCCCGCTTCCTGCCTCTGCCGAAGGGTATGCGCGTCTTGAAGTATCACTGGCTCCCCATGCCTGCCGCATCTATCGCCATGAGGACTGATTGCTCCTATTTGAATCATCCGGTTTCTAATCCTCGGGCCTCTGGTAGAACAATCCTACCAGAGAGTCCGTCCGGATCACATTGATAAAGGCCTTGTCATCCGTCCTGCGCACATGGCTCACCACCTTGCGCACTTCGTCCCGACCGATGACGGAGTACAAAATATTACATTCCTTATTCTGGTAGCAGCCCACGCCCTTAATCAGGGTGGCATCGTGATTGGTCTCTTCCCGAATCCTCTGATAGACCTCGTCCGGTTTGTCAGTGACGATCAGCAGGGTCTGCTTCTGGTAGCGCTGATACAAGGTATGCAGCACCTGCGTGGAGGCAAATTGGAAAAAGATGGAATACAAGGCCTTGTCCCATCCAAACAGATATCCCGCGATCAACAGAATCACCACGTTTCCGAGCAAAATATAATTCCATGCATCAATCCCGTACCGCTGGGACAGGAAAATAGAGATAAAATCCGTTCCGCCGCTGGTGGCTCCTGCCAACAGACACATACTAATGGCCAGACCATTGATCAGTCCGCCGAACACCGAAAGCAGCAGGGTATCCGTGGTCAGCACGTAGATCGGCAGAATATCCGTCAGCACACTGGATAAAACAATTACCACGCAGGAATAAAGCGTGAACCGTTTCCCGATGAATTTATAACTGATCACTACCGGCACCGCGTTCAGCAACAGATAGACCAGAGAAAAAGGCGGTTCAAACTTCCACAGCATGATACTGATCTCCTGAATCAGCCTTGTCAAGCCACTGAATCCCCCCGGGAACAAATCCGCAGCCTTAACGAAGCTCTTCAGGTTCACCGCCATGATCACCGAAGCCAACAGAATCATCAGCACCCGGCCGACTTCCCTGGTTCTCTGCTTGGCATACTCCCGACGCAGCGCCTGCTCCGTCTTCGCCCGCACCTCCTGGGCTGCCTCCTGGCTCTTCCCCAGCGCTGTCTTCACACCCCGCGCCGCTTCCTGGGCTGCCTCCTGACTCTTCCCCAGCACTGTCCTCACACCCTGTGCCACGTTCTGGCTCTTCTCCCGAACCACATTCTTTTCCGGATTCATCTCCTGACCCGTCTCCGTCTTCTCGTCTGTCAACGACCCTTTCTCCATCTTGCTTCCTCCTCTTTTCGTCTTGATGATTTTGGAACAAGGACCAACCGATCAACAGCAGAATACTGCCAGCGCTAATGGCAATTCCCGCATACTTTCCATTTGGTACATAGCGCATGGCCAGGCTGTGATTCCCGGCTTCCAGCTCGAAAGCCATCAGCGTCCCGCCAAAGGTGCCCGGCTCCACCTTTTCTCCGTCCACCTCTACCGTCCAGCCCTTTTCATAAGGAATGGACAAAATCAGACGACCGGCCTCCGATAATGTGATCTCTCCCGTTAAATGGGTGCTGTCATAGACTACATTGGTCAAATGCTCTTTGCCAAGCATCTCCAATGCCTTCTCCAAAATCTCTTCATCCATCCGGTAAAAATCCACCGAAATATCCGGTGAACTGTCACTATCATTGCCATTTGTCAACGACACGCCCTCTCCTGCTTCCAAATACCCCAGATATAGTACGGAGCCTTTCTTTAAATCCCCGTAGGTTCTGGCAATTTTCCCTGCCATATCGATATCGCTGGTTCCATAGGCGGTCAAAAGACCATAATAATATCCGTCTTCCTCCGCCGTCAAAGTCAGGCGTTCCCCTGTTCCTCCGTCCGTCTTGGTAAACAAGGGACCTACGATTCCAAGCTCATTGACCATATTGTTCTGCAGACGCAATCCATTATTCTCAAAACCGTCACTCAAATCATAACCCGCAGGAGCCACATAGCCAAAAGGCAGCGCGGCCACATCCCGGTACAAGGTTATGCCATTGTTGCTTTGCAGAAGCTCATACAAGGGACCTTCCTCTTGGTCCAGTTCCCCGAACATATATTGTACGTTCAAAAGAGCGGAGGTCAAAAACGTGGCCCCGTCAAAGCCGTAATAAACCTTGCTGTGCCGCATTCCCCAGCGCTCATACAGATCCATCACATAAGAATTCATGGTGGAAGAAAAAACGGAAGCTGACGGAAATCCCGCAAGAGTGGCATCATTCTTCGTTTTTCTGGAAAACTTCTCCAGACGAAAAAAAGTCATCCCCGCATCCTCCCTGGCCGCCTCATAAAGATCCGCATAATCCGGCAAATGCCCCAAATACTGAGAACGGCTGGTCGTTCCCACACTGGTGGCAAAGGTATTGATTCCGGTCTCCGCTACCACGACCACCAGAGCCGCCACGGTCAATCCGTCCCTCCAACGTATGGTCCGCCGCGTCCTGCGCAGATAAAACAGCACCGCGTAAAACGTCACGAACAACACGTTCAGCCATTCCACCCCCAGGAGGAAATCCTCATGCTCCACAAATTTTTCTATCAGCAGCAAGGCCACGATGGCCCCCAGATAAACATACAGAATATGCTCCTTGGGAATCCGGTCTATCTGACGATACACCGCGTAGCACATGATTAAAATCAAAAAAATGTAAATAAAGGACTGTCTGGCCGGCAAAGAGTCCGGATAATTAAGTCCGTGCCAGATAAAATCCAGCACATTGGTGGAAAACCCTAACAGCATGATGCCTGCCAGCGCCAGATAACCAAACCTGCGCCGCATGGGGATTTTTTTACAGACCGCATATAGGGGCAGGAGCAGAAACACCGCCACGCCGCAGTATATATTGGGCCAATGGTCCAGCTTGCGCTCCGTCATCACCGCCATACAGTGCCGCGCCAGCATGTCCAACACGGAAAAATAGGATTCCACCTTGGCAGGGAAATCCATGTCGCCAAAGTCTGTTTCCAGGATCGCCAGTACCTCCGGCACCAGAAGCACCGCGGCCAGGCCACCCGCCAGCAGGGAACAGACCACAAAATCCCGGATAATCCGCAGAGAATGCTTTTCCGTCAAAAACAGCATCACGAAATACAGCACCAGGAAAATGCAGATCATGATGGAAATATAGTAATTGGTCAAAATGGACAAGGCCAGCGTGACGCAGTACAGCTTCCACTTTCCCTCCTTGACCAACTGCTCCAATCCCAGGAGAATAAGGGGCAGCAATACCACACAATCCAACCACATGATATTCCAGTTATAGGCCGCCGTAAACCCGGACAAGGCATAAAAGCAGGCGAAAAGCGGCCCGCTGCCGCCCACGGTACGGAAATGTCCCCGCAAATAAATATAAAAAGTCAGACCGCACAGCCCCAGCTTCACGATCACCAGATAACTCATGAATTCCATTAAATGAGCTTCCGACACCAGAAAGGCAAGCCAGTTCAGGGGACTGGCCAAGTAGTAAACATAAAGCGCCAGAAAATTGGAACCGATTCCTACCTGATAGCTATAGGAAAGCCCCTCTCCGGCCTTGATCTTATGCAGAAATTCCTGGAAGAACGGCATATATTGATGCCACATATCTGAAAAAAGAAAACTTCTGTCACCAAAGGGATAAATCCCGCGAATGGCAAAAAGGCATAACATAATCAAAAAAGGCAGCAGAAAAGATAACAGCATCTGAAGCCGGTGCCATAAGGCATCCTCTTTCGTCCGCCGCGCGGCCCTCTTCCGGCGAAACAGTCTTTTTCCAATATCTCCAACATTCATACGCATTTCGATTCCTCTCTCAGTTCTTCAACCCCACTTTCTTTATTTTACCAAATCATGAGAAAAAACGCACTACTATTTTGAAAAAAGTAAGAAAACCTTTAAATATTTTGCCACTGTTCAGAAGTTGACCGGGGATGCCCGGAACTGCCGTGACAAAACCGCATATATTATTAAGTGGAAACGGGAATCAGAATTCCGTGGAAGATGACAGAAAATCCGCGAAAAGCCGTGGAAAGATCCGTGAAAAAGCTGTCGTTGGAAATGTGCGAAAGGGACATCATGAAGATTGTGATATTGGGCAGAAAAAAGGACACGGCAAATTACGAACGCTACCTTGCGGCATTGCCGGCGGAAATCGTTACAACGCTGGACCCGCGGATGGCCGGGGAATGCGACGGGTTGTTGCTGCCGGGAGGAGGAGACATTACTCCTGCCTTTTTTGGCGAACGCAACAATGGTTCCCGCAACATCGATACGGAATTGGACATTTTACAGATGCAGGCCCTGGAAACCTGTGTCAGCCGCCGCATTCCCGTGCTGGGTATCTGCAAAGGAATGCAGGTGATCAATGTGGGATTCGGCGGGACTCTCGTGCAGGATTTGCCAAAGGCCTGTCTGCACCAAAGCCAGGGCGAAGACCAATATCATAAAACAGTTCTCGCGCCGGGTTCCTTGCTGGAGAAAATCTACAGTCAGGCCGCCCCTTCCAATGCTATAATCGTCAACAGTGCCCACCACCAGGGAATAAAAGCACTCGGAAAAGGCCTGAAAGCGATTCAATGGAGCCTTCCAGACGGCTGTATCGAGGGGATTTGGCACCAGTCCCTTCCGATTCTGGGCCTCCAATGGCATCCGGAACGCCTGGAGGAACGGCGGGCAGGCATCACGGGAGAACCCGTCCTGCGCTGCTTTGCGGAGCAGATCCTGGCCCGTACTTCCCTTTAACGAGACATTCCAGGCGCTTACTCCGCTTTTCCCAGCTTTTCTCCCTGGCAAAGCGCTTCCCAATGACACGCCGCCTCCCGGCAAACGTTTCAAATCCTCTCGTCCCTGCCTTTCGCCCAAAGGACAAAAAGGACCATAAGACCTCTTTCACCGTCTCCAGTGTCTGCCGATCCAGTCCTTTATATGCGGCGGCCATTCTTTTGACGCTCTGTCTCCAATTTTCCATAAAGCCAATCACGTCTTCCGCCCCAGAAGCGTCCACAATGAGATATAGGGCGTCCACAAAGCGCTGCAGCCGTTCCTTTCCCTGAGAAAGAAGCCAGGGATTGACCACCTTGTTCATGCGGCCGCTTCTGCGATAACGATCCTTAGCCAGCACGAACTGCCCCGCTTTCACCCGCCAGGTATAGGGATCATGCTGAATCAGGCCGCGACGGTTGCATTCAACGGTCTGGTACTGTCCTTCTCTCCCCCTACTTTCATAGAGCATTCCCACAAAAGGGGTCCTTGGCAGAATTTTTACAATTTTCCCGGAAAGTTCCCGATAGACACTGCTTCGCAAAGCTTCCGGCAAAATTCCGGGCCCGTCCATGCTATAAATCTTGCGGATTCGCCCGCGCACCCGTTCCGTGCAATACATGGACGCATACACCGCCAGATTTCCTCCCTTGGAATGGCCTCCTACATAAAGGTCGCCGTCCAACCGGGAGGCTGCCAGATTCAAATATTGAACACAGTAGACCTGGCAGGGGACCGGATGACGGATCGCCATGTTGAAATCCTCTTTCCACCCCACAATGGTCTCATCCGTTCCGCGAAAGGCCACAAAAGCCGCCCCATCCTCCAATAAATATGTGACGGCGCAAAACTGTGTTTCCAGCTCCTTTTTCACAAGATTCAAATAAAACTGAAGCCGCAGTCCACGGAAGCGTCTGCTGGCACACATTGCCTCGAACAGTCGTCTGTTATTCTCCGCAAACCGCCTGTCCCCATAGAGGGCCTCATAACGCTCATGCTGATAAATGTCCTCCAACGTCATGGCCGCCCGGTTTTCCCAGGGTCCCGGCACAATGCCATCGAATTTCAGATACGCCAGCTGACACAGCGCCAGGCTGTCCACGTCTCCCAGAGGCCATTCCTCAAGGCTTACGCCTCCGTACCTTTGCACATATTCGATGACAGTCTCCCCGTTTCCCATACGACCACGCTTCCTCACGCATATTTTTTCCATTAGCATTCCACAATTTCACGCATATTATGAATGAAAAGCACTCTTGCAAAGATATACCTCTTTCGCTATACTATATACAGGAGAAAGCCGCCCAGGGGCAATCCATACCGTCCGCTTTTGATTGCCATGCACAACGGACGGCGCGCACCTTATACGAATAAAGGAGGTCAATATGAGCAGTGTGAGAATTGTCGCGGACTCTACGTGTGATCTGTCCGCGGATCTAAAGGCAAAATATAACATTACAACGATACCGCTCTGCATCATCATGGACGATGTCAGCTACTATGACGGAGAAGACATCACCCAGGAAGAGATCTTCCAATGGTCCAAAGAAAACCGGACCACGCCGAAGACCTCCGCCGTCAATTATGAAAAATCCTTATCCATCCTAAAGCCCATGATGGATGCCGGAGAGGATATCATTTTCTTTGGGATTTCAGAAAAAATGAGTACGACCTGCAACGTGATCCGGCTGTTAGCCAGCGATCAGGAGTATCCGAAACTCCATGTGATCGACTCCATGAATCTGTCCACGGGGATCGGCCTGCAGGTATTATACGCCGCCGGGCTGGCAAAGGAGGGAAAAAGCGCCGAGGAAATCGTCGATCTGGTGGAACGGCGCCGCGGCAAGGTACGTGCCAGCTTCGTGGTGGAAACCCTGACCTATCTGGCCAGAGGCGGCCGATGTAAGCCCGTCACCGCCCTGCTTGGCAATACTTTGAAATTAAAGCCGCAGATCGTGGTGGAACGGGGGGCTATGGGCGTCTCGAAAAAATACCGGGGCAAACAGTCCTCCGTCATCCAAAAATACGCCAAAGACCTGGAACCCGCTCTGCTGCACGCGGATCCCAGCTGTGTCTTCATCACCCATTCCGGCTGTGACGACCAAATCACCGGCTGGGTGCGTTCCTATCTGGAAAGCCTGGGACATTTCGAGAACATTTATATTACCAACGCCGGCGGGGTCATCTCCAGCCATTGCGGCCCCGGAACCCTCGGCATCCTGTTTTACGCGGAATAGGTACATGGAAATCGTGAAAAAAGGGACTGTCTTACGATAGCCCCTTTTTCATTGAACGCATTCTTCTGTTGTTCCATCGGACTCATGCCCAAGGCACGTCCGCCGAATCCAATTCTTCCATGAGACGGGCATGAAGCTGAGGATATGCCTTTTTTAAAGAACAAATCCGCCCCTCACTGGTTGTAAAGCAATGGGATGACTCTCCCTCGGCCCGCAATTCTCCGGTCCCTTTTTCAAACATCCGATAACAAAGAACCAATTTGACGCCATTATAGCTTTGTATGTCCACATGAATCAGGATTCTCTCGTTAAGCCGACAAGGCTTTTTATAATGACAGCCAACGCTCACCACAGGCGACACAATGCCTGCGGACTCGATTGTTTCCATGGGAAAGCCAATCCTGGAAAGATAATCCATCCTCGCTTCTTCCATCCACCGGATGTAATTGGAATGATGAATGATTCCCATCTGATCCGTTTCGTAATATTGTGCCTGATGCTCGTAGTCCTGCATTTTACTCTCCTCTCAGGAAAAGCCACGCCTTATCCTTTCTCCACAACGGCCACGACCTGATAACCCGCGCTTTCCACGGCTTTGACCAGGGTCTCGTCCGGGATCTGTCTGTCCAGCCGGACTTCGGCCATTTTCTTTTTCAGGTTCACCTTGGCCGCCGCGCCGTCAATGGCATTGATGGCCCGCTCCACACGGTTAGCACAATTTTCGCAATGCATCCCCTCGATCTGCAGGGATTTACGGAATTGTACATGCTTCAGGGACTTTTTTTGCCTGGGAACGCCCACTCCGCCTCCGCAGCAGCCGCCCTCTCCCCGGAAATGCTTCAGGGAGGAGCGCACGGCGAGGACACCGATCAAAAGCAAAATTACAATAATGATGAGATTTCCCATAAGCATCCCCTTTCCCATCAATCAATATCTTTTTTCCATAAACTCAGTGTGCGCAATGACCGCCGCAATGGCTGCAGTCGCCGCCGCATTGGATGGATTTTCCATTCCTTTTGTCACGGATCATGCTTCGGATGACTACCGCGACAACAGCGGCCAAAATCAGTCCAACCACAATGGTTCCCATCAATGAATCCCTCCCTATCTGAAATTCCCAGGTTCTTAGTGTACTACGTTTTCCGCGGCGTGTCAACTCGCTTTCTTCATGCTGACACGCAGGCTCTTGCTCTCATGATAAGGACGGACCAGAAGAAATACAAATCCGGCGACCAGAGCAATGGCTATCACCGTAAATACACCAAAGGAACCGGTAAACAAAGAACCAATCTGATACACACACAACGAAACCACATAAGCCAACAGGGTCTGGTAACCAACGGCGAACCAGAACCACTTCGCGTTGTTCATTTCTCTCTTAATGGCACCCATGGCCGCGAAACAAGGCGCACACAACAGGTTAAATATCAGATAAGAATATCCTGCCAGAGCGCTCACGCTGGATCCCACGGCAGCCCAGATGGCTTCCCCATTATCGCCAAGCTCTTCCACGCCGGCCGCCCAGTCAGGGAAGAGAATACCGAACGTACTTACCACGTTTTCTTTTGCCACAAGACCCGTTACCGCGCCGACGGCAAACTTCCAGTTGCCCCATCCGAGAGGTGCGAAAATCCACGCAAAAGCGCTGCCGATCGCGGCCAGGATACTGTGATCCAGTTCGGACTCTTCCAGCATACGGAAGCCGCCGTCTATCCAGCCGAAGTAAGAGGTGAACCATACCAGAATTGTAGACAGCAGAATGACGGTACCGGCCTTTTTAATAAAGGACCAGCCCCTCTCCCACATGCTCCGAAGAACATTGCCTACAGTAGGCCAATGGTAAGCGGGCAGCTCCATAACGAAAGGAGCGGGATCCCCTGCGAACATTTTCGTTTTCTTTAAGATGATGCCAGAGCAAATGATGGCGGCCACGCCGATAAAATAGCAGCTCGTTGCCACCCAGCCCGCATTGCCGAAGAAAGAACCGGCAATCAGTCCGATGATGGGAATCTTGGCGCCGCAAGGAATAAAAGTCGTGGTCATAACCGTCATCTTACGATCGCGGTCATTTTCAATCGTTCTGGAAGCCATAATGCCAGGGACTCCGCAACCGCTGCCGATCAGCATGGGAATAAAGGATTTACCGGACAAACCGAACTTACGGAAGATACGGTCCATGATGAACGCCACTCTGGCCATATATCCGCAGGATTCCAAAAACGCCAGAAAAAAGAACAATACCAGCATCTGCGGAACAAAGCCCAGAACGGCACCCACGCCGGCCACGATGCCGTCCAGGATCAGCCCGCTCAGCCAATCGGCGCAGTGTAACGCTTCCAGGGCGGAACCGATGATCACGGGAATACCGGGAATCTCCAAACCGAAGAGGCTCCAGCCCTCGCCAAAGACACCGTCATTCGCCCAGTCGGTAGCCCAAGTGCCCACCGTGGTTACGGATATGTAATACACGATAAACATTACTACCGCGAAAATAGGCAGAGCCAGCCATCTGTTTGTTACAATCTGGTCGATTTTGTCAGAAGTCGACAGCTTCTCTTTCTTCCCCTTAGTATAACAATCATGAATGATCTTGGAAATATAGACATACCTTTCGTTTGTGATAATGCTTTCCGCGTCATCATCAAATTTCTTCTCCAATTCCTGGATCTCCGCCGTCACATCAGGTGCGGATTTCATCTGGGTCTGAATCTTGTCATCACCCTCCAGAAGCTTGATCGCAAAGAATCTCTTCTGCTCCTGCGCGACATCGATAAGCTTCTCTTCCACCCGCTCGATGATGGTTTCCACGGCGGGAGCAAACTGGTGAACCGGGGCGGATGTTTTTTTCGCGGCAGCTGCCGCAACCGCCTTCTGAGCGGCTTTCTGGACACCTGTTCCTTTGAGGGCGGAAATTTCCACCACTTCACAGCCCAGGCTCTTGCTCAGTTTGTCAATATATACCTTGTCGCCATTTTTGGACACAATATCAATCATATTGACGGCCATGACAACCGGGATTCCCAGTTCCATCAGCTGCGTGGACAGGTAAAGATTACGCTCAATATTCGTACCGTCCACAATATTCAGGATCGCGTCAGGTCGCTCTGAAATCAAAAAATTTCTCGCTACCACTTCTTCCAGGGTATAGGGGGACAAGGAATAAATACCAGGAAGGTCCATGATCGTCACATTCTCGGCGCTTCCTCCGACATACTGCTTTTTCAGTTTTCCTTCCTTCTTCTCCACCGTGACGCCAGGCCAGTTTCCCACAAACTGGTTAGAGCCGGTCAACAGATTGAACAACGTGGTTTTTCCGCTGTTGGGGTTACCCGCCAGTGCAATTTTAAGTGCCATTTTATACCTCTTTCCGCCAGATGTCTGGCTGTTCATTTCTTGCAGCATCAAAATTTTCCGTCAGACAAGGTCCAATCTCACGGGACCTTCTCTCGAAGCTTACTCCACCTGGATCATCTCGGCATCGGCCTTTCTCAGGGAAAGTTCATAGCCTCTCACCGTCACCTCAACGGGGTCTCCCAAGGGAGCGACCTTTCTGACATAGATCTCAATTCCTTTCGTGATCCCCATGTCCATGATGCGCCTCTTGACCGGACCGTCGCCAGTCAGCTTCGTTACCCTTACGGTTTTGCCGCATGGAACCTCTCTTAATGTCTTCATTTCCTCTCACCTTTCCTGCTTACATTATTACATTGTTAAACGTCCTTAGAGACCGGCCCTTCGGACGTATCACTCAAGCTCCACCCGCGGACTTCAACCGACCATGATCTTATTGGCCATATCCCTGCCGATGGCGACTCTGGAATCCTTGACATTGACGATCAGATTCCCGCCCATTTCCGTGACCACGGTTACAGAACCTCCCGCGACAAACCCCAACTCTTCCAAAAACTTCCTGGTCTCTTCTTTTCCGCCGACCTTGCGGATCACATTCGGCTCTCCAGCCTTTACCATTGAAAGTGGCATTAGTTATCAACCTCTCTTCATTTTAGTATGTTGCTTCAACCTTTTGTTAATATCGCATTACTTTTGTTAGTATATACTAACTTATATTCGTTGTCAAGTACCCTATTGAAAATTATCTCTATAATATTTTCCGCTTGTCCCTAATCACCACAATCTTATCGCAAAACCTTGCACTTGACAATCTGTGCGATATAAAGAATGCGGTATTATCACCGATACAACAGAAAAAGGTTGGCGCAAATTCAACTTGCCCCAAAAAGTGAAATGTGATATAATTCACCTATCAAAAATCTACTTTGAGGAAACCAATGTCCTTTCACCGCGACACCTTTTCGATCAGTAAGGAGTGACCCTAATGCACGTAAACGAATCCGCCGAGAATTATCTGGAAACCATTCTTATTTTAAGCAAGTCTCATCCCGTTGTCCGTTCCGTGGATATCGCCGAAGAGCTGGGATTTAAGAAATCCAGCGTCAGCGTCGCCATGAAAAATCTGCGGGAGAAGAACCATATCACCGTCACTAAGGAAGGCTTCATCTATCTTACCGAATCCGGCCGGGAAATTGCCGAGATGATTTATGAACGCCACGAGCTGCTCTCCGGCTGGCTGGCCACCCTGGGCGTGGATCCCAAGGTTGCTGTGGAAGATGCCTGCCGTATCGAGCACGTTATCAGCAAGGAAAGCTTTGAAGCGATTAAGAGATTCGTTTCTTCCGTATATCAGAAAAGTGAAAAATAACCCCTATGACCCCAAAAACAATCCCTTGATGAATATGCTTATCACCTCTCACCCGTGAGAAATCTGCATCAGATTCTTAATGCTGTCGCAGATTCTCCGCGCCACGGCAGGGTTGTTCATGGTATAAAGGTGAATCCCGTCCACGTCGTTGGCCAGAAGATCCACGATCTGGCTCACCGCATATGCAAGTCCGGCATCGAACAAGGCAGTCTTGTCGAACTCGAATTTATTCATAATCTTACGGAAACGCTCCGGCAGGGAAGCCCCGCACAATGTGACCATACGCTCAATCTGCGCCTTATTGATCACCGGCATAATGCCCGGTGTCACCGGCACGTCAATCCCCGCGATTCTGCAGTCCTCCACGAAATCATAAAACATCCGATTTTCAAAAAAGAGTTGGGACAACAAATACTCCGCCCCCGCGTCCACTTTTTCTTTTAAATGGCGCATTTCAAAGACACGATTGGGCGACTCGGGATGCACTTCCGGATAACAAGCCCCACCAATGCAAAAATCCCCTTTCCGCTTCAAATACGCAGTCAGATCCGATGCATGGGAAAAATCCTCTTTGGGCGGAATATCCGGGTTGCGGTCGCCACGCAGGGCAAACACATTGTTCAGTCCATTGTATTCCAATTCCCGGGTGAACTCGTCAATTTCCTCTTTCGAATACGTCAGACAAGTTAAATGCACCACCGGCTCCACATGATACTGTTCCTTGATCTTCTTCGCCAGCGCGATGGTCCGATTGTTATTGGAACTTCCTCCGGCCCCGAAAGTCACACTGATAAAATCCGGATGACAATCTGCCAGGATTTCCAACGTGGCATCGATATTATGTAACTCCGTGCCTCGTTTAGGGGGATATATTTCAAAAGAAAGCACCTGACGCTTTTCCGCTTCATTCTTCCGATAAATTTCACTTATTTTCATAAAAATCGTCCTCTTCTTTCCCTATTTTACATTCCTGATACACCTTGAACGAACCAGCGAAAAACGCAACGCCTCCTTCACCGTCAAGCCGGTTTCGGTTCGCTCCCGAGCCATTCACAAAGCCGCGCTTACGCGCTTTCCGCCGCTTCGCATCAGTAGGTTCCCCTGGTTCCGCCCTTCGCGGACATTTTACCACATCCGCCAAATCATGTCAAATCCGCAGTCGAAAGTGTCAAACATACTGCTCGAAGCCATCGATTATCGCATACTGTCTGTTATCCCTTTCATCATCACTTCTTTCAGGCCTGACGGAATATGGAACCTATTCAAAAAAGCAATCCATCCTTACCGGTTGTGGAGTTGGATTCCAAAAATTCCACCCGCCCGTCCTCGATGTGATAAATAGCACCGAGGACCTTCATGCCCCGCTCCCGCTCCATGGAACGAATATCCAGGTTCTCTTCAATCAAGGCGATACTGTGGGCCACATTTTTGCAGGAAGCCAGGTAAGGGTCCGTCTCCATTCCTATGGCGGCTTTGATTTCATCAGTAATGTACTTGATATAGCCGCTTGGATCGTGATGAATGGCGGCATCCACGGCCCCGCAATGCGTATGTCCCAAGACCAACACCAGTCTGCAGCCCAGATGTTCAGCCGCATACTCAATACTGCCCAACTGATGATCATCGATCACATTACCGGCCACACGGATGACAAAAAGGTCTCCGATGCCCGCGCTGAAAATACTCTCCGGGATGACCCGGGAATCCGAGCAGGCAACGATGATGGCGTACGGATGCTGGCCATGCTCACAAGTCTCTCTCCGTAACGCAAGAGACACATTCCCCATCCCCACATGAGTGTCAAGATATTGTTCATTGCCGCGCCGAAGCTTCTGAAGCGCTTCCTCCGCGGAAATCCCGTTTGAAATCATCCTATTCAACCTCCCTTGTCCCCGCTCAAAATAACTCCCATAAAACAGATTCCATGCCGCTCCCGCGGCTGATGGATGAGGAAACTTGCAGCCTTACTCAAACTGCGCCTGATATAGCTTACGGTACATTCCGTCCTTGTCCATCAACTCCCTATGGGTGCCCTGCTCCACCACTTCTCCGTCATTGACCACCAAAATCAGGTCGGCGTTGCGGATCGTTGACAACCTGTGGGCAATGACGAAACAAGTCTTGTCTTCCATCAGCTTACGCATGGCTTTCTGGATCTCGATTTCAGTTCGGGTGTCCACATTGGAAGTGGCCTCATCCAGGATCAACATTCTGGTGTTCAGCAACATGGCCCGGGCAATGGTCAGAAGCTGCTTCTGGCCTTTGGAAATATTGGTACCCTCGTCCGTAAGCACTGTATCATATCCCTGGGGCAGGCGCTTGATAAAGGAATGGATGCGGGCCGCCTTGGCCGCGTTCACCACGTCTTCCATGGTGGCGTCCTCTTTGCCATAGGAAAGGTTTTCATAAATCGTCCCTGTAAAAAGCCAGGTGTCCTGCAACACCATGGCATAGGATTTTCTCAGACTCTTTCTGGTGACCTTTCTGGCATCCTGGCCATCCACCAGAATGCGCCCGCTTTCAGGATCGTAAAAACGCATCAGCAAATTGATCAGCGTCGTCTTACCCGCTCCGGTAGGCCCCACGATGGCAATCAGCCTGCCGGGATGAGCCGCAAAGCTTAAATCATGGATAATAGTCTTACCAGGCAAATATCCAAAACGCACATGCTCCACAGAGACATCTCCTTTTACCTCCTCCAGCACCGCCGCTTCCGGCAGGTCCGCGGATTCCGGCTCCTCCTCCAGCAGGCGGAACACACGCTCCGCCGCAGCCAAAGCGGACTGCAATTCGCTCATAATGTTGGCGAATTCGTTGATGGGGCCGGAAAACTTTCTGGAATACAGTACGAAAGAGGAAATGTCCCCAATGGTCATGCCGCCCGCCAAATACAACAGGGCGCCAAAAACGCTGATGAGGGACAAGGACAAATTATTGACAAAATTCACCGTAGGTCCCACGATGCTTCCATAATATTCCGCACGGTAATACGCGTCGACGGCCTCCTTGTTGCGCTTGTCGCAGCGTCCGATGGTGTAGGCCTCCCGGCCATAGGCGTTCAGGGACTTCTGTCCCGTGATCATCTCCTCCACAAAACCGTTCAATTCTCCCAGCTTGGCGGAACGCTTCCGAAACAGGGGCCGGGTCTTACCCGTGATAAACTTGGTCAGGCAGATGGATAAGGGCACGGTAAAGGCGAACACCAGAACCAGCTTCGGAGAAATGGAAACCATCATGCCCAAAGCACCCACCACCGTGATGATCGTGGTCAAAATCTGTACCAGGTCATTGGAAAGGGATGCGTTCACTGTATCAATATCGTAGGAAATGCGGCTGATGATGTCACCCGTCTGGTGGATGTCGAAATAGCCCACGGGCAAGGTCAACAGCTTTTCAAACACATCCTGCCGCATTTTATAAACCACCTTACGGCTGATCGTAATCATCAGCACCTGCAGGCCATAGGACATGGCGGCGGAGGCCACGTAAAAGACCACCATCCAGCCGGCATAATAAAACACCCGTTCAAAATCCACCGCACCCTTGCCCGGCTCAATGGCCCCGATGGCATAGCCGGTAAGCCTGGGACCGATCAAGGCAAAGAGATTGCTGCCCAGGGTACAAGCCAGGGCCGCGGCCAACAGCCATTTATAATGAAACAGATACCTGCCCAGCTGCAGGATCGTTCTCTTGGAATATCGTTTCTTTTCCATCAGCCGGCCACCTCCCTGTTTTCTTCCGGCATTCCCTCTCCCATTTGGGATTTACCGATTTCCCGATAAATCTCGCAAGTTTTCATCAGCTCTTCATGGGTGCCGTAACCGATCATGTTGCCGTCCTCCAAGACCAATATATGATCCGCATGACGAATGGAGCTGATCCGCTGCGCCACGATCACCAGGGTCGTGTCCTGAAAATGCTCCTTGATCCCTTTTCGCAGTGCCGCGTCCGTCCGATAGTCAAGAGCGCTGGAAGAATCATCCAGGATCAAAATCGCCGGTTTCATGGCCAAGGCTCTGGCAATCAAAACCCGCTGCTTCTGACCGCCGCTCAGGTTCGCGCCCTTGATGTTCAGTGCCTCCGCTTCCTTTCCATCCCGGCCCTCCACAAATTCACTGGCCCTGGCGTAAAGCAAGGCCTCTTGAATCTGCTGGTCATTCATCTCCCGGCCCAGGGTCACGTTGCCCGCGATGCTGTCCTCGAAAATCGTGTCATTTTGAAACACCACGCCGAACTTAGCTTTCAAGTCCCGGGGCTCATAAGCCCGCACATCCTTTCCCTCCACCAGCACGCGCCCCTGGTCTGCATCGTACATCCGCATCAACAGATTAATGATGGTAGTCTTGCCGGAACCGATCTCCCCAATGATTCCCAGCGTCTCGCCTTTCCGAATGCGGAAGCTGATATCATTCACATTGGGCTCCTTTTGCGGCAAATAGGAAAACGTCACATGGTCGAAAACAATCTCATAAGAATCGTCAGACAACGCACCAAGAGCTCCTGACTCCTCTCCCTCCACATGCCCGCTTTCAGGAGCGGTCTCCTCTTTCAGCACCCCCATATCCTCCGGGGCACTGATGATCTGCCAGATACGATTGCCGGAAGCGATGGATTTGGAAAGGATCTCAAACATTTTGGAGATGGACATCATGGCATTCAGGATAATGGTAAAATAAGTCGTAAAGGCCAGAATCTTTCCCACCTCGCCCGTGCCGTTCTGGACACGGACGGCGCCAACGATGATAACACAGACCAACCCTAAGTTTAACAGAATATTCATGGAGGGATTGATCACCGCCATGACCATGCCGGTCTTCCGTTCCCTGGAAACCACCTCCTGATTGATCTTCCGGAATTTCCCCGTCTCATAATCCGTCTTGGACAAAGCCTTGATGACCCGCACGCCCGCGATATCCTCGCGTACCAGACGCACGAAACGGTCCGTGGCTTCCTGTAACCCGGAATACATGGGGATGCTTCGCTTCGATACGTAAACCATGATCAGGGCCAATAAAGGCAGAACCGCCACCAACACCATGGCCATGGCCGTATCCAGGGTAAACGTAATAAAAATACCACCGATCAGCAAAATCGGGGCCCGCACGCCCAGACGCTGAATTCTGCCGATCATCTGATGGAGATTGTAAGTATCTGATGTCATTCTGGAAATCAGGGAAGGCTTGGTGAATTGATCCGTTTGTCTGTGGGAAAGATACATGATTCTGGAAAACAAGTCATGACGGACCACTTCCGTCACATCGCTGGCCACTTTAGAGGCCTTGCGATTGGCGATAATATTAAAAGACACCGCCAAAACAGAACAGAAAATCATCAGAACACCCCATAAAAGGATCAATCGTCTCTCTCCCAGGGGAATGATGTTATCAATAATGTGGGCTAATATGTAGGGAATACAAAGATCCATGATGGTTCCAATGAACTTTATGACAAAACCGATGGTCATCTGTGGAAAATAGGGCTGGACATAACGCAGAATGATCTCTTTCATTATTATATTGTTCCTCCGAACTTGCGTACTTCACTCGTTTTCTTCATCATGTGCATTTTAACATAAAACTCCAAATTCGCCAATGTAATTTTTTGTACTAATTATTTTGGCGATTACCGTTCCCTCATTTTCCAGGCTCTTGCGCGGACAGGAAAGTTATGATAAAGTAGGGAATAAGCATATAATACTACAAGAAAACACTGTTGGAAGCAAGAAAAGGGCGGTTCCTGAATGAAAAAGAAACTATTTACGCCTAAAAAAAGGATCCTATATCTGGCCCTGGCGGCCGTTTTGGGAATTGCACTTTGGCTCGCCTGGGGAAATACGGCGCTCATGGTCAGTGAATATACGGTGGAAAGCAACAGATTGCCGGCTTCCTTTGACGGTTTTACCATCGTGCAGATTTCCGATTTACATAATGCGGAATTTGGAGAGGGGAACAAGAATCTGCTCGCGCTCATCGAAAAAAGCAAACCGGACCTCATCGCCCTGACGGGGGATCTGATCGACTCCAACCGCCTCGATCTGGAGGTGGCAGTCTCTTTTGCCGGGAAAGCGGCAGCCCTGGCTCCTATTTGCTTTGTCACGGGAAATCATGAATCCTACATCGAGGAATACGAAACATTGGAAACCCGCCTGAAGCTCATCGGAGTAAGAGTTCTGCGAAATGAAGCGGTCGCCCTGGAACGGGGCGATTCCTCTCTTCTTCTGATCGGACTGGATGATCCCGCTTTCACGCTGCGCTCAGATCTGTTTAAAGAAACTCCGGCCATGACAGACCGCAGGCTTCAGGATCTGCTTAACAAGAGTGATCTCTTTACCATCCTGCTCTCCCATCGGCCGGAGTTGTTTGAAACCTATTCGAAAAATCAGATTGACTTAACCTTGAGCGGTCACGCCCACGGAGGGCAGGTGCGTCTCCCTTTCCTGGGCGGACTTGTGGCGCCCAATCAGGGCTTTTTCCCAAAATATGACGCCGGAATGTTCGTGGAGGGCCGCGCGCACATGATCGTCAGCCGCGGCCTGGGAAACAGCATCATCCCGCTGCGGGTAAACAATCGTCCGGAAGTCGTGGTCGTGCATCTGCAAAGGAGCCGTTAGAGCACCCGGGGATATGCCGCGTTCCGCGGATTTGCCGACAGACATACCGCGTCACGCAAATTCGCCGACAGACATACCGCAGGATTCGCCGGCAGACGCGCCACGCGCTTATCCGTCGTGCCTTTTACTTGTTTCATCCTCTCTGCCGGTCACTTCAAAATCAACCATCTGAAGCCGGTCAATATTTTTAAAATAGGAACCATACTGGCCGACAGCCTTTATGTTTTCCAGACGGATATCGCGGAAATGGCTTTCCGGCAAGCCGCACATATATATGGCATGACCCACCAGAGTATCCACGGTCAGGTTTTTGAACGTGATTCTTTCCATCACGGGGGTTCCCTCGTTCACTTCCACGGGGGTTTCACAGTCAAAATCTCCATCCCCATAAAAACCGTCCACATAAATCGCCCCGCGGAACCATTTGGTCACACCGATGGACGTATCATGATTGATCAGCGTGCAATTCTCATAAAGGACATCCTTAATATAACTGCCCCGGCCGCGAATTGCCTTGACGCTGGCAATACTGAACACATTTTCAAAGGTGCAATTGCGCACAATGACATTGCGCACGCCGCCTGACATCTCGCTGCCCATGGCGACGCCAAAACCGCTGTGGAAAGAACAATTTTCGATCAGAATATTTTCCGATGGAATTCCCACCCTGCGGCCCTCTTCGTTCCGGCCGGACTTCACGGCGATACAGTCATCCTGGCTGGCGATCAGAGAATTGACAACCCGCACATCCTGGCAGGAATCAATATCTATTCCGTCCCCATTAAAAATTCCCTGATAACGGTTGCCGTTTTCATCAAATTTCGTATGTACCTCGATCTGATCCAACAGTACGTTACGGCAATAA
The DNA here is from genome assembly GCA_947625255.1 of uncultured Acetatifactor sp. Lineage (GTDB taxonomy): Bacteria > Bacillota > Clostridia > Lachnospirales > Lachnospiraceae > Acetatifactor. The sequence continues at coordinate 20,881 of CANQNT010000001.1, read as the reverse complement.
AGCAAATGCAGGCACCAGGCCGGGGACTGCCGGATCGTCACGCCGCGGATCGTCAGTCCGTCGGTATTGCGCAGACAGACCGCACGTCCGCGCTTTCCTTTTTTCTCTTTCATCTCTACCGCAAAAAGCGCGGCACCATTGGCATCGATCACACCCTTGCCATCAATGGTGATATCCCGATGAGGAGCGCCGTCCGTATTGATCAGGCTGGCATAGCAGAGCTGATCCAGCCCTTCAAAAGGATATCCCATCACAGGAAAATCTTCCACTTGATCACTTCCCAAAAGCCTGGCGCCCTCCTCCAGGTAAAGCGTCATATGGCTCTTCAAATAAAGGGCCCCGGTGCGAAAAACACCTGCGGGAACATAAACCGTCCCTCCCCTTTCACATAGATCAATGGCACGCTGAATCTCCCGGGTGCAGACCGTCGTACCATCCGCCACCGCACCATATTCCACAATGTTGTATGTCTTCATAAGCTTTTTTGCTCCTTTCGAAGACCCTTTCCGCAAGGCAGACGCAGGATTACGCCGCAGATATTGGCAGCGTTACGAAGCAGTTCCCCCCTTGTGATCAGGCCTTTTTTCAAACTTTCCAAAATATCATCCTCATATTTCACAGTATCCGGCACTACCATGAAAAGATCATTCTGAGCCCGCACCATGGCATGAAGATTGCCGCCACGAACAGGTTCTTCCCCCTCTTCATTGACACCGGCCCACCAGTCGGTCATCACCATACCGTCATAGCCCCATTCTTTCCGCAGAATCTGTGTGACCAAATCATAATTTCCGGCCGTCCAGATTCCGTTTATGGCGCCGTAGGTGGTCATTATGGAAAAGGCGTGCCCCTCTTTCACCGCGATCTCAAAGCTCTTAAGATACAGCTCCCGCAATGCCCTTTCGGAAACCTGACTATCCAATGTAAACCGGCCAAACTCCTGATTATTACCGGCAAAATGCTTGATCGAACCCGTCACGCCCCGGGCCGCAAGACCACATAGCTGTGCCGCGGCCATGCGGCCGGTAAGCAAAGGATCCTCGCTGAAGTATTCAAAGTTCCTCCCGTTAAGAGGGTTCCGGTGCAGATTCATGCCCGGCCCCAATAAGATATCCACCCGATTCCTACGCAGTTCCAATCCTACCCAGGAAAACAATTCTTCATTCAAACGCTTGTCAAAGGTGCCGGCCAGACAAGTGCCATTGGGCAGACTGAAAGCCTGGGTCCCACAATCCATGCGAATACCGGAGGGACCGTCCGCACAACAAAGGGCAGGTATGCCAAACGCCTTAAGCCTTTCCGTCAACCCTCCGCAGGCGCTGGCGGTGCCCGGCGTGACCTTGGGAGAATTCATCCCCTCTCCCTTGGCCAAATGAGACAAATCTTCATCTGTCAATTGCGCCAAAAAGGCTTCCATGGAAACTTTTCCTTTTCCAACATCCTCCAAACGATAGCCCAGATCACCGGTATAAACAAAATCCGATGCGGGTCTTTTCCTGACCGGATCGGTCAACATTCTTTCCGCCAAAGAATACCCACGAATGGGAACCGGCTCGTAAACGGGCTTTCCGCCGACATTACGCAGCCTCTGAAAGGCTTCCACGGGCGCGAGGGCCTGTCCGCACTGTTCTATCACCAAAGCATCCTGCAGGGAAAAAGAGAATACCGGCTTTGCATCCCGGACATTTTCTCCCAGACAGACGCCATATTCTCCTGCCTCCATAACCCAGGAATACGGATGACCCGGCAGAAGACAGCCACGATTGACATCCGCCGCGCCGACATCGCGCCGGTTACAACTGACGTCCGCCGCACTGGCATCGCGCCGGTTACAACTGACGTCCGCCGCACTGGCATCGCGCCGGCCGCAGCCGACATTTGCCCCGTCGTCATAGGAAGCCATGTCGACGGACGAGATTTCCAGGGAAATCACCTGGCTCTCCCCGGGCTCCAGGGATGCCGTCTTTTCAAATCCAACAAGCACCCGCTTCGGCTGTCCCAGGGTTCCCTGAGGCTTCTCCAGGTAGATCTGCACCACTTCCTTTCCCGCCGTCTCTCCGACATTTTTTACTTCCACGTCCAAATGCAGGGAACCGTCTTCAAAGGCAGCCTTTTCCAGACGCGTCTGAAAAGAGGTATAGGACAAACCGAATCCAAAGGGATAGAGAACTTTTTCTGGGGCGAAGGTTTGAAAATACCGATAGCCCACATAAATATCCTCTTGATACATCGCCCTCCTGGGATCTCCGAAATTGTTGGCAGAGGGATAATCCTGAATCGTATAGGCGATACTGTCCGGTAAATGGCCGCAGGGGTTGACTGCTCCAGTCAGTACGTCTGCAACCGCATTCCCGCCCTCCTGGCCGCCCTGCCAGGCGTAAAGCACGGCAGAGGGCTTTAGTTCCTCCACCCACTTCATATCAATAATATTGCCCACGTTCAAAACCACGGCCACTTTTTCGAAGGCTCGGCAAACCTTGCGGAGCATTTCATATTCCAAATCCGTTAAGAGATAGCTTCCCGGTAAGGCGCTGTTATCCCGATCCTCTCCAGCGGTACGTCCCAGAATGACTAACGCCGCGTCGGACTCTGCCGCCGCTTCTTCCACCAGGGATTCCTCCAACTCCATCTCTTCCTGAGACCAGGGATCGGTTGCCCATTCTTTTCCCGCCACGAAAGGATGGGACTCCTCCCAACTGCGATAAACCTCCCGCACTTTGGAATTCACGACCACGGAACCGCAGTTCTCCAAAGCTTCCAGAATGCCCACCACGTAAGGCGCGTTCACCAAGCCCCCGGAACCGGTACCGCTTTTATAGTAATGGGTCTGAATCCGGCCAAACACGGCGATCCGCTCTCCCCTTTGAAAAGGCAGCGTCCGTTTTTCATTGCGCAAAAGCACCGCTCCTTCCGCCGCGGCCTTTCTGGCCGTTGCCGCATAACGTTTCCAATCGATCTGCCCGTAATCTACATCCATCCTTGCATCCCTCCTGTTCGTTCCTGCCTCCATTCGTTTCGGACTCTGCCTGATCCCAAGATCTCCACTCCATTTCCACCGCCGGCCATGCCACGGCCACAGGCCTCAACTCAGGCTAGCTCCGTACCTGACCGTCTCCATAAATGGTATACTTATAGGAAGTCAGTTCCTTCAGCCCCATGGGTCCTCTCGCGTGGAGCTTTTGGGTGCTGATGCCAATCTCCGCCCCAAAGCCGAACTCAAAGCCATCGGTAAACCTGGTGGAGGCGTTGACATAGACGCAGGCGGCATCCACCTCATTCAGGAAACGCTCCGCGGCATCTGAATTGCGCGTGACAATGCAGTCCGAATGTCTGGTGTTATAGCGGTTAATGTGCGCGATGGCCTCTTCCACGCTTCCAACGGTTTTCATGGAAATAATATAATCCAAATATTCCGTACCATAATCTTCTTCCGTTGCGGGCACGCAGTCCGTCAGAAACTGCCGGATTCCGTCGTCCCCCCGCATTTCCACATTTTTGCTCCGCAGGGCCTGGGCCAGCTTGGGAAGAAACGCCTCCCGCACGGCCTCATGGATCACCAATGACTCACAGGCGTTGCAGACGCCGATGCGCTGGGTCTTGGCATTCATAATAATATTCACTGCCATATCCAAGTCCGCATCCTTGTCCACATAGACATGGCAATTACCCGTTCCCGTCTCAATCACCGGAATGGTGCTATTTTCCACCACGGTCCGGATCAGTCCGGCGCCGCCCCTGGGAATCAGGACGTCCACATAATGGTTCATTTTCATAAATTCACTCGTCACGGCACGATCCGTATCCGCGATCAATTGAAGCGCGTCAGGATTGATGCCGCTTTCCTGCAAGCTTTGCCTGATCACTTGCGTAATTGCCAAATTAGAACGCAGAGCATCGCTGCCGCCCTTGAGGATCACCGCGTTACCGGCTTTAAAGCACAATCCAAAGGCATCCGCCGTCACGTTTGGACGGGATTCATAAATAATGCCGATCACTCCTAACGGCACTCTGCGCTTCTGGATCAGCAGGCCGTTGGGCCGGACAAAGGTCTCCATCACTTCTCCAACGGGGTCCTTGAGCCCCGCGATCTGACGCAGCCCCTCGGCCATTGCCTCAATCCGTCCCTGCGTCAGGCGCAAACGATCCATCAGTCCCTGATGCATTCCCGAGGCTTTTCCGACGGCCAGATCCTCTTCGTTGGCAGCCATCAGAGCATCCTTGTGGGTACAAAAAGCCCGCGCCGCGGCCAGCAGAGCCTCATCTTTTTCATGCGCCGACAATTTTTGCAGTTCCTGTTTTGCGGCCTGAGCCTTCTCACCCATCTCTTTTAAATTAATCATATCCTTTTCCATTTCCCTTCTGAGCGCCGATACGCCCCTCAAACCAAAATCACCTGATAAGGCCGGATATCACGGGCTTCACCGGGAATCTCCTCAACCCTCTGACATTGAAATCCAACCGCGATGGTACGAAGCCGGAGAGCCGCCTTATCGGCTAAATACCGATCATAATAGCCCTTGCCGTAACCGATGCGGTTTCGAAAGGGATCAAACGCCACACCCGGCATGAGCATCAGCGTCCGCTCACAGTCCTCCCAATCCAAGTATTTTAACGCATCCTCTCCCGGCTCCGGAATGCCGTGATAACCAGGCTGCAGCTCTTCCAGGGAAAAAACACGGTAAAAATTCATTTCCTCCCCTTCCACTCTGGGCAGATAGACTTCTTTGTTCTTACGCAGCGCTTCCAAAAGAATCTCCCTGGTATCAATCTCCGTCCCGAAGCTGGCGAAGCCCAACAGCCGTCCGGCCCGGTAGAACCATTGATGTCCGATCACCCGGTCCGCCAAAAGCAAGGAAGCCCTCCGCCGTTCCTCCGGACTCAGTTTGTTCCGTCTGGCCAGAGCCTGCTTTCGGATTTCCGCTTTGCCGCGTCTTACCTCATCCGCTTCCAAGGTCTCCACCTCCCCGGTCAATGTGTTTTCTTTCCTCCGTATTTTTCACCCAGATTCTCAATGCTGCCGTCTTCCCGCTGGATGCTGATTTGATCCAACTGCCCCCGGAGGTTGGCACGCACGCTCGCCACATACTCCGCCCGTAGCAGCGCCTGCTCCAGCCGCTCCTTTTCCGTCAGGCCCTCCGCCTGGGACTTATGGTACAATTCGTTAATCCGTTTGATTCTTTCCTCCATGGTCAGGCCCGAACTGCCCGCAACCGCTATTTCCCGCTCCATTCCATCGCTCCTCTATCACGTCTGCCGCACCTGGCTTCTCACCGGGTTTCTTCTACTTCTTATGCAAATGATCCACGAAAAAAGATAAATCAAATTCCGCGTCCAGATGGTCCAGGAAAAGCGTCCCCACGTTTTCCCCGTCCACGATACGATGAATCACGCCGATATCCTGACTGTTGGCGATCACCATATCAATACCGGAGCTGGAGGCAATCTTGGCGGCAATCATCTTGGTATTCATGCCGCCGGTGCCGGCACTGCTGCCGGTGCTGGCCTTACCCATGCCCATCAATTCTTCCGTCAGCTCATCCACCTGCTCGATAAACCGGGCGTCCGGATTTTTGCGGGGATCGTCCGTATATAAGCCGTCAATATCCGACAACAGAATCAACAGATCCGCATCCACCAATGCCGCCACGATGGCAGACAAGGTATCATTGTCTCCGATCTCGATCTCGTAGGTGGCAACGGTATCATTTTCATTCACCACCGGAATCACGCCCATTTTCAAAAGCTCCGAAAACGTATTATGGGCATTATAGCGATTCAAATCATCCACTATGGTATTTTTGGTCATCAAAATCTGTGCCGCGATCTGATTGTATTCCGCAAAAATCTTTTGATAGGTCATCATCAGTCTGGCCTGGCCCACCGCGGAGCAGGCCTGCTTAACGGCAATGGCCTCCTCCCCGGTCCCGCTTTCCTCTTGTTTCGGGCGGTTCAGGGCCTTCCTGCCCACGGCGATTGCTCCGGAGGTTACAAGAACCACGTCCTTGCCCCGGTTGCGCAGATCGCACAGCTCGCGCACCAGCTTCTCCAGCTTAATATAATCAAGATCCCCCGTCTGTGCATGTTGTAGAGAGGAGGATCCAATTTTCACCACAATCCTTTTTTTATCCTTCAAAAGATCACGATATCGTTCCAAAACAAAGTCCTTTCCATCCTTTTTTGCGCCATCCCCTTATCCCACGATCACGCCCAACGCAATAAAAATGGGAAACAAGTAACTGGCCCCAAAAGTCTTTAATTTTTTAGGACCGCTGACGGGCAGCCCTTTTCTCTGAAGCTCCAGCGCCGTATGAAAAGCCAGCATCACGGTCGCCCTGGTCAGGGACTTATCCTTACGGTCCACGAACATTTCATAGCCTTTCAGGTAATAGGTAAAAACAAGTCCTTTCGCAGTCCGAAATTCCCGTCCCTGATAAAAGCTCAGTCCTTCCCAGAGCATGGCGTCCAACGTCTCCTGGTCCATGCCGCACGCCGCGCTCTGCCCCTGCTCCGCCATCGTCCGGACTGCTTGCGCCAGCAAATTCCTTTTCTCCCGCTCTTGTGCCTCTGTCCAGGTTCCTGATTCCATCTTCCGTCTCCTTTATCGCAGCTGCATCCGAACAGCAATGTCATTGCCCTTTACCGTTACTTTCCCCAGGCTTCCCACAATCAACGGCATCATTGGGGGCAGATGTCCCAAATCCACGTCCATGACCACCGGTACATTCTTGCGCGCCGCCACCTCCAGGAACGCGTCATAGGCGTTCAGTCCCATCAGCTCCTGGCCATAGCAAAGCGGCCTCCCGATCAAAAATCCCCTGACATATCGAAACCATCCTGCGTGCTCCATCTGCCACATGGCCCGGCGAATGCCGAACACATTCAAGTCGCAGGCTTCCAAAAACCAAATAATTCCATCCTCCCGGTATTTTTCCAGGAACTGTGGCGTCCGGTCATAACGCGTCCCCAGGAGATTTACCAGGCAGTCCATGCAGCCTCCCAGAAGTCTCCCCTGAAATACAGTCCGCGGAATAGCTTCCCCCTCGCTCCAGGGCGTGGACGCATCATGAAAGCGCAGCACTTTCTTCTCCGTCACATTATAAGGAGCAAACGGATTTTCCTCATTTTTAAAGGATTCCCGCTCCCACCTGGGATAGCCGCGCACGACCAGCTTCCGGCCGGTAAGCAGCCCCATGGCGTCTTTCAGGGACTTATGCCAGGGTTCCATCCCATATGCCGCCGCGCAAGGAGCATAAATGGATGCCGTATCGCACAAAGTGGCCAGCAAATAGGTCATATTGGTGTTGTCGGAAAAGCCCATGAACCATTTGGGGGTTGCGTAGGATATGGAGGCAAAGTCCACCTCGTCCAAAATCTCGCACATCAACTCCCCGCCGCCGCAGGATATCAGACAATCGTTTTTCCCGGACAGATAATAGGCATTCAGTTCCTCTCCGCAGGCCTTGGGAGAATTGCTGATACCGATACCCTCTCCCGCGTAGCAGTTGGGGCCCAAGTCCACCTGATAGCCCATCTCTCTCCAGATACGCTGGGCATTTTCAAACGCTGAACGATAAGGTTCCGTATTACATCCAAAGGACGGCGCCACACATCCGATGGTACCGCCGGCAGGCAAAAATTTCGCGTATTTCACAATTCCTCATTTCTGCGCCGTCATGCACCCGACCGCGCGAAGGCTAGAATTTCAACCTGTTATAAAAATCCAGGCAGTCGAACGTGGCAAAATAATCCTTTGGCGTTTCCGCTCTCCGGATCAACCGCACACTGCCGTCCTCCCGCAGCAAAAGCTCCGCGCTCCGAAGCTTTCCATTATAATTATACCCCATGGAAAAGCCATGGGCTCCCGTGTCATGAATGGCGAGATAATCCCCGATTTCAATTTGCGGCAGCAAACGGTCAATGGCAAACTTGTCATTGTTTTCGCAAAGGGAACCGGTCACGTCATACTTGTGGTCGCAAGGTTTGTCTTCCTTTCCCAGTACCGTGATATGATGATAAGCGCCATACATGGCGGGCCGCATCAGGTTCACGGCACAAGCGTCCACGCCGATATATTCCTTATGAGTATGCTTTTCATGAATCACCCTGGTGATCAAATGTCCATAAGGGGCCAGCATGAAACGTCCCAGCTCCGTGTAAATGGCCACATCCCCCATTCCGGCGGGGACCAGCACCTCTTCGTAAACCTTGCGCACTCCTTCGCCGATGACGCGAATATCATTGGGCTCCTGATCCGGCCTGTAAGGGATTCCGATGCCGCCTGACAAATTGATGAACGTGATGTGCGCACCCGTTTCCTCTTTTAATTTTACCGCCACCTCGAACAGGGTTCTTGCCAAAATCGGATAATACTCATTGGTTACCGTGTTGCTGGCCAAAAACGCATGAAGGCCAAAGCGCTCCACGCCTTTTTCCTTTAATCTGCGGAACCCCTCAAACAACTGCGGCGTGGTAAAACCATACTTCGCATCCCCCGGATTGTCCATAATGTTGTTGCTGATGGCGAAATAACCGCCCGGATTATAGCGGCAGCTTATGGTCTTCGGCAGATACCCGATGGATTTTTCCAAAAAATCAATGTGGGTGATATCGTCCAGATTAATGGTGGCTCCGATCTTCGCCGCATACTGAAATTCCTCCGCCGGCGTGTCATTGGAGGAAAACATGATGTCTTTTCCATCCAGTCCCATGGCCTCGCTCAGCATCAGCTCTGTAAGGGAGGAACAGTCCGTGCCGCAGCCGTATTCCCGCAGGATATTGATCAAATAGGGATTGGGCGTGGCTTTTACCGCGAAAAATTCCTTATAGCCCGGATTCCAGGCAAAAGCCTCCCTGAGCGCCTTTGCATTCTCCCGGATCCCCCTTTCGTCATAAATATGGAACGGAGTGGGATAGGTCTTCACGATCTTTTCAATCTGCTCCTTCGTTACAAATGCCTTTTTTTCCATTGTTTCTCTCCATTTCTATCTATAGGTTCTCAATCTGCCAGTCAATGGGTTCCACACCGTGACCGGACAAAAAGTCATTGGTTTTACTAAAAGGCCTGCTGCCGAAAAATCCCCGGTACGCGGACAAGGGACTGGGATGCGGGGCCTGCAGGATCAAGTGATTGGGGTTGTTCAGCATACTGGCTTTGAGCTGGGCAGGCTTTCCCCAAAGAATGAACACGATGGGACGATCCTGCTCGTTCAGGACGCGGATGGCCGCGTCCGTGAATTCCTCCCAGCCTTTGCCGCGATGGGAATTGGCCATGTGGGCCCGCACCGTCAGCACCGTGTTCAAAAGCAGTACTCCTTGTCTGGCCCATTTGACCAGATATCCGTTATTCGGGATATAGCATCCCAGATCATCATGAAGCTCCTGATAAATATTCATCAAGGACGGAGGAATCTCCACATGCGGCTGCACGGAAAAGCACAAGCCATGAGCCTGGCCCACGTTATGATAAGGATCCTGCCCCAGGATCACCACCTTGACCTGACTTAAGGGAGTCAGGTGGAACGCGTTGAAAATATCATCCGCGGGGGGAAACACCTGCGTCGTATTGTACTCCTGCCGCACAAACTGAAACAACTGCGCGTAATAGGGTTTCCGAAACTCTCCGCGCAAAGCGGGCAGCCAATCATTTGAAATCATTGCCATTGCCATTATCCTCCTGTCTTTACAGCCGCACCGACACGCCTTTCTTTCGTAAATATTCCTTGACCTGGCGGATTTCCAGCTCCTTATAATGGAAAAGAGAAGCCGCCAGGGCCGCTTCCGCCCCTCCCTCCGTCAGGGCCTCGTAAAAATGCTCCAGTGTTCCCGCGCCGCCGGACGCGATGACCGGAATCGAAACCGCTTCCGAAACGGCTCTGGTCAGTGCCAGATCATATCCGGCCTTGGTACCGTCCCCGTCCATACTGGTCAGCAAAATCTCTCCCGCTCCCAGCTTTTCCGCCTGAACGGCCCATTCCACGGCATCCAGCCCCATATCGATCCGGCCGCCGTTTTTATAAATGTTCCAGCCGCCGTCCGCTCTCCGCTTGGCGTCGATGGCCACCACCACGCACTGGCTGCCGAATTTCCAGGCCGCGTCAGAAATCAGACGAGGATTCATAATGGCCGCGGAATTGACGGAAATCTTGTCCGCCCCTTCCCGGAGCAATATTTTAAAATCCTCCACCGTGCGGATTCCTCCGCCCACGGTAAAAGGAATAAACAACTTACAGGCAACCCTTCGCACCCATTCCAGTCGGGTGGAACGCGCGTCCGCGGAAGCCGTAATATCCAGAAAAACCACTTCGTCCGCCCCTGCCTTGTCATAGGCGCTTGCCACGTCCGCCGGATCCCCCGCATCCCGCAGGTTCACGAAATTTACGCCCTTTACCACCCTTCCGTCCTTGATATCCAGGCAGGGAATAATCCGTTTCGTGTGCATTACTTTCCCTCCCTTGTCACTTGAATGAAATTACGTAATATCCCAAGTCCCACGTCGGAGCTTTTTTCCGGATGGAACTGGCAGGCAAACACGTTCCCGCTCTCCACGGAGGCATGGATCCGCACACCGTAATCCGTCGTGGCGGTGACAATTTCTTCTTCCGCAGCCTGGAGATAATAGGAGTGAACAAAGTATACATAGGAACCATCTTCGATGCCTGAAAACAAACGGCCCCTAAGGGAACCGGCCTGAGTGTCCTGACCGTTAATGGAAACAGACAACGATGACGCGGCAGATACGCCGCTTTCGGCAGCGGCTCCGTCCCTCCCCGCTAATCGGAGGGAATTCCAACCGATATGGGGCACCTTGATTGCCTCCCCCTCGGGAATGCGCAGAATCTTTCCTTTCAAGATTCCCAGACCGGCAACACCGGGGCTTTCTTCGCTGCTTTCAAATAAAAGCTGCAGCCCCAGGCAGATTCCCAGGAAAGGTTTTTCCCGACGAACCATCTCCTGCAGCACGGGAATCAGGCCAAAGCTCCGTAATTTCTCCATGGCATCGCCAAAGGAGCCTACCCCTGGCAGAATCACTCCGTCCGCCCGCAAAATCCTCTCTGCCTTCCTGGTCACTACCGCTTTCTCCCCCAGGGCAAGAAGCGCCTTTTCCACGCTTTTTATATTCCCGGCATCATAATCGACAATCGCAATCATTCTCTTCCTCCAACGTACCCGTCCAAAACACTTTTCCAGTTTATCACAGAAACGCGTTAAAGGCAAGGGGAACACAACCATTCCACCGCATTTTGAGAAACGGATTGTCCCCGGCCGGCCAGTTCTTTGGTCAGCTGGCTGAGGCGTTCGTGTACTCTGATGAAAAACGTCTTCTGATTATAATATCCGATTTTTTCAAAGGGAAAGCGAATCACGCCAGGACATTGTAAACCAACGCCCAGTTCCAGGATACAGAGCCTGCGGTTCAGGGTTCCCTGGAGCCACTTGGTATAGCTCTGCCATTGATCCAGATAGCCCCGTTCATCGTATCGGGCAGTGTAAACATTGTTGAGAATCCAGGGCTGTCCGCAATGAGGGCAGACACCCAGGTCCAGATCCTCCCATCTGCCGGTATGGCCGCAGGATACGATCTGCGCCTCATCCCCGGGAGTAAGGGGAACGGGAGGCTCCTGGCCGCACTGTTTCAGTCTGGCTCCGCCGCAAGGGGTTACCATCCGGTCCTGGCGCAGGCCGCTGCCACATAACCCGTCATTGACGGACACACTGACAAGAAAATAATTTTTTTCCTTTAACAGAGACGCAAGATGATGAAAGGCCTGGGACGGCAGATTCGGGCCTTGTTCCCGGTAAAAGCGCTGCAGCGCGGGAATCGCCCAAGGCTTATTTGCCTGCTCCAGAGCTTCCCTGGCCCGCAGATAGTCCGGAAACGCCCGCAATTCCTTTTCCCCGTCAAATTCTTCCCCGATCCCTACCAGAACCAGTTCCGCGTCCTGGATCCTTTTCAAAAGCTCCTCTTGCATACCCTATCCCTCATCCCGCAGCGCGCGCACATCGTCCATGGTACACTCTTCCTCCGAATAACGCGCTTTATCGTATATTTTACCTAATAAATCCTGTTCCAGGCGCTGTGAACATTCCCGAGCAGTCAGTACCTCCAGGCGATGTGAGGATTGCTTTCCTCCCAGTATCTTCTCCCGGCCGGCCCACACCCTTTTTTGAAAAATCCTGCGGATCCGTTCTCTCGGATCCAAAAAAGAAAACGGATTTTTTCTCTTCCTCCGCTGTCTGTCCGTGACAATCTTCTCTCGTTCATCCACTACCTCATCCGGTTTTCTTGCCTCCGCCACGGGCCTTTCCCGAAGCCGAAGAATCAGGAACCGTACAAACAAGACGACGCCCACCACCACGGCAACCAGGAAAATAATGGATAAAACCAGCATCAGGATCTTCTGCAGGATCACCCAAAACGCGGCCGTTTCCCCTTCCTCCAGAGCCGGCGGCAGCTTCGACATCGGGAGCGGCTCTTCTACAATGGGTTCCGGTTCTTTCTCGCCCTTACCCGCGAACAAAAGCTTCAGAAGCGCGATCAGCCAGGCCCGAAGCTGCGCTTCCACGCCGCTTAACCATCCCATTCCGGAAACGGAGAGCAAGATCACCACTCCCACAGCCGTATAAAGCCCCGCCTGGCGCATCCCCGAACGGAGCATTTCCCTGGCCGGAATATGACCCGCGCTGCTGTTCACCACCAGGAAACGCAGAAAGCGGTCCAGATAAAAAATCAGGAAATTAATCCCCAAAAAGGCAACAAGGGACAAAACATAATAGGAATCCCAGGTTTTCTGCCCCTGATTATGGGTCACATACATGGCCACCGCCACGATTCCAACGCCCACCGGAGGGAAAATCCCTTTATCCTCCTGCTCTCCGCCACGGAGTCTGATCCGAAAGGAAAGCAGCATATACACAACCAGCATAATCCTCGCTACCGCCATCTGCCGTGTATCTTCCAGGGGAATGACCCAGACCGCCGCGATACAAGCCACATGAAACACCAACGTGAAAAAAAATCCCTCCACACGGCATCTGATCAGGTAAAACACAAAAGGGACCAGACTGCACAGCCACCACAGCCACATGACCGGACGGGGCCCCCGCCAGAGGCCGATGACAGTCACCGCCAGGGTAAAAAGCGGCCAATGATTCATTTGCGTCACCAATATCTCCCTGAGGAGCATCAAACGCTCTTCTTTCATCCAGTTCCTCCCTCATCCCCGTATATGCAGCACCTTCGTATGGCCCTTTACCCAGTCCGGCAGGAGCGGTTCTTTGGTCTCCCATACAGGATAAAACCATTGATAGGCTTGTCCCATGCTATGATATCTGGACACCAAACCCAGAAAATCCTCATATCCATTGGGGGACACCAGAAAAGTCTGTGCCCCTCTTCCCCCTGTCAGCAATTCTTCTCCAAAGGTCTCCACGAATCCCACCACGGGCTGTTCCAGATCCACTCTCGCCAGGGCCTTGTAAATACTATCCATCTGACCGTTTCCCGCACCCGCCCGGATTTCCACGGGCTTGTGGGAAATCATGTCCACTCCGTTCCCAAACATGGCCACCTGAATGCCCTGACTGAGAAAATACTTGGCGATTCCCGCCGCCACCTGCAGCGAGCTTTCCACCGCGTCAGGCTTTTTTAGAATACCGCTGTCCTCCAAATTCATAAAAACACGCACTGTCTGCTGGGTGGTATAGCCCTTCTGATTCACCATCAGCCCCTGTACCCGCGCCGTGGCCTTCCAGTTCACGCTGCGAATGTCGTCAAAAGGCTGATATTCCCTTATCCCGCGATATTCAAAAGGATCCTCCAGAAGGTTCCTTTTCGCCAGAATTTCCCCGCTGATCTGCAAAAGATAAATCTGTAGCTCCCTGCTATGAAAAGGCCTGGGATAAACGTACAGATACCCCTCCGTTTCCCGACTCTCGATCATCTCCGAGGTCAGGAACATATCCGATCCCACCAGATCCACTCCAAGAATATTGTAATATCCCCGTCTTTTTCCCCGGAACCGAAGTCGTCTGGTAATTTTCTCGCCGCCGCCCACCTGGAAGACATCGTTGCGGTAATATCGGTCCGTCACGCCCCCCTGCTCCTTTGAATCCGAAAAAATCAGATTCCGGCTGGTCTGGAACTTCACTTTCAGCATCGGAAGCGGAAGCCATTTTCGATTCTCAATGACCTCCAAAAGTTCTCCTTCTTCTCCTTCGAAAATATAAGGCATTCCAAAGGTCACGTGAATGTCCAGATGCTGGTCCCAGTAGGTTTGATAAACCCGGCGCTGCAGTTCAAACAACAAAAACGCCAGAATTCCAATGGCAAATATTCTCATCATATTGAAAAATCCTCTGTAGGGACGGTCACCTGTGTTAAAATCTGCTCCACCAGCGCGTTCGCCTCATTGCTCCTGCCAAACCCATAGCTCATCACGATGCGATGGGACAAAACCGCGGCCGCTACCGCTTTCACGTCGTCCGGCGTCACAAAGGCTCTTCCTTCAAGATAGGCATAAGCCTTGGCACAGCGCTGCAGCGCCAACGTTCCCCTGGGACTGACCCCCATGGCGATACTGTCCCGGTTTCTGGTAGCGCTGGCGATATCAATCATATATTCCCGCACGCATTCATGAACGAAAATATGGGTCGCCTCCTCCTTGGCCTGTTGAATTTCCTGCCGATCCAACACCTTTTCCAAGGTATCCAGGGGCTCCTTTTCCATATAACGATCCAGAATCCGCAGCTCCTCCTCCCTGGTAGGCAGGCCCATGGACAAACGCATGATAAAACGATCCAACTGAGCCTCCGGCAAGGGAAAGGTTCCGGAAGATTCGATCGGATTCTGGGTCGCGATTACAAAAAAAGGAACGCCGGGGGCATAGGTTCTTCCGTCAATGGTCACCTGCCGCTCTTCCATACACTCCAACAGACCCGCCTGGGTTCTGGGCGTGGCCCGGTTGATCTCGTCCGCCAACAGAATGTTTGTAAAAACGGGACCCTTGCGCAGCACAAATTCATTTTTTTGCTGATCATAAATGTTTAAGCCCGTGATATCCGTAGGCAACAGATCCGGTGTAAACTGGATTCTGGCAAAATCCGCATCCAGAGAACGGGCCAGGGTTTTGGCCAGCTTGGTCTTGCCGGTCCCGGGCACGTCCTCCAATAACACATGCCCGTCAGCAATCAGCGCCGTCAGCAAAAGCTTCACGACTTTTTCCTTTCCGATGATCACTTGATTCACGTTTTGCAGCACCTTGTCTGCCAATTCTTTCCCATTCATGCCGTTCCCTCCCAACAGCTTCCGCACGGAAATCCATAGAATCCCCGCCTTTCGCCCACAGTCCATTCATACGAAATACTTTTCTTTCTTATTTTATCAAGAATCATTCTTTTTCACAACTATTTCCGCAAGAATTCTTCCTGACTAAAATACCGGTTAATATAAGCCCCCATAAAGATGATGTACATGCAAAAATACAACCAGACCATCACAATGACGATAATGGAAAGACTGCCATAAATACTATAGGAACCACTCCAATCCACATACAGGGAAAATCCCCAGGAAAAAATACTCCAGACCACCGCGGCGAAAGAGGCTCCGGGAATCTGCTCCCGAAAATGCAGCTTTTTATCCGGCACGAACGCATAAATAAAAGCAAATAAAATGGTCAGCACCACCCAAACCGCCATGAAGCGGAAGTTCATTAAAAAGGAAATCAGGACCCGCACCTGGGGGATATCATTGAGCAGCAGATTCACCAGCCGATTGCCAAACACCATGAGAATCAAAGATAGGATCATGGCCGCCAGCACAATGATCGTATAGACGGACGAAAGCACACGCACCACCAAATAATTACGTCCCTCTTCCACGTCATTGATGGCGTTCAGCCCCCGCATCAGGGCCAGAACCCCTTTTCCGGCCGACCAAAGGGTCGTCAGAGCCGCCAAGGACAAGATTCCGATGGACTGACCGTAAACCTCCGCCACCACGCTCCGCACAAGGGACTCGATGGCAGACGGAAAAATATCCGTAAGCGCGCCTATCAGGTTTTCCTCCGTCAATGGCGTATAAGGGATAATGGAACAGATCAGGATCAAAATGGGGACGATGGATAAAAACAGGAAATAGGCCGTGCTGGCCGCAAACGCGTTCAAATTCTTCCCGCGGGCTTGTTTGTTAAAATCCCTCACGATTTCAAATAACAACAATAACATTATGAACCTCCTGCCGCTCCCTGCCCTTTTATCATACAACCATTGTAAAAAAAGATCAAAATCTCGGATGCCGTGCAGCCCTCCGCCGCCATATGCCGCGCGCCATTCTGGGACATCCCCACGCCATGTCCATAGCCCCCGCCATGCAGCACATAACCCGTCACGTTTCCCTCTTCCCCGCGTACCTCGTCCAGGTAAAAATACGCGCTGGGAAGCAGTGTGGGCGCGGACACCTGACTTCCATTTTGACGTAAAACTTCCGCCTTTCCATCATTCAGTATGCAACGGATATTATATTCTGTCAAGACCTTGATAGTCTGCTTGTCGGTAACAATCAGAAGCTCCGCGGCAACGCCCCCGGCACCCCTAAGACTGACAGAAAGCTCCTGAATCCCGCCCAATTCCGTGATGGGTTCGCTCACATATTCCCCCTCCCCGTTCAGGGTTAAAACCCGTTTGGGATTGGCCTCATAACGCTTCTGAAGCTGCGCAAGCATCCGCTCCGCATCAAGCTCCGGCACCGTGTATTCCCACCGGTACCATGCCTCTTCGGCTTCATAATCCGTCTCAAGGGGATTCCGCAGGAAAGCCCGGAAGGCCTCTTCGTCACGCAGTGCGTCCGCCTTGGACAGCAAATCCTGGGAGACATTACCCTGGCGAAGTTCCTCCAGCAGTTCCCGATTAACAGGCCGGGGAGAAAGATATTCCAGCCCGGCAGGCTCCGTTCCCCAGACGGACGCATCGCTGCCAATCCCGCAGGAGGTGGAATAATAATAGGTACTAGCAAGGGTACTGCCGTCCGCCGCGTACAGGAGCTGTCCATAGGTCTCCTTGACCGCCGTGGTGGCCGCCTCCTGCTCTAGAATATTGTTATAAACCTGATAACTGGTGCTGTCGTCCACATGGGCGCCATAAGCGGGATAACCCGCGCGAAGCATATATCCGTAGGCGTAGGTCCTGGCGCAGACCGCCTGGGCTTTCAGCGCCTCCAGGGGGTAAGAAGCCGGCATTTCGCTGGGCACCACGGAATAGAGGTACTCCTCCAAAAGCACCTCATTGATCACAAGAATTCCTTCATCGGTACAGACCAGCTCAAGCGTTCCCCGATAGGAGGGCGCGCCCTGGGTTCTGGACAGACTCCGGAGGGTCAGTCTGCCCGTTAATGCGGCGGGATAGACTGTGATCCGCTGGCCTGCCTGGAAATAGGTGCTATCACGGTCAATTCGACAAATTTCGCCGGCGGAATAAAGTTCTTCCTGATAGGGAACGGCGCTGCCAGAGGCCGTGTCGTCAGGAGTAACATCATAGCGAATGAGATAGTCGCCGTCGCAGGACAACTCCACCGCTTCGTGAAAAAGACTTTCGTAATTACCGCTTTTCAAAAGCACGCGGATATATTCCATGGTCTCCTCTCTGGCAATCAGGAGCCCACAGATTTTGCCTTCCTCCAGGACGAAATCCGCGAAATTGTATCCGACCAGCAAATCAGCAGGGCCACACATGGCAAGCTGGCCATAGAGACGATATCCCTTAACCTCCTGGGAAAAGGAATACCAGCCAAATCCCTCCAGTTCTACGCCCGTCTCGCTTACGGCCAGAACCTTGCCGTTAATCTTTTCTGTTTTACTATGTATCCTTGCCACACTTCCTTGATAGAGCAAAAGATCCGCCACCTGTTCTCTGGCCTCTCTGGGGACGGTTACGCCTGATGACAAAGGATAAGTCATCTCCTGACCGTCCAGAAAAACCTTCACGCCATCCTCCGCCACTTCCATAACCCACACGTTTTTCAGAAATTGAAAAGCCGGAATTTCTGCCAAGTGCGGCAATGGGGATTCGTTCAGCCGCAGGATGGAATGCAGGAGTCCGCCCAGGAGCAGGAATAACAGCAATAAAATTCCCAATAAGCCTGCCAACGCCTTGAGCTGCATCCGCTGGGACTTGTTTAATTTTCTGCGCTTACGGACGGTACTGGCACCGGATACCATGTTGGATCCAACTCCGGATGCGGATTTGCCTCCGCTCGGATACACGTCCTCCGTCCGCCACGCAGCCTGCCGTTCCGCCCGCCACTCCGCGCGCCTTCCTGACCCTTTTTCTCCCTGCCGTGTCGTGTATTTCCCGGACTGCTCTTCCGTCAGGTTATGGAATTGATTTTGATCATTATCACAATATTTTTGCAAAAATTTATCCCCCGCTGATATATAACAGATACTCTTGATGATCCATCCTTATGCTGACTAGACTTTAAAAAAAGCAGTCCAACGGACTGCTCTTCCTCATTCGTATAAAGGACTACCCAAGGTGCCGCTTCCTGCCTTCTGACTCCTAGCGCACGCCAGGTGGGTTAAATCCGCAGCCAAAGCTTTTGCCTTCCCTTCCAATCCTCAAATGAGTGAGGGCTTGACAGCCACTTGGCAATATAGGAATCCCGTTTAAAGTAATGTAGGTTCAAAAATAACAAGAATCATCGAACACCTCAGGCTGATTCTATTATAGCCAATATGAAGGGATTTTACAATAGGAAATTTTAACATCTAAGAGCTTTTTTATATGGCATAGTTTATTTGGCTTATATCCATCCATTTCACACAATCTGAATCAGCTGTTCGTAGATGCGGATCGTTTCCCGCCGCTTTTCACCCTCGGTATCCGCAGGTTTCATATAGTACGAAAACCGTCGGCCCCGGCCTCCATGGGGCCCCTGTCAATTTTGCGAAAATCAACAGGAACCTGGGCGGCGGTCTTTTAGCCGAAAGCCGGTAGAGATTTGACCCCTGGGGCGGATATGCCCTGTCTCAAAGGCTATTGTTATTATTTTACATTTGGGGCTTGTTCATTCCGTCCCGGCTTGATACAAACAGTATCAAAATCTTTTTGAAATTTTCAGAAAACATCTTGTCAATGGCAGAAGAACACATTATACTAATATATAGCATTAGAGTGCGTTATAGATTCGGTGTCTAATGCGTGAAACCACTCTGACAATGATGCGTTCTCAAATCTATGTAGGTTTGAGAACTTTTTATTTGCCGATTCGGAACGATATAGCTACGGATAATTTTCAAATCCTATTGATATTATTCCGATAACGTGTTATACTATCATCGAGTTTACGGATAGGTGGTGATATTTTGGAATACATGAAAGTTGCAGAAGCCGCCGAATTATGGGGAATTTCTGACCGCCGCGTTCGAGTTTTGTGTCAACAGGGAAAGATTGAAGGCGTTATTCAAAAAGGACGGGCTTATTTTATTCCAGCCGATGCAGTCAAACCTATTGATGGCCGCAAACTGCGGCATAAAGAAGTTTCGGAACAATATCTTGCCCTCTTCTCTCGTATTGACGCCTTAAAGGAACAATTGGATAAGCGGCGCCCTTTGACTGCCGGAGAACTCAAGCGGCTGCAAGATGAATTTCTTGTGGAGTACACCTATAATTCCAATGCCATCGAGGGCAATACCCTGACCTTGCAGGAGACAGCCCTTGTGCTGGAAGGTCTTACAATTGACCAAAAGCCACTCAAGGATCATCTGGAAGCGGTCGGTCATAAGGATGCTTTCTTGTATGTGCAGGAACTGGTGCGTGATAAGGTTCCCTTCTCGGAGGCCATCATTAAACAGATTCACACTCTGGTGCTCATGGACAGGCCGGAGGATCGCGGTATCTATCGCCGGATTCCTGTGCGAATTATGGGGGCGTATCATACACCACCTGACCCAATCACGGTGCCTGAGTTGATGGGAAAACTAGTCAAAGAATTTGAAGTCAGTAAACCGCACCCGATTGAAAAAGCAGCTCTGTTCCATCTGAAGTTTGAAGGTATTCACCCCTTTGTTGACGGCAACGGCCGCACAGGAAGACTAATTCTAAATCTGTTCCTGATGCAAAACGGATATCCGCCAATCAATGTGAAGTTCGCGGATCGAAAGCGATACTATGATGCGTTTGACAGCTATTATAGGGATAACGATGCAAGCGCAATGGTGGAAATGGTAGCGGAATATGTAGAAGAACGGTTATCGGCATATAACACTCTATAAGTGGGAGGAACGTATGAGTACCATAGGAAAAGCAACCTCACAGTCGGATGAAAATGGATTAGTTACATTACAATGCGATAGATGCAAAAGCCGATTTAAAATAGATTGTGCATTTTTGAACGACGAATTACAAGGTGATATTTGTTGCCCAATATGTGGAATCTCTGAATCCCTAAATACTTTTTGGCCAGAAGAAGTTGTGGAAACGGCTCAGCAAATTGCCTTGACTGAAGTTGAGCAAATAAGGTCACCGGAGACAGCTGCAGGGTTTATCTGTTTGTAGCAACGCTGCCTTTCAGCATGTACTGCTATGCACAGGCATGCCGTACCATGAAAGAGGAGGACTGGATCAATGCGCACATCGCTATGTATGAGTTCTTCGGCGGTGTCACTAGGATCCTGACCCCGGATAATCTGAAGGTTGGAATCCTCAGCAACAGAAAATACGAGGATCCAGTCGTAAACCGCTCTTACCAGGAGTCGGCGGATCACTATCACACTGCTTTGCTTCCCGCCCGGGTATTGGCTCCGCGTGATAATGTGAACTCTGCAAAAAAGTTACACTAATCACCATCACGGGTTAAGAAAAGTCATGATCTCGTCGAAGCTCTTGC